>NZ_CBCPJH010000036.1:0-32245 GCF_965118485.1 Psychrobacter glacincola | reverse complement strand
TAGTATTGTTTTATCAATCTTTGCTATTTACTTTAGCATAACATGTCTAAATGCTATGCATAGGGCGGGTTTTATGATTATTTTCATAGAGTAGAGCAGTTTTATAGGGACAAAAAAATACCCTCTAATCTATAGATTAAAGGGTATTTTAAGAATTAGCCAATCTTACAAGCTAAGTTCTTAAGTTACTATTTTTCTAGGATACAAGTCACACCTTGACCGCCAGCTGCGCAGATAGAAATCAGCGCACGACCTGAGCCTTTTTGATCCAGTAATTTAGCAGCGGTAGCTAGGATACGACCACCCGTTGCCGCAAATGGATGACCTGCAGCAAGTGATGAGCCGTTGACGTTTAGCTTGCTACGATCAATAGAGCCTAGTGGTGCATCAAGACCTAAACGCTCTTCACAGAATTTCTCATCTTCCCATGCAGCAAGCGTTGATAATACTTGTGAGGCAAAAGCTTCATGGATTTCATAAAAATCGAAATCTTGTAGCGTTAGACCTGCACGCTCAAGCATACGCGGTACCGCATAAGCTGGCGCCATTAATAAACCTTCTGTATCACCAGATTTACCAATGAAGTCGACAGCGGCTGTTTCTTGGTGAACAATATACGCTAATGGTTTTAGACCATGTTCAGCAGCCCACTCATCAGTACCTAATAGAATACAAGATGCACCATCTGTTAGCGGGGTAGAGTTAGCGGCAGTCATGGTTGGTTTGGCATTCTTTTTACCAAACACTGGCTTTAGCTTGGCAAGCTTTTCTAAAGTAGTATCTGGACGCAAGTTGTTATCGCGAGTCAGACCTTTATATGGAGTGATTAGGTCATCAAAGAAACCTTCATCATAAGCACGTGCTAGATTTTGATGGCTAGTAAAAGCAAGCTCATCTTGTGCTTCACGACTGATGTTCCATTCAAGCGTAGTAATCGCTTGATGATCACCCATTGATAAACCAGTACGCGGCTCACCATTTTGCGGCGTATCCAGTAAATCTTTTGGATTTAGACCCATTAGCGCTTTTAGACGTTGTTTATTGTCTTTAGCTGCTCCCAATTTAATCAATACTTTACGTAAGCCATCACCAACCGCGATAGGCGCATCAGAGGTGGTATCAACACCGCCAGTAATGGCTGAATCAATGATACCAAGGGCGATTTTATTAGCAGAAGCGAACGTCGCTTGCAAGCCAGTACCACAAGCTTGAGAGATATCATAGGTTGGTGTATGTGGGTTAAGCGCTGTATTTAGAGTCGCTTCACGAGTCAAGTTGATATCGCGGCTCAGTTTCATCACTGCACCAGCAACGACTTCACCAATTTTTTCGTCTTGCAAGTTATAACGCTCAACCAAGCCGTCTAAGGCAGCGGTTAGCATATCAGTATTGCTGACGTCAGCATAAGCACCGTTTGAGCGTGCAAATGGGATACGGTTGCCGCCTAGGATAGCTACGCGGTTCTGACCTGAGCTAAGCTTAGTCGTGCTAGCTTTTTTAGCCACAGTACTTGCTTTCTTAGTAGGGGCTGCATCAGACTTGTTGGCCGCTTCTTTCTTATCGCTGCTTTCTTTAGTAGCGCTATCGTCTTTAGTCGCAGTCGTTTTACTATCTTTTGCTACGGTTTCTTTTTTAGCACTGTCAGCTTTTGGCTCTACTGCTTTGGTGTCTGTCTTTTTTGCGTCAGTAGCTGCTTTATCAGCAGCAGACTCTTTGCTCTTTGCTTCACTGGCTTTTACGACAGTAGTTTCGATAACAGGACTATCTGAATGATTGTTTTTGTTACTCATAATATTATCCTTAAAAAGTATGGGTAGAAAAGCGAAGTTGTCAAAAAAATAGTTAAATAATGAGAGTCATTATTCTAAAATCACCTAAAAAATTATTAGGTACTACGTGTATTACTTATAGGTACTAGTATTTATTGCGCTATATACTACAGACCATCGTTATAGAGCATAAGAGGCTTTTTATAGCCTTACTGTATATCTTTAGCAAACGATGTGACGCTTAACTATAGACATTGCAGCGTTGCCAGCCATAAATATGAACGCTATAGACTGCTTTAAAGCGTTGCATAACAGCGAATTTGATAATATATTGTTATCAATAAATGCGTTTGCCATAACTTATAGGTCTTATTTTAGCACAAACAAAAAGCCTTTAATGCTAGAGAAAGCTATCGTCTTGTATACTGGCTTGTCTACATATCGTTATAGACATTAGGGATTTTTGGACTTGTTTGGCGTGGATGTGTATAGTTAAGGCCATTTTTAAGCCATTTACTAATTATTTATTTACTAGGTATTTGTTATTAATATATGCTCATGGCACTGAATAATGAGTGTAGTGCGCCCATATTCTATAATAAATACTTTGCATTTTTATTCGTTAATATTTTACTCATCAACTAAAGGATTATCTTATGTCAGACCGTTATGGTGATTTTGTTCAATCGTCTATTGGTAAAAAAGTTGCAAAGAACCTAGGCTTACCAATGCCTGTAGATCTTGATCGCTTTGATAGTGGACAGCCTTTGGTACGTGGTAGCGTACTGATTGGGCGTGCTAGTGGCGACGATAAAGCAGTCAGTGCGTCAGTGGCTCGTATTTTGTCAGAGCTGCATACTGAAGTCTTTGTAAACAGTGGTGATAACGTAAAAGATACTTTATCTGATGCAGGCGTTAAAGCCAAAGCCAATACTGGCAGTGATGAGAAATTCAAAGTTTTATTGTTTGATGCTAGTAATATCAGCAATGCTGATGAGCTTAAGCAAGTATATGAGTTCTTTCATAGTGTCGCCCGCCGTGTTGAAAAGTCAGGTCGAGTAATTGTGATTGGTCGTCCACCAGAAGCCTTAACAGATATCGAAGCAGCATTGGCGCAGCGTGCCCTTGAAGGCTTTGTAAAATCGGTTGGTAAAGAGTTTAAACGTGGTATCACAGCACAGCTTATCTATGTTGCAGAAGGCGCTGAGCAGAATCTGGATTCAACGCTACGCTTCTTTACCTCAGCTCGTTCAGCTTATGTATCAGGACAGGTCGTACGTGTCAGTAACGGCGCTAATGTCGATGTCGATTGGAACCAGCCATTAGGTGGCAAAACCATGCTAGTCACTGGTGCAAGTCGCGGTATTGGCGAAGCGATTGCCCGTGTATTGGCTCGTGAAGGCGCGCATGTTATCTGTTTAGATGTACCTCAGCAGCAAGCAGATTTGCAAAAAGTTGCTAGCGAAATCAGTGGTTCTGTTCTAACAGTTGACATTACTAGCGATGACGCTGGCAAAGAAATTGCAGAAGCTGCGCAAAAGCGTGGTGGTTTGGATTCAGTGATTCATAATGCTGGTATCACCCGTGATAAAACACTGGCAAACATGGATGAGCAAAAGTGGGATATGGTTATCAATATCAACTTGGGCAGTATCGCTAAGCTGAACCGTTATTTACTTGATAATGACGTATTAAAAGAAAACGCTCGTATTGTGTGTGTGTCATCAATCTCCGGTATCGCTGGCAACTTGGGTCAAACCAACTATGCCACGTCCAAAGCTGGTGTTATTGGTTTGGTAAATGCCACCGCTAAGCAGTTAGAAGACAATGCAAAAGGCATGACGATCAATGCGGTTGCACCAGGATTCATCGAAACACAAATGACTGAAGCGATTCCATTTGCCATTCGTGAAGCTGGTCGCCGTATGAACTCAATGAGCCAAGGTGGCTTACCAGTAGACGTGGCAGAAACCATCGCATGGTTTGCATCACCTGCTTCTGGTGGTCTAAATGGCAACACCGTTCGTGTTTGTGGTCAAAGTTTATTGGGTGCATAATTGTCCTGATATCAGATGACAGTCATCACGATAATGGCAATAACAATGAAGGCTATGTGAGCCATAAAACTGGTCGTTAATCGCCTTTATTAAATGAGTTATTGAAATTAGCTCACATATGCTTACGAAAAATCGCTGATAAATTGTAATAAAGCTGCCCAAGGGTGGCTTTTTTATGATAAAAACACAGTAATAATAAGCCAAAGAACGTTGCGCCTGTTTTATGGTCTTATCCTATATTTTAACCAATCACTTCATAGTATATTTACTACCACCAAAAAACTGCTCAAGCCTTACTTAGGATTTATTATGTCAGACAAACATTATGACGCGTTGCCAAAAGCACATACCACCTATGCCAATATTGTCAAAAGCCTATTACCTATCGGTAATAATGGTAAAGTCAGCCGCGACGAGTTACCGCAAGCGACTTATTATGTAGACGATTTACATATTGACCAAAGCAATCTTGACGACTATCGTAAGATTTGTGGTTTTGCAGACAATGGAAATGTACCAATCACGTATTTTTCGGTACTGTCACAGGCGTTACAGATGAATATGATGGTTAAAGAACCATTTCCGTTTGCTATGCTAGGATTAGTACACGTCGATAACAGTGTGACCCAGTATCGTGCTATTGGTGAGAGTGAAACGGTTGCGATGTCAGTGATGTTCGATAATTTACGTGACCATGCCCAAGGTCAGCAGTTTGACTTTGTCACTACGATAAAATCAGCGGATGAAATTATTTGGGAAGGCACGTCGACTTATCTATCACGTGGCAAAAAACCTGCCACCAGTAAAGATAGAAAAAGCACGCCGCGTCCAGTGACCGTCAAGCCAGCTATTAATAAAGAGGGCGTACACAGTATTTTTGAAGTGCCAGAAGATATCGGTCGTCGTTATGCGTTTGTTTCTGGGGACTTTAATCTCATTCATTTGCATCCATTATCAGCGCGTGCCTTTGGTTTTCCAAAAGCTATTGCTCACGGTATGTGGTCAAAAGCTAAGTGTTTGGCAATGATGGGTGAGCTACCTGATGCTTGTACGGTTGAGGTGTCATTTAAGCTGCCAATTTTCTTACCGTCTGAAGTGGAGCTTATCGCCGAGCCACTTGCTCAATTAGAAGGCAAAGAAGATACTTGCCAATTTGGCTTGTTCAGTGCAAAAAATGACAAACCGCATCTTGCAGGTGTGATTACCTTGCAGGATGCAGAGAAGTAACATATCGCTTTTATATTAAAACCATTGCTAACGAATACATTTATCCTTATGACTTTACATGAAAATGCGACAAGCACCGCTCCTTCTGAGCACTTAGCTACGGTAACAGAATCGGTCAATGATGCTCACAGTGAAGGTGTTAATGCTGATGCTGTCAGTACGGACATTACTACTGAGAGCGCTACCGATAATGGCATTAACCTTGCCAGCATATTTGAACCATATTTTCGTCCTGATGATAATACCATTGTATGTGGGGCGCTTGATGAAGAAAAGGTGGCGGCATTGGCGGCAGCTGGGGTCGAGTTGGTATTTAACTTACAACCTGACGATGAGCTAAGCTTTGATGAAAAAGCTGCTGTTGAGCACGCAGGTATGCATTATGAGCAGCTGCCCATCAGCGGCGCTGCTGATTTAAAGCAGTTAAAAATACTGGCATTTGATAATATACTACGTCAATATCATGGCAAAAAAATCGCCATGCATTGCGGTTCTGGTAATCGTGCTGGTGCTGCCATAGCACTACGAGCTGGCTGGTTACGTGGACGTAAAATGGATACCGCAATGGAACGAGGCCGCAGTCATGGTTTGACTAAGCTTGAAGAAGAAGTTCATAATCGTTTGTTAGTGCCGCGCTAAAGCATAAGTATTATTGAGTAGCAAACTGAGTAATAAAAAAGGCGACCAATGGGTGGCCTTTTTTATGAGCAGGTAATCTATTTTTCTATAAGTAAAGCGAGAAATTCATGACAAATAATGACAAGAGTGACGGTCAAAGTCCCAATATAGCTATTAACCCTAATATCCAACATCGTCTACAGCAGTTATTAGCGGATTTACAGTTAGATGATGCGCCAGCCGGTGGCGCGTTGGTGGTTTACCAAGCTGGTAGGTGTATCGCGCAGGCGAGTGTCGGTATGGCACGGGCAGAATCGTCATGGAGTACTGATACGTTGTCGCTTAATTTTTCTACGGGCAAAGGCATTTTAGCGACACTGGTTCATGTCTTGGTATCGCAAAAAATGCTCAACTATGACACACCGATTGCTTATTATTGGCCAGCTTTTTCTGAGCAGGGAAAGCACAAGGTCACTTTACGTAGCGTAATGTCACATCAAGCCAATCTATTTTCAATTCAAAGTATCGATGTTGATAATAAAACGGTGCTTGATTGGAATGTCATGTTAGAAAAAATTGCTTCGATGCCGATAACCGCACCTGAACAAGCTGAGTTATATGGCAGTGCCTACAGTGCTTTGGTTTATGGTTGGGTATTGGGCGGTGTGATAGAAGCGGTTGCTGCTATGCCATTAGCTCAAGCATTACGCCATTATCTAACAGAGCCGTTAGGTATTGCTGACAGCTGCTATTTTGGGGTACCAGACAATCAACTCAACAAAGTCGCGCGCTTGGTTAAAAACTTCAAAATTCTAGAGGACGCGCCAGAAGAAGTACAAGAAAGTACACAGCCGCAGCCACGTGCCCGTCGTCATAAACCAGTATTAAAACCAGATTCTGCTAATACCTTGCAGACTTATCGTCATTTACCAAGCTATGCTTGTTGGCAAAAACAAGCAAATGTAGCAGATTTAGATACGGCGCAAATCAATCGCTTATACTTTAATAACAGTCAGCTGAATCTTAAAAACTATAAAGCAGCTCTGTTACTTGCTAGCAAAGAGCCGATTGATTATTACCAGCCGCAAACCTTACAGGCGACTATCCCTGCTGCTAATGGCGTCGCATCAGCACAAGCTATGGCAACGATTTATGCGATGCTAGCTAATGGTGGCGTATGGCAAGGCAAAACCCTGATTGATGAGGCAACATTTAAAGAGCTATCAACGCCGCAAGTGACGGGTATGGATGCTGTCATGCCAGCCCATATGGATTGGCGTTTGGGTTATCATCGCCGCTTTAGTATTTGTAATGATGAGAGTTCTGAGGAAAATACTCAAAATGCAAAATCTTGTGCGCCGCAAAGTTTTGGTCATATGGGTTATAACGGTTCGGTCGCGTGGTGCGACCCTGAGCGGCAGTTATCGTTTGCCTTTATCCATAATTTTGATGTGACCATGCTCAATGATATCCGCCAGTTTGCGCTGACGGAAGCGGTATTAGGATTGATTGATGAGAAGGTTTAGTCAATATTAATAGGTTATAAATAGCTATTTTTTTGATTAAATATGCTATTCATGCCATGCAAGCCTTTTATTCGGCGTCATTTTAAGCAGCTGTTTTGCCGTTAAACCATGGATAAAAATAGACGCTAAAATCACAATGGAGCATACTATCCAAAGTTTGAGGGCGTCTTCATCGTTAAAGAACCCTTGGTTGAGTGCATAGGATAAGTAATAAAGAGTACCGATGCCGCGGATACCCAGTGCTGATATGGCGTATTTTTCAGTACGTGGTAGGTTCAGTCCTGATAAAGCAATGAATCCGCCAAGCGGACGAATTAGCAGTAAAAAAGTAAAGCTGACGATATAAACGCGCCATGTCAGCTCAACGCCAGCTTGCAGACCTTGCCCAAGAAACATACCGAAAATAACGAGTACTAATGACATCAATAAGCCTTCTGACTGCTCGGCAAAATCATGCAGTTTATGGTGGTAGCTATGCTCACATTCTGAACGGCGAAAGGCAAATGCGGCAACAAATACCGCGATAAAACCATAACTGTGGACATATTCTGCTAAGCCATAGGCCATCAAGGTAAGGGCAATAACAACATAGCCTTGAGACATCGTTGTCTCGCGGCTGTACTTTGAGAACACCAGCTTTGCCATGACTTTACCAACGACAATACCGACCAATAGCCCAGCGCCTATCTTCCATAACACATCATGGGTAAACCATGACCACAGCATCTCCCCTGTAAAACGCTGCCCTTCACCATAGGCTTCTGCAATCTTAATCGCCAGATAAACAAAAGGGAAGGCTAGCCCATCATTCAACCCTGCTTCTGAGGTTAAGGTAAAGCGCGGTGTGTCTTCGCCGCCGGTATTAGGCGGTCCAACTTGAATGCTAGAAGCTAAAACAGGGTCGGTCGGGGCAAGGACTGCACCCAACAAAATCGCAGCGCCTATTGTCATACCAAAGGCATAATAACCTAAGACCGCCATGGCAAAAATACCGATGGGCATGGTAATCAGGAGTAGACGCATCGTTGGACGCCATAAGCGCCAAGACAGCTTAGTATCAATCTTAATACCCGCACCTACTAAAGAAACCAATACTACAATTTCGGTCAGCTTTTCGATAATCAGTCCATTATCGATAGGGTTCAAAAATGCTAAGCTCGTCCAAAAATAGCCCATCAGCAAACCAAAGCTTAATTGCAGCATGGGCAAGGAGATGGGTGTGCGTTTAAAAAGAATCGGGAATAGTGCGCCAAACACAAAGGCAATGCCGCAGACCAATAAGAATAAATTGTAATTTTCAATCATAAGGTTGATGCACGCTGTTATATTTATTTTAAAAGGCTAACAAGAATTGATATTCAATAGCCGTTTATAATGACGGTAAAAAAATCTGAATACCGCAAAAAAACGTTATCAGATAGTGCTTAGATGGAAAAATGCGTTGTTTTTTGGTGAAAAAAAGCCTGCTCAAGGCAGACTTTTTTATTTAGTATTTATATGCAGCAAAACAATAATTATAAAATGACGATTGTTCTAACGTTCAACTTGACTGACATCACGTACCGCACCAGTATCGGCACTGGTGGTCATCGCTGCATAGGCACGTAGAGCAGGTGATACATGACGTTCACGGTTAACCGGTTTCCATGCTTTACTACCACGAGACTTCATCTCTTCGCGACGTGCTGCTAACTCAGCATCGCTAACCTGCATATTAATCGTACGGTTCGGGATATCAATATGAATAGTATCGCCTTCTTGTACTAAGCCAATCGCGCCACCTTCAGCCGCTTCAGGGCTGGCATGACCAATTGATAAGCCCGAAGTACCGCCAGAGAAGCGACCATCAGTTAGTAGTGCGCACTCTTTACCCAAACCTTTAGATTTTAGGTAAGTCGTCGGATAAAGCATCTCTTGCATACCAGGACCACCTTTAGGACCTTCATAGCGGATGATGACCACGTCGCCTGCCACGATTTGATCATCAAGTACCGCAGCGACAGCATCATCTTGTGATTCAAATAAACGCGCGCGTCCGGTGAATACTAAAATGCTGTCATCGACGCCGGCAGTTTTGACCACACAGCCACGCTCAGCAATATTACCGTATAGAACCGCAAGACCACCATCGGTTGAATAGGCATGCTGGGTACTACGAATACAGCCGGATTCACGGTTGACATCCAGATTTGACCATTCTTTTGATTGCGAAAATGCCTCAGTAGTACGTACGCCACCAGGCGCTGCGATATAGCGTGCACGTGCTTCAAGATTGTCAGGATTCATAATATCCCATTTATCAATCGCTTCTTTCATCGTCGCGCTATGGATAGTCGGCAAATCGGTATGCAACAACCCAGCACGGTCAAGCTCGGCCAATAGCGCAAAGACACCGCCAGCACGATGCACATCTTCCATATGATATTTTTGTGAAGCAGGGGCAACCTTAGCCAAACAAGGTACACCGCGACTTAAACGGTCAATGTCATGCATTTTAAAGTCGACTTCGGCTTCATTAGCTGCTGCCAATAAGTGCAAAATAGTATTGGTCGAGCCGCCCATGGCGATGTCTAAAGTCATGGCATTTTCAAAGGCAGCTTTAGTAGCGATAGAGCGCGGTAGTACTGAGTCATCGTCTTGCTCATAGCGGCGTTTAGCAAGATCGACAATCGTACGACCTGCTTCTAAGAATAACTCGCGACGTAGCGAATGAGTGGCTAAAAGCGAACCATTACCCGGTAATGCCAATCCTAATGCTTCGGTCAAGCAGTTCATCGAGTTGGCAGTGAACATACCAGAGCATGAGCCACAAGTAGGACACGCTGAGGCTTCAATAGCGGCGACATCTTCATCACTAATGCTGTCATCAGCAGCGTCCATCATCGCATCGACTAAATCAAGCTTGCGAATGGCATTACCTTTACTATCAACACTTTGCGCATCGCTGCCGCCGTCATTATTATGACTGTGTGCAACCGTACTGGCGATAATTTTACCCGCTTCCATTGGGCCACCTGAAATAAAGACCACCGGAATATTTAGGCGCATGGCTGCCATCAACATACCTGGAGTGATTTTATCGCAGTTAGAGATACAGACTAGCGCATCAGCGCAGTGAGCATTAACCATGTATTCCACAGAATCCGCAATCAAATCACGACTCGGTAGTGAATACAACATACCGCTATGACCCATCGCAATACCGTCATCGACCGCAATGGTATTAAACTCTTTTGCCACGCCACCCGCTTTTTCAATCTCGCGTGCGACCATTTGGCCCAAATCTTTAAGATGCACATGACCGGGTACAAACTGAGTAAATGAGTTGGCAATGGCAATAATAGGCTTGCCAAAGTCGCCATCAGTCATGCCAGTTGCACGCCAAAGCGCACGCGCACCAGCCATATTACGACCGCCGGTAGAGGTTTTTGAATTATAATCCATGTGATATTCCTTACGAGTAGGCGAGATGTATTAACAATTTCACCTTCAAATGTGATGTTAATAGTGTGCTTTTTATGGAGAGTGAGTACTAGTGAATAATACTAAGTAGCTACCATACCATTAGATATGAGTAACGGAAAACTATTAACCCATATAGTCTGAGACTTGAGGGTCAATATTTATGCCAGCCGCTCCAAAATAGCGGTTTCAAACCAAGGGAGTTCAGCTTTATCAGCTTCAAGTTTGGCAATAACCACCAAGGCGTGAGTCGCTAGCAAGTACTGATAGTCATTACTGGCTTCTATCGTCAATGGCAGCGGCTTATTAGTTTCTGTATCGATGCTTTGTTCATCAACGCTAATCAGAGCCTGTTTATCATTTTTATACAAAACATCAATACGACCAAAAAACTGCCATTCTTTAAAAGCGGCAAGGATAGCATCATCTTTGTTTTGAGTATAAATCTGCTGCGTCTCTTTGCCAGTATTGGTCCAATGTAAACGAACAGCAAGTTGTAACGCTTCGCTAAATACCACCAATGAGCCAACGACTTTGATATGCCACGGACTTGATATGAGTGCTTCATCGATACCAATTAGCTTTGCAGCTTCTTGCGCTGCCATTGGCGTATTAAACTGTGCCAGTAGCTTTGGCGTTAAGGGATGCGTCTGCTTAATAGCATCGTCCAAGCTGTCATAGTGATATAAAAATGGTAATGGTAAATCTTGCGTAACCGTATTTTTACTGATTTTACAGTTATGAATACGCCAACTGATGGTTTTATCAGTCAATGCGTGCGCCAAGATAATAGCGTTTGGGTCAGTAACTGGAGGCTTGCTCCCCGCAAGTGTCTGCTCGCTAGCATTATTAGCAGACCCGACATGAATGTCTGTATTATTTGATAATTGAGTTGGCAAGGCAGTCAAATCCATAATGGTGAGGTCATTAACAGAGGGGATTAATATAACATTTATCGCCTATGAGCCGTCAATAAATTAATCATCAACCAAAGCGACGGCTTTGATGTTGAAGATGAATCAATGATTATCCGGTACTTGTACTTAAGGCAGATTTCATCCACTATATTTTGTGACGGAAATTACCTTGTAATACTGAAACCTATCTAATATTAATAACTATTTTAATCTAAGGAATAAGAAATGACTGCAGCCAATACACAAACCGCTTATCAAGATGATAATATTTTTGCCAAAATGCTAAAGGGTGAAATTCCTTATCATAAGGTTTATGAAGATGATAAAACACTCGCTTTTATGGATATTATGCCGCAAGCAGCAGGACATGTTTTGGTTATACCAAAGCAAAAAGCCGTTGATTTAGTAGATTTAGAACCAGAATACGCAGCTGCAGTATTGATGACTGCTAAAAAAATCATGCAAGCCCAACGTCAGCTGTTTAAGCGTGAAGGCATTATTCAGATGCAACTAAACGGTAGCGAGGCGGGGCAAACTGTGTTTCATTACCACGTGCATCTCATTCCCTCAAGTATTCATGAATTAGGTCGCCATGCCGTCACACAAGCTGATCATGCAGAGCTTGCTGAGACCGCGAAGCAATTAGCAGCGATTATCAACGCTTAGGATTTAAATTTGCACACTTGAAATTGAAGAAATAGAGCATTTTTTAGCAAAAACATTATAAGCAGCCGATGTTCTAAATAATTATAAAAAGGCAACTATCAAGTTGCCTTTTTTATTACTTGGTAATAGTCATGTAGTAAAAGTTAAAGTAATGTTACATATTAGCGGCATTACTGGGGTTTGTAAGCGATTTATGATAAATATGAAGTCTATTTTTGGTGTTAATAAGAATACTTGTATGAAGAGTAAATCCTACCGTTCCACCATTTTACTGCCAGTATTTATTCCAGCTGCTGCTATTATGCTGCTATTGGTCATCGGCACGGCAGTGAATCCTGAAGCTGCTGGCGCGTTATTTGGTACTGTTTTGAAATTTACCACCGATACTTTCGGTTGGTTTTATATGTTAGCAGTAGCTATATTCCTCATGTTTATTATCTATCTGGCATTTTCACCTTACGGCAATATTAAGCTGGGGCCTGACCATGCCGAAGCTGAATATAAGTTTTTAGAATGGTTTGCGATGCTATTTTCGGCAGGTTATGGCATAGCCTTGCTGTTCTATGGGGTAGCGGAACCGGTGATACATTTTGCCAGTCCACCGTTATCGACACCGCAAACCATTGAGGCCGCCAAAGAAGCAATGCAAATTGCCTATTTTCATTGGGGCTTTCATATCTGGGCAATTTATGGCGTGGTAGGCATATCGCTAGCGTATTTCTCATTCCGTCATGGCTTGCCGCTGTCGGTACGCTCAACGCTATACCCATTAATTGGCGATAGAATCCATGGTCCTATCGGGCATACCGTTGATGTGTTTGCGATTGTCGGTACGATGTTTGGTATAGCGACCAGCTTAGGGATTTCGGTATCGCAAATTAATGCCGGTTTAAATTATCTGCTGCCAGAGATGATTCCGGTCAGTATTACCGTGCAAATTATTATTATTGTGCTGGTGACATTAGCAGCTTTGGCATCGGTGCTGGCTGGGATGGACAAAGGCGTTAAGCGGCTATCTATTCTAAATATGCTGTTAGCAACCGCCTTAATGCTTTTCGTGTTTGTAGTAGGTCCAACCATCTTTATCTTAAATGCCTTTATGGAAAACACGGGCAGCTATTTAGGCAATATCGTTGAGCGTACCTTTAGCTTGCAAGCGTACCAATCGAGTGATTGGATTGGTAGTTGGACGCTATTTATCTTTGCATGGACGATTGCTTGGGCGCCCTTTGTTGGCTTATTTATCGCTAAAATTAGTCGCGGTCGTACCATCCGTGAGTTTGTATTGGGTGTGATGTTGGTACCAACCTTATTTACGTTCTTCTGGTTCTCTGTGTTTGGTGATACTGCGCTACATATGATTATGGTTGATGGTTATGAGTCGCTAATTACTGAGGTGCAAAATAACCAAGCAATTGCATTATTTAAATTGTTAGAAAACTTACCGTTTACGCAAATTGTTTCATCATTGACGGTATTGTTGATTATTACCTTTTTTGTCACCTCATCAGATTCAGGCTCATTAGTCATTGATGCATTAGCGGCTGGCGGACGTACCGATACGCCGTGGTGGCAGCGTACGTTTTGGGTAGTGACTGAAGGGGCGGTTGCGGCTGCTTTACTGGTAGCAGGTGGGTTAGAGGCATTGCAGACAGCAGCTATTGTTAGCGCACTGCCTTTTGCTATCATTATACTGATTTCGGCGTTTGGCATGTGGCGTGCGCTACGTATTGAAGGTCATCGTAATCAAAGTTTAGCCAATGACAATCATTTGCCACCGCATCTGCTGAAATTAGATGCCTGGCGCGAGCGAATTGATTATATGACCCAACAGCCAACGCGCGATAAAGTGCTTGGCTATATCAAAGGCACAGTTCTAACCTCTATGAACGAAGTGGCTGAAAAGTTTGCCGATACAGGCTGGTTGCCTGATGTGAACTATGATGAGGTTAATGATCGTGCTGTTCTAGAATTAAGAAGTGGCGATAATGTCGAATTCTGGTACGAAGTTCGCTTATCAGAGCATGATATTCCTGATTATTACACCGAAGATATGGCAAGTAAACTGCCACAAGAGCATCATTACCGTGCTGAGGTGTATTTGCGCCGTGGTGGTCAGACCTATGACTTATATGGTTATGAGTCAGTGTCGATTATTAATGACATTATCGATCAGTTTGAGAAATATCTGCATTTCGTCAATATCTCGCCAGATATCCTACCGTGGCGTATGCAAGAACATGACGATGATATTACCTTAGAGCAGGGTAGTGTGTTTGATAAATAAGTTATTCACGCTAATCACTTGCAATACGCGTACGAATCCTTAGAATAACGGCTTGTTTTCATTACTAATCAAGCCGTTTTTTATGTCTATTGATTCTCCAGTTTTACCTTTGTCTTTGCCTGTTTCAGACCATCCTTTATTGCAGCCACTTGTGATTGGCGGCTTAACGATTGAAAACCGTCTGATGGTCGCACCGATGGCCGGCGTGACAGACAATCCTTTTCGCAGATTATGTAAATCCTTTGGTGCTGGTCATGCCGTCAGTGAGATGATTATCGCTGATACGGCCCTTTATGCGCGCAAAAAATCCCTCTATCGTGCCAATTTTGATAATGAGATTGCGCCTATTTCTGCCCAAATTGCCGGAGCAGAACCTGATAAGTTGGCAGAAGCCGCACGTTATCAGATTGATAATGGTGCACAAATTATTGATATTAATATGGGTTGTCCTGCTAAAAAGGTTTGCCGTAAGCTGGCTGGCTCTGCACTGCTGCAAGATGAGGACTTAGTAGCACGTCTATTAGATGCTGCGGTCAATGCTGTCGATGCACCCGTCACCTTAAAAACACGCTTGGGCTATGAGAATGGACGTGAAAACATTTTACGTATTGCAAAGCGAGCAGAACAAGCTGGCATTACTGCGATTGCCATTCATGGGCGTACGCGTGAGGACATGTATACAGGTGAAGCGCGCTATGAGCTGATACGTGAAGTCAAAGACAGCATTGGTATTCCTGTCATTGCCAATGGCGATATCGATAGCGCGCAAAAAGCACAACGTGTTTATGAACTTACTGGTTGTGATGCGGTAATGATTGGACGCGCCGCCCAAGGGCAGCCGTGGATATTTCGTGATATCGAGCATTTTTTGCGTACAGGGGAGACGCTTGCACAGCCAAGCGTTAGTGAGATTAAAAAAATTGTATTGGCGCATTTAGAAGAATTATACGGTTTTTATGGTGAATACTCAGGTTGCCGTATTGCTCGTAAGCATATCGCTTGGTATACCACTGGTATTCCCAACTCTAACGCCTTTCGGCAAGCCATGTATGGTGAGGAGAGTACCGCTGGTCAGTTCCGTGTAGTAGAAGCTTTTTTGCATGCTCATGAGTAGTCAGTAAAGAGTATATATTGAGCAAAAAATCATCCATATTTTATCCAACAAGCGTGTCTATACAGTTAAAGCCGTTATATTGCTTATTTGTTTCCTTTATCCTATATTTCTTTGCTATGATTTAGGGTGATATTAACGGCAGTGTAATTCTTAAAAGGATGTTTTATGGCTAACCCTTCAAAAAAAGCAATCAGCAAAGCAGTTAAAGACAAGAATATTATTATTACAGGTGCATCCAGCGGTATTGGTGAGCGTACCGCTTTTTTACTTAGTGAATGTGGTGCTCATGTTATTTTATTGGCACGTACTGAAGAGAAGCTAAAAGCCGTCAAAGATAAAATTGAAGAGCTTGGTGGCAAGGCAAGCTATTATCCTTGTGATTTGACCAATATGGATGCCATCGAAACAGTTAGCACGCAAATTTTGGCTGATTTTGGTCATGTTGATGTGTTAGTAAATAATGCCGGTCGTTCGATTCGCCGCTCGGTTCATGAGTCTACAGATCGTTTCCATGATTTTGAGCGTACCATGGATATCAATTACTTTGGCGCGGTCAAAATCATCCTTGGATTTTTGCCGACAATGATTGAACGCCAAACCGGTCAAATTGTTAATATCTCATCGATTGGTGTACTAGCAAATAGTCCGCGTTTTGCTGCTTATGTCGCCTCAAAATCTGCATTGGATGCCTTTAGTCGCTGCCTCGCCGCTGAAGTAAAAGGCGATAATGTGACGATAACCAATATATTTATGCCATTAGTGCGCACGCCTATGATTGCGCCAACTAAGCTTTATCGTTATATGCCTGCACTGATGCCAGATGAAGCGGCGATGATGGTAGCAAAAGCGATCGTTCATAAACCAAATAGTATTGCCAGCAACATGGGTAAATTTGCCTCGGCTACTTATTCATTGGCACCAGCGATCAACGTTGGTATCCAATCTATGGGTTATCGTATTTTCCCAAGTACCCTTGCAGGATTGACTACCGATAAAAAACCAAATCTTGCTCAGCGTGCCTTTGCCAGAATCTTACCTGGTGAGCATCATTAGAATAGAGCTTTATTAGCCTTGAGCTGAAATAAAAAAGGATGCTGTGGTGTCCTTTTTTTATGCCTTAATAATTATATAAGCGGTTAGGATAGGGGTGCTCTTCTAGTTATTTTGTGATTAGAAGTGCGAGGTTGTCAGGTGCTTTTATCGGTTTGGCACTCTATCTAAGACTTGAATATTTGGCGGATTCTTTTTTTTACCATAATCACTCTTGTGGAAGTAGTCGCTCTTTCAGGGTTCTGACTGCCAAGTAATTTTTGTTATAACTCTGCTAGACGTACAGGATAAAGCGGAATGTCGCAATTGAATGTACGTCTGGTCATAACCTAAGTCAAGGATTAAGGTGTTATTTGCCTTTGTAACCTACGCTTCTATTGCTTCACTTAGCTTTAGTCATCAGACTTTGGCAGTGAATTTGACCATCATTTTAGAATAGCCTCTGATAAAGTTGGACTGTACAATCTCTGGTTTTGAGACCACTTCGATATTCTCAAAGCGTTGTAGCAACTCTTCCCACAGAATACGTAATTGCATTTCGGCCAAACGATTGCCCATGCAACGATGTACGCCAAAACCAAATGACAAATGGTTACGAGCATTTTTGCGATCAATGATGAATTCATCTGGCTGCTCAATCGAACGCTCGTCACGGTTGCCAGAGGCATACCACATCACTACTTTGTCACCTTTTTTAATTAGTTTACCGTTTAGTTCGACATCTTGGGTGGCAATACGGCGCATATAGGCCAAAGGGGTTTGCCAACGAATAATCTCAGATACCATATTGGGAATTAAACTTGGATTGTTTTTTAGCTTAGTAAACTGCTCTGGGAAACTATGTAGCGCTAATACACCGCCAGTCATTGAGTTACGTGTGGTGTCGTTACCGCCAACAATTAATAAGATCAAGTTGCCAATAAACTCCATCGGACGTCTAACAAGGTCTTTGGTGTCGTCATTTGATTGCAATAAAGTGATTAAGTCAAAGCCCTTTGCTTCACCCGCCGCCGTTCGTGCCGCTTTATCATGCCACAACTCTGCAAACTGTTTAGCCATATCAGCCACAGCAATAAAGGTTTCGTCCATATCATTTGAGCCACCAGTCATCTCTGGTGCGCCCGCTGCCAAATCTGACCAATAAATTAGTTTACGGCGTTTCTCATAAGGGAAATCTAACAAGGTAGCTAACATTCTTGCCGTCAGCTCAATAGATACGGTTTCTACCCAATCAAATTCCACACCTACTGGCAAGCTGTCTAGCACTTCTTGGGTACGCGTACGAATAAGGGCTTCCATTTCTTGCAAATTTTTGGGCGCGACAACGCCTTGTACCGCTTGCCTTTGAATATTATGCTTTGGTGGATCCATTGCAATGAACATTTCAGCCTTTAATCCTTCAGGCTGATTACCCAATAGAATTACCGGTTCTGACGAAAATAATTCGTGATGCTTATCTACAAAGACGATGTCTTCATAACGCATGACTGACCAAAATGCACCAAACGGACTATTGGCCTGATAATGTACAGGGTCTTCATCACGCAAGCGTTTATAGTAGGATTCCCAGCGATGTTGTCTAAACAAAAATGGATTGCTTAGGTCGATATCAGCTAACGCTAGCGTAGACACTTCTGGAATGGGTTGTTCAATAAAATCAGGAAAATCACTTTGGTTGAGCGCACGTTTTTTAACCGTTTGAAACAGATGCGCCCCCTTTATTTGAATATGAATGGGCACCACTGCCGAGACTTTTGTGATGGCCTGCACCGCAGTTTTATCAATAGCTGTGGTTAGAGTTGATGGCAGAGCTGTTTTTACAGAGTTCACTATTTTTGTTTTTGTCATTGTATTGTCATCCTTTGACCGACTGTGTGAGGTGAGCACTCAATGACTATAAGTCTAATAAATAGAATTTTTTAGCTCATTGGGCTTGTTTAGATACTGACTTAAACATACATTATGTTATTTACATTACATTTGAAATTCAGGCAACTGTACCATCATGCCATCCATAGCATCCGACACTTGGATTTGGCACGACAGCCGCGAGGTACTGGTTTTCTCTGGCGTCATATCTAGCATTTGTAACTCATCCATTTTTGCATCATCCATAAGAGGCAGCCATTGACGCTCAAGAATGACATGGCAGGTTCCGCACGCGCACTCCCCACCGCAATCAGCATCAATACCCGGTATGCCATTATCAGTTGCAAGCTGCATCAACGATTTACCGGCTTCAACATCAACCACATGCTGTGTCCCGTCATGTTCAACAAAAGTAACAATCGCCATAATTTTATCTCCGAAAAAATCACAATAGTTCACTAGGTATTAAACTCTACAGTGATGAGCAAGAATTAAGGAGGTCATTTATTGACAATACAGGGTCATAAAGAGACAATATTGATTGAGCTTAGCTATGGAAAACATTAGATCGGAAGTCATTATGATAAGTGCTCAATCAGTAGATTCAAAACCTTCATGGGTTAACAGTTCTGACAATGCCAACGTTGCTGACACCGCAACCATTCCGTCCAATTACGCGCGCATTATTGGCCGTGAACTGGCACTAAACATTCGTGATATTCCAAAGTTATTGCAATTTACATCGCTCAATACCAAGCAATTTATGCAGGAGGAGACACGCCTAACTGCGCAACAACAAATTCAGATTTTGCACAACGGTTTATATTTATCCGAACATGAGGATTTTGGCCTACGACTTGGTCAACGCTTGACGCCATCAACACACGGTGCGATGGGTTTTTTGGCCAACAGTAGCCCTAATTTATTGATTGCCTTGCAAGCATTTCAGGCATTTTTACCAACGCGTATCAGCTTTGCGCGCCTGAAACTACAGATCGAGGCTGACACCGTCATCTGTTTGGTTCAATTTGATGTTGCGCTAAGCCCAACTATTCATCGGGTGTTGTCTGAAATCTGTGCCGTTATTTTTTATGAATGTGCAGAATTTATTGTAGGAAGACCAGTGACTGAGGCCAGTCTTTATTTTAGTCATGTTAAACCTAATTATAGCAATTGCTACGCAGATTATTTGCCCGGCAGCTACTCATTTTCAGCCAACGATTTAAAGGTCAGTATCCCTTTGAGTGTATGTGAAATTCCTAATGCCTCAGCCAATCAGGAAGGTTATCTGTTGGCGATGCGACAATGCGAATTAATGCTCGCCCAATTAAATCCACAGACGCCAAGCGACCTTTACCAAATACAAAAAACCATGCTGTCACATCCTTTAAGCGAACTGAATGAGGCAAGCGTTGCAGCCGCTTTATTCGTGAGTAAACGCACACTAGCGCGTAAATTAAAACAAAACAACTCATCGTTTAGAGAAATTCGAGACAATATATTATCGAAGCAAGCTAGTAGTTATTTACGTGATAGCGAGTTATCGGTTGATGCCATTGCTAGCTTGCTAAACTACCATGACAGCGCAAATTTCCGCCGCGCGTTTAAACGTTGGTTTGGTATGACACCGAGCGATTATCGTAAAGAGCAACGATAGCTGGAGCTGAGAGTGATTCCTGATACATGAACCATTATTAGAGAACTAGAACCACAAAGCGGCCGTTAATATTATTAACGGCCGCTAGCTGTAAAGCATACTATTAAACTTAGTCACTAACTGAGTTGTTATGATTCGCCATTTCACTTGCTATCTTAATTCTCATTAAGATGTCTTTAATATCTGAGCCATTCATATAGGCTGGAACTGCATAAGTATCTCTGACTTCTTTAGCAGCCGCTTTTGCCATATGATCGAAATCACTCGCTTGCATATCCCTGACAATAGGACTAATACCTATGCTTTCGATTAAGCTTTTCACTTGGGCAATAAAGTAATCTGCTAGTTCAGCATCACTATGTTGAGTAGGTTCAGTAGTTTCACTGTCTTTTACAACGCCCGTCTTTTTGGCTAGTATTGCCAATCTTTTTTCACTGGCTTTACGGTTTAATTCAAGCACATACGGCAATACGATAGCATTGGCTCGTCCGTGCGGCGTACCATAATACGCACCGAGCTGATGAGCGATAGCATGTACATAGCCAAGCGCAGCTTTATTTAATGCAAGGCCACCATAATGAGCAGCGATACCCATCTCTTCTCGAGCTTTTAGGTCACTACCATTTTTATAAGCTATTGGCAGGTAGTGCATCACTGCTTTAACAGCAGCAGCTGCATAATAGTCGGTCTCTGCACTAGCGTTCACGCTCATCCATGACTCTAAAGCATGAGTCAGGACATCAATGCCAGTATCGGCCGTAATGTGCGGCGGCATACCTTGCATGATTTTTGGATCAATAGCTGCTGCTAGGGGTATCATTTTAGTATCGACAACGATAGATTTTTGATGGGTTTCATCGTCCGATACGACTGCGCCGATGGTCGCCTCTGAGCCTGTGCCAGCGGTAGTAGGAATACAGTAAAGAGGTAAACAAGGTTTTCTGGCTTTAAAGAGACCGATGAGCTGCTTCGGTTTGCAGTTATTGCCTTGGCACATAGCAATCATTTTGGCAGCATCAATCACTGAACCGCCACCGATCGCTAACACTACATCACATCCAGCATCAACAGAATGCTGAAGACCATCCTCTATTACTTTAGAAGTCGGATCAGGGGTGATACCATCGTAAATTTGATAGCGAATATTTTTTTCTTGAAGATAGTTGGTCACTTTTTCTGGTACCCCAAGCTTATTGAGTACAGCATCAGTGACGATGAATACATTGGTGCTTCCTTCATTAATAAGCATGTCACACAGCTCATCACAAGCGTTCTCACCTACCAACAATACCGGCTTTCGCATAGGAACCACCAGCGAGAAGACTTTTAATATTTTAGCTCGAGTTTTAGCAACCGCTAGATAGCCTGTATGTTGTAATGAATCAGCGATATTTGTGGGTTTCTTTTTTGTGGGTTTCTTAATAGTCATATTAACTTCCTTTTAGTCGTACTTTTAATATTCATCTGCAAAATTGGTTGAGCACTACAGTCTTTTTATCCGTATATGTGGCTCTACTGAACTTTAAAATAATAGTTTTAAAGATTGAAAATTTATAAACGTATCTGAGCGCTATAAACTAAGATTTAATGCGTGTTAAAAAGTTAAGGACACGATCGGCAAAATTACCGTATGGCGGTGCCAGAAGCTTCAAACTTGAGAAATGTGCTTGATAAAATACTGGGCGCAGCTTTGAAAAGGTTAAAAACCCTTCATAACCATGGTAGTGCCCCATGCCACTTGCACCAACACCACCAAACGGTAGATCATGCTGTCCAACATGGAATAAGGCGTCATTTACGGATACCCCGCCAGACATCACACTATCAATGTAATAATTGACCAAGGCTTTATTTTGGCTAAAGGGATAGAATGCCAATGGGCGATCACGCTGCGCGATATATGTCACTACTTCTTCAGGCTCTTGGTAGGTTTTGACCATCAGAATGGGACCAAAGATTTCTCGGGTATCAATTTCCATCTGATCCGTACTGTTAAGAATCAGTGTTAATGGAAATTTGCGGCTTATCTCATCAGCTTTTTGCTGATTTAAATTAATCACCGTGGCGCCTTTGTCCTGTGTTTCACTGACACAGTGGCTTAAGCGTTGAAACGAGCGGTCATCAATGATGGATGTATAGTCTTTACTATGGATATCAGGGACATGTTGTTTTACCCACTCCTCTACCGTTTGGATGAACTTTTCTTTTTGCGATTGGTGTACAAATAGGTAATCAATATTGGTGCATATTTGTCCCGCATTAAACTGCTTTACAAACATGATGCGCTCGACGGTTTTTTCTAGCGGGTAGTTTGGATCAATCACCGCAGGTGATTTCCCTCCCAGCTCTAGGGTCACGGCCGTTAAATTCTCTGCGGCTGCTGCCATGACTTTTTTGCCAGTAGCACCAGAACCTGTAAATATTAAATGGTCTAAAAATAATTTTGAAAAAGCAATGCCCACCTCACCCGTCTCATCAAAAATCTGCAACTTTTCAGGCTCAAAATACTGCGGAATCAATTGAATTAATAAAGCCGCCAGATTGCGTGAATTTTCTGATAGTTTTACCATCGCTTTATTACCTGCTGCAAAGACAGCAGAGAGCTGGGTAAACATTAAATTGATGGGAAAGTTCCACGGTACAATCAATCCTATGACACCTAAAGGTTGTGGAATCAGACGGTTTTTTGCGCCAAAGTAGTTAATCAAGTCTACTTTGCGTTTTTGAGTTTTAGTCCATTTTTTTAGATGCTTAATACTACTGTTAATATCATCTGTCACCGTAATAATTTCAGCTAACAAGGTTTCATGTCTTGAACGATTACCATAATCACGATGGACGGCATCAATCAAGGCTTCACGATTGTCATTAATTAATGCTTTTAAATTTTGTAAGTGCTTTTTTCTTACAGCGATGCTTTCAATACCTTCTTTTTGTGCGTGGTTTTTTTGCAGTTGTAGGCAGTCTTGTAGTTGTTTTTCTATATCTAAATGTTCGAATGGCATTTGCATAAATTTCCCTATTACAGCGAATGTGGTGATGGCTCAATGATATTGTTCACTTTCCTATTGAGCATTTGTTTATCAAACTTTAGCAGAACATTCAAAGCATCGCTTGATAATACAGGACATTAATTTGACATTTTAGGACATTAAGTTAATAATTCGGGGTAAAAGGAGTGTGGTATGGGAAATTACATCAGGGCAGCCGGCTTAAGCGGTTTTGAGGATTTAGTTCGTAGCTATGGCAAAGATCCTATCGATATTCTCGGTAAAGTCGGTATATTACCATCGGTGATAAATGAACCAGATTCGCTTATTGACTACGATCGATATTTGAATTTATTGGAATTAGCAGGATTAGTTTGTAACGAGGAGTGTTTCGGCCTAAAGCTAGCTGCCAATCAAAATATTCGAACGATAGGTCTCATTGGTGTTTACATATCTAGGCAAAACAGCGTATTAGAGTCATTGCATGTCGCACAAAAATACATTGATATGCATGCAGAAGGCTTCACTTTTTATGCAAACAAGCTTCCCAATCAATTGTCCGAGCTAAATATCCTCAGTCAGAATGCACAAAATATAGATAGACCACAGGAGGCACAACTTGCTATGTGCTTAATGCACAATGTTATAAAAGATTTGATTGGACCAACATGGCGCCCAGAAAAAATAACGTTAAAACAAAATCCCACGCTTGAATCTCAACAGTTAATAACTAAAATGTTTGACTGTGAGGTGGAATTTGATACCAAGAAGAATGCTTTGTATTTTTGCACAGATCTTTTAGCTCGTAAGCCGTACCACTTTAATGATGATTTGGTTAATCAGCTTATCTTGCAACAATTAGAAACCGAAAGTACTAAATCTAACAGTAATGACATTTTTTTAATAGAAAGCGCCATGAAAATGCTCTTGGCCACGGGCGATTGTAGCATTGCAAATGTCGCATTGTGTGTGGGGCAACATCAAAAAAAAGTGCAACGCCAATTGAGAGAAAAAGGAACAAGCTATAGAGAGTTATTAGAAGATGTGCGGAAAAAAGAAGCGATACGTATTATTAGCACAGCGAGCATTGACCTAACAGATGTTGCACTCCAGCTTGGTTATGCTGAACTCTCTATTTTTAGCCGCCAATTTAAAAGTTGGTTCGGTATGACACCAACAGAATGGAAAAATAAATCTAAAAGACCCGCAAAAAATGTGGTGCTGGTTTAAGGGCGAACCACCTAATGTAGGTTATTAACTATATGGATAATTACGCCAACTAGTACAAAAAATTATAAGAAATATTACAAGGTATGACACCTTATTCTTCTTTTTACTTAGCCAAACACACGCCACATTATCCAAAATAATCCTGCCATTACAATAGCAATGATGAGTAGTCGCTTTCCCCAATAAGGGAGTAGTGGTTTTTTATAGCCCAAATTATTCAGCTGATTATCAAGACCGTCTTTTAAAGTTTGGAAGCTTTGCTCAGACGGAGTACTTTTGACTTTATTTTTAATCAAGCGCTCAGTATCGTCCTCGGCTTGTTCTCTATCAAAGCTAAAGGCTTGGCTTGGGATACCTTGTTTATTTGCGATGCTATTTAGTTTTTGCTGCTGCTGACTTTTTAGCGCAAGCTCGTACGCATCTATGCGAGATTTGGCAGCATCCATACTGATATTTTCGTCGGCAGCTAGAGTCGTAATTGCCATCACGATATTGCCTTTTTCGACCATCATCATAACAGTCTTTGGCAGTTTTGCCTTGGTAGGCTTTGAGCTTGAATCAGAGTCAAACATGACAATCCTCATTTAGGCATGATAATAGGTAAGTATAGTGTAAGTTATTATAACCTTGTTCTAAGGACAAAATTCAAGCAAAGAAATACCGCAGTTATTATCATAGCTGCGGTATTTTAATCAAAATTATTTTACTTTAATTTATAAATCTTTCCAGCGCTGGATAGACTCTTTGATAACTTCTTTGGCTTCTTCTACGTCACCCCAAGACTCGACTACAGTAGTACCTGGTTTTTTGAGGTCTTTATAGTGGCTAAAATGAAACTCTATTTGATTGATCAGCTGCTTTGGTAGATCTGCTAGGCTATTGTAAGCATTGCCTGTATCACGGTCATCAGCAGGTACGACGACGATTTTGTCATCGACTTCGCCATCATCAACGAATTTCATCACACCGATTACTTTCGCTTTTAAGAAAATACCAGTCGGTAAAGGCTGCTCGGTGATAATGAGGGCATCAAGCTCATCGCCATCTTCATCAAGAGTTTGCGGGATAAAGCCATAGTTACAAGGTTTGGCAAAAATCTGTGGATCAACACGGTCAAGCTCGAATACGGCTAACTCGCGGTTCCACTCAATTTTATGGCTACTACCCGTTGGAATTTCTATTACTACGTTAATGATGCCGCCATCAACGTCGCCTGCGTCCAAAATTTTATTAAAATCTGCCATAAATTGCTCCAATTTACTTTTGTTATGAATGCTTTAATGATAAAGGGTTAGATATTGGCGTGCCAGGATGATTGCTGCGCCCAATTTGTACCGTTTGCGATTATAACAACTTTGACACAAACTTTCTCACAATGCTTAAGTCTAAGCGCGCACGATATTATGCAAAAAAGGATTATGCAAAACGGCTATGCAAAAAAGCCTAAGTAGCCTTATTTGGGCGCTAATTCACGCAAAGCGATGTCTCCTGCATGACGCTGCGCGATATTTTCGATGAGTTTTTGAGTAAATTGCTCATAGGTGAGCGATTTTGCTAGCTCGGTAGAAGGATTATCATTTATCGCATGGTTCGTTCGGTTGTCCATATTGACAAAATCTGCCAAACGCAGCATTTGCATGCCAGCATAGCCACAAGGATTGATGGCGTTAAATGCCGATAAATCGCAATCTAGATTGATGGCGATACCGTGGTAGCTAAAACCATGTTTGATTTTAAAGCCAAGCGATGCAATTTTACCGAGCATAATCGTATTGGCATCTTCTACCTCATTTGCAGTGTTATTAGTATCAGCATATAAATAAACACCAGGCGCATCACGGCGAGCACGAGCGCTGATATGAATGGTATCAGTAGATGCCTCGCTTTTTAAGCAGTCGTTTACTACATCCTCAATGGCTTGCTCAGCGTGAGAGACCATGTTGCGCACGCTCCAGCCAATACTGTCCAAATCAAATAGCCAATACATCACCAATTGGCCATGGCCATGCCACGTCACCTGACCACCGCGATCTGTTTTGATAATAGGAGTATTAGTGCGCTGTAAGATATGCTCTTCTTTACCTGCTTGTCCAAGAGTATAGACATCGTTATGGTCGACAATCCATAATTCATCAGGAGTGCGCAGTCCTTGCTCTTTTTTAAGGGCGATACGCTCTAATGTGCGCGATAACATAGCATCAAGGGTTGATACGTAATCAGCCGCTAAGAAAGACTTAGTAATAAGGATGTCATTGAGTGGTTGTTCATTGTCTAAATTCGTTTTAAGAGGCTGCATAGTATATGGCATGAGAGGATGGTCTTATATTTTTGTGACAGTAAATAGTAAGAAAGTGGCGATTATTAGCAGTGCTGTCATCGAGTGTAGCAGTTTTCATATTACTGCCCAAAGTTTAATTTGATTATATTTGCTGATAAAAATAGCGTCGTATTAGGGCTTAATAACACAACTATAGGTAAACTGTTAGAGATAAAGACAGCATTTGTGTGAGTGGATACGCATCCTATACAGACCCACGGGTCAACTAAAGATGCTGTTCATTAAAGTGTCAATGCGCTACATTAAATGCTATTAAATAAAGTAATGCCTTATAAATCAGTATTCTATAGCATGAAATTTTAGCTGTTTTCAGTATTAAGCTTTATTTTATTGGTAGCAAGTTTATACCGATCATTAAGTGATATCAGTGCTATTTAGCGTCTAATAACCACAATAGAGTCTTATATTTGATAAAGCGTGCCGACTCTCACGTATATAACAAGGAAGATAAATGACAGACAGCGATCAAGATACTCAAGTGCAAAATCTCCATCCTAGTTATGGTGAGCAAGAAGGGCTTAGTATTATCAAAACAGTGGCAGATATGCAGGCACAATTTTCACGCTTGCAAAAATTAAGCCGTACTCAGCCGATTACCGATTGGGCAACACGTGAAAACCAGCTCGACAATCTAGAAGTAATGCTGAGCGACAATCAAGCACTGCTTGCCAAAGCCATCAGCGCTGATTTTGGCTATCGCAGTGAGTCAGAAACCCAGTTTGCTGAGCTGTTCCCAAGCTTTACTGGTATTAGTTATGCCAAAAAACACGGTAAAAGGTGGATGAAAGCGCAGCGGGTATCTATCTCAGCGCTATATATGCCAGCACATAATGAGATTTTACCGCAGCCGCTTGGGGTTGTTGGTATCATGGTACCTTGGAACTATCCCCTGTTTTTGGCGATAGGACCCATGATTGACGCGCTTACCGCTGGTAACCGCGTGATGATTAAAATGAGTGAAGCAGCACCGCAATTTGCGCAAACCTTTGCAGAAACCGTATCGCGTTATTTTTCACCAGATATGGTTTGCGTGGTTATTGGTGAGGTGGATATTGCGGCAGCCTTTAGTGCATTGCCGTTTGATCACCTGCTTTATACTGGCTCTACCGCAGTTGGCAAAAAAGTAATGGCAGCGGCAGCGCCGAATCTGACGCCGGTTACCCTTGAGCTTGGTGGTAAATCGCCAGTAATCATACTAGAAGGTGCTAATTTAGAAAACGCCGTCAACCGCGTCATGATGGGCAAAACCCTCAATGCTGGTCAGACCTGTATTGCGCCTGACTATGTGTTAGTTCAGCGTCAATATCATGAAGAGTTTGTTCGTCTGGCAAGAGAGTGGATGGAGAAGCACTATCCTAATATAGAAGAGAACCCTGACTACTCACGTATAATTAATGGCGCGCAGTTTAAGCGTGTTAAAGGTTATTTAGAAGATTTGTCAAGTGAAGGCGTCTATAGACTTACTGATGCGAAGTCTAATATTGAAACGCGTTTGATGCCGCCGGTCATTGTCAGCGAGCCCGCGCCTGAGAGTGATTTGATGCAAAACGAGATATTTGCACCGGTTTTACCGCTTATGCATTATGATACACTTGATGATGCCATTGCCTTTATCAATGAGCGTCCACGTCCATTGGCACTATATGTCTTTGGCGATAGTAGCCGTGATATCGACAAAGTTCGAACCAATACCGTTTCAGGCGGTCTGTGTATCAATGAAGTTATTATGCATGTGGCACAGCATGACTTGCCGTTTGGCGGTGTTGGCGATTCAGGTACCGGCGCTTATCATGGTAAAGCGGGCTTCGAGCGTTTGAGCCATATGAAACCTATCTTTGTACAATCTAAACTGAATGGTCTGAATATCTTGCTACCACCATATGGTGGCTTATTCAAGAAGGCAATGGCGCTGTTTTTAAAATAGATATTTTTGAAGTGGTTATTGCTTAAATATTTGATTTAAAATCTATTAATACACATCTACATTAATAGTTGACATCACTAAGCAGTTACGAATCTGAGCTCGTTGAAAACCATAGCATAAGAAATAGCATCTATTCAGGTAGGTGCTATTTTTTTGTCCGAAATATCTGATATGAACATTTAAAAGCTATAGCTTTATCATGATTTTGATGCAAAAATTGGTGTTAATGATTGATAAATAAGCATTTGTCATTAGGATTATAAATCGATACACTTTGTAGTGAGTCTAAACGATAATGCTGTTACTTTTAAATCGATATCTAGCAATAAACGCTTGGTTAAAAATCAGTTTTATTAAGCTAAAAGATAGCCATTCTAATCACAATAAAAATGATAAATAGGACATACCGTGCGCCAATGGATTGCATTTAGCTTATTGCTCATAAGCTCGCTATTACTGTCTACACCAGTAGCTGCCGCCTTGCCAACTTGTGAGGCGCCGATTAAATTCGGTGCGTTAACATGGGAGAGTGGACAGTTCACCACGGGTGTTCTCAAGTATATCGTCGAGAGTGGTTACGGTTGTCAAGTGACAGAGGTGCCCGGTGCAGGTCCGGCGCTTGAAACGGCATTGTCACAAAATGATATCCAAGTCATTGGTGAACAATGGGTTGGACGCTCTCCAATTATGGAGCAAGCCATTGCAAAGAACAAAGTAGCCGTTATCGGTGATACGCTCAAAGGCGGCGCAACTCAAGGTTGGTACGTTCCTAAGTATGTGTTGGATGAAAACCCTGGATTGCGCAGTTATCAAGACCTACCTAAATACGCTGAGCTGTTTAAAGATCCTGAAAATCCCGGTAAGTCACGTTTTATGAATTGTCCCTCTGGTTGGACGTGTGAGATTTTTAATACTCGTCTTCTCAAAAATACTGGTTTGGGCAGTGTGTTTAATAATGCGCATCCTGGTACGGGTGCTGCTCTCGATGCCGAGATTGCCTCCGCCTTTGAGCAGCACAAACCGTTATTGTTTTATTACTGGCAGCCTACTGGCTTAATGGCAAAATATGATTTTGCCGCGCTAGAATTTGCAGCTTATAAAGATGAGTGCTGGCAAGACTTACTACTCGCTGATGGCACTTCTGATTGTGTTTCAGGATTCCCTGTATCACCTCTAGGTATCGCTGTATCTACCCCATTTATCGATACCAATCCTGAGCTAGCCGATGTTTTCAAAAAAGTACAGTTTAGCCCTGATGAGCTAAACGGCGCTATCTTAGAGATGAGTGAAAGCAAGCGTAGTGGGGAGGAGCAAGCGTTGGCGTTTTTACGTGAAAACCCCAATGTCTGGCAAGCGTGGGTATCCGATGAAGCGGCGATGAATCTTGCGGCTAAGTTAGGTATTAGTCTAACAGGCTCTGCGATCGCTACCAATACAGCAGCATCTAGTACGAATTCATTAGGTTTATCATCAGATTTCTTCCCTTCGTGGTCACTTGAGACGCCACTTAATAAGGCATTAGCAAGCGTCGTACAAAATTACGGTGACGTGTTCCGTAGTATCAGTAGTGCGGCATTGACCTATTTATTGCTTCCTATTGAACGATTATTAACCATTATTCCGCCATGGCTGATTATTGCGTTAGTGACTGTCTTAGCATGGTTTGGCGTACGTAAGATTTGGTTTGCACTGGCGTGCGCTGCAGGCTTGTTTTTAATTGGCGCGTTTGGCTTATGGGGCGCGTTGATTGATACGTTGGCGCTGCTGATCGTTTCGGTGTTGGTCACGGTGGTAATTGGTATTCCAATTGGTATTGCTATGTCGAGCAGTAAGCTGCTACGTAAGATCATCACTCCTATACTTGATGTAATGCAGACTATGCCAAGTTTTGTCTATCTTATACCAGTGCTAATGCTGTTTGGTATTGGCAAGGTGCCTGCGCTATTTGCGACGGTTATTTACGCGCTACCGCCACTCATTCGTTTGACTACTTTGGGTATTACGCAAGTCAATCATGAGATGGTCGAAGCAGGGCGTTCATTTGGCAGTACACATTTGCAACTGCTTATTTGGATTAAATTGCCGCAAGCGCTACCCAGTATCATGGCAGGTATCAATCAAGCTGTAATGATGTCACTTGCGATGGTGGTGCTTGCCTCTATGATTGGTGCGCCTGGGCTTGGTGAAGATGTATTACAATCTATTCAAACGCTCAATATTGGTCAGGGATTACAGGCAGGAACCGCTATCGTTATCGTAGCGATTATCATCGATCGTATTACTCAAGCCTTTGGTCAAGGTAAGCGCGCGCGGCAAAAAACCATTGAAGCAGGCAAACATCCGATTGGATAGTAGTTTGCTTAATGATAGACGCATGACACGCAAATAGCTTCAGTGATAATAAAAGCTATATCAATAGAACAATAAAAATAACGAGAGTCAGCATGAATCATATCCAGCTAGAGAATATTAGTAAGATATATAATGCCAGTAACGCGCAAGCACAGTCTGCATTGGCCTTGCTGGCTGAAGGTATGGATAGCATTGCAGTAAAGCAACAAACGGGTTATTCGGTCGGGCTTTATGATATTAATTTAAACATTAAAGCGGGCGAGTTGCATTGTATTATGGGGCTGTCAGGTTCTGGTAAATCGACATTGATACGTCATATCAATCGCTTGATTGATCCAACCAGCGGCAAAATATGGGTCGATACGGCTATTAACGCCAAACCCTCTATTGATTCATTAGACACTGTAAATTCTCCGTCTGCTATAAATATTTTAGAGCTTAATGATAAAGGCTTGCAACAGTATCGCCAGCAAACGGTCAGTATGGTATTTCAACATTTTGGCTTAGTACCGCACATGACAGTCATACAGAACGTTGCTTACGGCTTGCGCGTCCGAAAAATGAGCGTGAGCGCGCGCCATGAGGTTGCTCGCCACTGGCTTAATGAAGTTGGGCTATCAAACTTGGAGCAAAGCTATCCTGATGAGCTGTCAGGTGGTATGCAGCAGCGCGTAGGACTGGCTCGCGCTCTGGCGACAGACAATCCAATATTACTCATGGATGAGGCATTCTCTGCGCTTGACCCGCTTATTCGTGCCCAACTGCAAGATCAGTTGCTAGAGTTACAAGAGCGTCTGAATAAAACGATTGTCTTTATTACTCATGATATTGATGAGGCCGTTAAAGTAGGTCAGCGTATCAGCATTTTAAATGGAGGACGCTTGGTACAAACGGGTACGCCAAGCGATTTACGCAATAATCCAGCTGATGGATACGTCGCGCAATTTATGAGGGCTAAGGCTTAAATGAACGGCTTACTGCCTTAGAAATAAGGGGTTTCTGCGGGAAGTTGTTAAAATCGCCTAATCAACATTCTAAATCTATATTGGCTTGTCTTAGCTCGTCTGACTAAGCCTATCTTTATTGTTAATCTATTGATTAAATTGACATTTTTCTTTATTTTCTCGGATTTATCCCCATATAACATAAGTAAATACCAATAATTATATTGGTTATTCCTCTATCTCTCTAC
>NZ_CBCPJH010000035.1:0-32896 GCF_965118485.1 Psychrobacter glacincola | reverse complement strand
TAAAAAATTAATAATTTGACCGGCTAATCTTTTAAAATATAGGCAACCAATGCTGCAAAATCATCAAACGTTTCGGTAGGGTTTAGCTCTCGAATATCCTGCCCATAATTGTAGCCATAAGAAAGTCCAAGCGTATCCATATTGGCATTTTGTCCCGCTAAGATATCGTTTCTGGAATCACCAATCATAATTGCTTGTGCTGGAGTCACATCTAAAGCCTCGCAGACATGCAAGAGTGGGGCGGGATCGGGCTTTTTAACCGATAAGCTATCACCACCAAGCACTTCGCTAAACAAGTCTTGCCAGCCAAAAAACTGTAATATTTTGGGCACAAAACGAATCGGCTTATTGGTCACTAACGCCAGCTTAAACCCTGCTGCTTGTAGTTTTTTTAGCCCACCATCGACATCCGGATAGGCGATGGTTTTGCTACCACCCATGTTGCTATAGGCATCAAAAAATACTTGCTCAGCATGGTCAACATCTTCTTTGGTTAATTCACCGTCTAAAACTTCTATCTTACCAACCAAGGCACGTTCTACCAGCATTCTTGAGCCATTGCCCACCCAGTTACGAATGGTATCGATAGGATAGCTATTTTTACCAAGCGTGGTCAGCATCGCATTAGTAGCATCAGCCAAATCTGGGACGCTATCAATTAAGGTACCATCGAAGTCAAAAATCAAAAGTTGCTTATCCATTATTCCTCGCGAGTAGAATTGTTCATTCTATTTGTTATGTTATTAATTTTTAAAAGTACTATTCAGGATTTTTATTACCATAGCATAGGTAAGCGATAGAACTTACTTTTACTGCTATTTCAACAACTACTATTCAATATCTTTATAGCGATTACGGTGTTCAGCTTTCATTTTTAAATAGTTTGTATTTTCGCGGCACAAATCCCATTTTTGTTTAAAGATGCGTGCTGATTCTGCTTTAATGGCATCCTCGGTTTGTCGTGGTAGCTCTGAGCGTCCATGCGCACCGCTTTGGCTTTTTTTATCATCAGGTACGGCGCCCTTGTACTTTTTACCGCCTTTATGATTGGCATAGCGGCGGGCGCGGGTAAAACCCATTTGAATAAATTTGCGTGCCATATCAGCGCCGACAAAATCATCGGCTGCCAAATAATCCAAAAACATCTGATAAATGATGTCGCTGCTTTCTGTCGCAATTTCAGGAGTGGCAAAACGCCAATGCGGTAGAATCTCAGATTTATACGGCTCTACCAATAATACGCCTTGCTCACCGCGTCCGACACGATATAGCTCAGGCTGCAGGCGCAAATCTAAATTCTTATAATCCAAATCATAATCAAACTCTCTCATTATCTTACCTATCGGTTATCCATAGATAGTATTAGTATAAAGAGCTTATACGATTGAAATGTAGCACAGATATGTTATAGATCATTGAAAGTGGCAATTAATAGCAGTTAGCCATTATTGCAGCCATAAAAAAAGCCCCAAACAGTGATGTCTGGGGCTTTTTAGAATTCTTAAACGAATGGTGGCTCGAGGCAGGTTCGAACTGCCGACACACGGATTTTCAATCCGTTGCTCTACCGACTGAGCTATCGAGCCGTCTTCGTTGAGGCGCTATTAAACTAAATATAGGCGTTGCTGTCAAGAGGTTTTTGCATTATATGTGATAAAAGGGCAAAAATAATTGATAACTAATCAAAATAAGCCTTTTTTACCCTAAAATGAATCCTTTACGCTCAGTAGCTCGTATTCACTCATAATACGGTGAATGTCGGCATCAGCAGGGATAAACTGGCGTACGCCTTTTTTGACCTCGGCATCATAGACCAGTTTGATAAACTTAGCATCAATGGCGCGACCGCGGTTTTGTTGATGTACGGTGAGATATTGCAGGCGTTTGGCATCGGTTTGCCCGTCATCAAAGCAGGCCACCGCGGCGATAGGCTTGTCATTGAACATCCCGACATATAGATACTGACCACGCTTAAACCCTTGTTCAATAAGTGCCAATACCTCAGCACCATCCGGTTGATTGTCATCGGTGTCATACAATGCTTGTAGGCGCTCGGCCAATTCATTTTCACGAGTCGGCTTTTTCATCAAAGGAGTTTGTAAGTCGTTAATGGCAATCGCTTCTAAAGGCATCGTGGCTTCCTCTTAAATGTTTCAAATGTTTGTATGGCATAAAGTAATGAGTATGGCGCAATGATTGATAATACTGAATGCGCTATTTTAGCAGAATGACGCAATTTTGTGCGTGGTTTAGCGCTTGGTCATGGCAGTAAATGCTAGGGTTTGCTATGATGAAGGTAGACAGTGTTTTTGATAGACAATACTTGCGATTTTAGTAGGTTACCTAGACATTGTCCCCATTCTTAGATTTCTAAATATAAAATCATTTACACGCTAGTGAACAGGTATTGGGCGTTTTTTCGCCCTATTTTATTGACCGCTTTTAATGAATAGAGAGTAGCCATGACTGCCAATTTGACGACCACCAATACAGCCGATACAACTGCACAAAATATAAATTTACATGGTCGCCCAGCTCGTACCGCCACAGTGACGCGCAATACTGCTGAGACCCAAGTCACTTGTACCGTTAATCTCGATGGCACTGGTCAAGGCGTTGTCGATACTGGCGTACCGTTTTTGGACCATATGATTGATCAGATTAAACGTCACGGCTTGTTTGACTTAGACATCAAATGTACGGGCGATACTTTTATTGATGATCACCACAGTGTCGAAGATACCGGTATTACGCTTGGACAAGCTTTTGCCAAAGCATTGAGTGATAAAAAAGGCATTCGTCGTTATGGGCATTTTTATGCGCCATTAGACGAAGCATTGACGCGTGCGGTGGTTGATTTGTCAGGGCGCCCGGGTCTGCATATGGATATACCGTTTACACGCTCGCATGTCGGAACGTTTGATGTCGATTTGTTTAGCGAATTCTTCTATGGTTTCGTCAATCATTCATGGATGACGGTACATTTAGACAACCTCAAAGGCAAAAATAGCCATCACCAAATCGAATCTACCTTTAAAGCCTTTGCTCGTGCCTTACGTATGGCTTGCGAATATGATGAGCGAGCATTAAACACTTTACCATCGACCAAAGAGGCTTTTTAGATGAGTCGAGCCACAAAGATTGCACTATTAGATTATGGTATGGGTAACTTGCACTCCGTTGGCAAAGCGTTAGCGCTTGTCGGTGCAGAAGTTTCTATCACCAGTGACCCAAAAGTAGTCGCGGCAGCAGACAAGATTGTCTTCCCTGGTGTCGGAGCGATGCGCGACTGTATGATAGGTATGCAGGAAGTAGGAATTGACAAGGTCATACGCCAAGCTATCTTTAATAAGCCTGTACTCGCCATCTGCGTCGGTATGCAGGCATTATTTGAGCAGTCGGCAGAGAACGACAGTACGGACTGTTTTGGTATTTTAAAGGGTAAGGTAGAGGCGTTTGATCCGACGTGGACTGATGAGCAAGGCGTCACTATTAAAGTGCCGCATATGGGTTGGAATACCATTACTGAGATGGATTTTGAGCATCCATTGTGGAACGGTATTGAAGATAATGCGCATTTTTATTTTGTACACAGCTATTATTGTGAGCCGACCGACAGCGCTCAAGTGGCTGCTATTTGTGATTACGGTCAGCCATTTTGTGCTAGCGTTATTCAAGATAACTTATTTGCCACCCAGTTCCATCCAGAAAAAAGCCATACCGCAGGCTTGCAGCTGTTAAAGAACTTTGTGGATTGGAATATTTAAAGAAGCATGTACTAAATTTTTGATTGAACAGTAAGGTAGGTTAGCAAATGCTTAATCTACCTTTTTTATTTTCAATTTATAATTAGTTGTTTTTAAATTATACTCAGTTATTTTCTATCTCTTATACACGGAATAAAATCGTGGATTTTTATATTTTCAAGAACGGTGTCGTAGATGCCACAGGCTTAGACAAAGACGCTCTACATATGTATGTCGGTATCAGCGTTTATTTATTAAGCTTAATTCTGATGCGTCCAATTTTTAAAAAATACAGTGTCAGAGCGTTTATTGCTTTAGTTTTGGTAACTTGTATTGCCTTATTAGGTGAGTATTTGGACAATCGGCAGACGATTACCGAGTTAGGTATGTCTGGGATAGGAAGTGCAGAGCTAAAAGCCAGCATCCATGATTTGATTAATACCTGTCTGCTGTCGTATGTGCTTTATGGGCTTACCATGTGGACGAAGACTTTTCAATCAGTGGTTAATAAGCCAACTCGGTTATTAAAACAACGATAAGAAAGTCAGTTAGTTATTAAAGGTTGTAAAGTATTAGAGTGTCCAGAGTGTCCAGAGTGTCCAGAGTGTCCAGAGTGTCCAGAGTGTCCAGAGTGTCCAGAGTGTCCAGAGTGTCCGGAGTGTTTTAAAAAAATATGATAGTCTTAAGCGTAAAGATATTTAGACAGAAAAAAATTAGACTCATTGAACTTATTCTCAGTTTATTTTTATTTCACAATTTCTTCTTATAGAAAAGGTCGCGCCATGACAATATTTAACTGTTTGTGTAAGCCTTATCTATACGTCTTTACGCTTAGTGTCACTATCTTGTCTATAGGCGCTTGTAGCGATGAGTCCAGCCTTTCTAGTACGCTAACCAACCAAAAAGCTGATGGCATACCTGTTTCTGAATCTGCTGGTACTGAATCTGCTGAAAAGCCAAAGCAGAACTTACCCTTAGCTCCAGATATCTCAGTTGATGAAACGATCGAAATAGCAGCAGTGGACGATTCTAGAGGGGTTACTATTGACCCTGATACGCCAGTATTAATGGAATTATATGTCATCGATAGAGCTGGAGCAGTAGGTAGGCAGTTGCCCAACGATACTGCCGAAAAGCTCAAAAGCTATATGTTTGGTGATAAGTTGGAAGTTATTGAAGACGCTAAAGGCTGGTATGGTATCAAAGCGATGATGCGTAGGGAATATGAAGATGATGAGGGTAGATACGTCACTGCTGATCAAGAAGAAAAAATCTATATCAAGAAAAATGAGGTTGGTACATTAGACAAAGTGGTCTTGATTACTGATGATTTAAATATCCTGTCATATTCGAACATAGACGAAAAGTATGCGGGCGTTGAAAATGGAAAGCCACTAGATAGCATACTGATATTCGAACTCATCGATAAATCTTTATTTGAGAAAAAAAGAGCACTGGCGGTTAATTTTTTATCGACAGGTAACGCTAAAGTTAAAAAAGAAAATGGCGTTTTATCCATTCCAACCGCTAAAGAAACGGTGAAGTTGGTTGATATCGAAACTGATAATGATAGCGAAGCCAGATTTAAATATATGGGTCAAATCGATTTTTTAAACCAATATGTAGTTTTTGGCCAGTTTTGGGAAAGCTCTAGTTATATAATTTTTGATAGTATCACTGGAAAGCAAACACAGGATTTTATCGAATATCCTTATATATCACCAGACAAGCAGTATATTATGGCGGTTTACGCCAATCCTTATGACGAACCGCGTACTGACCTTGAGTTATATCGTATTCAAAATAAAAAAATAACTCCTATAATGAGCGCAGGATTTAAAAATTGGATGCCTGTTGATGAGCCAAAAGATATATTTTGGGCCAAAGACGGCTATTTATATTTAGCCGTTACTCATAGCGCCGCCTTCTGGAAAGAAAACGGCAGCCTTAATGATACTTATCAATATATTAGGATCAAGGTAGACCTATAATCGTTACGGCTAATGCTAATTTTTTGGCTTAACCTCATCATAAAGCTCGCGTATCACTTCACCAATCACTCGAATACCATCAATCAGCGTTTGCTCATCAGCGGCAATACTCATACGAATACATTCATGCGCATGTTGGTAACTGCTCACATCGACACCGGGGAAAAAGTGTTTACTTGGCACAATAAGCGTGCCTTTTTCTTTTAGACGCTCGTATAATTCAACAGTCGTAATCGGCAAGTCTTTAAACCATAACCATAAGAAAATCGCGCCTTCAGGCTTATGAATCGCTAGTGGATAATCACCCAACGCTTCTTTTAATAAGCGTACGGCGGTATTCGCTTGCTGTTGATAAAAAGGTTTAATCTCATTATCCGATAGCTGCTTGATGCGGTCATTGTTGACTAATGGTGTGGCAATCGCTGCCCCAAAGCGTGTTGGCGCTAAATTCACCACCGCATTCATTGCGCTGACCGCTTCGATCACTTTAGGCGCAGCAACGATAATACCGGTACGCATACCGGGTAAGCCAATTTTAGACAGGCTAAAGCAAAGAATCGTATTGTCATCCCAAGTGAGATGCGCGTCTGAATAAATGATGTTAGGGAAGGGCATACCGTAAGCATTGTCAATAATCAACGGTATGTCATAACGCTTGGCAATCTCAGCTAAATGCGCCATTTCATCATCAGTCAAGACGTTGCCAGTCGGATTGGTTGGGCGTGAGCAACAAATCGCCCCAATACGACCTTCTTTTAGCGCGGGCAAGTTCTCTAATGCCTCAAAATCAACACGATATTTAAAGAAACCTTCTTCTCCATCATGAGTCACTTCATCGATATGCGGTAATACGGCAGCGAAATGCTGACCTTCAACATGTACATCACTGTAGCCAATATATTCAGGAGTTAACGGTAGTAAAATAGATTTATCTACCGACTGGCTGTCTTTATCTTGACTGTGCTCGTCAACGAAAGCACCACCAAATAGATTAAATAGATAGAAAAAGGCGTTTTGTGAGCCATTGGTCAGGGCAATATTTTCTGCCGTCAGATCCCAATCATAATGACGGTTAAAGAAGCCGACTAACGCATCGATAAACGCAGCATCACCTTGCGGGTTGGAGTAATTCGCCATGCTAATAATAGCGCTACTATTGGCTTCACCCGTATCGTTATCATTACCAAGCGCCTTATAAGTCTCTAAAAATAGCTCATTGACGGCTTCAATCTTGGCAGGATTACCACCGCCCAGCATATTAATCGGCTGATCGCTTTTTAGCGCATCGCCAAGATCATCCATCAATTGTGAGATACCAGTAGGCTGGGTAAATTTTTGACCGAATTTTGAGAATTTCATAAGGTTACCGTGCTGTTTTAAAGGTTGATAAGAGAATATAAAATATCGTAAAGTGATATGGAATTTATCATTTAAAAATAAGGATAGCAAATAGCAAAATTTAAAAACCTTAATAGTAAACCAAAAAATAGGTTAGCTTAAGCATAAATAATGCTTAAGCTAACCTAAATTTGAAAGTTTTACCAATAATAAGAAATTATTAAATCATCGCCCTTACTCTCGCCATAATCCCACGTCCAATCACCAATCTCACATAAATAATGGCAATGGCAAATAGCAAGACAACCAATGCTACACCGCCAATACTTAAACTTGTCCACGGCACACTAAAGCGTAGATTAAACCATTGGGTAATCGCAGCCCAAGCGCCAATGCTGGCGATAATGACGGCAAATGCCGCGGCACTAAGTCCAAGCAATCCAAGCTCTAGTATATTAAGCATATATAAGTCACGTTTTTGCATACCTAACAGCCTAAACGAAGCGCTTTCTTGCATGCGGTCTTGCGAGGTGGACAGTAACGAGCTAATCAATACCATGATGCCAGTCAATAGAGCTAGTAGGGTGAAGACATAAACCAAGCGACTCATTTGCGCCACCAACTCTTGGACTTGCTGCGCGATAGCCGTCCCATCAATGGTCGTTACGGCAGGAAATGCTCTGACCAGTTGTCCTTGCAAGTCTGGAATATCATCCGCTGCGACATGTGCTGTGGCAAATTGGATTTGTGGCGCAGCAGAGAGGACGGAAGGCTCAAATAAGAAGTAAAAATACGGGCTTGGACCTTGCTCATAACGCGAGCGAATACTGGTGATTTGACCGACGATTTCAATACCTTGGATATTAAAGCGCACCTGATCGCCCATGCCAACATTTAATAAACTAGCAGCGGTATCTAAAATCGATAAAGGCGCGACGACTTGCCCTGGATCCTTACTCTCAGTTTCGATAGGTGCATACAGTTGATTATTGGCTACGGCATCTGTAATAAACTCAGTCTCCATGACGGTATCTGAGTAGCTTAAATTAAAGACACGCGTAGGGTCATCAAAATCCTCAGCAGGCTCGATATCTTGTACAGGTACATTATTAGCGGTCACCACACGGGCACGAATGACAGGATAGTAGCTCACTGGTGCCTCAATGATGTTATTAATTTCATCATGCTGATCGCTTTGAATATCTAACAAAAATAAATTCGGCGCATCTTCAGGATAGGCATTAATAAACTGGGTATTGATACTATGATTAAGCGTGGTAATCAATGTCAGCACCGCCACTGATAGCGATAAGGTAACAAAGAACAATGCTGATTGATTGCCTTTACGGGCAAGGTTATGAATAGCAATCCGCTGCATCCAACTGACATTGCTGTTGGTCGCCAACTTGGCAAGTAGCCATAACCAAGCACGCGCTAACAGCCAAAATATTGCTACGAAACCGATTAATCCTATGAGTAACTGAGCGCCTAGCTTAAACAAACCTACTTCATAGGCAAAGAACGCATAAAGCCCTGTGAGCATTAGTGCATACCATAGTAAAGGTAAGCGTCGATACCAAGGCAGATTTTGCGCTGGTGAGCTTGCACCTTGGCTAAGTAAGGTTGCGGGTTTGGTGGTACTAAGCGAACTCAAGCCACGCTGCGCTATAAGCAACGTCAGCACTAAGGCGATAATAATGGTTTTAATGGCGCTGATAGGATTAATAGCTAAGCCAACATCCGCTGGCAAGATAGCCACAAGATACGGCTGACCAACTTTGAGTAAGCCAAAACTAACGATAATCGCAGCGATACCAGCGATGATGGTGGTAGCGATTAATAGCTGATAGTAGCTGCGTTTAAGTGAGCTAAGCGGCTCACCCAATGCTAAGCGAATCGCATTACTAGATTGCTGCTTGGACACAAACGCGGTGATGACCCCATACATCGCTACCGCCGATAGTAAAAGTACCGCGATGACCAAGAGTTTTAAAAACATCAATACATTGTCAGAGATACGCGAAACAGAAGTATCTGCTGATTCAGCATCAGAGAGCTCGATATCAGGATAATTGGTTAATATTTGCGTCAGCTTGTCGCGCTGCTCAGCGATTAATTCTGGCTCACCTGCTAACTCAATGCGATAGTTGATGCGGCTACGCTCACCTAATAGATTGGTTGCGGCGAGCGCGTCTTGTTGCATCAGCACTCGTCCACCAAAGCCAAACGCGGTCAACGGACGGTCAGGCTCTTTCGTCAGCACATCACTAATCGTGAACTGTCCTTCACCAATGGTAATTTCATCACCAATACTAGCGTTTAGGCTTTTAAGTACTTCTGGGGCGACGACCACATTATCAGGCTTGAGCTGCTGCCACAAAGGCTGACCAGATGCTAGTTCGACGTCACCATATAACGGATAAGCAGGCGAGACGGCTTTGACGCGGGCAAGTAAGGTTTGCTCATCAGTGACCACCATCGCACTAAACTGATAATCATAAACTTTTTGCGCATCAGCAACCGTTTCGACTTGCGTTAACACTTCGCTTGGCCAGTCTTGCTGACTGTTTAATATCAAATCGCCTCCAACCAGTGCGCGCTGATTGTCATTGATATAGGTATTAACCGATTGCTGAATCGAATCTAGGGTCAGATAAGTTGCCAGTGATAGCGTTAAAGTCAGTAAAAATAACACTGGATAGACCCAGCGCTGCCACCAACTACGGCTTAATGCTTGCGCGCCCAAACCTTTAAATAAATGGGATATGATGCCGCCAGTATAATCTGACTCTTTTGCCATTGCCGTATCAGTCTTATCTTTTGGTGAATGCTTCTCTGTTTTCTTATTATTCATCAAGTTATTCATTAATGTACAATCCGCCCATCATGCATGGTAATGACACGATCTGCCATTTCAGCCAGCGCAGGGTCATGGGTCACAACGACCAACGCTGAGCCAACTTGCTGTCTCAAATCTAATAATAATTGCATGACTTGATTGGCATTTTGCTCATCTAAGTTACCCGTTGGCTCATCAGCAAAGACAATTTTTGGCTGCGAAACTAGCGCTCGTGCGACAGCAGTACGCTGCTGCTCACCACCTGATAGTTGATTGGGCAAGCTATTGCGTCTGTGACCCAAATCAACGGCTTCAATCAATTTATCCACTCGTGCTTTGTTTGGACGCCGAGCAATATCAAGTGGAAAAGCAATGTTTTCTGCTACGGTTAATGTTGGTAAGAGGTGAAAGGATTGAAAAACAAAACCCATATCCCGCTGACGAATGACAGCTAAAGCATCTTCATCAAGGCTACTCAATGTTTGACCAGCCAACTCGACGGTGCCACTATCAGGATAATCTAGCGCCGCTAATAAGCCTAACAAAGTAGATTTTCCCGAGCCGGATTTGCCCATGATAACCACGAACTCACCCGCATTGACATGAATATCGACGTCTTTAATAATGGATAACGATTGGTCACCGACTTGCACGGTTTTATTTAACTTAATAGCAGTGAGCAGCGCTGCTTGCGGAGCATTTAATGCGGATGATGTCATTGTGCAGTCTCAGTAGGCGTGCTCGTCGATGTTGGCGCTGGCTTGTTAGGTTTTATTGATTCACCAGCATTACTTGCTTCTAATTTTTTAAGCTCAGGTTGTAAGATTGGCAAGATATTATCATTAACGATAATCTTGTAGCCCTCACGGGTTGGATGAATGGCATCTGCTTGATTGAGTTTTGGGTCACCGCCAACACCGTCTAAAAAGAAGGGAATAAGTGTCACGTTCATATCTTTTGCTACTCTTGGATATATCGCGGCAAATGATTTTACGTAATCCGAACCAAGATTGTCATAAATTTGCATACCGCCCAATATCACCTCGCTACCATTATCCTGTAGACGTTTAACAGCGGTACGAATATTAGCCTCAACCGTCGCCACATCAATACCGCGAATGGCGTCATTAGCACCGACGGTCAAAATCGTAATATCAGGTTTGGTCTGTAATACCCAGTCTAAGCGATTCACCAAGCCAGTGCTGGTTTCGCCACTTAATCCTGAATTGATGACTTTGACATTTTTATAACCAAGTTCTTGTAAGCGTGCTTGTAGCTGTGATGGGTAATTGGCATCATTATCAACGCCAAGACCTTCTGTCAACGAGTCACCTAGTGCCAAGATGGTTAGAGGTACAACTTGTTGCTTAGCTTCTGGATTTTGAGGCTCGGCAATTTTTGTATTAATGGTTTTGTTGTTGTTCTGAGTGTTAGTAGCCGTATTGGTATCAGGCTCTTTCTGACAGCCGCTAATAGCAATTGCTACGGTCAATGCAGCGACCGTGAGCAAGCGCTGCGGTAGACGAGAAGGTAGGTTTATCATGATTCTGCTGTCCTATATACAATAAACCCAGTCTAGCAGAATCAGATAAGCATCAATATGGTGCAATAGTTAATTGAGTAATGATGAAAATTAAATCTTCTTACCATCGACCATCACCGGACGACTGATCAGCCAAGCGAACCCCACATTTATAATCATCAATACCAACATAATAAATAACGGCAAATCCCAGCTGTCCGTTGCTTCATGCAACCAGCCTGTACCCAACGGACCGAAGAATGCAATCAGGTAGCCGACTGCTTGTGCCATTCCAGAAAGCTCACTCGATTGGTTGGCGGTATAAGTTCGCATCGAAAACAGCATCATACATAAGGTAAAAATGGCTGAACAGCCAATACCCATTAGCGCTGACCACAACCACGCCAAATCTACCGATAGATAACTGATTCCTAAAAGGCCAATCACGTTCAAGACGGCAGCAAGTACCGCCAACGCTTGTATAGGACGCCCACGGTTCACCAACCACGTCAAACTCAAAATCGCTACGGGTGCCATAAACTGAAAGATAGAGCCCATTTGACCAGCGCTCACCGCAGGCAACCCTTTACTCAGCCAAATCGAGGGCAAAAAGCTGGCAACAGTATAAAAAAGCAACGATTGTAAGCCCATAAAGATCGCAATTTGCCAAGCAAAAGGCGTGCGCCACATCGAGATATGTGCCGGCGCTTGTACGCCCTTAGCAAGTGGCACGATTGGCTGATGGTTTGATGAGCCTAAGCGCAGCCGTAACAGTACCCAAATAATGAAAGCAAAGATCCCCAACACAGACCAACCACCAAGCGCCCATTGCCAACCGACTTGCGCAGATAATGGCAGTACTACACCTGCGACAATGCCTGCCGAGACCGTCATGGTGAGACTAAATAAGCCAGTAATTAAGGGTATGTGATTGGGCGTACGCTGCTTAATAACAGGAGCAGCGAGCGTATTGGCAAAACCAATTGCCAATGTCAATAATAATGTACCGCTTAAAAACCCACCCCAAGTGGGAATGAGGCTACGAATCATCATGCCCGTGGTTAATAGAGCAATCATCGCAATCAAGGTATTTTCAAGCCCAAACCGCTTACCAATCGTGGGCGAAACAAAAGCACCCAGCGCAAAAGTCAGCATCGGCACCGCGCCAAGCCAACCGATTTGGGTTTCGGAGATATTGAGCGCCTCCTGTACCACAGGCGCAATAGAGCCCAACGCCACAATCGGCGAGCGCATATTAGTCCCGAGCAAAATCATGGCACACAGTACTAGCCAAAACGTAAAGCGTGAAGAGGGCAGCTTCAAGTTTGACGGAGCACCCGACTGTGCTTGTGACTGGGGTGTTAAATCAGTTTGCAAATTAGAAGAGGTAGACATAGCGGCACGACTATCAGCATAAGAAAAAAGACACGTCATTAAAAAGCGCTGGCGCACCATCGCTTATAAAATAACACCAGTAAATCTCACCGTGAAGGCGATTTAGAAAATAAACTAGAATATAAAAATACTTGCAGAAAGCAATTCATATGAGCTTGCTACCCTATCGATCAGGGCAAAATTATATGTAGGTAATAAGGTTGAGATTTTGATGATAAAGCACTCTTTATCAATAGCTGCTTATAAAAATTGGTATGGCACAAACAAAAATAGCGCCAGCCTCTTTTTAAAAGACTTGACGCTATTATAAGAACAAATGATGACTAAAGACTACCAGCGTATGGTAACAAATCTACTACTTATACCGATTTGCCTAATTGAGCGGCTTTTAAGGCGTTTTCTTGTTGTTCAGCGATCAAGGAGTCGCACTTATTAGGATCGTCACCACAGTACGAACATTTCTCATTGCCCATCAATTTAGCGACACCGCCACAAGACCCTCTAAGCGGCTTTTTTTTGACCATATAACCAATACCCATAAAGATAAAAAATAGAATGAATACGGTAAAGGTGATGGCAAGCATGGGAAGCAGTTGGCTAAGCATAGAGGAAACCTCGCGTTTAAAATAGGACAGTCATCTATCGATAACGTATTAATAGTATAGCAAAAATTTGAGTAGTCCGTTTGTGCATCGCTGCTCTCTTAACGCATTTGATAAACGCTGATCCCATTGAAAAGTAAACATTATTTAATTAATTTTTTTAAGAATGGTAATTCTGAAATTCATGCTTCTAAAGTTAAGATTATTAGCATTAAGGTTTCTTGTCAGCACGTAATACCTGCATGGCCGGTGTTTGTATCATTTGCCAATCGTCAATGCTGCCTGTCGTTGCGTCTGCTTTAACACCATCAGCCAAGATCACAAATAAGGCGGCTACATTTTGCTGTGTGGCAACGCGCAATGCTTTTTCATAAGGCATGGCGGTCAAAGCAGTTGCCCAAGCATCAGCCAGCGCCACAGTTTTTGCTGCGACTGTTACTGATGGTGCGCCACCAACAATGGGCTCACCCGTCGTAGGATCAATGGTATGGCTATAGTGCTTACCATCAAAGACGACAGAATTGCGATAGTTGCCAGAGGTCGCAAGATGCATAGTATTGCCACTATTCATCGGTTGGCGTATCACCGCTACAGTTTGACGCTCGCTGACCGTACTGCCCTCAATCGGCGCATCAATGGCGATTTGCCACGGCTGTTGCTGACTGCTAACGCCAGAGGTGGCCACTTCACCACCAATTTCAACCATATAATTGCGAATTTGATAGTTGTTTTTGAGTACATCAGCGATGACATCGACACCATAACCTTTAGCTACTGCGGAAAAATCAAGAGCAACCCCATCTTTGGTTTTGTAGATAGTCTTGTCTTTTTGTATCACACTATCAAAGTCGACCAAAGCCTTCGCTTGGGCAATCTCTAGTGCCGTCGGTGGGCTTTGCAAACGCTCAACGGTCATCGTACTACCAAAACCCCACGTTTCTATTAATGGCATAACGGTAGGGTCAAAGGCGCCACCTGATTGCTGATAGACTTGTCTTGAGGCTTCTAATACATGGTTAAAATCTGCATCAATCGTAATAGCGTTGTCTTTGCCCAAGCGATTAAATTTAGAGATGGTAGAGTCATCTTGATAAGTCGACATGCTGTCATTGATTTGTTGTAGCCGCTTATCGATGGCTGCTTGTATGGCAACCTCATCAGCGCCTTTAGGTAACTGATAACTAATATGGTAGCTGGTGCCCATGGTCTCACCGCTTAGCTTGTTATAATCGGTCTTTTGCTGGCAAGCACTAAGACCGATTACAACGCTTATAGCCATAACGGGCAATAAGATTGTATTTATCGATTTGCTAACTAATGAGAGCGGGGCTGATTTTTGCATTATTTGTTTTTTCATATGAATCATAATAGCTTTTATGGCAAAGAAATGAGTGGCGCTTAATATAAGGCTTGCCTATTTTACACCTCTTATTGACTATAACGCCAATTCATCAGCTTAAGTCATTGATACTAACTCGCTAGATTTATTTCACTTGTGACTCGCGGATGAGCTTATAAAGTTTTGGCGGTGATAGTCGATTAATCCTAATGGCGAGCTTTTCTTTGCTGCCTGCTACGATAATATATTCTTTACCGTTAGTGAGTGCTTTGACAGCTTGTTTGGCAAAGGCTGTCGCCGTTAGCCCTTTATTGGTTGCTTCATCCATTGTTCCTTGGGCGCTACCGTCGCCAGTCAAGGCATTAATAGAAATATCGGTTTGGATAAATCCTGGAAATATGGTTGCGACCTCGATGCTTTGATGATGTAATTCAGCACGCAGACTGTTTGCCCACATATGCAGAGCTGCTTTGGCAGCACCATAAGCACCACGATATTGCGTGCCAAGTAGACCTGCCACGCTAGATATCATCACTATTTTACCGCCGCCTTGTGCAATCATATCTGGCAGGACCAGTCTGGTCAGGCGCGTTTGCGCAAAATAATCTATCTCCATGATTTGACGTTCGACATCTTCTTCTGTGTCCATAATAAGTGAGCGTTGGCTAATACCAGCATTATTAATCAGCCAATCAATTTTTCCTGCTTGGATTTTTGCTGCCTCATATGCCTCTTTTGCTTGCTCAGCATTAGTGATATCAAAAGGGATAACGATATGTTTTTTACTGTTTTTACAGCGGCTTTTGACTGCTGCTAATTTTTCTTTATCACGCCCACTTAAAATAATTCTAGCGCCGCGTTTGGCAAAGGCGATGGTTAATGCTTCACCGATACCGCTTGAAGCACCAGTTATCCAAATGGTTAACTCTTTATAATTGGTTTTCATAGAAATCCTTTCTTGTTTAAAGATATTTGTTATCACATCATTATTGTTAATTTAGCCCATAAAAAAAGAGCCTCAATTGAGACTCTTAATTTAGCATATATTATCAGACTAATCGTTATTGTAGAATTATTCTACTTGACCACCAAACGTACTGGTAACTTAGCCGCCAAAATCATCAAGCATGATGTTTTCATCTTCGACACCTAGACTATGTAACATATCGATTACCGCCGCGTTCATCATTGGTGGCCCACACATGTAGTACTCACAATCTTCAGGACTTGGATGGTCTTTCAGATACTCTTCCAGTAATACGTTATGGATGAAGCCAGTATAGCCATCCCAGTTGTCTTCAGGCTGTGGGTCAGATAATGCGACATGCCATTGGAAATTAGCAAAGTCGGCTTCTAGTTGGTCATAATCTTCAACATAGAACATCTCACGTATAGAGCGTGCACCATACCAAAAGCTGATTTTACGGTCAGAGTTTAGACGTTTAAGCTGATCGAAAATATGCGAGCGCATTGGTGCCATACCGGCACCCCCACCGACGAATATCATTTCAGCTTCAGTCTTCTTGGCAAAGAATTCACCGTAAGGACCCGCGACTGTAACCTTATCACCAGGAACTAAGCTAAATACCCAAGAGGACATTTTGCCTGGTGGAATACCGTCAGGACCACGCGGTGGTGGACTAGCAATACGAATATTAAACTTAATTAAGCCTTTTTCGTCAGGATAGTTAGCCATTGAATAGGCACGAATGACGGGTTCGTCAACTTTTGATACATAGTTGAAGATACCAAATTTTTCCCAGTCTTCTCTATATTCTTCGTCAACTACAAAGTCTTTATAATGCACTTCGTGCGGTGGCGCTTCCAGCTGTACATAACCACCAGCGCGGAAGTTTACTTCTTCGCCATCTGGAATTTTGAGGACCAATTCTTTAATAAAGGTAGCAACGTTATCATTAGAGATAACTTCACATTCCCATTTTTGTACATCAAAGAATTCAGGGTCAATCTCAATTTTCATATCTTGCTTAACGGATACCTGACAAGCAAGGCGCATATGATCGCGAATTTCACCCTGAGTAAAATAGCCTTCTTCGGTAGCCAAAATAGAGCCACCACCTTCAATAACGCGGCAGCGACATTGAGCGCACGTACCACCACCACCACATGCTGAAGATAAAAATATACCTTCACTCGCAAGGGTTTGTAGTAGCTTGCCGCCCGCTGCTGTTACCACGTCATTGTCGGGATTATCATTGATGTGAATGGTCACATCGCCTGAACTGACCAGTCTTGAGCGTGCTGCCAAAATAATGACAACCAAGCCCATGATGATCAAGGTAAACATAGCAACGCCACCAATCGCCGTAGCATAATCCATGATATGTATCCTTAATCTATGGAGTAGGGGAGCGAAAAAACGTCATTACGTTTCTTTCAAACCCCTACAGAATAAATGAATTAAATAGGTCAAAGCGCTAAATAAGGTTTTAAGCTTAGCGGTTTAAATTGACATACCACCGAAAGACATAAAGCCAAGTGACATCAGGCCAACCGTAATAAAGGTAATACCAAGGCCTTGTAGCGGGGCTGGAATATCTGAGTATTTTAACTTTTCACGGATACCGGCCAATACGGTAATGGCAAGTGCCCAACCAAAACCAGCACCAAGACCGTATACCATCGACTCACCGAAGTTGTAGTCACGCTCAACCATGAATAGCACGCCACCCAAGATGGCACAGTTAACCGTAATCAGTGGTAAAAATATCCCAAGCGCGTTATATAGACTTGGCACAAACTTATCCAAAAACATCTCTAGTATCTGCACGACGGCAGCAATGAGACCAATATAACTGAGCAGACCTAAAAAGCTTAAATCAATATCAGGAAAACCTGCCCATGCAAGCGCACCATCTTTAAGAATGAACTGAAAGAGTAGGTTATTTAGCGGAACGGTAAGTGCCATGACGAAAACGACAGCAACCCCAAGACCGATAGCGGTGGAGACTTTTTTCGATACTGCTAAAAAAGTACACATGCCTAAGAAATAGGCCAGCGCCATATTTTCAATAAAGACTGAGGTTATAAATAAGCTAACATAATGTCCCATTAGTGACCGCCTCCTTGTGCCATGCCTTTAGACTGCGGCTTCATTACAAATTCAGCATCTTCAACCTGTTCTGGTTTCCAAGTACGAATAATGACGATAAACAACGCAATAATAAAGAACGCTGAAGGTGGCAATAATAATAAGCCATTAGGTACATACCAACCGCCATCAGTCGCCGGTTGTAATATGGTCATACCAAACCAGCTTCCTGCGCCCAATATTTCACGAATAGTGGCCACAAACAGTAGTACGGCAGAGTAGCCCATACCGTTACCAATACCATCTAAGAAGCTCGGTACTGGTGGATTACTCATCGCAAAGGCTTCTGCGCGACCCATAACAATACAGTTGGTGATAATCAAACCAACGAATACCGACAGTCCTTTACTGACATCATAAGCGACCGCTTTTAATATCTGATCGACGACAATAACCAATGAGGCGATAATCGTCATCTGCACGATAATACGAATGCTTGATGGGATTTGCTTACGAATAGTAGAGATAAAGAAGCTTGAAAATGCCGTTACCAAAGTCAACGCCACACTCATAACCAATGCATTAGCAACGGTAGTCGTTACCGCCAATGCAGAACAAATACCTAATATTTGCAAGCCGATAGGATTGTTATCAAAAATAGGGGAAACTAAAATACTTTTTGTATCAGCCATGTTAAGCCTCCTTGCCGTGTGCTGCTGGTGCTATCGATGCCAGCTCGGTTACGGGATGCGTCTCTTGTTGAATGAGCTTTTGACTAGCTTGCTTGTCAGTGCTTTCAATCGTTTGACCACTTTCTTTACGTAGAGAGTCTAAATAAGGCTTATAACCTTGCTCACCTAGCCAAAACTGAATCATGTTACTAACGCCACGACTAGTCAAAGTCGCACCACTAATACCATCTACCCAATTCTCTTTTGAGCCTGAAGTGGCAACACCAGTAGCAACAGCACCGTTTTCGTCATAAGAGTGGATACCAGTCCACATCGCGCGCCATTTTGGCTCTTCGATACGAGCACCTAAGCCTGGGGTTTCTTTATGCTCATAAAAGCTGATACCTTTGATGGTATTCATATCGCCTTCAAGCGTTAAGAAGCCGTAGATTGTGCCCCAAAGACCATAGCCTTGAATCGGCAACACGATTATTTCAGGTTTACCAGCATCGTCGTTCTTGACATAAACTTTAGCGTATTTGGGCTTACGACCAATACTTGCAGGGTCATTAGCACCTAAGTCGTCGCTCAATGCTTTATTCTTAGTGGCTTGACTGGCATCATAAGTATTACGATCGGCAATACCAACGGCTTTTAAGGCGTCATCATCTAAGTAATTGCCTTTATTTAAGTCGACAATTTCAACATTGAAGTCTTTGAAACGCTCAGCCACATCTTCATTGGTATCAGTGTCTGGATTAAACATGCCAGCGGCGACCAAGATGTTCTTATTGCGATCCAATTTAGCATTCTCAACTTGTGCTGGCTTCAAGCCAACCGCTGCTGCTGCAACCAATACTGAACACACCAAGCATAGCGTTAACGCTACGATGATGGTTTTCATATTGTTGCTTTTAGGCTTAAGGTTACTTTTGGGCTTGGACATGACGAAGCCTCCGTGCTGTTTGGCGTTTGATATTTGCTTGCGTCACAAAGTAATCAAACAATGGGGCAAATAAGTTAGCAAATAAAATAGCTAACATGATGCCTTCTGGGAATGCTGGGTTAACCACACGAATCAATACGGTCATAAAACCAATCAAGATACCATAAGCCCAACGACCTTTATTGGTATGCGCCGCTGATACTGGATCGGTTGCCATAAATACGGCACCAAAAGCAAAGCCACCGATAACTAAGTGCCAATAAAATGGCAAGTTCATCATCATATTGTCTTCAGAACCAATCATATTAAAGACCGATGACGTGGCAATCAAACCAATCACACAACCTAACATGATGCGCCATGAGGCAATGCGCGTCCATAGCAGAACGACAGCACCCATTAAAATAGCAAGGGTTGATACTTCACCGATACTACCTTGGATGTTGCCAAAGAAGGCATCGCTCCACGTAATGGCTTGACCATACACGTCAACGAATTTATCTGGTGTTACGCCAAGAGCGGCAAGACCAAGCGGCGTTGCACCTGAGAAACCATCAACCGCTGTCCATACTGAATCGCCTGACATATAAGCAGGATAAGCAAAGTATAAAAATGCACGACCTGAGAGGGCAGGGTTAAGGAAGTTTTTACCCGTACCGCCAAATACTTCTTTTGCTACAACCACACCAAAGATAATACCGAGGGCAACTTGCCATAATGGAATATCTGGTGGCAGACATAGCGCAAACAGTACCGAGGTGACAAAGAAACCTTCGTTAACTTCATGACCACGGACGACGGCAAAAATAATCTCACAGAGAATACCGACCGCAAAGGTGACGATATAAATCGGTAAGAACTGCATCGCTCCATAAACGAAGCTTGCCCAGATACTTTCTGGATTGTAGCCTGCCATACTAGTGATAATAGTACGCCAGCCATCAGGCTGCAGACCAAGTTTATCGATTGCCGTTAATGCTTGATGACCGATATTGTATATACCCCAAAACATTGCTGGGAAGGTACACATCCATACGGTAATCATAATACGCTTAAGGTCAATACCGTCGCGTACGTGTGATGAGGCGTATGTGGTTGAGCTTGGTTGACGCAAAAACGTATCAAACATCTCAAAGATGGCATAATATTTTGCATGCTTGCCACCCTTGGTGAAAGACGGCTCCATACGATCGAACATATTGTGTAAAAATTTCATCGTGGTTAGCCCTCCAGTTCAATGCGCGTTAAGTTATCACGCAAAATATCGCCGAATTCATATTTGCCAGGAGATACGAAGGTGCACAATGCTAAATCTTCTTCGTCCAATTCTAGTGCGCCCAAATCTACAGCCGTAATGATATCTTCGATAATCAAAGCACGTAGTAATTGCGTTGGCAGGTAGTCTTGTGGCATCACCTCTTCGTAAACCCCGATTGGCACCATCGCACGCGGTGAGCCATTGCTAGTCGTCGTGAAGTTGTATTTCTTATTACCAAAGAATTTAGAAATATAAATCGGTAATTTTGAAAAACGGTTACTACCCACACTTAAGAAATGGAACGCTGGACGCTCACGACCTTCGGCAAGCACACTGACTTGATTGTCAAAGCGACCGAGATAAGCGATATTACCAAATACTTGACGACCAGATAGCACTGAACCTGAAATGACACGGTTCTCGCCCGCAGCCAAATGACCTTTGGTCAAAGCGTTAATATCGGCACCACGTTCGGTGGCAATAATATGTGGGTCGTTGACCGCAGGACCAGCTAGGCTAAGCAGGCGGCGCGTATATAAGCGACCTGTGGTAAATAGCTTACCGATAGCAATCACATCTTGGTAACCAATCGTCCAGACGCTTGTACCGCGCATGATAGGATGCAAGAAATGAATGTGCGTGCCGGCAAGACCAGCGGGATGTTTACCAGCGAAGCTATGATACTCAGTGACATTATTAGCTGCTGTTTTGGCAACTGGCGTCAACTGTGCATCACCATGATGGCAGACAAAAGTCTTTGGGCTGAGGGTAGATAATACGGCAAGCCCGTCATTGAACGCTTGGAGTTGCTCATTAATTAGCAACATCGGGTCAAATGCCAATGGATTGGTATCCATGGCGGTGACGAAGATAGCGTGAGGACGAGCACCGATTTCGGGGGCACGGCTAAAGGGACGCGTACGGAACGCTGTCCATTCGCCAGAGGCAAGTAACTGTGTTTCAACAACTTCAGAATCTAGGTCAGCAAGTTGCTGGGAGTCATAGCGCTGAAATTCTATTTCTGCACCGTTTGGATCGACCGCAATCACAAGACTTTCAAACACACGACGTTCACCGCGTTTAATCGCGATGACCTTACCAGCAGCAGGTGCAGTGTAGATAACGCCAGCTCGTTTTTTGTCTTCAAAAACGGGCTGACCTTTTGCTACAATATCACCTTCTTTGACATTCATCGTCGGCTTCATGCCAACATAGTCATAGCCGATAAGTGCCACATGGGCAGGTCTGTGCTCAGATATCTCACGGGAGGGTTCACCAGTGATGGGTAAATCCAAACCTTTTTTGATGGTAATCATAAGCGAAAACTTAGTCCATAGTCTAAAACGATACCAGACGTCCTGTATGGTATATCGGCAGTATGAATGTTAACGTCATCACTAAAAGCACCCAATCATATCCTATAAAAAGACAGCGATAAGGTTTTCTAAAAATGACACTTCATGACTACTAGTAAGAGTATTAACGCTGACCTTAGACTCCTTAACAACACGTTAATGTCTTATTCGAATGACCAAAGTGGCGACTGGCTACCAAGGTGTATACTAAAACATTCAAATTTAAAACCATCCAACAAAGCGACGGTTTTAGATCAAAGACAGTTTTACCATACGATTTATTAAAACCTTAAAATTCATAGTGTTTGTGAGATTTAAACAGCATTATTTATTCAACTGACTATAAATAAGAGGTAAATGACTTGTGATACTGCGTGAAAGCTATCTAAGCACTGTTGAATGCCCTATGATTATAGGATAAATAACCTGAATGAATAACTGCTCTTGCTCATCACAATATTTGATAGAGTATCAATACCGCTCTGTCATCTACCTTGTGCTGATCGAAATCATCTATAGGTAGCAGACGATTGGGTTTATCGCACAAATACAAATTTACCTAGGATTATACGCTAAACTGACCTAAAATTACCAGTTGGTAAGTGCATTTACCTAATGTTGCCAGTGATTGTCTGGGCTAAAACTTATGGTTATGAATATCCATTTTTTATCATAAATAAGAGAAATTTTAGCTGATTTTATAATTATTTTTAGGCTGGTGCTTCTATTTTCTCTATTAACTTAGTTTATATATAAATGCTTAACGACTTTATCCGCCTTAAGCCTTATTTATTTTTCTGATTATTTTTATTACTTACATCGTTTTTATAAGGAATGCTATATGTGCGCTGTCCCTGTGATTATCCCTGCTATCGACTTAAAAGATGGCAAGTGTGTGCGCTTGAAACAAGGTCGTATGGAAGACGATACGGTATTTTCTGATGACCCTGTAGCGATGGCTGCACGTTGGGTAAGAGAAGGCGCGCGCCGCTTGCATTTGGTTGATCTAAATGGCGCGTTTGATGGGATTCCGGTGCATAAGCAAGTCGTTCATGATATCGCTAAAGCCTTTCCTAAGCTGCCGATTCAGCTTGGCGGCGGTGTGCGCAATATGAAAACCATTGAGCAGTATATTACTGCCGGTTTAACTTATATCATTATTGGCACCAAAGCCGTTGAATATCCTGATTTTGTACGCGAGGCTTGTCGCGAGTTTGCTGGACACATTATCGTTGGTATCGATGCTAAAGATGGCATGGTCGCTACCCATGGTTGGGCAAATGTTACCGATACCAAAGCTACTGAGCTTGCCAAGCTTTTTGCCGATGTCGGCGTATCTTCCATTGTCTATACTGATATCGCCCGTGATGGCATGATGCAAGGTGTTAACGTCCCACAAACCGTAAACTTGGCTCGCGAAGGTGGATTGCCAGTGATTGCCTCAGGCGGTGTCACCGATATGAAAGATATCGAGCTATTAAAACCTTATGGTGATTGCATCGCGGGCATCATTACCGGTCGTGCTATCTATGAAGGCACCTTGGATTTGGGCGAGGCACAACTTTATTTGGACGGTAAATAATATTTGAAAAATACGCTTATTAAATTTTGTATTAATAAGACGTAACAAAGGATGCTTATGGCCGCTTATTTTGACCGCATTATGATAAACAAGTGCCTAAAAATTTGTAGCCAATGGCTATTGCTGCTAAGCATCATATTGAGTTTGCCAGCTTATACTGCTCAAGACAGTGAGACGGTTAATAACACTGATAAAACCAACATCGCTAATGATACCAACAGCGAGTTATTGCCTAATAGTGATTCTGACAATAATTCTATTAACAACGCTAGTAATACAGCTGATAACCGTACTTTATCTGCTCAAAACCCAACAGCAGCATCTCAGCCAACACCCGTTTCAATTGAGCCTGTACCTACTATCAATGGTGAGAGAAGTAATACCCAAATTGAGATCGCTCAAACCGCGCAACATGATAATGAGATTCGGCAACGTATCAGTGGTATCTTTTCAGAAATTGAAGGCTTGCAAGGCGTTAATGTCAGCGTCACTCAAGGTGTGGTTACTTTAACCGGTGAAACACCCAATGAAAAAAAAGCCCAACAAGCCATCAATCTCACCAACCGTTTAACAGATGTCGTCACAGTCGAGGATAGGATTAACCGAACGCTCGATGTCCAAGATAATGTCACAACGGTTTATCAAAGCATTAAAGCGCAAACTAAAAACCTGATTAAAGCCTTACCATTATTACTGGTTGGGATTATCTTGTTTGCGATGGTGACTTGGTTTGGTAGTTGGTTGTCCAATCGGCAAAAAATGTGGCAACGCTTAACGCCCAATCCTTTTGTCGCAGAATTACTATCGCAGACGGTTAAAGTCATCTTTATTGTTTTTGGCCTTATATTGGCGTTAAGTTTGATTGGTGCGGAAACTATTTTAGGGACACTGCTTGGCGGTGCAGGGGTCATAGGTATTGCTGTCGGTTTTGCGGTCAAAGATACTATCGAGAATTATATTGCTTCATTAATGCTTAGTATCCGTCAACCATTTCGAGCTCGTGATCATATTGTGATTAACGGTAAAGAAGGGATTGTCGTACGTCTGACGTCTCGGGCGACTATTCTGATGACTTTAGATGGTAATCAGCTGCGTATTCCTAACGCCGAAGTCTTTAAAAGTACGATTTTAAACTATAGCAAAAACCCAGAACGGCGATTTTCTTTTGAGCTGGGTGTTGATACCAATGATGACCCGCTGGCAGCGATTAAAGTCGCGATTGATGTGATACGCGATTTAGATTTTGTATTGGATAAGCCAAAAGCGGTTGCAACTATTAAAGAAGTTGGCGACTCTAGTATCATCCTTGATTTCAAAATATGGGTCAATCAATTAGAAACAGACTTTTCCAAAGCGCGTAGCATCGCTATTCGTGAGGCCAAACATGCGCTAGAAAATGCAGGTTTCAGCCTACCTGAACCTATTTATCGGTTGCGCTTTAACCATAAACTAGAGAAGGTGCTGGCAAACTTACAAAGTGAAGCTAAAGACAGTGAAGATAATTCTGAAATTATAATGACACCTGCGGCGTCCATACCGGCAGATAACTCTGAAGTTAATGAATTTAACTTTAATCAGAATACACTTGATGATAAAGATAAGAAGCAGGCCAAAGCACGTGCTAAGCATATCTTACAAGGTGAAGATACGGATGATATCCTGGACCCACGTCCCGATGAAAAACTGATGGAAAAGGTTGAGCAGGAAATTGCTGAAAGCTCTAATGAGCTTGACTTATTGGACAAAAATAGTAGACAAGAATAGGTTGGTTTAAAGTAGGCATGAAAAATGCAGAAAAACGTATATTAAAATATTTTATTCTAAATATACGAGAAATTACCTATGGAAATGAAACACCTCATTATCTTCGCTGTTGTTGGTATGGTTGCGTTGCTTGGTTTTAATATGATGAATGGTAATCAACGTGACAAAAACAGAGAAGTCATAACCGCTAGTAGTCAGCCCGAAATTGCTAATACTGACACAGCTATATCTGAAAATATTAGTTCTAATACTAGCAATACCAATAATACATCTGACATCGCAAGTCAGCCATTAGGTCAGCAGCCCAAAGCTATCCTAGATAATGCGACCGCCAAGATAGATCAGGCGCAGCAAGCAGACGCTGCACGCTTAGAGCAAACCAGTGATGCCCAGTAGTGATCGATCCGTTGTTATAAAGTTTTAATAAAAAATGCAAAAAAAGGCTAGCGATAACGTTAGCCTTTTTCATATATCAATTCAAGCAGTATTAGCTCTTTTTATTACCGCCTCTACCACCACGGCTGCCACTTTTCTTAGCAGGTGATTTTTTTGGCTGATCTTTGTTTGTTGTACTCTGATTAGACTGGCTACGATTAGAATGATCTCTTTTAGTTTGATTCATTTTACTCGATTGCAGCTTTTCTTTTAGCTCGAAGTCGATTTGTAATAGATCCATATTAACGCCGGCTACTTTTACTTTGACCGAATCACCTAGCCCAAACACTGTGCCTCTATCTTTACCAATCAGCTGTTGTTGCTGCTCATCATAGACAAAGAAGTCATCACCAACGTTAGAGATATGCACTAAACCATCGATATACAAATCGGTTAAGGTAATAAATAAACCAAAGTTTGTAACGGTAGTCACCACACCATCGAATTCTTCGCCGACGTGGTCTTTCATATAATGACATTTGAGCCATGATTCTACATAGCGTGATGCTTTTTCAGCGCGGCGCTCGGTATCCGATGTTTGCGTGCCAGCACTTTCTAATGAAAAATCCATCACAGGCTGCTGGCTCTTGGTTACTTTCGCTTTGATGCCACGGTGCAGCATTAAATCAGGGTAACGACGAATCGGCGAGGTAAAATGACTATACTCGTCATAAGCCAAGCCAAAGTGACCGATATTGTCAGGCGAGTAGTTCGCTTGCATCATTGAGCGTAGTAACATGCTATGAATACTAATCGCGTCTGGGCGCTCTTTAGTCGCTTCAATGATACGCTGATAATCTGCTTGAGTCGGATTCTCTTCTGGGAAAGTCAAACCAAAGTTTTTGGCGTATTCGTGAATACGCATCGATTTTTCACCATCTGGTTTATCATGGTTACGATATAATACTGGCAGCTCGTTTTTTAGCGCAAAGTTAGCGGCACAAGTATTGGCAAGCAACATACACTCTTCAATCAGCTTTTGAGCATCACCGCGCGTACGAGGTAAAATGGCTTCGATGCCGCCTTTTTCACTGAACTGAATATAAGTTTCAACCGTTTCAAACTCCATCGCATGACGCTCTTCACGCTTTTTAAGCAGCAGCTCATACAGTTGATACAAAGTATTGACGGATTTTTTGACGTCTTTATTTTCGGTTAACGATTTAGGAACGCTGTTATCGTTTGGATTTTCAAGATAAGCGTTCACTTGATTATAAGTTAAGCGAGCTTGTGAGTGCATGACCCCAGGGTAAAAGTCGTAACCGGTTACTTTACCAGCGCGTGAGATCTTAATATCAGCAACCATACATAAGCGATTGACATCAGGATTGAGCGAGCATAGTCCATTTGATAGGACTTCAGGTAACATTGGAATGACACGGTGCGGAAAATATACCGAAGTGCCCCGCTCGTAGGCGTCGTGGTCAAGTGCAGAGTTGGGAGTTACATAATGGCTCACATCGGCGATAGCGACGACAACACGATAGTTGCCACCTGCACGTTTTTCTGCAAATACCGCATCATCAAAGTCACGTGCATCTTCACCATCGATAGTCACGAGCGGTAAGTCACGTAAGTCGGTACGCCCTTTTATATCTTTTTCAGACGGCTCTTGATAGGCATTCGCTTGTTGAATGGCCGCTTCATTGAACTCTGAAGGAATATCATAATTAAGCAACGTCGTCTCAATGATGAGTTCACGATCATTGTCATCAGATAATACTGCCGTAATGTTGCCAGTGGCAAACTCGTGCTGATTTGGCCAATCAATGATATCGACTTTTACCGGTGCGCCTTGCTTGATATTTAATGCTTGGACGTTTTCTTCAGTGACCGTAATCGGCTGATGATTGTTTGGGCTACCAAGCTCGACACAATAACCATCTTCATCACGAGCCAAGGTGCCAATAAAGTGATTTTGGCGACGTTCAACGACATCAACAATACGACCTTCAGTACGACCGCGATTGTCTGTTGAAGTACCGACAGCTTCTACTGTATCGCCATTAAAAACCCAGCGCATTTGTTTTTCATGCAAGAATAGGTCAGGCATATCACTGAGTAGCACAAAACCAAAACCTTTAGGATGTGCTGATACAGTACCAGTGACGATATCATGCTGAGTGACTGTGCGATAGCGATAAGGACGACCATCACGATTGACTTGTCCATCACGGGCCATGGCTTTTAGGCGGTTACCCAAAGCGTCAAATTGATCAGGATCAGCAATATTAAAGGCTTTTGCCAATTGCTGATGAGTAACTTCACCGTGCTCATTAATCGTGCTTAATATTAGCTCGCGACTAGGAATCGGGTTGTCATATTTTTGTGCCTCATTTGAGGCGTTTGGATCGTTCCAACTCATAAAATACCGTATCTGTTTTTAGATTATTAATAGTGACTATCTTAACACGAACAATGACCTTAACACGAACAACGACTCAATATCTTAGGTCAATTGCCTCATCTGTATTTGATAGCACGCATGTGTTAGCCTTTTAAAGGCTAACTTTTATTACAGGCAACCGTTTGAATCGCTCAAATATCAACCGAATTTGATTGATTGGTTATTTTTTTAGTATTCAGCTCTTTAGTTACTTCTAGCACCGTGGTCTGATTAGATTTATCAAGATATTTTTGCGCTTTATCAACCTCAACCGTCAAGGTATTGACTGTTTGCTTCATATTCTCTAGGGCTTCAATTTTATAACTGCTAATCATATCCATGGTTTCATAGACATTATTGAAGGCGTTTTGCAACTTATCAAGCTCAATGGTACTGCTAGTTGCTTGCTCGTGAATTTCTAATGACTGACGTTTTAGCATCGCAGATGTTGATTCAATCAAGCTACTGGTGGTTTTATTCAACGCTGTAATTTGGTCAAGGACCAGTTTTTGATTGGTCATCGCTTGTGCCACGACTACCGCTGTACGTAATGCCGAAACAGTGGTTGTTGTAGCGCGATCTACGCCTTTAATCAGCTCTAAGTTGTTCTTGCGAATCGTATCAAGTGCTAGGTAACCTTGAATATTGACGGCCAATTGGGTTAAAAAGTCGGTATTCTTTTGGCGGACATAAAACAGCATCTCTTCTTTAATGATACGAGCTTTTTCAGGATCTGTAGCTTCAACCGCATAGACTTTTTGTTCAAGCTGCTCATCGATTTTTTTACCGACGTAAATATATTGACGAATCGATTGCATCAGCTCCCACATATTGATTTTTTCTTGCTCAATTACAGCATTGTCTTTGAGCAGCTCGTCTTTACCATTATAAAGGCTGGTCACTACCGCGTTGATATGGGACTGTGCTGATTCGTATTGACGGAAATAATCTTGCACTTTATTGCCAAATGGAATCAAACCAAACAATTTGCGCGAGCTAGTCAGCTCTTTTTTGCTAGGGTCTAAATCTTCGACAATACCGCGCAACTCTGTCAACGACTTGGCAATAGGGGAGTTGTCAAACAAGCCCTCATTCAGGCTTTTTGCGGGTAGCTCTAACATTCTATTAGAGACTTGCGCGGACTCTCGAATTTCTTTATTACCCAAATTATGGATAGATTGGACGTTTTCTTTAAAGGCATTACTATGCACTGAGTTGTTAATGACATGATCAACGAACGCATCAACTTTGGCGTCAAGCTCAGGGATATGGCTTTCATCCAATTTTACCATCTGATCCGCTTCGCTTTTCTGTATCTCTTTTACCGGTTCAGGCGCAGTGAGGGTGATGGTTGGTGTAGTGGCGTTAACAGGTGGGGTTAATTCTTGCATAAGATTTCCTATCATAGCTAAAGAGTACAGGTTTTTACCAACGATATTTATCGTCGTGGTATAGATTATTTTTATCGACTGAACTGTTTTTATTAGAATTGTTATTAATAAGGACGGATAGGTGTTTAGATTACCGCGTAATCAAAAGGTTGAGAAGGTAGGTTTTGTAAAGTGCGGTCGGCTTTATATATTTAGAAGTAACGGTGACAATGCTATGTAAATTCAGCCTAACACTAATATTTTTATAGGGTTAGATACTAAAAACCACCAATACACCGTAGCATATTGATGGTTGAAATTATGAATATCTATATAAACACACACCCATCATTAAGAAAAGACTCCTAAACAGTCTATCTCTTTTTAGTAGGTCCTAACAGCATGCCCATTTGACGACCTTCCATCTTAGGATACTGTTCGACGTTTGAGATATCAGCCGTGTCTTCGATGATACGATCAAGTTGTTTGCGACCAATCTCTTGATGCGCCATTTCACGTCCGCGGAAACGGATGCTAATTTTAACTTTGTCCTGATCTTCTAAGAAGCTAACAATTTTTCTCAGTTTAACCTGATAATCCGCTTCTTCAGTACTAGGACGTAGCTTCATCTCTTTTAGCTGAGTTTGCTTTTGATTCTTTTTAGCTTCTTTCGCTTTTTGCTTTTGATCGTAGAGGAAATGCTTATAATCCATGATTTTGCATACAGGCGGCTTGGCTTCAGGAACCAATTCGACCAAATCTAGACTGTCTTCACGTGCCGCTTTCATCGCGGTTTCGATATCGACCACGCCCATCTGTTCGCCGTCTTCTTTGACCAGACGGACTTCTTTGGCACTGATATCTTCATTGATGTTCAAACGGTTGGACTGTTTAATAGGTATTACTCCTCATCTGTTTTTGGGGTCTGTCGGCCTTTTTCAGCGACAGCATTCTGTACTAATGTAATAAATTCTGCAACACTCATCACGCCGAGGTTTTCACCTTCACGAGTACGGACATTGACGCTGCCCGATTCGACTTCTTTATCGCCTAATACTAGCATATAAGGAATGCGTTCTAATGTTTTCTCTCGTATCTTAAATCCAATCTTTTCGTTACGCAAGTCGCTAATAGCACGCAAACCAGCATTTTTTAGCTCACTAACCACATTTTCACAAGCATCGGCTTGTTTATCAGTGATATTCATGACCACAACTTGCTGCGGTGCCAGCCAAACTGGCATCCAACCTGCATAGTTTTCAATCAAAATACCGATAAAACGCTCAAATGAACCCAAGATGGCACGGTGCAACATAATAGGTACTTCGCGCTCATTCTGTTCATTCACAAATTCGGCATCGAGGCGCTCAGGCATATTTGGGTCGACCTGAATAGTGCCGCACTGCCATACGCGACCTAATGAATCTTTTAGACTAAATTCAATTTTTGGACCATAGAATGCGCCTTCACCTGGTAGATAAGCCCAATCAAGACCTGAGTTGTCCAAGGCATCCGCTAACGCTTTTTCTGCAAAGTCCCAAGATTCATCGCTACCGACGCGCTTTTCAGGACGAGTCGAGAGTTTCATAATGATATTATCAAAACCAAAATCTTCGTATACAGCAAGCGTTAGTTTAATAAAGTCGGCAACTTCTTGTTGGATCTGCGACTGCGTACAGAAGATATGTGCATCATCTTGCGTAAAACCACGAACACGCATCAAACCATGTAGCGAACCTGATGGCTCGTTACGATGGCATGAGCCAAACTCCGCCATACGTAGTGGCAAGTCACGGTAAGATTTTAAGCCTTGGTTAAAGACTTGCACGTGACAAGGGCAGTTCATCGGTTTCACTGCATAATCACGGTTTTCACTGGCAGTCGTAAACATATTGGTGGCATAGTTACCCCAATGTCCCGAACGCTCCCACAAACTACGATCGACGATTTGTGGTGTTTTAATTTCTTCATAGCCATTATCGTGCTGTACTTTACGCATATATTGCTCAAGCACTTGATAAATTGTCCAACCATTGGCATGCCAAAACACCATGCCTGGCGCTTGCTCTTGCATATGGAACAGATTTAAGGCTTTACCAATTTTACGGTGGTCGCGTTTTTCGGCCTCTTCAATACGTTGGATATAGGCTTTTAAGTCTTTTTTGTCTGCCCAAGCCGTACCATAGATACGTTGTAGCTGCTCATTTTTTGCATCACCGCGCCAATAAGCACCAGACATTTTAGTTAATTTGAATACTTTCAAAAAGCGCGTGTTTGGCACGTGCGGACCACGGCACATATCTACATATTCTTGATGATGGTACAAACCAAAGGCTTCTTCACCCGGCATATCGTTAATCAGCTTAAGCTTATAATCTTCACCGCGCTCTTCAAAGATTTTAATGACTTCAGCGCGTGGCGTTATTTTTTTGATAACGTCATAATCTTGCTTGATGAGCTCCATCATACGTTTTTCAATGGCTACCATATGCTCAGGTGTAAATGGCGTTTCACTATAGATATCGTAATAAAAGCCGTCATCAATAACAGGACCAATTACCATCTTCACATCAGGATATAACTGCTTAACGGCATGACCTAATAAATGTGCACAAGAATGGCGAATGATATCGACACCGTCATCATTTCTTGGCGTTATGATTTCAACTTTAGCATCAGCAACGATAGGGTCGTGCGCGTCCACTAAATGACCGTTTACACGTCCAGCGACTGTTGCTTTAGCAAGCCCTGTCCCAATACTTTGCGCCACTTCCATGACGGTGGTATTGCCTTCGAAGTTTTTTACGCTACCATCAGGTAAAGTAATCGCTACCATAATCTATTCACCTTTTTGCGTCCGTTGGCAGTGATGATTGCAACAATCAATCATGTAACCGCAAGACTGCGTCAATTATATCCAACCACTGTGATATGTTGTAAGAGATATGCATTATTTAACAGCGCAGACATATATAGCATCATGATTCATAGGTATTTAATAAGCTATAATCGCATGACTATAATAGAAAACGAGCTGCCTACTATATGAGCTTAAGTAGAACTGTTATTAAATAATGTTATAAAAGTGGCTATTATAGCAAAAACCGTCTATAAACACTAGCTAGCAAGGGATTAGGTCAACTTCTATATATAGGTGCTATCTGTATAGATATCAAGAAGTATAACTATAGTTAGTTAGCGACACAGTGAAAGTGATTATCAATATAGTATAGTAAAGATAGTGCATGGCGCTAAGGCTATCAATCCGATAAAATAAAAAATCGTTATTTTCTCGACTGCCCTCA
>NZ_CBCPJH010000034.1:0-33872 GCF_965118485.1 Psychrobacter glacincola | reverse complement strand
GGTCAACTGCTTAATATCTATAAAGTTATTAAGGGAATAATGACCACATTAAGATAAGTGTTAAAAGGGTGCACATACTAATGTGCAGATATTATAAGAAAATCACGAGCAATAACAAGTCTTTTAACCAATTATTGGTCTATTATCTGCTGACAATATAGAGATATGCCCTATATTGCCATCATCGATAGATTTTTGCTTACTCGTCTTCATCTTTATTGTTAAATTTAGAGATGATAGCTTCTGCAACTGATTTTGGAATTTCCGCGTACTTTTGGAATTCCATTGAGTAAGTCGCACGGCCCTGTGACATTGAGCGCATTTGTGTGGCATAACCAAACATTTCCGCTAATGGTACTTCAGCACGAATCTGCTTAGTGCCGCCAGGTAAGTCTTCCATACCTTGAACCAGACCACGACGACGGTTTAAATCGCCCATGATATCGCCCATGTAGTCTTCTGGTGTTTCAACTTCTACTTTCATTACTGGCTCAAGTAGAGTTGGGTTTGCCGCCATGAAGCCTTTACGGAATGCGATAGAACCAGCCATTTTAAATGATAACTCATCCGAGTCAACATCATGGTAAGAACCATCATATAAGGTTGCTTTTACGCCAACGATTGGGTAACCAGCAAGTACGCCGTTTTTCATGCGCTCTTGAATACCTTTATCAACGGCACCGTGGAATTCTTTTGGTACTGTACCACCAACAACCTCTTCTTTAAATTCATAAAGAACATCGCCAGCTGGATCAAGAGGCTCAAGACGTAACCAAACGTGACCAAATTTACCACGACCACCTGTTTGACGTACGAATTTACCTTCTTGCTCAACCACATTACGAATCGTTTCGCGATAAGCAACCTGTGGCGCGCCGATGTTGGCTTCTACCCCAAACTCACGCTTCATACGGTCAACAAGAATCTCTAGATGCAGCTCACCCATACCACTGATGATGGTCTGACCAGACTCTTCGTCGGTATGGACACGGAACGATGGATCTTCTTTCGCTAAACGACCTAAAGCGATAGACATTCTTTCTTGGTCACCCTTGGTCTTAGGTTCAACCGCTAAAGAGATAACAGGATCTGGGAATTCCATACGCTCAAGCGTGATAACATTTTGCTCATCACATAAGGTATCACCAGTAGTGACGTCCTTCATGCCAACTAAGGCTGCGATATCACCCGTACGGATCTCTTGTAGCTCTACCTGAGCATCTGCCATCATCTGTACGATACGGCCAACACGCTCACGCTTCATTTTAACAGGGTTATAAACGCTACTGCCTTGCGTTAGAACACCTGAATAAACACGAACGAAGGTTAAGTTACCAACGAACTTGTCATTCATGATTTTGAACGCTAGTGCTGCGAACGGTTGGTCATCTGATGCTTCGCGGAAGCCTTCAGACTCATCTTTGTCATCAAGAATACCCTTAATAGCAGGAACATCCATTGGTGCTGGTAGATACTGAATAACCGCATCCAACATTTTTTGTACACCTTTGTTTTTAAAGGCAGTACCACAAAGCAATGGAATGATTTGGTTATCAATAGTCAACTGACGAATCGCAGTGTTGATTTGCTCTACTGACAATTCGCCATTTTCTAGATACAACTCCATCAACTCTTCGGTCGCTTCAGCAGCGTTTTCTACTAGATTCTCGCGAAATTCTTCCGCTTTTTCTTGTAATTCAGCTGGGATTTCGCGCTCTTCATATTCCATACCTTGCGACGCTTCGTCCCAATAGATGGCTTTCATAGTCACTAGATCCACAACGCCTTCAAAGCCATCTTCTTTACCAATTGGGATAACCAATGGTACTGCGTTGCCGCCCAGACGAGTTTTGATTTGTTCTACCACACGGTAGAAATCAGCACCAACACGATCCATTTTGTTAATGAATGCTAAGCGCGGTACTTTATATTTGTTTGCCTGACGCCATACGGTCTCAGACTGTGGCTGAACGCCGCCTACTGCACAGTAAACCATGCAAGCGCCATCAAGGACACGCATAGAACGTTCAACTTCAATCGTGAAGTCAACGTGACCTGGGGTGTCAATGATATTGATACGGTGTTCGTCGAACTGCTTAGCCATACCTGACCAAAAACAAGTTGTCGCCGCAGAAGCAATGGTAATACCACGCTCTTGTTCTTGCTCCATGAAGTCCATGGTAGCTGCGCCATCATGTACTTCGCCAAGCTTGTGGCTAACACCGGTATAGAACAAAACACGTTCAGTTGTGGTCGTTTTACCAGCATCAATGTGCGCAGAGATACCAATATTGCGATAGCGCTTTAGGGGAGTTTTACGAGCCATAGTGTTTTCCTAGGGAAATTCGTGTATATATTAATGTGTTGTGTCTCTACCTCTACTCTACGACAAAGCCATTTTGCTTTGCAATATTACTAATTATTGAACCTAATACGGGCAAAAAAGAGTAACAACTAAGAATAGTACGGCATCAAATTCAGGAGACTTTCTTTACAGAATAGCATCCCTGTTTAAAACAGCATCTTGACAGATGTTCGCCATCTAAAATGAGTATGTTTATTATTATCTTTCAATAACTACAAGCAAATCATTTATTAACAATGGCGACAATCAATAGAATAAATAAATTATACCTAGATGACTGGCATACACCAGTCATCTAAAACTACTTTTAAAAAACAACTTAATTAAAAGTAGCTTAGAAACGGTAATGAGAGAATGCTTTGTTAGCATCTGCCATGCGGTGAACTTCGTCACGCTTCTTCATAGCATTACCTTTGCCATCAGCAGCATCATTCAATTCGCCAGCTAAACGCAAAGCCATTGATTTTTCAGAACGCTTTGCAGCAGCTTCAGCTAACCAACGCATAGCCAAGGCGGTACGACGGGAGGGGCGTACTTCCATTGGCACTTGGTAGGTTGCACCACCAACACGGCGAGCTTTTACTTCTACCATTGGGCGAACGTTTTCTAGCACTTCTTCAAAGAAAGATACTGGATCTTCAATGTTACGCTTTTGGCTTACTGTCTCAAGTGCACCGTAAACGATACGCTCAGCAGTAGATTTTTTACCATGACTCATGACATGGTTGATGAATTTTGCAACAGTTTGGCTACCAAACTTAGGATCCGGTAGGATCTCACGGGTAGCAACGACGCGACGTCTTGGCATAATAATAATCCTTTTCTTCAGGAGTGTCTGACATTCACAATCTCGCACCAATTAATATTGAATGGCGTTATATCGAGTTGTCAGTCAGCCTTACTGCATAGCGGTATGTGATAAAGGGTTAATGACTCATTTGGTCAAAAAATTACTCACATCAGACCCATGCACAGTTAATGGGTGGTACAAAGAAATCTATTTAATAACGATTGGTTATTAAACTTTAGGTTTCTTAGCACCATATTTAGAGCGACCTTGCTTACGGTCTTTAACGCCTGCGCAATCTAGTGCACCACGAACGGTGTGATAACGTACACCTGGTAGATCTTTTACACGACCACCACGGATAAGAACAACACTGTGCTCTTGTAAGTTATGACCTTCGCCACCGATATAGCTTGATACTTCATAGCCTGAAGTCAAACGTACACGACATACTTTACGCATGGCTGAGTTAGGTTTTTTAGGGGTAGTAGTATATACGCGAGTACATACACCACGGCGCTGTGGGCACGCTTCCAACGCAGGAACTTTTGACTTTTCCTTGATGGTTTTGCGACCTTTACGAATCAATTGGTTAGTTGTTGCCATGAGGCATCCTTCTCCCGTTTGGTAAAAAACAAAAAAATAGGGAAACGCACCATCCATCTGACTCTAACGACAGATTTCGGCACACCCATTTTTAGGACAGTGTATTATAAAGACTTGTTGCTGCTATTTCAACCACTTATGAGCAGTTGGACTTTACAGCAGCGGATAGATATGTATATCAGTCTACCACTATATCTCTTTAATCTGTTTTTGATGATATAAGCCAAAAAACAGTAGACTAAATAAAGTAGACGAATACATCATTTAGATAACATACTTAGAGATTAAAACAGTCATTTATCTTAGCTATATGGCGATATTGTCTTATTATTCAAGAGAGGCAAGACAATATCGTCAATATTAAAGTTAAGCGCTAAAAGTATAAAATGTCAGATTGCTAAAAAATCAGTAGCAAATCTTGATAACCCATTATTTGCTCGATTTAGCAGCTGCTTTGTCTGATTTTTTTGATTTGCTGTCAGAAGATGTATCTGCACTACCCTGCTTGTCATTCTTGCTACTGTTAACTTTCTTTTCATCCACTTTCTTCTCGTCAGCTTTAGCATCGACATCGTTTTTCACGTCGTCTTGTTTATCGTCAGCTTTTTTCTGAGTATCTTTTTTATCTTCTTTTGAAGCAGTGTTTTGCGGTTTTGTCTCTTTAGGCTTATCTTCCTTAGAATCAGCTTCTTTAGAATCAGGCTGTTTCTGCTTAGTATCAGCTTTACTATCTTTCTCGCTTTCTTTCACGGCATCTTTTTTAGCATCGTCTTTCGATACAGTGTCTTTTGCTGGTGTCTCTTGTGAAGTGGCATCTTGAGCTTTATCTTCTTTCTGCTCAGTGCTACCCGTTGCTTCACTAACCTTAACTTCACTACCACTATCATCAGTAATCGCACGGTTAGCAAGCTTAGCTTCTGGTGCGAAGGTCGCTTGAGCAACGCCAATCACCTCATCAATTAACTGGCTGTTATAGCGCATACCAATGATAACGGCAGTGGGTGGTAAGAATTTGCGTATCCATGTTAAATTGATTTGATCCAAATCAATACCAACCTGACTGGCAATGCTGTCTACTTGCTCAGCATAAAAATTAACGCTTTTGTTTTGTAAACCTAGGTTTTTAAGCTCATTGTGCAAACCACTACTTTGCGCACTATCAAGCAAGCCTTTACCGATGCCGATACCTGCAAGCAATGCCTGTTTCTCTTGCATTTTGCTTAGGTCTGCATTGGCAAGTAATTCATATGCCATCTTGACGCCTTGTTTACCAGTCAATGGCTTGTTATATACAGCGCCCAATTGATAAACCGTACGTAAAGACACTAATAACAACCATAAGGTATCTGCAAGCAAACCTGGTAAACCGGCTAAACCTGTGATACCGCCAAGCGTCGCTAAGGCACGGTTTTGATTGGCAATGTCAGTCGCTAACGCATAACGATGCTCATCATCTAGACTGGCAATATTGGCGAAGCGGTGCTCATTCGGTAAATCAATTTGACTCCAGTTTGCAGCAAGCTTGGCAATTTGAGCAAAGGCGCCATCAATGGTCGATTCAAATAGGCTATTTGGTACGATTTTTTTGGCATATTTGCCATAAGTTGCGAAACGGGTGCCCAATAATTGCTGGGTCGCCTTTAATGTTTGTTCACGAAAAAAATCTTGTTGATAATCTTCATCACCCAAGTTCACCGCTTTAAATTGACGCGGTTTACCAGTTTTGGCATTGGTACTATCAATCAGCGCGCCCATACGCTCTAGATTGCCACGCGTAAAAGAGCCAACGGTGCTGATACCTTTAGATAAAGTGCTACGCTTTCCCATCTTAATATCCTTAATATGATGATTGTTATAAAGTAACATTCATTAGAGTAATTTTGATTAAAATAACTGTAGTAAAAATACGGGCTATTAAAGCACCACTTGGTAAAGTGCTGCTTTAACACCTTTTTTATAATAATAAGCTGGTTGCCATTTTAGCGAACCCTGATGAGTCCTGTCAGTGCGAACAATGTTATCGCTAGCACCCCTTTTGTATCTAGAAGTGTCGTTTATAGATAACAGCTTAAGCATTATAGTATATCTGTTAAATCGATTGATATTAAAGAAGTTTGCACTATGACGTCCATTGATGTGCAGTGTTCGCATCTTATACCTATTAATCATACAGTGCAGAAAACTATAAAATAATCATTATTGCTGATAGACCATGTTTTAGCATTATTTTGTATTTACTCAAACACTTTACAACCTTGATACGGTATCATATGCCATAATTCAAAGTACACTTGTACCATTATTAATCTGCTCTCTTTATGAGTGAATCATGAGCGAATAGCGGTAATAAACTTGCCTTTAGCGCCTTGATAGCATTTTGTTATCACGCATTTATTATTCATGAGCAAGATAGCTAGTTTAAGATGGTAAAAACGATGATTAAAAGTAATTATTAAAAAATCGTTACTAATAAGGAATAGAGTATGCGCCGCGTTGTTATCACTGGAGCAGGGATTGTCTCTTGTATCGGATATGATTTGGCTACTGTTACAGACGCCCTTAAACAAGGGCGCTCTGGCATCACATTCAATGAATCTTATGCTGAGCACGACTTTAAGTCGCACGTCAGTGGCAGTATCGATCACTCGATGCTTGATACTTCATCTATCGACCGCAAGCTTAAACGATTTTTCAGTGATGCAAGCCTTTATGCTTATGTCAGCGCCCTAAATGCCATTGAGCATGCCGGTCTATCTTTAGAGACCATAAATAGCAATCCACGCGTGGGTGTGGTTGCCAGCTCAGGCGGTGCGTCGACAGAAAATATCACCAATGCGATAGATGCGATGCGAGAAAAAGGACTGCGCGGCGTTGGTGCGATGGCAGTACCGAAAACCATGGGCAGCTCAGTATCTGCGGCGCTTGCTACTGGTCTAAAAATCCAAGGCGTATCATACTCACTAACCTCTGCTTGTGCGACGTCAACGCATTGTATCGGTCATGCTGCTGAGCTCATTCAGTTGGGTAAAGCAGATATCATACTAGCTGGTGGTAGTGAAGCCGAACATTGGACACAGTCTTGTATGTTTGATGCCATGGGCGCAGTCAGTACTCAATATAATGCGACGCCAGAGCTTGCCTCAAGAGCTTATGACAAAGACCGTGATGGCTTCGTTATTGCTGCAGGCGGCGGTATGGTGGTCGTTGAAAGCTTAGAGCATGCCCGAGCGCGTGGTGCCAATATTTTAGCCGAAATCGTCGGTTATGGTGCCAGCTCTGATGGCGCAGAAATGGTCGCGCCAAGCGGTGAAGGTGCAGTACGCTGTATGAAGCTGGCACTTGCTGATGCTGGTTTAGAAACTGTCGACTATATCAATAGTCATGGTACTAGTACGCCACTTGGTGACATTACTGAGCTTAAAGCGATTGCCAAAGTATTTGATAATGATATTAGTAAAGTTCCTGCCATTAGCTCAACCAAATCTATGACAGGTCATAGCTTGGGTGCGGTTGGCGCGCAAGAGCTGATTTATTGCCTATTGATGCTTCAAGATGGATTTATTGCCCCAAGTATCAATATTACAGAATTAGATCCGGCTGCTGAAGGCTTTGATATCGTCACTGAAAAACGCGATGTTAAGCTTGAAACTCTGATGAGCAATAGCTTTGGCTTTGGCGGTACTAATGCCACATTAATCATCAAAAAATTTGACGCCTAAACTATGGTTGCAATACACTCTGATACCACTGTACAGACAGATTCTGCCCTACCGCCAGCTAGCAAAACTAGCTGGCGTTTTGGTGACTTATCTGCTGCCGAATTGATGCCGCACCTGCAGCGCCATTTGCTAAAACAAGATAGCCGCGCAAACTGGCAACTGGTTTGGCTTAATAACGATGGGCAACCAGTCATTGGCTTATTACCAAAAATGAGCTGGTGTGTTTATCCGCTGGCTAATGACACGCGGCATTCTGCACAGCAGGCAAGCCTTTATAAAGTAGAAAAAACCTGCCGCACTGTTTTTAGCGATTCTGGCAATGCTAGTGATGATGATAGCTATATGAGTTATAGCGAATGGCAAGAGGAATTAATTGCCTATAGTCAGCATTATAACAATAACGATGTTTCAATCTTAGCAAATAAAAATAATCAGCAACTCAGTTATCATCATGGTTTGATAGGTTTCATCAGTTATGATATTGCCACTCATGAGTTGAGCCCAGCCACCAATATTGAAATGGTAGTACAGCCGTGCGCATTATTAGGCCATTATGATATTTACCTAATGCCAGACGCTGAGCAAAAGAACTGGCAGTTAAGGGTAAATAATAATAACGTTAATTTTGATAGCAGCTCAGTTCAACACAACATAAATTCATTGGTCGCAATGTTGATCTCTTATCTGGATAGTTTGGATAAGCAGCTATCGAATGAGAATACTAATAAAAAACAACCCAATAAAATGCCAACTCTCTTACTACAAGCTCAATGGAGCAAGCAGCAATATCAGCAAGCGTTTCAGCAAACGCAAGATTATTTGCAGCAAGGCGACTGCTATCAAATTAATTTAACTCAAGCATGGAATGGCTGTTTGAGCTCTTATGGCGATAAGTCAGTCACCAGTCTCATTGATTACTTACCTGCTTTGCACGCTAATACCCAAGCACCTTTTGCAGGCTATGTAGCGGTTGATACTTTTAATGATGACGACAGAACAGATACGTCAAAGCATCAATTTGAGTTATTAAGCTGCTCGCCAGAATTATTTTTTACCTTTAACACAGACGTTAAGACCGATAAGCATCATATCCGTACCAAACCGATTAAAGGAACGATGCCGCGCGGCTTAACAATCAAACAAGATAATGACTACAAGCAGCTGTTAATCAATAGCGAAAAAGACCGTGCTGAAAACGTCATGATTGTAGACTTATTGCGCAATGATTTGGGTAAATATGCCAAAATCGGTAGCGTAAAGGTGCCACAGCTATTTGCGATTGAAAGCTTTAGCAATGTGCATCATATGGTCAGCACCATTACTGCCGAGCTAAAGACAGATACTCATCCGTTAAGCGTTTTGTTTGGCAGTTTGCCGGCCGGCTCAATTACTGGAACGCCAAAGAAACGTGCAGTGGAGATTATCGCAGAATTAGAAGCCGCACCGCGTGGCGCTTATTGCGGCACTATGGGCTATATGAATTTTGATGGTAGCGGCCAATGGAATGTACTGATTCGTACACTACAAGCGACTAGCGCAGCAGATAATAACAAATACATCAGTTTGTGGGCAGGCGGCGGCATCACTGTTGCCTCTGACTGCGATGCTGAGTATCAAGAGTGCCTTGATAAAGTAGGTAACTTGCTCTCCGTTCTCGCCAAAGCAGATAATAATTAAGCTTTATATATAGAAACAGCTTAAAACATAAAAAAAGCCTACTAACATAATGTTAGCAGGCTTTTTTTATGACTTATAAAACATTTTTCAGTAGTTTAGTCGAACTAATTATTAATTAACTTCAGCAACCGCCACTGCTTGGAGCGCTTTTAATGCATTAATTAAACGCTCATTCTGTGCAGCGGTGCCAATCGTGATCCGCAGATACTCATTAATACGGGGCTTATCAAAATGACGCACGATAATACCTTGCTCTCGTAAGATTTCTGCTACCTGACTGGCAGCACCATCATGTGGACGCGCAAAGACAAAGTTGGCATGTGATGGCAGTACATCATAACCCAACGCTGTTAATTCTGCCGTCAAAGATGTGCGCAAATCGATCACTTGCTGGCGGGTTTGCTCAAAGTAGGCAACATCCAAGACACTAGCTGTTGCACCAGCTTGTGCCAACTTATCAAGTGGATAGCTATTAAAGCTATTTTTCATACGCGTTAATGCTTCAATTAATGAGGCATTACCGAATGCCATACCGACCCGTAAACCGGCAAGCGAGCGCGATTTTGAAAAGGTTTGCGTCACTAGCAAGTTATCAAACTCATTAATAAGGCTGATTGCTGATACTGGTGAATCCGCACTACCCTCTTCTAGCTGAGCAAAATCGATATATGCTTCATCAATCACAATCACTGAGTTTGAATGCTCGCTAGCAAGCTTACGAATATCAGCAAGCGACAATAATAAACCCGTTGGCGCGTTTGGATTGGCAATAATAATACCGCTACAAGGCTGCCGATAAGCATCAGGGCTAATACTAAAATCGGCTTCTAATGGTATTTGTACCAGCTCGATACCAAAGGTATTGGCATAAACTGGATAAAAGCTATAGCTAATATCCGGTGCTAAAATTGGGCGCTCTTTTAAGAAGAAGCTGGCAAATACTAATGCCAATACTTCATCTGAGCCATTACCGACGAATACTTGATTGATATCAAGATGATGCAGCGCTGCTAATGCGCCGCGCAAATCATCCGATTCAGGCGCCGGATACAAGCGCAAATCCGCTGCTTGCTGCGCTAAAACCTTAGTGATTGCCTCGCCAACTTTTGGTGATGGCGGAAATGGATTTTCATTGGTGTTTAACTTACATAAATCGTCGTGCTGAGGCTGCTCACCAGGGACATATGGCGATAAATTACGCGCTTTAGATGACCACAATCTGGTATCTACTTTTAACTCAATCATAAGTTATCCTACTATTAATCACAGAGACGGTTATTTCTAAAAGCTGGCATTCTAAAGGCTAATATTTTAAGAGCTATTAACCAAAGAACTGTTATTCTAAAATTAAGACTGGTAGCGATAACGGGCTGAACGTGCATGGGCTTCTAAGTCCTCACGCTGCGCTAAAATGTCTGCAGTCTCAGCCAGCGGCTTACTACCCGCTTCACTACAATAAATAATGGATGATTTTTTCTGGAAATCATAAACGCCTAGCGGTGAAGAGAAGCGTGCTGTGCCCGATGTCGGTAATACATGATTCGGTCCTGCACAGTAATCACCAATGGCTTCTGGTGTATGACGTCCCATAAAGATAGCACCAGCGTGGCGAATATCACCAAGCAACGTGTCTGGGTTATCAACAGACAATTCTAAATGCTCAGGGGCAACGCGATTGATAACTGCCATGCCCTCCTCGCGGTTTTTGACTAAGATAAGCGCGCCACGATTTTTTAATGAATCACGAGCAATATCTGCTTTAGGCAATTCAGCTAAGGCTTTTTCAATTTCAATAGCGACTTCTTCCAGCTGCTTTTCACTGGTGGTCACAAAAATCGCTTGAGCAATACGGTCATGCTCTGCCTGTGACAATAAATCCATTGCTAGCCAATCAGCACGGTCTTGTCTTTCGCCTTCTGCATACACCAGTACTTCAGATGGGCCGGCAATCATATCGATACCTACTTGACCAAATACTGCGCGCTTAGCGGCTGCAACATATTTATTGCCCGGTCCTGTGATTTTATCCACTGCTGGTATCGTCTCAGTACCATAGGCCAGTGCCGCTACCGCTTGTGCGCCGCCAATAGTAAAGACCCGATCGACTTTTGCCAAATGTGCCGCTGCCAATACCAAGGGATTAAGCACGCCTTTTGGCGCAGGCACTACCATGATGACCTCTTTGACGCCAGCAACTTTGGCAGGGATAGCATTCATTAATACAGAAGACGGATAAGATGCCAAACCGCCCGGTACATAAATGCCAACACGGTCAAGCGGCGTGACCTTTTGTCCTAAGCGATTGCCGAGCTCATCTTCATACTGCCATGATTCTTGTACTTGGCGCTCATGAAAATTCTGTACACGCGTCGCTGCTGTGGTCAAAGCTGTTTTGACCGTATCGTCAAGATTGACGAATGCCTCAGCAAGCGCCTCTTGAGACAACTCTAAAGCTTGAATATTCGTTGCTGGATGTTGATCAAATTGCTGCGTTAATGCTAGAACCACGCTATCGCCGCCATGACGCACTCTATCAATAATATCATCTACTGTTGTAAGCAAATCAGTATCATTAACTGTTTCAAAAGCAAGCAGCTTTGTTAGTTGACTATCAAAATCGGCATCTTGCGTACTTAATTGGCGCATGGCTTTGTCCTATATTTGAGCATGGAATACGGCTATAAAAATCAAAAAATACTGGCTAAAACAGTAGATTATTTATATTTATCTCACTCAGATTATACTGAGCTTTTAGGTGCTAGCAAGCGAATAAAACAAAACCAGTTTAGCACGCTACATCTTCCTTAGCGCACCAAACTGGTTTAGAATTTTGCATAGCTATGCTTGATATTACTAATCTATAAAATGGCGCTATCTTGCACTGATTTATGAATGAGTTATGAAGCGCTAGCAATACTATCTTTAAAGCTATTCAAAATCGGCTCAAGCAGTGCAAACTTGCGTTTATAGCTGACTTGATTGACGATAAGACGTGAAGAGACATCACAGATATGATCCCGTGCTTCGAGTCCATTGGCACGCAAGGTATTACCGGTATCAACGACATCAACAATCAAATCCCCCAAACCAACCAAAGGTGCAAGCTCCATCGAACCATAGAGCTTAATCACATCGACCTGCTGACCTTGGCTGGCAAAGTAAGCACGGGCAACATTGACGTATTTGGTAGCGATACGCAAACGACGGTTCGGTAAAGGTACGCCTTTTACACCAGCAGTCATAAGCTTACACTGAGCAATTTTCAGATCCAGCAGCTCATATACATGATTGGCACCATGCTCAAGCAACACATCTTTACCAGCCACACCAAAGTCTGCTGCACCATGTTCGACGTAGGTTGGCACATCGCTTGCGCGTAAAATTAATACACGGACATTAGGGTTTGAGGTTTGAAAAATAAGTTTGCGCGAGGCTTCAGGGTCTTCCAATAATTCAACACCAGCGGCGCGCAAAAGTGGCATCGTTTCTTCTAAAATGCGACCCTTTGATAACGCCAGTGTTAAGCCTGAAAACTCATCATTTACTTCATTTAATAAAACACTGGTTGGTAAGCTATTGGTTGCTTCAGTCATAGTGACGCTAGTCCGTTTGCTGATGGTGCTAAAAGTTGTCGCCGTTAAAAGGGCAGGATTAATAATATCACGCTGAGCGTTGAGATTATTTTGAAGTTATAACGTCAGGATAATAACTGACTGACGTTATAGATCTTAGCTAACGGTATTAAGCGTTGCTGTTGATACGCTCAATATTGACGCCAAGCGCACGCAATTTGTCTTCAACATGCTCATAGCCGCGATCGATATGATAAATGCGGTCAATTAAGCTCTCGCCTTCTGCGGTTGCTGCTGCCATCACCAATGACATCGAAGCACGCAAATCGGTTGCCATTACAGGCGCGGCAGTAAAGCATTCAACGCCTTTTACGACAGCAGTATGACCATCTACTTGGATAGAAGCGCCCAAGCGGTTAAGCTCAGGGACGTGCATATAGCGATTTTCAAAAATGTTTTCGATAAAGGTACTGGTGCCATCAGCCAAACAAGCTATCGCCATTACCTGCGCTTGCATATCAGTTGGAAAACCCGGATGCGGCTGGGTACGGATATCAACCGCTTTAGGACGACTTTTCATCTGCGCGCGAATCCAATCATCACCGCTAGTAATGGTTGCACCCATATCTTCAAATTTTTCTAGTACAGGTGTTAGTAATAGCGCCGATGTATTTTTAGTTAATACATCACCGCGTGTCATTAAAGCACCAGCAAGATAAGAGCCTGTTTCGATACGATCTGGTACCACTGAATACTCACAGCCATGCAAACGCTCGACGCCTTCGATGGTCATGGTAGCTGTACCGATACCACTGATTTTTGCACCCATTGCCACTAGCATATTGGCCAAATCAACCACTTCTGGCTCAAGCGCACAGTTGCCAAGGATAGTAGTTCCTTTAGCAAGTGCTGCCGCCATGATGACGTTTTCAGTACCGCCTACCGTCACCATATCAAAGGAATACTTACATCCTAGCAACCTACCACCTTTTGGCGCTTGTGCAATCACATAGCCGTTTTCTACTTTAATACTAGCACCCATCGCCTCAAAAGCTTTGAGATGCTGATCAACAGGACGCGAACCAATGGCACAGCCGCCCGGCAAAGATACTTCTGCCTCACCAAAGCGCGCCAACAATGGACCCAATACTAAGATTGAGGCGCGCATGGTTTTGACTAAATCATACGGCGCATAAAAATTATCGATACTTTTGGTATCGCAAGTAACGCTATCACCATTTTTTTGGATATGAATACCCATACCAGCGATCAATTCAATCAACGTGCGTACATCTTTTAACGATGGCACATTGTGCAATGTCGTCGGCGTTTCAGACAATATCATCGCCGCAAGTAACGGCAGCGCGGCATTTTTTGCGCCTGAGATAGTGACTTCCCCAGCGATACGACTACTACCCGTGATTAAAAATTGATCCATAAAGATGACAACCTAGCGATAAGTATAAAAAAATAATGAAAAACCAAATCAATCATCACTAGCAAAAATACTTGCTAGCAATAAAAAATCCAGTCACAAATAAGAAGTGATGAAAAATCTAGCCTTGCGATTGAACATCCCACTCAGCAGGCGTTAACGCTTGAATATTAAGCGCATGAATATCGCCACTGGCAATTTTATCATTCACCAACGCATAAACTGCTTGCTGACGCTGCACGGCACGTTTGCCCTCAAAACTGGCATCGACCACACGCACATCGAACTTAGTTCCTTGATTAGCAGCTTGAATAAAAGCATCTGGAAAATGCGTTTGTAAAAATGCAATCAAATCGTCAGCGTTCATGCTCATAGAATATTCTGCCTTAAAATTTTAAATAGAGTATAGAATTAAAGTGACGTCATTATAACAAGAGTTTAACCATCTTACAGTACTGTCTTACACAAGGATGCCTAAGCGTTATCTGCCGCGAATAAAATCCATATTGCATGTTACTAGTACGCTTGATACTAAAAACTCTTATTTCAGAGTCTTGTCTAAATAATTGACCACTTGGGCACGTACATCATTGACCCAGCGCAGAGGCGGTGCCATCGCCCCAATACTGGTGGCATGACTAGCACCTGAAATCTCACCAGTTTGTACATTAACGCCTACAGCCTTGAGTGCCTGTGTCATTTTAATAGTATTACTCTCATAAACGACAGTATCTTTTTCGGCAGTCAGCAATAAATATGGCGGCTGTGCGCCTTTTATTTGACGATCCGGCATCACTTCATCAGGTGTTGCATCGGCTGCAAAAGCGGTAGCGCTACTAAATTTGCGGAAGTCATAACTGTAAGGACCTGCAATACCTATGACGGCGGCGATTTCTGTCGGCTTAACACCATAAGGCTTTAAGAAATCCTCATTGGCAATAGCAGCAACCGCATTAAACGCGCCAGCAGAGTGACCAACAACAGCTAGACGTTCAGGATCAGCATGAAATCGCGTGGCATTTTTATAACTCCATGCAATCGCTTGTGCCGTATCTTCGACATAATCCGGATAGACATGCTCAGGTGCTTTACGATAATTAATCACCGCCGTCACATAACCTGCTTGCGCCAAACTTTGACCAACAAAGGCGTATTCTTCTTTGCTACCATTCTCCCAAGAGCCGCCATGCACAAACACCACCATGGGGTAACTGGTCTTGATGTCAGTTTGCGATTCCATAGCTTTTGCTAAAGGCTTTGGATAATAAATATCCAAGTCTTGGTCTGGCGCGTCGCCATACAAGATATCTTTACTAACTCCAACACCGCCATTTGAAGTGATACCATTAACGACAGCAAGCGCTGAGAAAGCCTGTACTTGCTGCGTCGCGAGCATAATACTTCCCACTGCCAATGCTGTAGTCACCCCTGCCCTTATACGTTTGGTCGTTATAATTTTGGTCAGCTTATCGCTGTGATTATTAGCAGCATTATCGATATCGCTATTCTTGTTAGCACTTTTTTTACTAATACTAAAATCCTTCATCGTCAGTATCCCTGTTAAATTAAATCTACTATATATTTTGAATTCATATAGTTTATGGGTTTACTGCGGATTTATCGTGCTTCTACTGTTATGTATATTTAGGCTTATTGTGAGTACTATTTGGGCGTTTTTATACGATACCCATTACTTATTGATATAGGTTTTTTAATTTACGGCGTTTTATATAAATCAATATAAGGGCTTGATGAAGGCTCAGTAACTGGTGTGCCACCCTCAGTCACTATAATAGGTGTGGCACCAATCGCAGGATCTACCGCAACAGAGCTACTGACTTCAAGCGCTGCGACATTATTCACCACTGCAACTCTAGTTGAATTGGCTGAGCTGGTTAGGTTATTTTCATACATAATATCATCGTTGCCAAGCTTAACGCCTCTATCATCGACGACAGTGGTCAGTAGCACCAATTCTGTGATACCAACCGTACTATTGGCAATATCAATCAGATGACTTTGCTGCGTCGGTGTCATACGGCCCATGACATAAACCACACCATTATTGGTTACCGCTTTAATTTGTGAAGCTTTAACACCATTAGCGCTGGCTGTCTTTGCCATTAGCTTTGATGTGATATAACCGTCGTGGACCGTTTGGCTATAGCCTTTTGACGCACCAACCGTCAGCTCATTGTATACTTGGCGCACGTCTGGCATAGAACCGACTACTTTGCTAATTTCCGCTTTGACTGCCTCCGTCGGCACTTCACCGGTCAATAATACAATACTATTAAAGCTATCAATACTCATGCGGCTTGTCTGCTGCAAATTCTCTTGTAAACCATAGACGTTAATCTTGACAGTATGCTCAATACTACGATCAAGCAGGCGCTGCGGGATGGTGCGCTCGGTCATCGGCACACCATAAGTACCTTCTGTACTATTGGTTAAATAGTTGGTGGTACAGCCCGTGGCAACAATGCTCGAAATCAACATAACGCTTATCGCGTTAAGGCGTGGTGAGCTTAAAACTGCAGTGCGCAGATGCATCCGTGTCATGAGTTACCTCTTAGAACATGAGTGGTTATAATAAATAATATTGACAGTTAAGGGAGTTAACTTTTAGTAAATATAGCAGAATTCTGCTTCAAAAAACCCTTTGAGTGCTGCCACTCTACTGAATTTTTACTGCTTACAGTTAGGCTTTTGGTAACGACAACTTCATTTAATTCACTTTAACCTTATGAAATTAGGCATGATTAAATCAATAAGAAAGAAACTTTATTACCAAGCTGAGGCTATAAATGCGCCTTGTAGCCATTCAGGTCGATTAATTTCTAACCGCTGATTTGATTGAGTACCCAATAAAATATCTGTCTCATTTTTATTGTTGTTATTCGAGGTATTATAAGCAATCACATCAAACCGACATTCATAATCGCTGTATTTTTGATTTTGCTGCAGAAAGTAATGTGCTGCTTTAATAATTTTACGTTGTTTACTTGCTGTGACGCTGAGCGCCGCATCGCCAAAATCTGAGCGCTGTCTTTGTCGCACTTCAATAAATACCAGTGTTGACCATGCCTGCCCTTTTTCTAACATCACCAAATCAAGCTCACCAACTTTGTGCTGCTGCCAGTTTTGGGCAACCAAAATCAATCCTTGCGCTTGCAGAAACTCACACGCCCGCTGCTCAAATCGGCTACCTTGACGCTGCTTAGGAGAGGTTAGCATTAAAGGCTTATCATTTGCCATAACGTCTATCTGTCTGCTTAACATTTCAGAATTATCATAGCACATCATGCTAAACTAACCACTTTCGCGTGTTGATACTGCTAGGATTTTTTACACTGTGCTTAAGCCTTATTTGATGAGGCATTTTTGCCTTTACTGTTATTAGCCAGTTTTATCAGTCAGTGCGCTACATACCTTTTTTATCATATTAATAACCCGAGGTTTTCATGTCTAGCCCTACCGCGATGCCAGCTTGTCTTTATATCGTTGCCACGCCTATTGGCAATCTTAGCGACATGACACCACATGCAATTGACGTCTTAAAGCAAGTCGCTATCATTGCCTGTGAAGACACCCGTACCTCAGGTAAGCTGTTGTCACACTTTGGTATTAACACCAAAGGTAATAAGGACGCTGATAGCGAAGAAGTAACAGCCCACAATAATAAAAATGATGCTGAAAACGACTCTGATAGTTCTGATAGCGTGGCTAAACAAAAAGGTCACAATAAGCTTTGGGCGTATCATGAACATAACAGCGCCATTCAAACACCCAAAATCATTGAGATGATTGAGCAAGGTCATTCAGTCGCCTTGATTAGTGATGCTGGTACGCCACTGATTAGTGATCCCGGTTACCAATTGGTACAAGCAGCGCATGCAGCTGGCGTTCGCGTCTCCCCTATTATTGGTGCCTCTGCTGCCATTGCTGCGCTGTCCGTTGCAGGATTGCCATCAGACCGCTTTAGCTTTATTGGCTTTTTGCCCGCAAAAACCCATGGTCGCCAAAAACAACTGGCAGCGTTGCACTCTCGCACTGAAACTCTAATATTTTATGAAGCGCCGCATCGTATTATTGCTAGTTTAGAAGATATGGCGACTGTATTTGGTGCTGAGCGTGAAGTGACATTTTGTCGCGAATTGACCAAAACTTTTGAGACTGTCAATAAGAGTACGCTTGGCGCTTTGGTTGAATTTGTCAAAGCCGATGACAACCAGCAGCGCGGTGAGATTGTAGTAGTAGTCGCCGGAGCCAATGTTGCCCAAGACGTTGATGACATCCGTATTCATGATAAATTACTGCAACGTCTGCTAGAGGACTTGTCAGTGAAAAAAGCTGCTGCATTAGGCGCTGATATCACTGGTGTGAAAAAAAATGCGCTCTATCAGCGCTTACTTGAGTTACAAGCTGAATAATCTTTAGATATTAAGTTTAAAAGTAATTATCAACATATTTAGGAGAGACACGTAATGTATGATGTAATGGCGATAGGCAATGCCTTGGTTGACCACGAATATCTGTTATCAGATGCAGCGCTAGAAGAGACCGACCTGACCAAAGGCAATATGACGCTGACAGGTATAGAACAGCAGCAGCAATTATTGGCGTATTTTAAACTTGCCGATATTGAGCCGTCAAAACAAGCAGGCGGTGGCTCAGCGGCTAATGCTATGTACGCGTTTTCAAGTTTGGGCGGTAAGCCTTTTTATGCCTGCCGCGTAGGCGATGATAAGCAAGGTGAGTTTTACCTAAAGGACTTACATGAAGCAGGCGTTGCCACCTCTCCTCAGTCTATCCATGCAGGCGGCGTAACAGGCTCATGTGTGGTTGCGGTCACTGAAGATGGCGAGCGTACCATGCAGACGTTCCTCGGTACTTCAAGCGATATCACCGCTGATAACGTCGATTTTAACGCCTTAACTGAAGCTAAATGGCTATACTTAGAAGGCTATCTTGCGATGTCTGTAGGTATTCAGCCAGCAATGGATAAATTGCGTCAGCAAGCAGCTGGAAATGGTACCAAGATTGCCGTTAGCTTTGCTGATCCAGCGGTAGTAAAGTTTGCTAAAGACGGTTTGCTTAATATGCTTGGTAATAAAGTCGCGGTGATATTTTGTAATAGTGAAGAAGCGAACTTATTCACGGATAAAAAAGAACACACTTCAGCCGCAAGTGCGCTACTTGAGTATTGTCAAACAGCGGTCGTCACTGATGGAGCAAATGGTGCCATCATCGCTCATCAGCCAAATAACGAGTCAGAGATTGAGATTTATAATATTCCTACTCCGACCATTGCCAATGTTATTGATACCAATGGCGCGGGTGACAACTATTCTGGCGCGTTCTTATATGCTTTATCCCAGCAATATAGCTTGCCAGAATGTGGTAGACTTGCCAGCGAAATAGCCGCACAGGTTATTCAACAATTTGGTCCGCGTTTAGCCTCACAGGATTATAAAGATATCGCGCAACGTGTACTATCTGCTCAACCTCTAAAAATCTGTTATTGATACTCATAAAAAAGCCCATATCATCTCGATATGGGCTTTTTATTTACAGCGTTTTTCAGCTTTAATTTAGCAAAAACTTATAAATTAAGCAGAAGCCAATGCCTGCTCTAAATCCGCTTTGATATCTTCGATGTGTTCGATACCAATCGATAGACGCACCATATCTGTACTGACGCCCGCATTTTCTAGCTCTTGCTCATTAAGCTGGCGATGGGTGGTCGTCGCTGGGTGGCACGCTAGTGATTTAGCATCACCAATATTGACCAAACGTGTAATCAGTTGCAGCGCATCGATAAAGCGCGAACCTGCTTCCAAGCCACCTTTTACCCCAAAGGTTAAAATCGCAGATGGCGTACCTTTCATATATTTCTTAGCAAGCTCATGCTCAGGATGGTCAGGTAAACCGGCATATTTCACCCAAGCGACTTTGTCATGGTCACGTAGATATTCTGCAACTGCTTGGGCATTTTGGACATGGCGCTCCATACGTAAGCCCAATGTCTGTAAGCCCTGTAAAATACTAAAAGCATTTAGCGGACTTAACGCTGCACCAGTATTACGCAATGGTGCCACGCGAGCACGAGCGATAAATGCTGCTGCGCCGACGTCTTTGACGAAGTTTACGCCGTGATAGCTATCATCAGGAGTATTCAATAAAGGAAAACGCTCAGGATAATCACCCCATGGGAAGGTACCGCTATCAACAATCGCCCCACCAATCGAGGTACCCGTACCACTCATATATTTGGTTAATGAATGAATGACAATATCCGCACCGAATTCAAACGGACGACATATCGCAGGCGTTGCAACCGTACTATCAATCACGACTGGTACACCATATTCATGGGCGATATCACTTAATGCTTGAATATCAATGATGTTACCCAGTGGATTACCGATACTTTCAGCAAAGACCATTTTGGTTTTATCATCGATTAAATCACGAATCGCTTCAGGGTTTTTGTGATCGAAGAAACGCACTTCGATACCTTGGCGCGGTAGTGCATGAGCAAATAAATTATAAGTACCGCCATATAGGGTTGATACTGCAACGATATTATCACCCGCTTCACAAATGGTTTGGATGGCATAAGTGATAGCAGCCATACCAGAGGCGACAGCCAGCGCCCCAATACCACCTTCAAGCGCTGCAACGCGTTCTTCTAATACCGCATTGGTTGGATTCATAATACGGGTATAGATGTTGCCTGCAACCTTTAGGTCAAACAAATCAGCGCCGTGCTGGGTATTATCAAAAGCATACGAGCTGGTATGATAAATGGGCACTGCAACTGCTTTGGTGGTTGGTTCAACACTGTAACCGGCATGAATCGCCAAGGTTTCAAGACGTGGGGTATTGGCTTGCTTAGCTGGTTGTCCATCACTCATGTTACGCTCCTATTTATATAGATATTTATTATTTATCAAAGAATATTTGGTGATTAAATTAGCTGTCGCTAAACGATAGGCATAAAAAAAGCTGAGTTAATCATAACCCAACTTCTTTATGAAAAGAATAGCGAATTATTTATCTCTTAATGACAAATATTCATAAGCGACAAAACAATCAGTATACTCATCCAAGTTATAACAATAATTTAGCCTTTATTTATAATAAGCGTTTTCTGTACGAGTATGATCGGTTTCATCAATCACTTGCGTTAGCTCTGGAATTTGCTGCTTTAATTGCACTTCAACGCCTTGACGTAACGTCATATCAACCGCTGAACAACCTTGGCAGCCGCCACCAAATTTCAATACCGCAGTCAGACCAATGCCTTCTTCATCGATCAGCTCAAGCAATTGCACGTCGCCACCATGCGCCGCCAAGCTTGGGTTAATCTCAGACTGCAGTACATAGTTGATGCGCTCTTCTACACTGGCATCAGCACCGACTTTTGGTACTTTAGAGTTTGGTGCACGGAAGGTCAACTGACCACCAAAACGGTCTTTATTGTAGTCAATCACCGCATCTTCTAAATAAGGTACTGACGCTGCTTCAATAAAGGCAGAGAAATTCTCGTAGCTAAATTTCAAATCCGCACTGTCTTCTTCGCCCGGCTGATTGTAAGCCATGCAGCACTCAGCACGCGGTGTCCCAGGATGTTCAACGAAAATACGCACGCCAATACCATCAGTATCTTGCTTGGATAGCAAGTCTGCCAAATAACCTTGAGCCGCTTCAGTAATGCTGATGTTACTTTTGGCTTCCGTTTGCTCAATATCTAGCGCTGATTCGTAATCGGCAGCGGGTTCTACTTGCGTATCAGTTGGATTGTGTTCACTCATAATGCTTCCTATGTGTTATGACACAAGCGCTATATTGGTCACGTCTACTGTGTCGTCAATGTAATGTGAGGTGAGGTGAGGTGAGGTGGAGTTATATAAAATCATCCATCATTTTGGCTTATTATTTTACTAATTTGGCAATGATGACTGTCTATTTATAGCGTCTATTATAGCGCACTTAGGCGACTATTCCGACTGTGCTACTGCGATTTAGCAGTGAGCATGATAAATAGTCGTTATTGATTTCTCTCATGACTACTCTACAACTTATCTTAAAGGGATTAAGCACAAGAAAATAGAATTTTTAAATAATGGTTTTAGATGGTTAAAAGTAGTATCAAAAAAATATCGGAAGACAAGTATCTACGTCTTTTTGCTCTGCATTCTATATAAAGACCCAAAACCTACTTATAGTCAATCTTAGATAAAACCGATACAATTTTTATAACCAATTCATCTAGTGAAATAAACGATGACCTATTCAATCGACTTTCGCAAACAAGTACTACGTAACATTAAAGACGGCATGACCATTCGAGAAGCTGCTAACTTTTATTAGCTTAGCACAAGCTCGATTAACAGCTGGCAGCAGAGCTTAACTCCTAAAACAACCAGAAATAAAGAACCGACTAAAATATCAAATGAAGCCTTACTGAAAGATGTTGAGCAGCATCCAGACGATTATATGTATGAGCGAGCACAGCGTTTAGGGTGCAGTAAGTCAGGCATTGAGTCGGCTTTAAAGCATCTTGGCATTAGTCAAAAAAAAGACCTTAGAGCATCCAAGAGCGTGTCCAATAAAAAGAGCTGAGTATCACAGTAGACTTGATAGCCTTAAGCAGCAAGGCTATCCCATTATTTATATGGATGAAAGCGGCTTTGAAGCTGAAACCATTAGACCTTACGGCTATGCACCGATAGGAAAACCCTGTATTGATCGCTACAACTGGCAAGCAAAAAAGCGTACTAATATCATCGGTGCTCTATATGAAAAGATGCTATTTGCGCTTGATTACTTTGAATAGAATATCAACAGCCATATATTTTATGATTGGTGCAAGTTCACGCTAATCCCAAGTCTCAAGACTAAATGCGTGATCGTGATGTATAACGCAAGTTTTCATAAGAATAAGCGTATCCAAAAATTACTGAACAGGCATGGCCATCGTATCTTTTAGCTACCACCCTATATCACTGATCTTAATCCCATTGAAAAGAAATAGGCACAAGCTAAGTGAACCACCCCGACTATATCGGAGAGTGTTTTACTTGAGTCAGGCAGCAATGCCTGACAGGGTTAAATTATCATAGTACCGCTTTTCAAATTCAAAAGGCGACACATAACCAATCGTGCTATGCAAACGTGTTCTGTTGCACCAATCGACCCACTCTAAAGTAGCCAGTTCAACATCATTCACGCCTTGCCACTGCTGTTTTAAATAATCAATCACTTCAGCCTTATAAAGTCCGTTAACCGTTTCAGCCAATGCATTGTCGTATGAATCGCCTGTTGTGCCAACAGAGGCCATGACACCGCTGTCAGTCATCTTATCGGTATAGCGAATAGATAAGTACTGAACCCCTCGATCACTGTGATGAATCACATCTTTGGGATTGTTTCTATCTGTTATCGCTTGATTTAATGCTGCCATTACCATATCGGTATTCATACGATTAGATACTTTCCAGCCGACGATAGCGCGAGCAAACACATCAATAATAAAAGCGGTATATACCCAGCCACTCAGTGTCTTGATATAGGTAAAGTCAGCAACCCAAAGCTGATTAGGACGATGGGCATTGAAGTTGCGATTGACCAAGTCATCAGCACGCTTTTGATCATCACGGCTGTGAGTTGTTATTTTACCTTTACCGCGCCAAACGCCTTGTAGGCCATGCTGGCTCATTAAACGCTCTATGGTACAACGAGCAATCTTTAACCCATCAGCTTTCATCTGCTGCCAGACTTTACGCGCAGCATAACGGCATTTGCTGACCTGCCAGATGCGTATAATTTCACTGAGGTAAAAGTCGTCATGCTGACTGCGCAGTGAACGCTTGTGTGGGTTGTCGCTTAAGGTTTGAGCACGATAATAAGTTGACGGGGCAATCGGTAATACTCTACAGATCAGCTCGACCCCATAATCGTTTTTATGATCATCAATGAAATGAACCATCACTTGGGTGGACGGTCGAGCTCCGCCTGGGCGAAAAAAGCCGCAGCCTTTCTGATGATTTCATTAGCTTGTTTAAGCTCTTTATTCTCGCGTTCAAGCGCTTTGATGCGTTCTTTGTCACTTTGTGCTTGCACTGAGGCAGGAATAGTCTGATCGATGTGTTTTTTATGCCAGGATCGCAGGGTCTCAGGCGTGCAGCCAATCTTAGGGGCAATGGCTTGAATGGCTGACCATGTGGAGGGGTAATCGCCCGACGCTTCAATCAGCATGCGAACGGCGCGTTCTTTAATCTCAGGAGTGTAGGTTTGTTTTTTCATTGTCGTATTCTCTCAGAATATTGAGCCTCCGACAATACCGGGGCGGTTCAAAGTTTCTACGCCAAGGTTGGATGGAGAATAATCTACCTAAACTATTTTATGATATGGGTTTTTCCAGTTTTATTGTGGATTGACTATATCCTTACCATAATTCACCGCTATACTGGTCATGCCTAGACTATTTGCCATTTGAATATCATAAATACTATCACCAATAAATACCGCATCAGAGATTTGCTGCTTGGTATACTGCAAAATATCCGTTAGCATTTGCGGATCAGGTTTTGAGCCTGCTTCATCAGCACAGCGCGTCATCACAAAATAATGGTGGCTATCTGAGGCATCCAATACTCGATCTAAACCTTTACGTTTTTTGCCTGTGGCGACTGCAAGCTGACGATTTTGCTGCTGCAAGGTCTCTAGCATATTTTCTATTGGGGCAAAAAATGGGGTACGCTGACTATTAGCAATATAATAATCCGAATAACTTTGCTGAATTGCCAGTTTCTGGGCATCGGTTGCTTGTGGATATAAGATATCGATACCATTCATGAGACTTAAACCAATTATGTCTTTGACTGCTTTATCGGTAGTGGCAAAGCCATGCGCTTCGCCTGCTATATGCATAGACTCAACGATTAAACCAATCGAATCCATCAATGTGCCATCCCAATCAAATATGACCAAGGTCTTATCGGCTAAATCATGCGGGTCAGCTGATTGAGAGCTTTTAACAGCTATTGTCGTTGCTGTTGTACTTGTGAAAGTTTGGCTCATAAATATACCCTCTAGAATAATCATTATAAATGGCAGATAGCAAAACGTCACGACGACTTATTACTCATAAGCTAGCGTGACGTTTTGGACTGATGCTTAATATATTAAATGGCATTTACCGTAAAGCGATCTTAAGCTTAAGCAGCCGCTTATTTAGGTAAATTGGCTTTAATATCTTCTGGCATCCAATCGAGCATCTCATCCGGTAAAGGTGCAGTAATGGTGTCATAACCAGGAATATCTAAACGCCATGCATGCAGGCATAGACGATGTACACCAGATTTATCATGTACGTGGTATTTATCGTCACCCAAGATAGCATGACCAATATGTGCCATATGCACACGAATTTGATGGGTACGTCCGGTAAGTGGTTTGGCTTCAATCAAGCTGACGGGCTGCTCAGCAATCGTGAAACGACCATGAACGACGATATCTGTCTGGCTTTCTTTGGTTTGCGGGTCTTGCGTATCTACCTTAACGCGTCGCTCACCACTTGCAAGCGTATAACGCAACAATGACGCATCAATACGTTGCTCGTTGAGCGCGGGCTGACCTTTTGCAATACATAAATAATGCTTTTGGATAGTTTTGTCGACTAAATGCTGCTGTAATACTTTAAGCGCCGAGCGTTTTTTAGATATCATTAGCAGCCCAGAAGTATCTTTATCGATGCGATGCACAAGCTCTAGATATTTTTTACCCGTAACTTCACGCATGGCTTCAATAACGCCAAAAGCAAGACCACTACCGCCATGAACGGCAATGCCTGAGGGCTTATTGAGCACGATTAAACCTTCATCTTCGTAGACCACACGTGCCAATAAGCTTTTGGCAAATTCGCTACTGATGATAGGTTTTTCGCGCGTAGCAAGTACCACTGGTGCAATACGCACCACGTCTTCACGCTGCACTCGGTCATGCGCTTTACAGCGTTTATTATTGACGCGGATCTCATCTGAGCGAATCATTTTATAGATATGCGGTTTCGGCAGACCTTTTAAGCGATTAAGCAAAAAATTATCTAGGCGCTGATCATGCTGATGACGCGTGACTTCAAGGTAATTGACCTTGCCGAAATCACTAATCTCATCGTCAGCACTTTGTGGGCGCGTTTTACTATTAAAAATAGCGGGCGCTTCGTGGATAGGTTCGTCTTTTGTCATTTTTGAGTTCGTCATTTTTAGTTAGGCGTTTACATAAAGATTTGCTATAGTTTACCATGTTGAGCGCCAATTAAGCAGAGGCTGAGACAATAATTCATTGCTAATTGATGGTTGTTTTCGCCAGAAAATCTCGTTTTTAAGCATACTAATTACTTGTTAATAGCTTGTTAGTAAAAACGGTTGGCTCATACAACCTGTGCAAGTACGGCGTTTCATCTTATTTTAAAGGTGTTATAGCAACAGATATACTTTATAATACTTAACGAATTAAAAAAATATAACTGATATTTATCAGTGAATTATTATTTTTTAGTAAAAACTATTTATGCTTACAAAGCATTTTTTACAGAATATTGTGATAATAAATAGCATTGATTTGATAAATGTGGCACTAGCCCTTTATTAAGTGATAACCATATACCTTTACTCACTACCCGCATGATAACGACTTGATTTGATAATTTATTATCTAGCAGTCCTTTAGCCGCGTGCAGTTGAGCAAGTATGGGTGGTTAAGAGCGCAATCGAGAAGCAACACTATATATCTCGATAACTGCCTGAGTATCGGCGGTCAAACAGAGGACGATAAGTAGGATAAACATAAGACACCGTGCCGATAAGCCGGTCATTTATTCTGTTTGCCAAGTACGCCCCGCTGATGACTCACGCAGCAAAAAAATCGCTTTGAGACACCCAAGATATTATTAACGTTATAACCAAAAGAACGATAAATAAAGAATGACCAATTGCTTGACCTAGATGGATAGCTGCTGAAATTTACTACTTTATATAAGTATATTTTATAGTTAGTCAACAGCGATATGATTGCTAGACCTTGATTGATTATGTGACAGCACGATGCTTTTTTGGTATCGGTAATGCCTTTTATATATCAGTAACCAGCCGCCGCTATGATGAAACAACAAAGTGCGCTGACAACCCACCTGGTTCAAAATACTGATGATAAATGACCACCTGCTTACGCATTAATCGTTATAACAAGCCTGCTTACATTGAGATATAGACATAGTCTTACACCCTATACTTTCTATATTAATGTTGATATCACTGGTTCAGAGTTATGCTTTTGCAAAGTGTTTATGCGCTTCATTACTCTACTTTATGTTCTGCCGTTAACTAGCATCTGCTCACGCTAATTTTTTATTAGCAGCGCTTGCCACTTAGCTCTAAAGTCTGTCTCGTCGTTGTTGTGCGTACTCATAGGATACTATTATGAAACGCATTTTAATCAACGCCACCCAAAACGAAGAAATTCGTGTTGCCCTCTGCAAAGGCAATCATCTGTACGATTTCGATCTAGAAAACCGTACCCGCGAACAAAAAAAATCTAACATCTATAAAGGTCATGTGACCCGTGTCGAGCCATCGCTTGAAGCGGTATTTGTTGAATATGGCTCACAGCGTCAAGGTTTTTTGCCCATTCGTGAAATCTCTGCTGAGTATTTAAGCGGTAATCCACGTGATGAGAACATCAAAAAACTGATCAAAGAAGGTGACGAGCTCATCGTCCAAGTTGAAAAAGAAGAGCGCGGCAATAAAGGCGCTGCCCTTTCAACTTATGTGTCATTAGCAGGACGTTATTTGGTATTAATGCCTAATAACCCTCGTGGTGGTGGTATCTCGCGTCAAATCTCAGGCAAATTGCGTGAAGATATGAAACGCATGCTTGGTAGTCTTGATCTGCCAAAAGGCATGAGCGTCATCATTCGTACGGCTGGTATTGGTAAAACCCAAGAAGACTTACAACACGATTTAAACCATTTGCTAAATATTTGGCAAGCTATCCAAGAACAAAACCAAAAATATCCATCACCGCGCTTGGTTCATCAAGAAGCAGGCGTTGTTACACGTGCTGTGCGTGACTATTTACGTGATGATATCGCTGAGATTTGGATTGATAACGAAAACGCTTATATTGAAGCCGCTGGTTTTATCGATGCAGTCATGCCAACACAAGCAGAAAAACTGCGCAAATATACCGACTATGAGCCGATGTTTTCGCGCTTTAATATCGAAAAGCAAATTGAAACGGCTTATCAGCGTGAAGTTCGTCTGCCATCAGGTGGCTCAATCGTTATTGATCAAACTGAAGCTTTGGTCTCTATCGATATCAACTCAGCTAAGTCTACTAAAGGTTCAGACGTTGCAGAAACCGCTTATCATACCAATCTAGAAGCAGCTGATGAGATTGCTCGTCAATTACGCCTACGTGATATGGGCGGCTTAATTGTGATTGACTTTATTGATATGAATGACAATAAGCATCAAAAAGAAGTTGAAAAACGTCTGATTGATGCGACCAAATACGACCGTGCCCGTGTTCAGTTTGGTGATATCTCGAAATTTGGTCTAATGGAAATGAGCCGTCAGCGTTTGCGTCCGTCATTAGAAGAGTCAACTGGTTATATTTGCCCACGCTGTCATGGCAACGGTATGATTCGTGACCTACGTTCATTGTCGTTATCAATTATGCGTCAGATTGAGCAAATCGCGCTAAAAGAGCGTCAAGGTGAAGTTCAAGCTGAAGTACCAACTGATATAGCGGCTTTCTTATTAAATGAAAAACGCGATGCCTTAGTTTATCTCGAGCAAGACAGCGGCACGCGTATTACCATCCTGCCGCATGCGCATTTAGAATCGCCAAACTTCAAGCTTCACTTTAACCGCGATGGCTTTGCACCATCAAGCTATGAACGTATCACCGACACCCAGCTGCAAGAGCATAGCGAGCTTGGCTATAACGTTGATTGGCAAACGGCTGAAAAAGAGCGCCCTGAGCAGCAGCCTACCCGCCAGCCTCGTCAAAGTGCAGATAATAATAATAACGGCAGTCAAGCGCAGGCGCACCCTAACGCCCAGCAAAGTATGCCTACGCCACCGCAAAATAATACTAGTCAGAGCAATGAGCATCGCACTAATAACAATAATAGTAATGTGACATCAGCGCGTGCGCCGCAGGCACAACAGGTTAATGACACTCAAAATGTTGCGAGCCCAACAGCCCCAGTAGCGCCTCAAGCAACTGCTATTGCTGCTGCACAGCCGCAAGCAGTTGCTTGGTTGTCTAATTTATTTGCGCAAGCCCCGCAAGCTCAAACGATATCAAGTATCAGTAGCCGAGACGCTGCTGAAGCTATCGAGGCATTGGTAAATACCGGAGCACAAAGTTTAGGCTCGTTTGGACAAGTAGATAATACCGCTCTAGGAAATACCAACAATAGCCAAAATACGACAGTGCCACAGCAATCAACTGACCAGAAAAATGCTAATCCGCAGAATCGTCAACAGGCATCTGTTACTGAGAGTAATAATGACGATAGCAGCGATGCTGAAGAAAGAAGAAGACGTAAGCCGCGCAAAGCAAGACCGTCTAAACCGCGTGCGAGAAAAGAGCCGTCAGAAGAAACTGACAATAGTACCGTTAACGATACAGCTGACGGCAGCGTAACCAGTACTGACGACAAAACTGACAATCAAGATAAGCGTCAGCAGGACAACAGACGTCATAGCGACCGTAATCGTAACAACCGTCAAGACAGCAACCGCAATGACAGCAATGCTGATGCAGCTAATGCCACCGATAGCAGTCGTTCTGATACCTCTGATAATGTGGCAGTAGAGCAAACTCGCACTAAGCGCAAATCAAACAGCCAACGTGGATCACGTGGTAAGCTTGAACGCGGTGAAACTTTAACATCGGCAGGCGTGCAGCAGAATACTCAGCAAGTATCAAAGGATGCCAACGCTAGCAGAAACCAGTCTCATGCGCGCCGTAATCAAGACCCTAATGAAGTAGTAATACAGGTAAATGAAGCGGTTAGTGAACTAAAATCACCAGAAGTGGTGCATTTATCATTAGATGACAGCAAGTCTACAACACGCCAAGTAACTCAACAGCAAGTAGCAGTAATTGAAGATTCTGCTGACGCCGAAAAAGAGCGTCAAGAGAGTACTACTGATCAGCGTGCGGATAAGCAAAAGTTAATCGAGATCAAACCAGCGCAGCAAACTACTAAGCCTATCGATACCAGCAACGATGTAGCTGATAAAATGCAACGAGATAGCGCACAATCTGAAACTGCTGAAAAAAGCCCTGCCCAAGTTGATCAGGTAGAAAAAAGCGCTACTAACGAGAACGCGCAGCAACCTACCTCGAAAGATGATGATAAAGGTAGCAAACAAGATGACGATAAAGATGGTGATAGAAATAGTAATGAGAAACCTTCTGTCAACGAGCAAGTAACGACAATCAGCAGTACAGACAGCGACGCTGAAGGTACTGTGCCAAGTCAAGAAGTTGTCGTTGCACAAGCAGAAGAAAAAACAGCAACTGCCCCTCAACAGACAGATGTCACTAGTACTACGAGTGAAGATCTAACAATTGGTTCTGAAGAAAAAGCTACTGATACTATTATTGATACCGATATTGATAATAGCAGCCTTCAGACAGCGCTTGAGGTCAACGCTAAAGATTTGTTTGCCAAACGTTACGTTACGGCAAATAAATTTGGTCAAGCCAGTAATGACCCACGTATAGTACGTCAGCAGCAAGCGCAATCATCTATTGCTGAATCTTCTCATGCAAATAAGCAAGATGCACAAGTCGCTGTAAGCACACCAACCATTCGTGGTACGGTTGGCGAATTTATCCGTGCAACCTTAGCAGAGGCAGAAAATCGCTTAGCGACAGAAGGTGTCATCAGCTGCTTTAACGCTGCTATCGCGATGCATCTACAGCAGGCGCAAGTTAAGGGTACCTCTGAGAAGCAAGTTACTATTAAACCAATAGCTCATAGTGAGTTCGATTTTAGCAACTACGGCTATCAGCCTTTAGGCGCAGACTACATTGCACGCTTTGAGTCAATGACTCAAGCCGTCAGTCAATTTTCCGCTGCCCAAGGTAAAACGTCAGTAGAACCACGTGCTATCAATAAACGTGCTAGCAACGATCCACGTGGTCAGCATCCTGACTATGAAGAGTCAGCGGTATTGGCGACTGTTTCTGACGAGGCAAATGATACAGCAGTGCAAACTGTGAGTGATGCTGATACGCTAAACGTAGAAGCAGATGCGCTTGCTAATCAAGCACAAACGGACGCTGTTAGCGACCATAGTCAGCAGCTGTTAGAGGCAGAACAAACACCTGCAGCAGTTAGCACAGCGACAGTTGATACTGAAAGTACTGTTAAAAGTGATGACACAGCTGAAGCACAAGTAACTACAGCCGATGCTGAAATAAAAAACGTTACAGATGAGCAAAACGATACGGCGCAATCCGATGAATCTTTAGTAGAATTATCTACTAAAGAGGACAGTCAGGCAGCCAAATCAAAGACGACCATCGCCAGTTATAAAAACATGATTGAAAATGTGGCTGAGCAATTGTTACCACAAAAAGGTATGTTTAATCTAACGACGCCTAAAGTGCCAAAGGCTCGCGCACGTAAGCCAAAAGCTGAGCATAAAAAGCCAACGCAAGCTGAAAAATTAGAGTCTGATAACTCAGATAGCGAAAGTTAATAGCAGCTATTCAGTTTGAAAGGTAAAAGCCGTAAAGTTGAAAGCCCCAAAGTTATAAGCAACTTTGGGGCTTTTTTATATTTAATCGAACCTATTTAAATGGTTGTTTATTCAATGTGCAGAAGTAGCATCTTTGTCTTTATTGCGTATTTTACCAATCATAGTGACAATAACCACTATTAGAACACCAATGACTAGGCCAACTAGTCCATTCAATAACATAGTCGTTAGACTTTCAAAAACACCGGTCAAATGGGCAATATCCTCAACTTCGTGATGTAAAAAACTAATACCATGCACTAAGATGCTACCACCAACTAAGAACATGGCTAAAGTACCAGCGATAGATAAGAACTTCATTAATTTTGGCGCAGCAGATAATAGGAACTGACCTATTTTCTGTTTTATATCGCCCGACTTGTTCATTAAATATAGACCTAGATCATCAATTTTGACGATAGCAGCGACCAAGCCATAAACGCCAACCGTAATAGCGACAGCAATAATAGCGAGAACCAAGCTTTGCTCTAACAACGTCGCGCCAGCGGCTGCACCAAGCGCTATCACAATAATCTCAGCTGATAGTACAAAATCTGTGCGTACCGCGCCTTTTATCTTTTCCTTTTCAAAAGCGACCAAATCGATCGTCTCATCGGCATTGGCACGTAGGCGCGCGTTTTGTTCTTCATCGTGCGGCAAAAGATGCGGCCAAAACTTATGAATTATTTTCTCCGCACCTTCATAGGCCAAATATAACCCGCCACACATCAACAGTAATGTGACTAATGGTGGATAAATAGCACTAATCAATAATGCTGACGGTACCAAGATAAGTTTATTGATGAATGAGCCCTTAGCCACTGCCCAGACGACTGCCAACTCACGATCCGCTCTGACACCAGTCACTTGCTCAGCGTTGAGCGCTAAGTCATCACCTAAGACGCCAGCCGTTTTTTTGGCGGCAACCTTGGTCATCAGCGAGACATCATCTAATATCAAACTGATATCATCAAGTAGGGTTAATAAACTGGCACCTGCCATAGTTGCTCCTTAAACGGCTATTGCTTTAATAAGTAATGTTAAAGTAACAGACTGTGCTGTTATGAGATGGGATTATAAGCAGTAGCCTACCTACACCTAAAATGATATGAAATAGCACAAATGTATTTTATTTATGTTTTCTTAACCAACAGATACAAATTGTGGGTTTAATCAGACGGACAAATAGCCTTTAGCGGTTATTTATTATATCCTGCGGTAAAACCACATTATTATAGGGCGTGGATGTAAGACGTCAGCAGTTGTCGCTTGATATTAGAACACACTTGCCACTCGCTCAATTTGTGGACATACTTTGATCATGAAAACCCTAAAGCTACGCATCAAAGACAAGCATGCCAATCAGCTAAATATCTTAGCAGGTGCGGTTAATTTCGTGTGGAACTATGTGAATGACTTGAGTTACAAGCACCTACAACTTACCGGTTATTTCTTTTCAGCTTATGACTTAGCGGCTTATACCAAAGGCAGTGGTGAGTATTTAAATTTGCACAGTCAGACCTTGCAAGCAATCACCGAAACCCATGCCAAATCCCGTAAACAGTTTAAAAAAGCCAAGTTAAACTGGCGTAGCAATAATCCAAAAGCTAAACGTAAATCACTAGGTTGGATTCCTTTTAAAAAGACTGCCATTAAATATCTAGGCGTCAAAAAATCAGGTAAGAAAAGTCTTAAATCTACACTTCAACTCAGTCTAGCTAAAGGCAAAAAACTGACAATTGATGTATGGGACAGCTACAACTTATCGTTGTATAAAATAAATACTTGTGAGCTTGTGCAAGACAGTCGCGGTCTTTGGTATGCCTGTATCACCGTCAAAGACTCTCCAGGAAAAAAATGCGGCAACAATCAAA
>NZ_CBCPJH010000033.1:0-35008 GCF_965118485.1 Psychrobacter glacincola | reverse complement strand
AACTATTAGTATTAATATACGTTATATAAGATGCATGTCCATTTATGAAAATCAACAAAGCGTACAAATTTAGGCTTGAGCCTAATGCGGAGCAAGAGTTTATTTTAAATAAGCTTGTTGGCTCTGCACGTTTTGTTTGGAATCAAATGCTGGCGATTTCATTTGAAATGTTTGCTAAAAATGAGTTTATTAATGCAACCAATTTGGTTAATAGAATCATGGATGTAAAGAGTAATCCTGATTTTGAGTTTTTAAAGACCAGCTCAAATGCAGTTTCCTTGCAGCAGAAAATACGTGATCTCGCCTCTGCTTGGTCACGTTTTTTTGACCCTAAAGCTCATGCCAGGTTAAGAGAGAATAAAAGAAAACCTAAAAATCCTAAGTTCTTCAAGCTAGTTGATGGGTCAGAAATCCAACTGCGCCCACTTATGCCACGCTTCAAGCGCAAATCCGATGGTTGCGACTCAATTAGACTGGTTCAGTTTATTAAAAATTGCCGCGTTGGTGGTAATCGCGTCAAACTACCGAATGGTGTTGGTTTGGTGAAATTCAGGAAGTCGCAAGAGATTATTGGTACGATTAAAAACGTCACCATCAGCAAGAAATCAGGGTATTGGTACGTATCGTTTGGTACCGAGCGAGTACTTGATGAAAATCCCCGTCACCCTGCAACTACCGCACTGGGCCTTGATTTAGGTATTAGCAAACTTATCACCACTTCAAGCGGTGAGTATATTAAATCTAAGAATAGCTTTAAAACCAATAAGGCCAAACTTGCTAGGTTACAACGGCAATTAAGTAAAAAGACCTTATTCAGTCAAAACTGGAAAAAGCAAAACCGTAAGATTCAAAAATTACATCATCATATCGCCAATGTTCGTCATGATTACTTGCATAAAATCACAACTACACTCAGCAAAAACCACGCTATGATTGTCGTCGAAGATTTAAAAGTAGCCAATATGTCAAGATCAGCAAGCGGTACGCTAGAAAACAAAGGGCGTAACGTCAAAGCTAAGTCAGGATTGAATAAGTCAATCTTGGATCAGGGCTGGAGCATGGCGCTTAATATGCTTGAGTACAAACAGCACTGGCGTGGTGGATTGCTTGTTAAAGTAAATCCGAAATACACAAGTCAAACCTGCTTTGAATGTAAGCATATAGCTAAAGAAAATAGACAAACTCAAGCAAAGTTTGAGTGCGTCCAATGTGGTTATGTTGCGAACGCAGATTTTAATGCGGCTCGTAATATACTAGCGGCAGGACATGCCGTTTTGTCTGTTGAGGGAGGGTGCAGTAAAGATCGCCCATTGACGCAGAAAACTAGCGAAATCCGTGAGGAAGTTGCCTAAGAGCTTTTGCTTTTAGAATCTCCTACTTGAGCTTTGCGAAAGTGGGGGAGTATGTCAAGCCATGTTATGATAGCGCCGGCATGGGCAATAGGTATGGATATTACCACGTTTATTGATGACCGCCTTTACTTCATAAGTTGAGACCAACTGCGGTGTATATTAAAGACTCACAAAGCTACCATTTTTCAGCTCAAGCACCTAAGCGCGATATCAGCTTGCCGATGGCGATTGTTATTGCAGTTAGTGTGCATGCGGTAATAATTTTTGGCGTCAGTTTTTCGATGGGGCAAGACCCTGCCGGATTGATGCAAGACGTTGCCAAAGCGCTGACGGATAATATGAAGCCAAATGAAGATGCGCAATTTATTGCCAATGCTTCACAAGAAGGTGGCGGTACCGTACAAGAGCAATTGCGCCAAGAAACGGATCAAAGCAGTCCTTTGTCCGCTGAAGAAATGAGTGAGACGCAAGATGTGATTCGCTTGCAGCGCCAAGTACGTCAGCAGCGCTATCAAGAAAGCTATCTGCGCACCACGCTAAGCTGGCGTCATGCAAGCGTTGAGTCTGATAATGATAGTAAGCAAGCCCAAGATGATATGAGGGTGCAAGAAGAGCGCCTGCGTAAGCAAATCGCTACTTTAGAGGCTCAGTTGTCGCAGCGTCAGCAAACCTATGCCACCAAATCAAAAGTCGTGACCATGGATAGTAATTCAACGACACATGGCGCGGCCGCAGATTATATCAATACTTTCCGTGAGCATGTCGAGCGCGTCGGTAACTTACAATATCCTACCCAAGCTCGCGCACAAAGTATCACAGGTGAAGTACGCTTGATTGTCATTATCGCTAACGATGGCAATATCAAAGCCATCCGTTTGCTTGAAAGCTCAAATTCGACTATTTTAGATGAAGCTGCTAAGCAGTCGGTCAGACAAGCGGCACCCTTTGGTAAATTTACCGCAGATATGAAAGACATCGTTGAATTGCGTCTGATACGTACTTATCGCTATAGCGACATCGTAGAAGTGACTTACTAGAAGCAACTTACTAGACGTAATAACAATAATACTGCATTTTTAACGTATTAATTAAAGTGTCAAATAGATAATACACAGATATAAAATAAAGAGTTTGTATGGAGTTTTTAGGTTTTACCATCGATGTTGCTACCTTAACCAGTAGCGCAATAAGCGTAGCTGTCAAAGTTGCGTTAGCCCTATTGATATTCGTTATCGGGCGTTGGCTCGCCAAAAAAGCGGTGAAAGTTGTGCATGGGCTTATGCTGCGCAGTCGTTTGGATGATACCGTCGCTAACTTCTTAGGTCGCATCATCTATGGCATGTTGCTGGTCATCGTCGCTCTCGCGGCGCTAAGCAAAGTTGGCGTACAGACAACCTCCGTCGTGGCTATATTGGGCGGTGCAGCGGTAGCGATTGGTCTGTCATTGAAAGACCAGCTATCAAACTTTGCCGCAGGTATTATGATTGTCACCTTTCGCCCCTTTGTACGCGGTGATTATGTGCAAATTAGTAGTCATACCGGCACTATTACGGAAATCACCTTGGTGAATACCCATCTGACGACGATTAATAATCATGACGTCATCATTCCTAATAGCAGTATCACCACCTCAGCGGTTATCAATTACACCGCATTACCCAATCGCCGTGTCGATATCACCATTCGTATTGGCTATGATGCCGAAATTAAAGTCGCTAAAGATATCATGCTCAAATTAGCTCATGATAATGAGATGGCGTTCACTGACCCTGCGCCTATCGTACGTGTCACAAACTTGGGCGAAAATTCAGTTGATTTGACCTTAAATGTTTGGACGACCAATGGCGACTGGTGGTCAATGCAGTGTGATTTACTTGAACAGTTTAAATATGCACTTGATGATAAGAAAATTGATATTCCATTCCCGCAGCGTAGCGTTCATGTTAAAGGGCTTGATCAGATGATTAATCAGATGGATCAAGCACAGAAACTCACGATGAAAAAAGATTAAACATAAGGATTTGAGATATTTAACCCTGCCAAAATCTCAATCTCAAAGCACTCCATCTCATCTTGCTCGACTTGCCCAAGCTCATGGTCAAAACCGAGTAGATGCAAGATACCGTGTATCAATAAATGGCTGATATGCTGCACCGCTTCTTTATTTTGCTCTGTGGCTTCGCGTACCACTACGGCATGACAGATAACCAACTCGCCGAGCGGTAGCGTTGGCATCATTCCAATTATTGCCGCTGGTAAGTCGCTTGGGTAAGATAAAATATTGGTTGCGTAGTTTTTTTCGCGCGCTTCCAAATTCAGCTCACGCGCTTCAGTCTCATCGGTAATATAAATATCTAGCGCCTTAATCTTTTCTTGCCACTGCTCAGTGTCGATATTGTCAAAGTATGGCAATATGAGATCGTTTTTTACCTGCTCGTTTATATAGTCAAGCGTCGCCATCATGACAGATAGAAGCTGCTCACGATTATAAAAATCATCGAGTGTTTTATCATTAATAAGCTCACTGGCACTGATATCGAGCGCGTCTAAGCTTTCATCAGTGTTAAAGTTGTTATTAATACTATCGTCAATACGGTTGTGAGCATCGTTATGTTCGGCTTGGCTCATGCCATCATCCTTTTATTTCTATGTTAATTCAAAAGTCTCTAACAGTAAAAAACCGGATATCAAATCCGGTTTCCTTCTAGTATCTTAAAATATATACACTAAGATAAGTTATAACTTAGCAGCAGCATTATTAATTGCCTCTTTGCGCTCTTGCTCTTTCATACGCTCAAACTTACGCTTTTCTTGTAGTACCAATTGCTCATCATCATAGACGTCATACGCTTCAACGATTTTTTGTACCAACTGATGACGCACGACGTCTTTCGAGTCAAATTTTGTGATACGAATCTCTTCAATACCACTTAAGATTTCCATCGCTTGTGCCAAGCCTGACTTAGTACCGCGTGGCAAATCGACCTGCGTAATATCACCGGTAATGACGGCACGTGAGCCAAAGCCTAAGCGCGTTAAAAACATTTTCATTTGCTCAGGCGTGGTATTTTGCGCTTCGTCCAAGATGACAAACGAGTTATTCAAAGTCCGACCACGCATATAGGCAAGCGGAGCAATTTCAATGATTTGCTTTTCAATCATCTTACCGACTTTCTCAAAACCGATCATCTCATACAGCGCATCATATAAAGGACGCAAATAGGGATCAATTTTTTGGGTTAAGTCACCCGGTAAAAATCCTAGCTTTTCACCAGCTTCTACTGCTGGACGTACCAGCAAAATACGTTCAATCTCATTACGCTCAATCATATCAACGGCACAAGCGACAGCAAGATAAGTCTTACCAGTACCGGCAGGTCCAATACCAAACGACACATCAGACGATAAAATATCTTTGACATAGCGCTGCTGATTGCCACCACGTGGAATGATTTTGCCATTACGGGTACGCAGGCTAACTGGTGTAAATTCGCTCGCTAAGTCTAAGCGCTCTTCATCCGCCAGTTGCTGTTTATCTTCTTCGATATCCTCATCGCGTGCGATGCTTGCTTGGATAATGAGATGCAATTCTTCGGCGCTGATATCTTTAGTGTTTTGTGCTTCATCGACCATTTTATAAATAATACGTTCGCCGCGCTCGACACCCAATATGTCGCCACTTAGACAGAAGTCGCCTTGACGTTGGCTAATTTTGATATCGAGGCGTTGTTGAATGTATTTCATGTGATTGTTGTATTCGCCAAGCACGGTTTTAAGTTGTGCTGGGGTCAAGGATTCAAATTTTATACGGCGGCTCATGGAATCAGTCAAGCGATTATCCTTGTATTGGTTGCCCGCTGCTATGATTGAGGCTTTATGCTACATAGTCAGTCGCGCTTAAGAGATAAAATAATTAGTCGTGCTTTATATTCTTTAGTTTATAGCTTTTATTGTACGGCTTTTAGATAATAAAAAATGATGGCAAAGTAGCTGTTAGTTTGAGGGATAAGAAATTTGATAAATAGTAAGCTTGATGAATAATAAATAAATGTCCTGCCTTCATTATGGTAGATAGATTTAAAATTTCAAGCTCTATAGAGGGATACAAGGCTTTGTTTTTGTATGGTGATTGCAACCATAGAGGAAGGTGTTTATCAGTCATAGTGCAATAGCTTTTTATGGCTGTCACGGATACCGTCAAGACCACAGAATGATAGAGGATTTGTGGTAATCTATTGTCTAGGTAATAAGGCTATCAGAATATGTTTTGATAGTGTTAAAGAATAATAAGTTTTTGAATAAAATGAAGTTTTGAGTGAGTAATAATCACGTATAAAAACGTGTTAAACGGGCGATTATAGGAATAATAATGATGCAAACTACTGAGTCAAGTTTATCAAAATCTAATAATGTTAAACACGCTGCGATGACGGAACAGCAGGTATTGATCGCTGGTGGCGGTCATGTCGGTTTGTCGTTTGCGTTGCTACTGGCACATCATGGTATCGCCAGTACGTTGCTTGAAAAAAATAGCTACCCAACCATCAGTCCTAAAGATGATAGTAAGCGCAGTCATTATTTAGACAGTCGCAATACTGCTTTGTCACGGCGTACGGTACAGATTTATCAAGAAATTGGACTGTGGGATGAGCTACAAAGCCATGCTTGCCGAATTGATGCGGTACAGATTAGTGAGCAAGGTAGCTTTGGGCGCGCGCAACTAAATAAAGCGGATGAGCAAGTTGAGTCATTTGGACAAGTGATGGAAAACGCCTGGCTTGGACGTAAGTTGCTACTGGCTGCCCAGCAAGAGCCGCTGATTACCCTGATTGATAATGCAGATGTGATAGCTGTTGACCAGAAAAGCGACAGCGTGACGCTGAGTTTTAGCTACTATGGTGAAGAAGAGCATGAACAGCAATTGCAAGGCAGCGTGTTAGTCGCTTGTGATGGTCGCGACTCTACGGTGCGTCAGCTGCTAGATATCACTACTACAAATTATGATTATGGTCAAACTGCCATTGTGGGTGTGGTAGAAACGGACAAACCGCATGAGCATAAAGCCATTGAGCGCTTTAGTCCTGCCGGACCACTGGCGGTATTGCCATTGACTGATCCAGAAGGCGATGGCAATGATGACTATCAAGCAGGTTATAGACGTTCAGTCGTTTGGGTCTGTCCGAATGGGGAAGAAACGCAATACTTAGAAGACGATGCCCATTTCTTAGCGACTCTGCAGCAAGCTTTTGGTCAACGCGCTGGCACGTTTAAGGCCGCTGGTCGCCGTGGTGCCTATCCATTGACACGAGTACTGGCAGATAAACAAGTCGACGGTCGCTGCGTCATCATGGGTAATGCCGCACATACCTTGCATCCAGTCGCTGGTCAAGGCTTTAACCTCTGTATGCGCGATGCTCATGTATTGGCGCAAATGATGAGTGCCCAAGTGCTGAAAGGCGCAGATATTGGTGATCCTACACTACTAAAACGTTATGAAAAAGCCCGTCAAACCGATCAAAAACGCGTTATCCGCTTCTGTGATGCCGTGGTACATGGCTTTACTCATCCAAATCCAGCCGTGAAGCTGGCGCGTAACGTGGCGTTAGTTGCCTTTGATAAACTACCCAATATTAAGCCGTTAATTGCCAACTACGCGATGGGCTTAAAATCATAGTTCGTACAAATGATATCCCGTTAATAATTTTATAAGTTACTAAAGAAATCCAAAATTTAAGCTGCTGCTAACTGCGATAAATCTGAGCGGAGAGCGTAAATAGCCACAAAAAGGATGTTTTATGAAAAATAACCATACGCTGATTATCGGTGGCGGTATCGTCGGTGCGACGCTTGCTCTCAAACTGGCGCAAGACAATAAACCCGTGACGCTCATTGATGCACGCCCAAAGCGTGATGAAGCAGACTGGCAGCAGGTGCTTGGTCAACGTGATGCGCGTGTTTATGCGCTTAGCCTTGCCAGTGTTGAATTATTAAAAGAGGTTGGTGCTTGGCAAAAAATAGCAGCGTCAGAGCGTAAAGCTGATTACTCGCAAATGCAGGTTTGGCAACTAAACGGTATGGGAGAGTTACTGTTTGGCGATAGTGGTGACTCTAATAGTAGAACTAATGATAATAGAAATATTGTTAATAATAGCGGCAACTCTAAGCCAAAAATGCTTGGTAGTATGGTTGAGCCAGCGGTTATCGAATACGCCTTATGGCAGCGTTTATCAGCCCCTGATGTCAGTCAATATTTAACCATCATCGATGGTCAAAAGGTAGTCGATATGGACTGGTTGGGTACGGAGCAAGGCTACCGTGTGACGTTAGACAATGGTAGCGTGATTGATGCGCATTTATTGGTCGGTGCTGACGGGCGTGGTTCATTCGTGCGCAAGCAAGCAGGTATTGAGCTTGATGTTCTTGATTATAATCAAACGGCGATTTGCTGTGCGATTCAAACTGAAAAGCCGCATCTAGCAACTGCTCGTCAAGCCATGCTACCGACTGGCACATTGGCACTGTTGCCTTTAGCGGATATCACTGATGAAGATAAAGCCAACCCACAACATTGGCAATCGATCGTATGGACATTGCCACGTAATCAAGCATTAGCGTTGATAGAAGAACACCCGCGCTACATCGCTGATAAACTCGCCGCTGCCAGTCATTATGAGCTTGGGGCTATCCATAAAATTGAGTCAATCGTTAGCTTTCCATTAGCAGCACAGCAAGCAAAGACCTATGTCGCAGATAATTTAGTATTGATTGGCGATGCGGCGCATGGGGTGCATCCGCTTGCTGGGCAAGGACTAAATCTAGGTATGCTCGATGTAAAAGCGTTAAGCAAACAATTGGCGCATGATTATAACCGTAGTGGCGGTACGCTTTGGGGTGCTAATCAAACTTTACGTAGTTATGAGCGCCTGCGCCGTCCGCATAACAGTCTGATGATGCACAGTTTTTCAGTGCTTAATTGGCTGTTCGCTGGCTCACTGGCTCAGATGCGTCCTATCCAACAAATCCGTAATGAAGGCATGTATCGGGTGAGCAAAATTAAGCCGTTAATGGGCTTGTTTGCAAAGCAGGCGAGTGGAGTTTAGGGTTTTAACTTAACCCTTTAACTTAACTAAGGATGGCGTATGAAAACTAAGTCATGGATGACGGTAGGCGTTGTAATAGCTAGTTTTATTTTAGCCTCCTGCCAATCCACACCTAAAAACACCATAATAGATAAAAAAGTATATGTTCCACCCAAAGTCTTGATAGAGGATGACGGCGTGCCCGATGAACTTGATAACTGTCCTAAAACTCCTGAAGGCATGGTAACGGATGAATATGGCTGCCCAGTAGCGGTGAGTTTAATAGGTAATTTTATGATGGAGCTAAGAGTTTTCTTTGAGCGCAATAGTAAGGAGTTGCAAACGAAGTGCTTGATAGAAGTGGAGAAAGTAGCGGAAAAAATGCATAGCGATCCTGAGCTAGTAGTAGTTCTGTCTGGTCACATCTCGGAGCCTGAAGCTCCGCAAATAGCAGTAGATATGGATGGGAAAATGAATCAAATAGAAGCTGATAAACGTCAGTTAGGACGTGAGCGGGCACAGATAATAAAGAGTGCTTTGGTTAAGAGAAATATAGCTCGTGATAAAATCTATACGTTTGATTGTGCCGATATTATGCCGATTGCACCTAACGATACTGAGGAAGGCATGTCAATGAACCAACGTATTTATGGTAAAGCGTTAAAGGCAGATGATTTTTATACGGGCAGTGATCATGAGCAATCACTCACTTACTATAAAGAATTCTGTCAGCAATTTTAAAGGTATCAGCTATGAATATACTATTAAGAAGTATGCTTGTCATTTCAATCAACGCTTTAACATTATCCGCCTGTCAAACCGCCGACTTGTCTAAGCAAACAAGTCAAAATACCAACATGCCAACGGTTGTGGTTAATTTGGATAGGGACGGAGATGGCGTACCTGATGATCTAGATATGTGCCCAGGCACGCCAATGAACATAGTAACAGATGAAAGGGGTTGTCCTTTTAAAGGTATGGGGATAGGTCTAAAAATGGAATATCGTGCCTTTTTTGCAAAGGGTAGTAGTGAGCTATCACCCGAGTATCAGCTTGAGCTTGATAAAGTAGCAGCAAAGCTACAAGAGTACTATACGGCAACTATGCGTATTGAGGGACACGCTTCAACAGATGAAATAGGTGAAACATCAGTTTCTAGTTCACAATTGAATTCTCTATCAAGAAATAGGGCGCTTATCGTCAAAAACTATCTGATAATGCAGCATCAAATTGATCCTAATCGTTTAAGTACTTTTAGTTTTGGTGCTGAACAGCCTATTGCCTCTTCTGATACTGAAGAAGGTAAGTCTATGAACCGCCGAGTTTATGGGGTAGCTATTGCAAATTTTGATAGCGAAGAGGAGATGTCCATGAACCGCTGAGGTTATGGTATAACTACGGAGCTTGAAGATTAATTATTAATTATTAATTATTAATTATTAATTATTAATTATTTAATATTCAATCAGCAGATTTTAGTTTAAAACAACTATCTAAAGGCAAATCACATGCTCATTCCTACATACTGGGCGCAATACAAACAGCGCTTTGAATTGCGCGAGACGCCTAATAAACCCTTCAAGCAAGCAACTATCAAACGATATGGTTGGTCAGAGGTCAGTCAAAGTGAAGCATTAAGTCATGCCAAAGTGCGAGTGAATGAGGCGCATAAGCGCTGGCTAGCAGGTGAAGATATCTTACGCCGTGAACGTAGGGAAGAATATAACGCAAGCAACGGCATTCCTATCCGTGAACAAATTATCTCCGAGCATTCTTTTCCAGAAAATGGATTGCCTAATAATAACGCAGTAGCGACGCAGTTAATTGTCACGCGTAACAGCTATGGGGCACAAATCGCCAACGTTGATAATATTGCGATTATTGATGTCGATAATGATCAGTTGTTACATTATAAATATCCTGAGCGCTATGATCATCATGGCTTTATGCCTGCCTTACTCGTTAATCAAAGCAATCCATCAGCTAAAGTGAAGGTTTGGCTTTTTGTCATCGTCTTTATACTTATCGCCAGTGTCATCGCTTGGCTAGGATTATCGTGGTTATGGCTGTTAGTGGTTATGTTCGGTGCGACTGCCTATTTATGGCAACAGGCCAGTGCAAGAGATAAAGTCCGCGCACAAAAATATGCCGATGATTATGCTTCACTATTGCCGTATATGACTGATTTGATTCAACAGCGTGTTGCCAATCATCCTGCCGAAGGCTTTCGTATTATTGCGACTCCCGATGTTATATCGCCAAGTGATAGCGTGGTCGAAGAATGGATTGCGTATTTCCATGCGGATGCCAATTACGTGCGTCTATGTCAAATACAGCAATGCTTTCGCGCGCGGCTCACTGCCAAGCCGTGGCGTATGAATGAGGTCGAGGATAACAACTTGGCTAAAGATATCCCTGCGAAAGACTTTTGGTTCGCTGAAGATAGTGGTATTGATGATACGGACGCACAACACCGCAAAGAGTTGGTGGCACGTCAGCAATAGATTGCAGACTATGATAACTATGCTAAAAGTTATCGAGCGTGCCATTATGTCGAGAGTATTGTTGGGAAAGAGGTTGCCAATAACAGCAAACCACAAGCCAGCATTGAAGATTTTGTCCACTGGCATGATAGTGCTTGTCAGGTGAATAAAGGGTTGGAGATGGCTTGAACCACATTTTACTTTATAAATAAAAACTAGCTTCTGTCCATTTCAAGGAAGAGTCACTATGAAACTCTATAGTGTTTTATTATTAACCGCATCTATAAGTCTACTAGGCTGCCAAACTACCGAAATTATACCGCCCAAAACCGCCGCCGAAGTGAATTACGTAGATATGCCCACATTGCTTATCAGTTTGGACTCAGATGGTGATGGCGTACCTGATGAGTCAGACGAGTGTCCGAATCCGCCAGAAAATGTAGTAGTAGATGGCAGAGGCTGCCCTCTCACCACTATTGGAACTGGTTTACAAATGGAATACCGCGCCTTTTTTGCTAAAGGTAGCAGTGAACTAACATCTAAATATCAGGTTGAGCTGGATAAAGTAGCGGCAAGAATGAAAGAATATGATACCGCTATTTTTAAGATTGAAGCGCATATTTCAGAGGATGAAATTAATAGAGAGTTTAGCTCATTACCTAAAAATAGAGCACTGATAATCAAAAACTATCTTTTATTAAAGCATGGTATAGAATCTAAACGATTAATGACTTTAAATTGTGACGCTAAAGCGCCCATCGCACCTAATGATACTGAGGAGGGACGGTCTTTTAATCGCCGGGTCTATGGTTTATTAACTGAGCCTGATAATGACTATCCTATCAATTTAAAAGCCGGCATCTGCCTTGAGTTTTAAATAGAATGTTTATCGATGAATAGTTGGTAGCTCGACGTAAAGGTAAAATCGTTTCTGACGGTATGAAGAGAGAATAATAATGAGTATTAAAAATCATCGCACTTTATTACTACTAGCAGCATCTATAACATTAGCTGGCTGCCAAACTACTGAAATTGTACTACCCAAAACCACACCTCAGCATCAAAATATCAGGACAATGCAAGCAGATATTCCTGATTCAGATGGTGATGGCGTACTCGATGATATAGACGAGTGTCCTGAAACGCCACCTAACGTAGTGGTTGATACTAAAGGCTGTCCAATAGAGGTTGATGTGGGCGGACTTGAAATGGAATTCAATGGGTTTTTTCCGCCAATGAGTAGTCAACTACCTGATATCTATGATGCAGTATTTGTGAAAGTAGCAGAAAGTCTTAATGATTACCCAAAAGCCAATGTTTTTATTTTTGGTCATGTGGCTACAAATGAAATTAATGAAGCTGCTGTAGCGACGCTTGGTTTCGATTCTTTATCACGCAATCGCGCTCTGAGTATCAAAAATACGTTAGTCTTGCAACATGATATTGATCCTAAGCGTATCCGTACTTATGAGTGTTCAAATAAGATTCTAGTTACAGATACGGCGTTTATAGATCCAAGTTTTGAAAAGCTTAATGTTAAAAATATTGAGTCAAAACAGCGTCGCGCAACGTTGAAGGCGAGCAGTTCAGTGAAAGATTTATCGAAGCTAAAATACGCAGGTGATATAGAAAGTTATGGTAGGTACGCCAAGCACTGTGAGCCCTTTGAATAATGGCAAATTCTGATAAACCGTCAAAATTTAACCTTACCCCAACGCCGAAAACACCACCATCAATACTGGCGCGACAATATTAATAATAAATCCAAAGCTAATTGCCAATGGCACGACCTTTAAACCACCTGATTGCTGAATGATTGGTAATGTAAAATCCAAGCTGGTCGCACCGCCAAGTCCAACTGAGGCAGACGGATATTTACGCATAAATACAGGGATAAATATCAACGCAAAGAACTCACGTATCAAGTCATTAAATAACGCCACACTGCCCCAAATTGCCCCATAAGCATCGGTCATCACAATCGCAGATAGCGAATACCAGCCAAACCCTGACGCCAGTGCCAAGCCTTTAGTCCAAGAGACCTCGCTAAATATCATCGCAAAGATAAGCCCGCCAACCAGCACGGCTAGCGTAAAGATAATGCTCATCTCAACACCGCGTCTATTAAGCAGCACTTCTTTTAAAGTAATGCCCGAGCCTTTTAGCCCAATACCAACCAGCAATATTAATATCATTAGCATCACCGTCATGGTGTTTTCAGGCGGCATATAATCAGCTGGTAAAAAATAGCCAATCACCATACCAATGACCACACAGATGACCTGCGCGAGGCTGCCGCGAATACTAACGCGATGCTCTTTAGATTTGACGCTGGATTTTTTGGCATGCCATGGGCGCAGACGGTCAAATAGCATAAGAGCAAATAAGCCCGACCCAATCGTCAATATCGATAATATCGTGACATACAGCGCAATTTCGCCTATCTGGCTGCCAAGCCCTTCCACTTGTGATAGCTCAATACCAATCAAACCCAAGATGATAAATACCAGATATGACAAGCCTTTATCAGCAATCTTAGTCATAGTAGGGTTGGATGGAATGGCAAAACCAATAAACATTGGCATTAATACCAAGACGAGGGTAATTAGGCTTTGCATGGGGAAGGGCTCGCGGCGTTTTTTAAAAGACGTTTTTAAGAAGGCATTTCTAAGAAGTTGGGGATTGTAACATATCAGACTCGCAATACTGACATGGGCAACTAAGATTCCTAGTAAAAACTAGATTTATAAAGTGAGCATGTCGCTACGATTTTTATCAGTAAAACCTTACATAACCATCGTGGCAGTAGTTGGGTAATGCGTTGTCGATCGCAAGCTGAAATGGATCAATTGATTGAGCGTGCTGGCTTTAAAAAAGTCACGATGCGTATTGATCGTGATCGCTTCGGTGTTTTTACCGTGTCATTAGCGATAAAGCAGTCGCAACAGGTCACTCAAGAAAATAATTCGATCAAGAAAAAACAAGAAAACAGAGTCTATGATTAATGGTTAACCAGACTGATAAATCCTATGAGAGCCTGCAGTTGTTTTCAGGTGGCGGCTCGCGCTTTGGGTATTATTTAGGTAGCTATGCTGCTTGGGCTGATCATGATCTGATATCAGGTGTAATTGTCAGTACCTCCGGCGGCAAGCTGTCAGTATCGTTGGTTCATATCGCTCCTGACCTTAAGCAGTTGCAACAATTGGATTGCAGTCGCGAGTTGTATCATGTTATCAGTGCGGTTAGGCACGTTGTGCCAGACGAGGCGAACAGAGGTTTGAAAGTACGCTATATGACTCATGCACTCAAACGTTGGCGCTTATCGAGGCAGTTGTCCGATAGGCAACAATATAAGCAAGCAGACAGTGACGAGCGATTATTAGATGAGTTGCAGCAATTGATGATGAGAGTCAATGGCTTGATGAGTTATCCCTTTTTGCTTTTACCTATAATGATAATAGTCAGGTTGCTTTTAGTACCTCAAATATAGCCATTATCGCCAGCCGATCATATCGAACACCTGTTTCTGATTTTTCTTCAAGTGTTTCTCTAAATGAAAGACTAAAGCTGCAAGAGTTATTATTTGCACCATCGTATTTGTCGTCGTCCGGATCAAGAATAACCATCGAAAAAATGATGTCACCTGTGCATGCTTTTGCTGATGGGCACATACATCAGTTAGTAGAAATACTGACTGAGTGGTATTTCGTGCCAGCGACTCGTGTCTTTATCAAAAAAAGAAAGAGGACTCTATCCAACATTAGAGTGGAGGTGAATGTCGCATAGCTTGTTAGCCTTTCTGGTTTTGAATATATTTTTTGATAGTGTCTAACGGAGCGCTACCACAAGACCCTGCAAAATATGAGCATGACCAAACGAGTTTGGAGTAAGCCGTCCTCAAGTCAGAAAAATCACCTCTCATACGTCTACTAGTGACTGACTTTAAGTTATTGACAAGCTTGCTTAATTGCACCGTTGGTGGGTATTGAATCATCGTGTGAATATGATCGGCCTCGCCATTACATTCTTTTCATTCAGTGTCAAAGTGCTTACATAGCCCAGCCATACACTCACTGAATACTCATGAGACCCTTCATCAAGTACATTTTTTCGATACTCGGTAATAAAAACTAAATGGACATCAATATTAAAGGCAGCATAGCGGTTTTTATATATCTCACTCATTGTAATAACTGATCTTAAATGATAGTGTTTATCAAATACAGACTCATTGTTAAAGAAAGTATTTATGAAAATTACCAGAGCGTATAAGTTTAGGCTTGAGCCTAATGCAGAGCAAGAGGTTATTTTAAATAACCTTGTCGGCTCTGCGCGTTTTGTTTGGAATCAAATACTAGCAATATCATTTGGGATGTTTGCTAAAAATGAGTTTATTAACGCAACAAATCTTGTTAATAAAATCATGGGTTTAAAGAGTAATCCTGATTTTGCGTTTTTAAAATCCAGCGCTAATGCAGTTTCATTACAGCAGAAAATACGTGATCTTGCCTCGGCTTGGTCGCGATTTTTTGACACTAAAGCACATGCACGACTCAAAGAAAATAAGAGGAAACCCAAAAAACCCAAGTTCTTTAAACTAAGTGATGGTACGGAAATTCAGCTACGCCCACTCATGCCACATTTTAAGCGCAAATCCGATGGCTGTGACTCAATCAGACTGGTTCAGTTTGATAAGTATTGCCGTATTGATGGCAATCGAGTGAAACTACCGAACGGTGTTGGCTTTGTGAAGTTTAGGAAATCCCAAGAGGTCATTGGCACGATTAAAAATATTACCATTAGCAAAAAATCAGGTCACTGGTATGTGTCATTTGGTACTGAAAGGGCGTTACTGGAGAACCCACGCCACCCTGCCACTAGTGCACTAGGTCTGGATTTAGGTATTACTAAGTTAATTACCACCTCGAACGGTCAATACATCAAGCCCAAAAACAGCTTTAAAGCCAATCAAGTCAAACTGGCCAAATTACAGCGTCAATTAAGTAAGAAAGTAAGATTTAGCGAAAACTGGAAAAAGCATAACCTGAAGATTCAAAAACTCCACAGCCACATTGCTAATATCAGGCATGACTACCTCCATAAAATCACAACCACACTCAGCAAAAGCCACGCTATGATTGTCGTTGAAGATTTAAAAGTCGCTAATATGTCGAAATCAGCAAGTGGCACAGTCGCCCGAAATGGGCGCAATGTCAAAGCTAAGTCAGGATTGAATAAGTCAATCTTGGATCAAGGTTGGGGCATGATGACTGATATGCTTGAATATAAACAGCAGTGGCGCGGTGGATTACTGGTTAAAGTTAATCCACGATATACAAGCCAAACCTGTTTTAAATGCAAACATGTTGCTAAAGAAAATAGACAAACTCAGGCAAGATTTGAGTGTGTCGAATGTGGTTATATTACGAATGCAGATTTTAATGCGGCTCTTAATATACTAGCGGCAGGGCATACCGTTTTGTCTGCGGAGGGAGGACTTAGTAAAAGTTACCCGCTGATGCAGAAAACTAGCGAAATCCGCGAGGAAGTCGCCTAAGAGCGTTTGCTTTTAGAATCCCCTACTTGAGCTTTGCGAAAGTGGGGTGAGTGTGTCAAGGCAGATATGTATTATCTACCGCCAACGTATATTCGAATGCTTGGTTGATGCTTAGGGAAGGTTATTAATCTCACGCCCATCGAGCTTTCTGCTCAGTTGGCAGATACGATATTTGCAGAGACTAAAGCAGGTTATGACTCATGGCTTGCTGCTCCTGCTATCCAGCGCGTTTTCGATTTTGATTCCGATCAGCGTTAGGTACAGTTGCATAGGTATCAGTTAATAGAACTGCCAGTACAATTACTGTCGGCTGGCAAGCTTTTGTGCAGCAAATGCAGGTGCAATGGCAGTATGGTTACCAGCGTACGACTAACTATCTACAACAGCATGGCTTATGAAAAACTCCGCAGCGTCGATGCTAACAAAAGCTAAATCTAAAAATAATAGCTCAAAAATTAATGCTCCGCATATCATCGTCATCGGTGGTACGAGTGGCATTGGCTTAACATTAATACTCCATCATCTTCAGCAGCTTGGCTGGCAGGTAAGTATTGTTGGCAATAGCGCAACGAAGATAAACCTTATCAATAGTCAATACCCTAATATCGTGACTTATACTTGCGATTTAACGAATAGTGTTCAAATGCAAAAATTATTAGATAGTCTTTCAGGTATCAACTTTCAAAGGCTCATTTATAGTGCAGGCAGCTATCTAAATGAGCGTGTGCATCAGCTAAATCAAACAGACAGCGATAAAATACTGGCAATTAATTTTCAAGCCTTTGAACAGACTTTTAGGTGGGCGAGTGAGCATTTGAAAATTCAGAATCAATTACTGGATTTCAAAATAAATGATAGACCAAGCCTCATCTGTATTGCTTCTATCGCAGGTACCATGGATTATCCTTATGCCAGTCTTTATGCCAAAAGTAAACGCGCGATGATTGCGGCTGCCAGCGCTTATCGAGCGGCACTTGCGCCTTATGATATCCAAGTGAATTGTATGGCCTCAGGCTATATCGATACTCAAGCGTTGCGTGATTTAAATGATGGTGATGCCAGTCACAAGCCATTTATAATGAGCACGCAAACGGCGGTTGAGCATATTATGCAAGCGATTACTGATGATATTGAGCTGGCGATATTTCCACGCTCAATGCGCTATATTACTCGGGCGCTAAATCAGTTACCCAAGCCGTTACTGAATTGGATATTGCGTAGCAAGCTAGATAAAAAGAAATAGTTTTACACAAACAATATAGCGGCATTACATTTAACCAAATAGCCAATAGAATAAGGTGAATAACGGCACACCAATCAGTAAGCTATCTATTCTATCCAGTACGCCACCATGTCCAGCGAGCATGGTGCCGGTATCTTTCACCCCATGTTGGCGCTTAAATGCGGATTCTAATAAATCCCCAGCGATACCGCTGACCGCTAAGCCATAAGCGGCAAGCAAACAGATCCACCAACTAAACGGCGTCAACCACGTACCCAAGAATGAAGCCAGTAGCGCTGCCAGTAAACTGCCAAAAAACGTACCTTCGATACTTTTATTCGGGCTGATTCTAGGAGCAAGGCCGCGTTTAAATAGCTTGCCTTTTAACAGCTTGCTACTCAAATATTGGGCGATATCATTAAATTGACTGGCAAATAACACGAACAGTAAAACGCCATATTGCTCACGCTGCCATGCTAATTGTTGCAAAAAAACCAAGCTGACAATGAGCACAATAAAGGTAGAGCTAAATATACCATCTAACAGATTGAGATAGATATAAGGCTGAGTATTATTTATTGGCTCAGTTAGAGATTTGTTTGAGTGTGAGTTTTGAGGAATAGGTACGACTATAGTATTGGTTTGTAGTCCACGTGCTTGCAGCTTTGTAATCAGCTTTGCTTTACTTTCGGAACGCCACAAACGAGTAATCTCATAACTGCCACGTAAACCAATTAGTATAAAGAAAGCCACGAGCAACCATTGGTAAGGGTGCTCGTAATCAACATATTGGTTGCTGCCATGTATTTTGGTGATAAGGTAGCAAAGGCACAGTGCAGCGAGCATCCACCACCAAGAGCGTGCGATTAGATAAATGGTTGGCAGGCGCTTACGAAAATGCGGTATCGCCAGTGTGGCCCACGTCAAACTGACCGCCATCATAAGACCAATAACAAATAGCGTATCAATAGCCATATATTCAGCACTTTAAAAGATAGAAACGGTAATGAACCACGTTTGAAACGGCTAGAACAATAATTCTACATTGCTATTAGATATGAGCAACTACTTGTGCTGTTCTAGCCTCTGTATGTTCGATTATAGGCTGAACCAAACGAGTAATGCTATCTTCTTGCCCATTTGATAATGGCTCAATGATGCTGGTCTTAGGCGCGACCGCTAGGTTTGGATAATCTTTACGATAATGACCACCACGACTCTCAAGGCGTTGATAAGCAGACTGAACGATCAAAGTCGCCAATTGTAGTTGCCGTGCTAACTGTAAGCTGGCTAACTGATTCGAGCTCGTAAAATTATCCGCACTACTTATATCGGACGGATTGGTTTTATAGCGGGTTATCTGTTGTTGCCATTGCTCAATTTTTATCAGCGCTTGTTCTAACTGCTTGGCACTGCGGCTGATACCCATGTTATTGGTCATTAATACTTTGAGCTGAGCGGTTATTTCAATAAGCTCATTATCAGCGTTCGACTCATTTTTCAGTTCGTTATGCTGATAAGTGTCGAGTACAGGCAGAGAGGCAGCAGACAATGAAATGGGCTGGGTTTCTTTCAGTATGGGCGGCGTCCATCTATCAATAGCCGCTGGCTGCTCTACATTATTAACATAGGAAGTTGTCGCTAATTTTTCCATTGCGGTTAAATAGCGAGGTAATTCAGTGGCGATATTGCGCCCAACCACCACACATTCTAACAATGAATTACTTGCCAAGCGATTTGCACCATGCAAGCCTGTATAAGCAACTTCGCCAGCAGCATAAAGACCTGCCACATCGGTTACACCATTGGCATCAGTGACCACGCCACCGCAACTGTAGTGAGCGGTCGGGGCAACGGGAATTGGCTCCCTAGTCATATCAATGCCAAGATTTAATAATGTTTGATAAATTTGTGGGAAGTGCTCTCGTAAAAATTCTGCTGGCAAGTGACTGACATCAAGGTTAACGTAGCCAAGTCCGTTATTATTGATCTGCTCAGCGATTGCACGGGCAACGATATCTCGCGGTGCAAGTTCAGCACGCGCATCAATATCTAGCATAAAGCGTTTGCCGGTTTTTGGGCAATATAGTTTTCCACCTTCACCGCGTAAAGCTTCGGATATTAAAAAGCTACTATCGCCCAGTGCTAGCCCAGTCGGATGAAACTGGATAAATTCTAAATTGGCTAAGCGGCAACCTGCTTGCCATGCCATCATAACGCCATCACCGACACAAACATTGGGCGCGCTGGCGCGTTGAAATAATTTCCCCAAACCGCCACTGGCTAAAACAACTGCGCGACTATGGAAGGTGATTTGACGTTGGTTGCTATGATCAAAAACCTTCGCGCCTTGGCACTGATTATCATTATTTTTTAAAAGGTTCAGCGCTTCATGAAACGCTAATACAGTAATATTGGGTGCAGCTTTGACCTTTACCGTTAAAGCTTCCATCACATGTCGCCCAGTGGCATCGTCAGCGTGGGCAACACGTCTACAACCATGTCCGCCTTCTTTGGTTAAATGTAAATCGGCAGTTTGTAGTTCAGTGAAAGGTTTTGCGCTGTAGTTTTGCCCATTACGCTCTTGCGGAATCTGAGTAAAAGGTACGCCTTGCTCACATAGCCATTGGACAGCTTGTTGTCCTGCGCTTAGTATGCTGGTGGTATTGTCAATGGCACATAATCCTGCCCCAGCAATTAATGTATCGGAGATATGGTCAGTGATGGAATCATCTTTATCTAAACAGGCCGCTATACCGCCTTGCGCGTAATGACTTGAGCAAACTTCAAGCGCCGCTTTACTTAATATCGTAATGCTCAGCGACTCTGGTAAAGCAAGAGCAGTACTTAGTCCTGCAAGCCCTGCACCAATGATAAGTACATCTGTCTTGACGACAGCATCAGGGTTCCGAGGCATCTCAGAACTGACTTTATCATTTACCGATATCACGCTCATATTATGCCGCCCCGACATTAGTAAACAGTGCTCGGTCTTTAATGATATCGCCGCTTGCTGCTACACGCTGTTTTTGTGATTCGGCAAAATCAAGCATGCGTTGTAATGGTTTTATAGCTGCTGCTGCGAGCTCAGGCGTCATAGTTATCTCACCTGAATTATTGATTAAACATTGCTCGATACCTTGCAGTCCATTCATTGCCATCCAGGGGCAAAAAGCACAGCTTTTACAACTGGCACTTTCACCAGCAGTAGGAGCGGCTAAAAAGCGCTTGTTTGGTGAGCGCTTTTGCATCTCGTGTAAGATACCCAAATCGGTGGCGATGATAAATGTATCGGCATCCATCTCATAGGTAGATTGTAATAGTTTACTGGTCGAGCCAACCACATCGGCAAGCGCCACCACGCTATAGGGAGATTCTGGATGTACCAGTACTTTCGCAGTAGGATAATCAGCTTTTAATTGCTCAAGCTCAGTGGCTTTAAACTCATTATGTACCATACACGAACCCTGCCAGAGCAGCATATCTGCGCCAGTCTCACGAGCAATATATTTACCCAAATGACGGTCAGGACCCCAAATGATGGGCTCGCCTTGTTCATGCAAGTGACGAACGATATCAATACCGACTGATGAGGTCACCACCCAATCAGCTCGCGCTTTAACCGCTGCACTGGTATTGGCATAAACCACCACCGTACGCTCAGGATGAGCGTCACAAAAGGTAGAAAACTCATCGGCAGGGCAGCCCAAATCAAGCGAGCATTCCGCTTCCAAATCTGGCATGAGGATGGTTTTTTCCATACTAAGTATCTTTGCAGATTCGCCCATAAAGCGTACGCCAGCGACGACTAACGTCTGTGCACTATGCGCTTGACCAAAGCGTGCCATCTCTAGCGAATCACCAACACAACCGCCTGTAGCTAATGCTAAATCTTGGATAAAAGGGTCAACATAGTAGTGCGCGACCAATACTGCATTCTTATCTTTCAATAGCTGTTTAATATTTTCTTCGACTTTTAATCGCTCACTACGCGGCAAGTCAGCAGGCATCTTTGCTTTGGCATATTCGATATTCATTTTTGTGGCGATGCGCTTATCATCGCTCATGATGGGCGCGTCATATGGATAAGTTTTCATAAGTGCAAACCTTTGATGCAGTAACGACAGGTCATTTGCCGTTAAAAGTGAGTCAAATAAATAGCGCTAAAAAATAAACTGTTTTAATTATGCTCATTTTGAGCATAAATACAAGATGTTTTTTATACGTTTATTATTTATTCATGACTTATTTTGTATAATTACAACCACAAGCTATGATAATCATTGATTCAAGCTATACTGAGCAAGTAGTCAACGGCTTAGCAGTTGAGTTTTATCTAACAATTAAAATAAAAGGTAATCATTAACGTCATGACGTTGTCTTATTCACATGCGCATCAACAAGGTAGTGGTACCACTGAGGTCGTCGCAGTACTAGTTGCGATTACCAAACATACGGCGCGCGTTTTAACGGTTGATCAAGGCAAGCTATTGCCTAATGGTCCCCTAATGCCATTACACCGCTCACTGCAAGCTGGCGTGCGCCAATGGGTTGAAGAGCAAACGCAGCAGCCACTTGGTTATTTGGAGCAGCTATATACTTTTGTTGATACTAATAGACGCAATAATGATGGGCATGCACTGGTCTACGTTAGCTATCTAGGCTTGGTACAAGAAACACAGGCGCAGTTACAAAGCCAAGCATTATGGAGTGATTGGTATGATTATTTTCCATGGGAAAATCACTTAGAAGGTATGCCAGCTATCATTATGGATTATATCGTACCGGCGTTATTACGCTGGGCAGATGATGCAAAAGAGCCTGATGTTCAGCAGCGCCGCCGTCAGCGTATTGGTTTATGCTGGGGCGTCAGCGAGACTATGCTAGATAATTGCTTTCAAAATAAAAGCACAGTTTCAAATACAGAGACCAACAGTCAGCCAATAAATAACCAAGAATACGAGAATAGGGAATGGATTGCAGAACATGTCCTTCTGCGCTATGAGATGTTATACGAAGCCGGTCTTATAGCAGAAGCACCGACTTATCCGCCAAGTTATCTATTAAGTTCACCGTCCAACGCCCAATCCGATAATACATTTAAATTACCTAGTAACTGGTTGCAGCTTATAGGATCGCCGATGTACTATGACCATCGCCGCGTGATTGCGACCGCAATCTCAAGATTGCGTGCAAAGATTGAGTATCGACCGCTTATCTTTGGCTTAATGCCAGATGTATTTACCTTGTCGCAGTTGCAGCAAAGCGTTGAAGCTTTATCTGGTGTGCGGCTACATAAGCAAAACTTTCGTCGTCTACTCGAGTCGCAAAGCCTTGTGCTAGAAACAGGGCAGAGTAGCAGTGCTCAGCGTGGTCGCCCAGCTAAGCTTTATCGTTTTCGCCATGATATCGAACTGCAAAGTTTACTGATGGACAGTAAATTGCCGAAACGTAAATAGCAGCCTAATTTCTATCAGCCTCTATTATTATTAATCGCTATGAATTTATTGAAAATTTTAATTTATGAGATTTTCTTGCGAGATAATAAGCTTTACGTTATATTTATGCTCATTTTGAGTTTAAATAAATACACTAAGGTATTATGCAAAAATAAGGGCTAAAAATGACAGCTAAACAAGAGCCAGCATTGGCTGAAGTATTACTCAAAGCTTTGGTTGAAGCAGCATTAATAGAAGATTTAGGCAGACGCGGTGATGTCACATCACAAGCCACCATTCCTGCCGATATGCAAGCGCAGTTACAGATTAAGGCACGTCAAGCAGGCGTGATATGCGGGATGGATTTAGCGCGCTTATCTTTTGCCTTGATTGATGCAGAGATCGAGTTTATTACACAAGTCAATGATGGTGAAATAGTTGAAGCAGGCGCAGTGTTAGCGATTGTGCACGGTAATGCGCGAAATTTGCTGACAGCAGAACGCACAGCGCTTAACTTTATGACCCATCTTAGTGGTATCGCGACAGACACTAGAAATATCGTCGATAGCGTCGCAGAATATCCGGCGCAAATTACTTGTACGCGTAAGACCATTCCAGGCTTACGTATCGTGCAAAAATATGCCGTACGCTGCGGCGGCGGACGCAATCATCGCTTAGGACTGGACGATGCCATCCTAATCAAAGACAACCACATTGCCATCGCTGGCGATATAAAGACAGCTATTAAGCAAGCACAAGACTTTGCTGGACATTTAATTCCGATTGAAGTGGAAGTCGATACATTAGCGCAGTTAGAGCAAGCTTTAGATACAGGCGTGAGCTTAGTACTTTTAGACAATATGGCGCCTGAAATATTGTCGAAAGCAGTTGCGATGTGTAAAGGGCGAGCTAAAACTGAAGCATCAGGCGGCATCACTCCTGAAACGGTACAAGCCGTCGCAAAAACTGGCGTTGATTTTATTGCCATGGGTTATTTAACTCACAGTACAACAGCACTAGATATTGGTCTTGATTTTAGTACCTAAAGTTAAGATTTAATTGGATGAGAAAATTAGACAAAGTAATGATTTAATTGGCTTATCTGCGTATGATACAATGCCGCTGCTACCGACTATTAGGTCACCGCTACAACCGTACGGTGACCTAATTTATTTGCCCAGTTTGACCAATAGACAAGCGAGCGCTCAGTGAATACTGAAATTATTAAGATAATCTTGGCCTTTATGGTATTGATTAACCCCTTTGGCGCATTGACATTGTTCTTGGATTCGACACGCGGCTATTCGATGCATAATCGACGTAAAGTCGCACGCGTTGCTTGTCTAACTATTTTCATCACTATCAGTTTCTTTACTCTAGCAGGTGAAACCCTTCTTAAAGCTATGGGTATTTCAATTGGCTCATTCCAATTGGCAGGCGGTATCTTAGTATTCTTGATTGCCCTAAACATGATGAATGGTGATGGTAATCCGGTTAAGCCCGACCAGGAAAACTTTGATGTTGACCATCTGCAAGGTGCGCCGCCAACGATGGCAGCAGCGGTGGTACCCATTGCTATTCCAATGATGATTGGACCGGGTGGTATTTCAACCGTTATTATTTACTCATCACAAGTTTCCGGTATCTTGCAAGTATCCGCCATTTTGATTGCAGGTTTGTTTATTAGCCTGTTTTGTTATTTGGCATTAATGGCAGCCGGTCGTATCAGTCGCTTATTGGGCGATACGGGACTCAATATTATGAGCCGAATCATGGGTATGCTACTAGCGGCAGTTGCTATCGAAATTATTGTCAATGGTCTGCGTACTTTATTCCCTGATTTACTGTAATTTTTTTGACTTTCTCTGCTCTTATCGATGTTTTACTCCTGTAATCTTTCTCTCAATTGTTTATTCTTATCTGCTATTTTTATTATGTAGGCTGTATAAGAAACACAGCCTACCTATGAATATCCAACCTGCCCTAAAAACCTCTGCAAACACTATCAGCCAAAATAAATTAATTAATCGTTAAATATCTTTATATTAGAACGAGATATAAGGCTGCTTAGCACTCCTACCGATACTTTTATCCGTTGAATGAATAATTCTGATTAATTACCAAAAGTCTGCTCCAAAACGTCATTCATGAAAATATATTATAATGGAGTGACAATAATATTATAGGAGCTAGTTTTGAGTAACAAAAGAATTGCAATTTTAGGTGCAGGTCCAAGTGGTTTGGCACAGTTACGTGCTTTTGAAGCGGCTCGTTTAGCCGGCGTAAAAGATTTACCCGAGATAATTTGCTATGAAAAGCAAAATGCCATTGGTGGCATGTGGAATTACAGTTGGCGTACTGGTTTAGATAGAAACGGTGAACCCGTTCATGGCAGTATGTACCGTTATTTGTGGTCTAATGGACCTAAAGAATGCTTAGAGTTTGCTGACTATTCGTTTGATGAACACTTTGGTGAAGCTATTCCCTCATATCCGCCTCGTGAAGTATTAAAAGACTACATCATGGGTCGCATCGATAAACAAGATATCCAGAAATACATCCGCTTTGAGTGCCCAGTACGTTGGGTATCATTTGATGATGACACCCAAAAATTCACCGTTACGGTCATGAACCATAAAACGGATGAGCAAGAAGTTGAAGCGTTTGATTATGTGGTGGTAGCGACTGGTCATTTCTCAACGCCAAATATGCCATATTTTCAAGGCTTAGAAGAGTTTCCAGGTCGTATCCTACACGCGCATGATTTCCGTGATGCGTTAGAGTTTAAAGACGAAGACATTCTACTCATTGGTAGTAGTTATTCTGCCGAAGATATTGGTACGCAATGTTATAAGTATGGCACCAAGTCAGTCACCATTAGCTATCGCTCGCAAGCACTTGGCTATAAATGGCCAGAAAGTATTAAAGAAGTTCCATTAGTCACCCATTTTGAAGATGATGTGGCGCATTTCGCCGATGGTAGCAGCCAAAAATTTGACGCCATTATCATGTGTACGGGCTACTTATTTCACTTCCCATTTATGCCAGATGAGTTACGTTTGCAGACGCATAATTGCTTATATCCAGCCAACTTGTATAAGGGCATTTTTTGGCAGCCTAATCCAAAGCTGATTTATTTAGGTATGCAAGATCAGTATTTCACCTTTAATATGTTTGACGCGCAAGCGTGGTATGCACGTGATGTCATTATGGGCGATATTGAATTGCCTGAGCTAGTAACCCGTGAAGCAGACGAGCAACAATGGTTGGCAACTTATGCTAAATGCATTACCGTTAGCGATTCGATTGATTTTCAGGCAAGCTATATCCGTGATTTAACCAATAGTACTGATTATCCAGAATTTGCAGTCGAAAAGCAGGGTGAAATCTTAAAGGAATGGCAAAAGGATAAAGCCCAAGATATTATGACCTTTAGAGAAAAGGCTTATAGTTCTACCTTGACAGGTACGCTATCACCTGAGTTGCCAGAGCCTTGGTTAGATATTCTTGATGATTCATTAGAGCATTTTTTGAACTTAACTTTTGTTAAGCCTAAAAAACGTAAAAAGGCGTCATAGTCTATATAATTTGTTAATAATAAAAGAGATACGTTTATAGCACGGTATCGTTTTTAACTAGGATAGACTTAATCATAAAGAATTCTAGGAACCAAATACATTGAATAGATGTGTTTGGTTTTTTTAGTTTTTAGTTTAAATTTTTCTAGCTATAAGTAGCTGTTTTAACTTTGGTATAGATGCCAAGCCAAATACAACATCAGTATACCTACCAAAGCGTCGAGTATATTCCACGCTTTTGGTTTGGCAAATAAAGGTTTGAGTAACCTTGCGCCGTAGCCAAGCGCAAAAAAGAAAAAGAACGAGGCACTGACTGCACCCATCGCAAATGTAAGCTTACTACTAGCACCGGTTGAAACCATGCCGACGAGCACCAATGTATCTAAGTAGACATGTGGGTTTAGCCACGTAAAACCAAAGCATAATAACAGCGCTTTTTTTAAGCTGGTCACGACTTGTCCATCGATGGTAAGTGCATGTGATAAGCGGACGCTGGCATACAAGCTCTGCAACCCATAGCCTAATAAAAATATGACGCCAGCAAACTTTGCAATGTTGACGACTTGTGGATAGCGTGTCGTTACCGCGCCAAACCCACCGACGCCAGCGGATATTAAAAACGCATCACTCACGGCACAAAATAGACAAACGAAAAATATGTGCTCGCGTTTTAGCCCTTGTTTGAGTACAAAAGCATTTTGCGAACCAATAGCAATAATTAATGATAAGCCAAGCAAAAAACCAGAACTATAGTCAGTGATATTCATGATAGTCTACTTAATCTTTAAAAACCAAAACGGTGACGTTTGCTTACTGGCAGCAGCGAAAAAAGCTGTTAAGATAAGGGATTAAGCGGTCGAATGCAATCAGTAAATGGGCGAGGAGCAGGGTAGGTCATGGTCATAAGTTTGACAAGAATGCTACAGTCGTTTGGGCAAGCACAAGATGACCTGCCAACAGCCGCTACCAAAAATGCTCAGCAAGCTGCTGCCAATAGCCTTGCTAATAATGAAAATGAGCGTAACGATAATGCTAATCCTCCAACGGCTAAGCCTTCAACGCTCAAAGAGCCACAGCGTACCGAACGTATTTGTGATGCCTTAGCGCAAGTGTCTGATATTCGCGCACCAACGCCGTTAACCGATCGTTATTTGTCCAATCGCGCCCAGATGCGACCGACCAATAGACCTCCTTTTGACCCAGATACCTTATGGTATCTTAAACATGGACGCTGTCCGATTATGACTGAGCTTGTGAATGTGGTCGATGACGCTACGCTAAATGCGATGCCAATTGAGGCAGTTGCTATTTTGGATCGAATTAACGGCAAATTAAAACGCTATCGCGAATGGAGTAGTGAGCTCAATGATGAGCAACAGCAGCAACATAATGAGCGCCAGTTTGTCATTGATAAGCTGATATCAGAAAGTATTCCAGAAGCCTTGCATCATTACGAGCAGCTACAGCGCTTTAGCCCACACCGCACCAAAAACAGCACAGTACAAGGTAAAATGACCGCAGGCGATATGTTGACAGATTTGTTTTTAGAGATTGATTATGAGCTTGATGAGTTGTTAGAGGAGCTACATCAAACGGTGATGAATCGTTTGGCTTCAACCCACCGTTATGTCAAAAGTCGTACGCAGAATTAGTCGCCAGTAAACACAAGCAACTCAATGCATAACAATATAGGGCTTTAATAAAGCCTTATTTTTTTGTTTAATGATAAAGGCTATCGAGCAACTATTATCAAAAATAATAATAAATTTGCCAATTAATACTACTAAATAATAAGGATACTCTTATGACCCAAATCACTGCGATGCTTGTCATGTTTGTTTTATACGGAGTGCTACCCGCAGCGGGTCTGTATTTAGGCTATCGTGGTATTAAAAAAGTGACAGCACCCAAAATGCTCGAATATAAAGCGATGCCGCAATTGGGTTGTATTCCTGAAAAAAGCTTACCGGTTGATGTCAAAGCCGCACTGAGCCAAATTAATGAAAAAGGTGAAAAGTTGCGCCTTATTTACGGCGATAGCAATAATGATGGCAAGATAGATGATAAAGATGCAGTCAGCGAAGCCTATATTACCATTCAAAATCTAATGGATAAACATGTACCACAAGCAGTAGCTGACTATCGCCGCTTACATGACTTAGATGGTACGTTGGCTGATAATACTAAAATTAAGCACTCTGATGTTACTGGCAAAGAAGCGCTTTTGGATATATTGGAAACCATTAATACCCAGTTTGATGAGTTGCTTAATGCTTCTTATCATCAAGATGGGCAAAAGCTGCTAGCAACCAATCGATATCTGCAACAGCGTTTTGACAATCCTACAGTGAAGACAGATACACAGCTGCTCGACAATACTACTAAAATTGAGCAGATTGAAAAACTAGCGGACGATACTGTTAATAACAAAGATATGAGATTGTGAATGATAGATTATAAATAATAAGTTGGTAGTTGTAGGCTTGAATGATTAGAAGTGAGTTGCTATGAGTATATTGATAGGCATTGGTATCGTGACCACAGTTAGCATTTTCTATTTGGGTAGAAAAGGTTGGTACGCTTTTCATAAAGCCGTTGGTATCACGCCTGGCGTACTTGTTTATCATGATACTCATGCACCATTAGCGTTATCTAATATCAGTTGGCAGCAGCTAAAATTTAATAAAAAATATCTTAAATCTTTAGCAGATATACAGCTACGACAGTTGCATCGTATTGATGAAAAAGTAGCCAGCTATCATGCTTATCAAGCAGAGCTTAAATTACAAGAGAAAACACCTGCAATAACTGAGCAGCAGTTCGTATTGCATAAAATGCTGCATACACGTTTGCCTGAAATGCTCAGTAGTTATTATCAACTGGCAACTATTAGGTCAAACGCTAAAAGCGTTAATAATCAATCAAAAAATGAAGCTAGCAAGTTGCTGCAAGAGGTATTAGATAATATCGAAAAGCGCTTGGATGGCTTATTAGAACAGATGGAGCAGCAGCAATTACAAGATTTGCGAGCGATGAAGAACTATATTGATAGTCATCACAATTAAGATATGAGCTAATAAATAGTATTTATCGAAACCATATACAAAAAAGCTGCCAATGATTATTTATCACTGGCAGTTTTTATTAATTGCATTAACTATAAAGAGAATTAATATAATTACCGATTAGCGTTTATCATTGCGGTCACGAGTATTACGGGTGCCGCGGCTAGCAGGACTGGCACTACTTTTTGGTTTTGCACTAGTACTGGTACTGTTTCTATTGTCGCTACGAGTGTCAGTACGACGCGCTTTAAGCGGTTTGCTCTTAATACGCTCTTGCTTCTCTTTAGCAGCACCATGCAGACCAGTACCATAACGTGGGCGTAAGCTTACTAGGTCTGTTAACGTATTGATATCTTTTCTATCTAGCTCTAAAAAGCGCCCCGTACGTAGCTCTTTTGGTAAGGCGATATTACCATAGCTTGTACGTAATAGACGGCTAACTTTAAGACCTTGTGACTCAAATAAACGGCGAACCTCACGATTACGACCCTCTTTAAGCCTGACATGATGCCACTTATTAACGCCTTCACCGCCGCCTTCTTTGATGTCGTCAAACTTAGCTAAGCCATCTTCTAACATGACGCCTGTAGTCATCGCCCGTGCCATATCTGGGGTAACATCGCCTAGAACACGTACAGCATATTCACGGGTCACTTCGCTAGACGGATGCATCAAACGATGTGCCATCTCCCCATCATTAGTAAATAATAATAGACCCGTTGAGTTAATATCCAAGCGCCCAACCATTACCCAACGATCATGAGTCAGCTTTGGTAAACGCTCAAATACGGTAGGACGACCTTCTGGATCATTGGCAGAGCAAACTTCGCCTTCAGGCTTATAATAAGCCAAGACACGGCGGCGTTTTTCATTTTCAGAAGTATATTTGATCTGGCGACCATCAACGCGGATCTCATCACCCTGCTCAACACGATCACCAATAGTCGCTGGACCATTATTGACCGTTACACGACCTGCTTTAATCACTTCTTCCATCTGACGACGTGAACCAAGTCCCATACGGGCAAGTGCTTTCTGTAATTTTTCATCTTTCATAACGATTTCCTTGAATCGGTGGGTTTACATTTCTCAATGTATAAAATTGGACTGCATATTATACGCTATTTATAAGCATAATAAAATTTAGTTTTAATGAATTGTAATGAGTTTTAATATAAACGGTTTGTTACTTAACCGTAAAAATTAATGAAAACAAGGCATTATTACTCAATATCTAACCATCTATGTTAGTATGGCATTGTTTTTTTGTACCTAATGTAACGCTTTAGTATGGCTGTCCGATTATTTTACCGCTAGGCACTACTTATTATATCTATGATTTATAAAGGTTTTTTTATGTTTTTCAATTCATCGAAGTTATTAAGTGTAACGTGTCTGCTTATGATTGGTATGGCTTCAGGCTGTAGTAGTATTAATTCAGGACTGCAAGCAGGCGAGCTGCCACCGAGTGGCGCACTTATCGCTGAAAATGGTCTGCACTTCAATGTCCAACCGCTAAGTCTTGCAACTTTGCCACCTAAGCAAACAGTTGCCGTCGCTCCTAGTAGTGACTTAGCGCGTTTAATAAAAACATCTGGTCGAGTAGACTACCGTATTGCTGAAGGGGATATTCTAGGCATTACCCTTGTTGGCTATCCTGAAATTGCACCTCCCTTAACCAATAGTAGTAATACTGCCACCCCTTACGCAACAGGTTTCCCTATTGATCAACAGGGCTTTGTACAGTTTCCCCTGATCGGACGGATTAAAGCCGCTGGTCTAAGTGTGCCACAGTTTACTGCAAACCTTCGGAACCAATTACAACGCTATCTTAAATTTTCAGATCCACAGGTTAAAATTGTCAACTATCGCGGTAATAAATTCTTTATTGATGGCGAAGTCAAGCAGCCTGGCGAGTTTGCGATTGCTGATGTACCGGTTTCGCTGTACAGCGCGATTTCTATGGCGGGCGGTGCTACACCGACGGGCGACTCAAATAACGTCGTACTGAACCGAAAAGGCACAAGCTACAATATTGGATTACAGTCGCTACGGCAAATGGGTGCTTCCGCTAATCAAATCTATATTCAAGACGGTGATTCTATTCATGTCAATAGCCAAGATCGTAATAAAATATATGTGCTAGGAGAGTTTGGACAAGTAGAACCTGTGCCTATTCGAGAGCAAGGTATTAGTTTAGCGCAGGTCTTAGGTGAGTCTAAAGGGCTTAACTCGAGTACCGCCAATGCATCTAAGATATATGTCGTCCGTGATAACCTAAATACACGAGTGACGGATATTTACTATGTTGATATGCAGACGATTACTAGCTTCGCATTAGCCAATCGTTTTGAGATGCAAGCCAACGATATCGTCTATGTTGATCCAACTGGCTTGACACGTTGGAATCGTGTTATTAGCTCTATCTTACCATCTACATCAGCGGTCAGAGCACTCTCAGGCTTATAGATAATAAGTGATAGGTAACAGTTATTATGGCATTTGATAATATCCTAGTGGTCTGCGTTGGTAATATTTGTCGTAGTCCAATGGCAGAAGCATTATTAAAACAACGTTTCCCTAATAAGTATATTGATTCTGCAGGTGTCGGGGCTTTAGTCGGCCATGCAGCTGACCCAGCTGCAATAGACATTATGTCGAAACAGCAGATTGATATTAATAGTCATGTCGCCAAGCAAATTGATGAACAGTTAGCGAAAAAAGCCGACCTTATTTTCACTATGTCAGATGGTCAGACTAAGTGGATTGAAGAACGCTGGCCTTTTTGCCGTGGTAAAACCTTTAAGCTTGGTCACTGGATGGATAAAGACATTGCTGATCCCTACAAGCATGAGATGAGCGCGTTTGAAATTGCCTACCAAGATATTGTTGATGGTCTAGCACAATGGGCTAATAAAATTAGCTAAGTAACTGCTGCTGATAATTTACTATTTAAAAAATATTATTAAACGAATAACCTTAAGTGATGAACCTACCGTTATGACTACAGATTCAAAGAATGTATCAAATGCTGCTTCTAAAGAAGAGAATGACGAAATCGATTTGATGGCGCTGCTTTTTGCCATTTTACGTGGCTGGAAAACTATTGTCTTCTTTGCTGTATTGGGTTTGATAATAGGGATCTTGTATAGCCGGTATGTGAATCCCACTTTTAAGTCAGATGCACTTCTCCAAGTTGAAGAAAAATCTACAGGTATCTCAGCGCTTGGTAGCGAGATTTCAGATTTGATAGGGTCAGAGAACAGTAAAGCCCAGACAGAGGCAGAGCTGATAAGATCACGCATGATATTAGAGCCTGTGGTCAATTTACTACATCTGCGTATCAAAATTTCTGACCCTAATATCGGTTTTATGGACAAAATAAAGAGTGGTAGTACTGCCACTCAAATCAATAAACCTGAAGGTGTGTCACTGAAAACGGAAGACGGTGACGTCCAAATTAGTCGGTTTAACGTCTCACAAGATTATCTCAATCAAACATTTACGTTAACACGTTCTGCGACAGGATTTATATTGAGCAATGGCTTTGACGATTTTAAAGGTCAAATCGGTCAGGCGCATCAGTTTAAAGGCACGGATGGTCAGATTCAAATTACGGTTAATGATCTTCCAACTGATGGCTATCCTATTAACATCAGCAAACAATCATTACAGATGACAACAGATGGCATTAATAGTGCTTTATCTGTGGTCGAAAAAGGTAAGCTAACAGGCATTATTCAATTATCGATGACAGGCGCTAATCAACAACAGACTAGCCTCGTTTTAAAGCAAATTGTTTTATCTTATATTGATCAAAACCAATCACGCGGTACTGAAGAGACAACCAAAACTATTAGCTTTATGGAAACTCAAATTCCAGCGTTAAAGAAAAAACTAGAAGACTCTGAAACTATATTTAATAACTTTCGTAAGAAATATGGCACGATTGATGTGAGTAAAGAGGCAGAGTTGCTATTAACAGAAAACTCTCAAATCGATGCGCAGCTTAATGAGCTTAAATTAAAAAGAGCGGACTTAACGACCTATTATACAGAAGAGCATCCATTGGTGATCCAAATCAATGAGCAGTTAAAGGTTCTCAATGATAGAAAGCAAGAAATAGATAATACTGTTACAGGTCTACCTGAGATACAAAGAGAGTTTTTACAGCTATCTGCTGATACAGCTATCAATAGAGAGATTTATCTGACATTGCTTAAAAACTACGAGCAGTTAAAAATAGTTAAGGCAGGTCAGATTGGTTATGCACGTATTATTGATTTACCTATTAGTACCTTTAAAGCGATCGCACCAAAAAAATTACAAATTATGATACTAGCAATGCTTTTAGGAGCAATGCTTGGCACGATGTTAGTCCTGCTTAAAAATATGCTTCGAAATGTGGTTAAAGATCCTGAACGCCTTGAAGCTAAGACAGGCATACCGGTTATTGCGACCATTCCACGCTCGCCAATATTGACAAGATTAGGTAAGACAAAATCTCCCAATAGGTTATTGGCCTACGCAGATAATAACGGTTTAAGCTATGAAGCCATTAAAAGCTTACGAACCAATTTGATGTTTGGTATGCCAAGCCAAGATCGAGCTAATCAGCGTGCCAAAGTTATCTTGATTACGGGTGAGAGTCCTGGTGTTGGTAAATCTTTTATCTCATCTAACCTAACAGAAGTATTTGCACAGTTGGATAAAAAAACATTAATCATAGATGCAGATATGCGTTTGGGCGAATTGCATAAAGTGTTTAGTATGGATCAGCATAATGGTTTGGCGGATTATTTAACACAAGATACAACGCATTTATCAACAAACAATACTGAGCTAGCAAAAATTGATATTGTTAAAGAATCTAGTCATTTGGCAAGCTTTATCCACTCAACAGGTATTGATAATATTGACTTTATGCCACGCGGCGAACATCCGCGCAATCCTACCTCTTTATTAGCTAATGGTAGCTTTGATCATTTGATGGCAGAGTTAAATCTTCATTATGATTATATCATTATAGATTCGCCACCAGTATTAGCAGCTTCTGACGCTATTATTTTAGCGCAGCACGCTGATAAAGTATTAATGGTCACTAGATACGATAATTCAATAGAAGGGCAGCTAGTATACGCTGTCAAGCAGATGGATAAAGCCAATATCAAAGTAGATGGCATTATTCTCAATGATGTACAACAAGGCATTATGAGCAAATACAGCTATCACTA
>NZ_CBCPJH010000032.1:0-37854 GCF_965118485.1 Psychrobacter glacincola | reverse complement strand
CTATTTTAAATGATCAATCGTGACTTCAATAACAGGCTTCTGCCTATCTAGCTGACGTTTTAGTTGACGGAGTTGCTCTAGCTCATCCAACAGCTCAAGTATCAACCCAATCGCTGGTACACTGGCTTCAAAGTCGCGACTTAGGCGAGACGCACGGCGTACAGTCGTCAGCTGATAGCCTGTGAATTGTTCGCGCTCTGGCACATCATATTCAATAATGCTTTCTTCCATCAATTCGATAACCCATTGGCGCTCTTGACCACAGGCAGATACTAGCTCATCTAAGCTCATGATAATGTCATTAAATTCAGGCGAGTGTTTCATAGCGATTATCCTCGTTGTCTCTTTATTTCATCGTTATCGTTTGCATCTCTATTTTTATGGCGTTAATACATAACTTTTGTTAAAGGTATTATTTAACGGTTAATACTGGTATCAGCAAAGGCTTGTTTTAATTGCTCATAAGCTTGGGTTGCCGCTTCGGTATTGACTTCCGGATTGACGATATTCAACGTTAAATATAAATCACCTGCTTGCTTAGCCGGGATACCTTTACCTTTTAGGCGTAAATTGCTACCTGATTTGCTGTTCTTTGGAATCGTCACACCCAATGTACCCGCTGGCGTACTGACCGTAATCTTATCGCCCAGTGCTGCCTCCCATGGCGTAATATTCACCGTTTGGTAGACATCCGCGCCTTCGATACGAATATTAGCCGCATGACGAATCTTAACTTTTAAAAATAAATCGCCATTTTTACCTTGACCACTACCCGCTGCCCCTTGACCTGCTAAGCGAATCTGCTTGCCATCGGTGATACCTTTAGGGATTTTAATTTTCAGCGTTTTATTATCATAATCCATGCTGCCATCTGGCTTACGAACCGGTACATTTAACTTAATACTGTAGTCGTCGCCATTATAAACTGATGCCAAATCAACGGTGATTTCAGCATGTTGGTCTTGACCCTTGCTATCTCGGCCATACTGTGACTGACCACCCGCTGAGCCACGTCCAAAGGCGGAGAAAATATCATCGAAACGAAAGCCACCATCACCATAGGCTTCACCATCACCAAACTGATCTTTAACGTCTTCCCAGCGATAGCCGCCTTGTCCAGCGCCTTGCCCGCCAAAGCCACCGCCTTTTCCAGCAAAAGGATTGTCTAGCATCGCATCATATTCCGCACGCTTGTCTTTGTCCCTGATAGTCTCGTAGGCATTATTAATCTCAGCGATTTTACTATCGGCATCTGGATCGTCGCTGACGTCAGGATGGTATTGCCTGACAAGCTTACGGTATTTTTTTTTAATATCAGCGTCTGAGGCGTCTTTTTTGACCCCTAAAATATCATAGTAGTTTTTTTCTGCCATGTTGTGTTCCTCAAAATAAGACCTGTTAATAATAATGGGTTGCCAATTGTAAACATTCAAATGTAAAAATAAGGGCTTGATATGACAATTTATGAACGTAATCTCTTAACAATAATAGCGCTAAAAAAAGCAAATACCGTTATAGAAATATTACCAGTAAAAGCAATCTTACTTAACCATGATGATATTTAGTGATATGAATTTTAATAGCTTAGATATTGTAGACAGTAGCATGCAAAAGAGACTCACCTCAGGAAAAGACCCTTTAACATCTATTATTTTCATTTTTGATTACTGACACGCCCAAAAAACTGAGGTAAGTACTATTCATAATGATTATTATATAAACATAGCAAAATATACATATATAGGCTAACTACTTGTTAAAAAACAATTTTTGACCTTATAGTTCTTTTACAGAGCTGTAATAATAGGACAAGTTACTTCTTGTAAGATATCTTCTATTATTTGTACTCACAGGGAGTATGGATAACGTAGGCAAGAATATCTGTCTATCTCATCAATAGCATACAGGTTTTAAATGTCTTATTTTATCAAATCCTTAGTCATCACTTTATCACTACTATTGAGCGTTACCTCTTTTGCCGGCAATACCAGCTATTACGGTAGTAAGTTCCATGGCAAACGTACCGCAAGTGGCAGCATCTTCAATATGAACTCTCTGACCGCTGCGCATAAAACGTTACCATTTGGGACCAAAGTAGAAGTGACCAACAAAAAGACAATGCAGAGTGTGATTGTAAAAATCACAGATAGAGGACCTTTTATTAAAGGTCGTATTCTGGATTTATCCAAAGCTGCTGCTGGTCAAATAAACTGCGAGCTTTGTACGACTACGATGAAGATTCTCTCTTATGGTGATGGTAAATATCGTATGCAATAAGCACATAAAATACTAAAAAGGGAAGGCATAGGCCTTCCCTTTTTTATGACTAAATTTTATCGCTTGGTTTTGATTAAAACTAAGAGATAAGCACCTTGTAGTGCTAGCCTACACTGGCTTTCATTTCTTCTAAGGTTGTCATCGCTAGTAATAGTTTTTCTTCATTATTACTATGTTGCTGTTGCAATGCGGTTTGCTCATTCAGCAGTTTCATTAAATCAGACTTACGGCTTTCCTCATAAAACTCAGTGTCGGCAAGCTTGGTCTCAAGATTCGCTAACTTCTTATCAATATCAGCCAAGGCTTTTTCTGTATTTTCAATATCGCGGCGAATAGGTGCGGTGAGTTTACGTTGTTCAGCCGCTAGTTTGCGCAGCGCATCTTTACTGAGTGCAGATTGAGAGTCGTTATTGGCTACTGAATTAGTATCTGTTTCACGTGAAACAAACTTCTTACTCTCTTTTTTACTTTTTTTCTTACTGGTATTTTTATCTTGTGAGTTTTCTTGTTTACGTTTTTCGGCAAGCCATTTACCATAGTCGCTGATATCACCGTCGAACTCATCGATTTGACCATCATGGACCAAAAATAGCTCATCGCAGACGTTGGCAATCAGCTCACGATCATGCGAGACCAGCACCACTGCCCCTTCAAAGCCTTGTAAAGCAATGGTCAATGCTTGACGCATTTGTAAGTCTAAATGGTTGGTTGGCTCATCAAGCACCAGTACGTTCGGACGTTGCCAGACAATCAACGCTAGCGTTAAACGCGCCCTCTCACCACCAGAGAATAGCTCACTAATCGTATCGATACGGTCGCCACGGAAATCAAAGCTCCCCAAGAACGAACGTAGCATCGCATCAGAAGTATTACCTGCCAAACGGCGTAACATTTCTATAGGCGTTGCTTTTGGGTCAAGGATATCCATTTGATGCTGATTAAAATAGCCAAGCTTTAGCGTATCAGAAACGTTATAGCTGCCCTTTAATACGCCAAGCTCACCGACCAAGGCTTTAATCAAGGTTGATTTACCCGCGCCATTCATCCCAAGTAGTCCGATACGCGTATCAGGGGTGACTTGCACATTGGCATTATAAAGTAGCGGTGTGTCGCTATAGCCAATATCTGCATCGGTCAGCTCAATCAGTGGCGAGCTCATATTCGCAGGCTCATAAAAGCGGAACGAGAACGGGTTGTCCGCCATCATCGGTGACAGCTCTGCCATACGCTCAAGCTGCTTGATACGGCTTTGTGCTTGTTTAGCTTTACTAGCCTTGGCACGAAAACGACGAATAAAGTCATCCAGATGAGCTTTGGTAGCTTCTTGCTTCTCAAAAGCTTGCTGCTGCTGCGCCATACGCTCATGACGGGTACGAATAAACTGCTGATAGTTACCGGTATAAAGAGTGATTTTTTGTTGTTCAACATGCAAGATATGACCGACGGTATTGTCCAAGAACGTTTGGTCATGCGAGATGACGATGACCAAGCCAGTAAAGGCATTAATCCAAGTCTCTAACCAAAGAATAGCATCCAAATCCAAATGGTTGGTTGGCTCATCGAGTAACATTAAATCCGCACGGCTCATCAAGGTTTTCGCAAGGTTTAAGCGCATACGCCAACCACCTGAAAACCCTTCTACAGGCAGTTCATGTTGATTAGTATTGAAGCCAAGACCTGCCATAATTTGCGCGGCTTTGGTCGGGGTACGATAGCCATCAATCTCATCAAACTGCTGATGCAAAACACCAATCTGATCATCACTGACGCTGCTCAAATCATTCAATGCAGCATTAATTTCATACCACTGCTCATCGCCACTTAACACGTAATCAATCGCCGTTTGTGTGGTTGCGCCAACTTCCTGCGCCATATGGGCCACATGCCAGCTATCAGGAATACTAATTTCACCCTTATCAAGCGTCACTTCGGTATCACCGGTGCCCATGCGCGTGAGCAATAAGGCAAACAAGGTCGATTTGCCTGTACCGTTATTGCCCGTTAAGCCAACTTTATGGCCCGGATGTAGCTGGAAGCTTGCCCCTGCAAACAACTCACGACCATCACGGCGAACACCAACGTCTTTAAATTCGATCATATAATTTCTTCATCTCTGCGGTAATATAAAACACAAGGCAATAGGAAAAACACTCATCTTAGGTGTTTACTGGCGGCTATTATTTCAAACGCCTAACCGATAGGCAAACAATTAAATAAGTATTTTAAATTCAAACCTTTATACTGCTTATAATTCTCTTGTATTAGTAAGCAACAACCAGCATATATAAGGGCACTATAATAACAAACGCTATTGTCACCCTTGACAAATCCCGTATTATCCCAATTATGTTATACTAGTAAAACGCTATTGACATCAGTCAGTTAAGTGCTGATAGCATTAATTTCTGCTCAGCTGATAGCCGAAAATCAGCCACTCTATATATTAGTCACTTTACCTAATAGTATCGGTAGCTGTGATTGATGAATGACTGTCATCAAGATATATAGGTAAGTCGCCCTACTTAGCATCAATAGACGACCTCACATACGTAAAAAATAATAACATTTGATTTTAGCAATTGAGGTAGATATGAACCAACCAGCCAACCAATTTAACCCAAGCTCAAGCCAACCTGTCGATCCAACTGTTTTAAATCTAACCGATAGCGCGGCACAAAAAGTCCGTCGCCTGCGTGAAGAAGAAGGTGATAGCAACCTTATGCTGCGCGTCTACGTCACTGGCGGCGGCTGCTCAGGCTTCTCTTATGGCTTTAACTTTGCCAATGAGCTTAATGAAGATGATGCTAACTTCGATAATGACGATGTGACATTAGTTGTCGATTCGCTAAGTTACCAGTACTTACAAGGCTCTACCGTTGATTATACAGAAGGCTTGGAAGGCGCACGTTTTATCGTGACCAACCCCAATGCGACTACTACCTGTGGCTGCGGCTCGTCATTCTCTATTTAAATCACTACTAAGTGATATTTAGATAGAAAGTACTCAGTTTAGAAATGGTTCAATTCCTGTATTCAGCATTAATTCACTTATTTTTGGTGTACAAACGTACTCTTATTACTCGATATTTTACCGATAATCGGCTTAAAGTTAGCTTTAGTCGGTTTGCGGTTGAATTATTATAAGGATATGCTTAAATACTGCCTTGTTTTAAGTAGTTGCACTAATCAATAGTAAACAGCAACTATTTATCTTTAGGTTTTTTAAACAAAATATTAGAGACTGCTCATTAGGCAGCCACTTGTTTGATAAAAAATATTTAATCTTATTCCATATAGTAAGGCACAGTCCCATGGCTAAATTATCACTTGATGCATTGAACGACATTGACGGTTTTATCGCAGCAGCACTCGTAGACAGCGAATCAGGCTTGGCATTAGTAACTCTAGGTTCTGGTATCGACCTTGAGCTTGCCGCTGCTGGTAACACTGATGTATTGCGAGCTAAGCGTAAAGTAGCAGAATCTTTAGGTTTAAATGAAAGTATCGAAGACATTCTTATTACGCTTGGTAAGCAATATCATTTGCTACGTCCATTAGTACGTAATGACAGTTTGTTTTTATACTTAGTCCTTGATCGTCAAAAATCAAATCTTGCGTTGGCGCGTCATAATCTAAAAGGCTTTGAAACTGAACTAGAATTCTCATAACTCATTTTTAGCTTTTAAGTCACTTAGTTGATAGCTCAAAATTAGAATATAGATTTATGATATTTAAAGCATCTACCTTATCCGTAGATGCTTTTTTTGGCTCGGTCGGTGACGAATTTTTAACTAAAAGAAGCTTACTGGTTTTGTAATTGCACGTGGTTTTTAGCCTGTCTTTGGGCTAAACTGACGGAGATTATATTCTTACCTTTTTTGATTAGCCATATATGATTTTTAATCAATTATAACCAATAACAACAGATGACCATTATGAGTAATTTTGCGAGTAGCTTTGTCGATTTTGATATTCCAAACTGGTTTGCCAGCGAGCATTTAGCAGGCATGCTGCGCGGTATCGAAAAAGAGGGGCTACGCGTTAAGCCTGATGGTTATTTGGCACAAACGCCGCATCCAGCCAAACTTGGCTCGAAGCTTACGCACCCGTTTATCACAACCGACTATTCAGAAAGCTTACTTGAGCTGATTACTGATCCTAAATCGTCGCCAAAAGAAACACTGACCATGCTGCGTCAACTGCATCTATTGGTCTATAAAGGTATGCCTGAAGATGAGCTGATGTGGCCGCTATCTATGCCTTGTATGCTGTCTTCTAATGATGAAGATATTCCACTAGCGGATTACGGCAGCTCTAATACAGGTAAACTGAAGACTTTATATCGCAGTGGACTTGGTATTCGTTATGGTCGCCGAATGCAGACGATTGCAGGCTTACATTATAATCTGTCGTTTGGCGATGATTTATTCACGGCGTGGCATGCACAAACCCCTGCGACACAAGCGCTGACGCTGACAGAGTTTAAAAACGATAAATATCTAGGTTTGATTCGTAACTTTAAGCGTCTGACCAGTTTGGTGCTTTACCTACTGGGTGCAAGTCCGAGTGTCTGTCCTTGCTTTGTTTCAGGAGTTGAGCATGACCTTGAGCTGTTTAATAATTCAACCTATTACAAACCGACTGCCACCAGCCTGCGTATGGGTAAGCTTGGCTATACCAATAGCGTGCAAGAGCACCTTGATATCCGTTATAACAATTTGCCAGAGTATGTCAAAGGGCTGCGCCGTGCGATTCAAACGCCGCATGAAAGCTTTGAGAAACTGGGTTTAGATGATGAGAATGGCAACCCTATTCAAATAAATAACCATATTCTACAAATAGAAAACGAATATTACAGCCCTATTCGTCCTAAACAAATAGCCATGAGTGGTGAGAGCCCAACCGAAGCGCTTGAGCGTCGTGGTATTGCGTATGTTGAGTTTCGGGCGATTGATTTAGACCCTTATAGCGATATCGGTATCCGTCTATCTAGTGCCTGCTTTTTAGAGGTAATGGCGCTCTATTGTCTACTCAGTGATTCGCCTGAATTGATGCCTGAAGAAGAAGATGCGCTTGCCATCAACATTGAGCGCGTCGTCAATGAAGGTCGCCGTGAGAATCTGCAAATTCTAAATAATGGTGCGGAGCAATCATTTGAGAGCTGGATGCTGATGCATCTAAACCGCATGCAGCCTTTGGCAGAATTACTTGATGCTCATTATGGCGGCAACGATTATCGTGTAGCAGTCGCGCTAATGCAAGGTAAGGCTGGTCACCCTGAGTCAACCATTTCTGCACAAGTCAATTCTGATAGTAAGCGTTTAGGCAGTTTATGGCAGCTAGGATTCACTCTAGCTCAGCAACATCGCGAGTCTTTATTACAGCAAACGCTTAGCCCTAATACGCAAGCGAAATACGAAGTACTGGCAGAAAAATCTATCTTACAACAAGCTGAAATGGAAGCGGCTGAAACAGAAGACTTTATGGAATTTTTAAAACAATACCGATAATAGCTTCTGAGTTTCTATTATCAAACTATATTTCTTCCACCCTTAATCAGCATTTTATAAGAGTATCTGCCCCATGCTACAGCTGACCACTTACCGCAATCTGCAAGTGTTTTTAGTCATAATGACCGCGATCGGCATGAGCTTTGCACTGTTTTTCTTACAGCGTTATATGGGGTTCTCACCTTGCCCACTTTGTATCTTTCAGCGTATTGGACTGATGATAATGGGTGGTTTTGCGCTAATTGCTGCTGTATTTCATCCAAAATCCATGGTTATCAGATTACTATTATGGCTTGGTAGCCTAGCAGGTATCGGTTGGGCGGCAATAGTAGCAGGACGTCACGTTTGGCTACAGCATTTACCTGCTGACCAAGTACCGTCATGTGGTCCAGGCTTAGATTATTGGCTCGACACCTTACCTATGCAGCAGGTTCTAAAAGAAGTTTTTGCCGGCTCTGGTGAGTGCGCTGCTATTGAATGGACGTTTTTGGGTTTAAGCATCCCTGAGCAATCACTGATTTTATTTAGCTTTTTAATACTGGTTCATTTGTTAATATTGTGGCGTATCGTACGTCCTACTAGTCCGCAGCCTCTTGCTTAATAAATCAAAACGCCACGCTACTCTTAGCTTGGCGTATCTTTATCACATAATTTAACGAAATCACGCTCGCAACGCGGGCTTATTGTCGTTACTCTAGTCGTTTTCATTCTACGTAATTTTCATTTTGGTTTTACACTGACAATAATAACCATTCAGTAATGACCATGGTGATTAGCCATACTATTTGAAAACTGGTTCTGTGGTAATATTATGACAACCCTTTTGCATTTATCTTATGCTGACTTTACTCTAAGACGCTGTATGCGTTTACTCTTCGCAGTGCCAGTTTGTATCGCGTTGGCGAGCTGCGATAGTGCCTCATCTTCTACCAATAATAAAAATACTCAGGGTGCGCCGATTAATAGCACCCAAAGTGCTGCCTCAAATAACGATGAAGCGTTGTTAAATGAAAATGATAATGAAGGGTTAACAGAGGGTAATAGTGATCCAGCAGGACAGCCACTCATGGCGGCATCAAGGTCAACTGAGAATACATCACGCTCACCAATGATTTCTGCACCGAATAGCGATAGTATGTTGCAAGCGACGCTGATGGGTGATTATGGCGGCGTGGTGCCGTGCTCATCTTGTACTAGTACTAACGTAACCTTAAACTTATTTGCTGATGGTTCAGTATTAAAAACCAGCATCTTCAATCAGCCTGAAACACCGCAAGCGCCGATGGTAGAGCCGGGCGTTTATCGCCAAGACAATGATATGATTACGATTGTATATCAGAAAAAAAATATCGAAACCTATCAGATTCAGGATAATCATTTGATTATGATGGATGAGTATAAAAATCCTGATGAAGACTACGCCTTATCGCGTCAGTAAATATGCAACTATATACGATTAAGAGGGTCAATAAAAAATCGTATGTTATAAATCACAGTTCATCGAGCTGCTTTATACAGTTAATAACGCCTACTTAATAAGGCGTTTTTTATTGGTCAACGAACCATGATTACTTTACAATGAGCGCTTGCCTACGCTACTGCTAGCGTTAACTCAGAATAAAAAAGTCTCTGTTCAGACAGTCTTCTTCTAAAAAATATTGTCTAATTAATGCGGCTCTTTGTCTGACTAACGTTAGATTTTCATTCCTCTTCTTCAAGCTTGTACGGAACGTCTATGCATATTCATATTCTTGGTATTTGTGGTACTTTTATGGGCTCGCTGGCATTATTGGCACGCGAGCTTGGACATACAGTGACGGGCTCAGACACTAATATTTACCCGCCGATGTCCACCCAACTTGAACAAGCAGGCGTTACTATCGAAGAAGGCTATTTGATAGCGCATTTACAGCCAGCGCCAGATTTGGTGGTGGTTGGTAATGCGATGAAGCGTGGTATGAATGTGATTGAGTATATGCTCGACACGGGTCTACGCTATACCTCTGGACCGCAGTTTTTATCTGAGCAAGTATTGCAATCTCGCCATGTCATCGCGGTAGCAGGTACTCATGGTAAGACTACAACAACGACTATGCTCGCGTGGATACTACACTATGCTGGTATTGATACTGGATTTTTAATTGGCGGTGTGCCATTGGTGGATACTCCTGATGAGCATTTGCAGCAAGTTTTCGCTCATAGTAGTTACTTGGGTTTGGAAAAAGAAGATAATAACTCATCGAACACAGGCTATTTCGTCATCGAAGCGGACGAATACGATTCGGCGTTTTTTGATAAACGCTCAAAGTTCGTCCACTACCGTCCGCGTACTGCCATTTTAAACAATCTTGAATTTGATCATGCTGATATTTTTGCTGATCTCAATGCTATTCAAACCCAATTTCACCATATGGTTCGCATGATTCCGAGCACTGGTAAAATCATTATGCCAGCCGATACTATTAGTCTCGAAGAAACTTTGGCAAAAGGCGTTTGGACACCTATTTGGCGTACAGCCGTCGTTGACTCCACGCTGTCTAATAGCCCTATAGAGAATGGTAGCGACTGGCAGGCACAGCTCATGAGCGCAGACGGTAGTCAGTTTACCGTAAGCTTTAATGATGAAAATAACGACAGTGATACCAATAACGAAAATGATAAAACATCAGCATTAGTTAATTGGTCGATGAGTGGTCTGCATAACGTCAATAATGCCCTTGTAGCGATAGCAGCCGCTTATGATGTTGGCGTAAGTATTGAAACAGCTTGTGCTGCTTTATCAGCATTCGCCGGTATCAAACGCCGGATGGAACTTATCGGCGATGTGAACGATATCTTAGTGTTTGATGATTTTGCTCATCATCCAACGGCGATTACGACCACGTTAGACGGTGCCAAGAAAAAGCTAGCAGGTAGACACATTTGGGCAGTCATTGAGCCGCGTAGTAACACTATGAAAATGGGCATTCACCAAGATAGCTTGGCACAATCTGCCGCTCTTGCTGATTATACCTTATGGTATGAACCTACTGGACTTGAATGGGGTTTAAGAGACGTTATTGACACTGCTACTACAGCAAATCCAAATATTGGTAAGCAACAAGTCCTCTCTAGCGTCGATAGTATTATTGAACATATTAGCACTCACACAAAAGCAGGCGATGCGATTGTGATTATGTCTAATGGCGGCTTCGAAGGCATCCATCAGCGTTTATTAGCGGCTCTAAATAACGGCTCTAAATAACGGCTAGTCCAGGTTTCTAGTGGAACAAAATAAAAACGTCGCTTCGTTAATCACGAGCGACGTTTTTTATTTATCTATTTTTTATTTACCTGTCTTTTATATTTGTTTTATCTACCTTTACTTTTACGACCCACAACTTCTATTTTGATTGCTAAATAATTATAGAGTGCTATTTCATTATCGACTCTCCTACCTTTGTAACACCCCGTTTACCTATCTACTCTGCTAAATAGCAAATATGGCTTTTTCCTCACATAGCCCATACACAGGTAACACTTTTTGCTTATTTTTCATTCTCAACACTGACTACAATGAACTCAACACAATAAGTAAACTATTATAAATTAGAAACACTTTAGGAGAATGAACATGAGCTTTATTTGGATGATTATCGTCGGTTTGGTTGCAGGTCTATTAGCACGTGCCATTAAGCCAGGCAGCGACCCTATGGGTTGGATTATGACCATTGTATTGGGTATCGTTGGTGCGATGCTTGGTGGTTTCGTTGCTGGTCTAGTTGGTATTAATGCTGACGGCGGTTTCACAGGTCTTATCTTCTCAGTAATCGGTGCGATTATCTTACTGTTCATCTATGAGATGATTATGAGCAAACGCCGCGTATAATTGAGCATGGCTCACATGGCTCACTCATATGAATTGGTAGAAATCATATAAATAAAAGCCTTGCCTATCGCGAGGCTTTTTTTGCATTAATAAAACGCCTAATCTTAACCTCTCAGAAGTATTAAGAGCGATAATTATGCGAAAGCATTGATAAGCATTACTTTTGTCCCCATTTATCTTATAATATTAACCCTATTTTTTCTCTTTCTCATTGAGGTGAGCCTTATGGCATTACTCCCTATTCTAAGTTATCCCGACCCGCGCTTGCGTACGATTGCAACGCCTGTCAAGGAAGTCACTGCTGAAATCAAAACCTTAATCGCCGATATGATCGAGACGATGTACGATGCGCAAGGTATCGGTCTGGCTGCCAGCCAAGTTGACCGCCATATTCAGCTCATCGTGATGGACTTGTCTGAAGATAAAGACAACCCACGGGTTTTTATCAATCCAAAAGTAACGCCGTTGGTAGAAGAAAAGCAGCCGTACGAAGAAGGCTGTCTATCGGTTCCTGATGTCTATGACAAAGTTGAGCGATCTAATAAAGTACGTATCGAAGCACTCGATGAAAATGGTGATAAGATTGATGAAGTGGTCGAAGGCTTACTCGCGGTCTGTATTCAACATGAAATGGATCACTTAAATGGTGTTATCTTTGTAGATTACTTATCAAAGCTTAAGCAAACCCGTGCTCGTGATAAAGTGCGTAAAGTACTTAAAGTACGTGAAAAGCAAGAAGCTGATAAGCAGCCACAACCAACCACTGTTTGACACTAATGGCGTTATTATCGCCTGCTTTCGTTCTATACCTATTTTATGTTTTTATTAAGGGTTCCCTAGCATGACCATGATCAAAATTGACCAATATTTTGACCCTGCCAGCTGGCAGAAATTTACCCAAGCTGCTGAAGGTCGTGAAACCCCTTTCCTAGTTGTTGACCTTAATCGTATCAAAAGCAAATTTAACGAAATGGTTGGACTTTTTCCTGAGGCAAAAATTCATTATGCGATGAAAGCCAGTCCTGCCGTTGAAGTGATTAATTTACTTGCAGATCTAGGATCAAACTTCGACTGTGCATCTATTTATGAGCTAGATCGCGTGCTTAATTGTGGTGTCGATGCCAATCGCATCTCTTATGGTAATACCATTAAAAAAGCACAACACGTCAAATACGCTTATGAGAAAGGCGTGCGCTTGTATGCCACTGACTCAGAAGCTGACCTTAAAAGTATTGCTACTTATGCGCCCGGCTCTAATGTGTTTGTACGCATTTTGGTAGAAGGTTCGGACACTGCTGAATGGCCGTTATCGCGCAAGTTTGGTTGTGATCCAGTCATGGCAACTGACTTGCTGATTCAAGCGCGTGATTTGGGCTTGGTACCTTATGGCGTCTCATTTCATGTCGGCAGTCAGCAAAAATCTGTTGCGGTATGGAATGATGCTTTACTGATGGTCAAAGATATATTTGCTAAGCTGCTGAATGAACAAGGCATTAAGCTACAAATGATTAACCTAGGTGGCGGCTTCCCTGCTAGATACTTAAGTAACGTCAACCCGATAAAAGAATATGCCGAAGCGGTAAAGCAGTATTTAGTGGATAGTTATGGTGTTGACGATATGCCGGAGATTATCTTGGAGCCGGGTCGCTCATTGGCAGCAAGCTCTGGGGTTTTGGTCAGTGAGGTCGTGCTGATTTCACGTAAGTCGCATGACGATACCACGCGCTGGGTCTATACCGATGTGGGTTTATTCCAAGGCTTAATTGAAACCTTGGGTGAAGCCATTAAATATCCTGTTTATACGCCTAAAATGGAAACGTCAACCAATGCAGGCAGAGTAGTATTGGCAGGCCCAACTTGTGATTCGGCTGATATCATGTATGAAGAGACTGATTATCAGCTACCAGAAGAGCTTGAGATTGGTGACCAAATATTTTGGCTAACCACTGGCGCTTATACCAATTCTTACTCGTCTGTTGAATTTAATGGCTTCCCACCGCTAGAAGTAGTGTATATCGATTAGTATTTGCTCAGTTTTTATCAGCAATAGCTATGATAAAAAAAGCGCAGTGTTATTTATAACACTGCGCTTTTTTATGCTTAAACGTTTTTGAATAAAGAATAAACAGCTATTGAACCAACAATTGAATAGGCGCGTCATTGCTATTATTGCTTTGGCGACTACCACCGTAGCTCGATTGTTGATTTTGTCTATTTTGGGAGACTTGTCCGATCGTCACCCATTGTCCGCGTGGCACAATAATCGTACTATTCAAACGCTGACCTTGAATCGCACTATTACCGTAACTGTTTTGACGATAAGAATTGGAGCGTACAAGCTGCTCTTCTACTTGTGATAACTTTACTTCTACTTGCCCATTAGATAACAGTCTAGGTGTAACAGCAATACCTTGGGTCGTTGGTAACAGCACTTGCTGCTGAATAAAAATCTGTCCCGACGGTCGATGATAGGTAGGATAACTATTGGCAGTATAAGTTTGACTTAGTGAATAAAGCGTACCTGTGCTAATACTAGCGGCACTCCCAGACAGCGTTTGTACTTGATATAAATTATTGCTTTGCTGTTGGCTGTTACGTTGATTAATAATTCCTGCGCCTTGAATGCCACGATTGGTAATAGTCACCCGACCTTGTTGGATATTACCCTGGCTACTGCTGTTATTGCCCACGCGTACAGAAACCGTTAGTGCTTGCGGCTGACGATCAATCTGACTCAGTAACTGTTGCACGGCTTGATAATTGGCCGCTGTCGTTTGCAATACGAGCTTATCTTGATAAGTGGCGACGGTACCTCCATCGCGGCTATTACTTAGCTGTTGGCGGACAGCAGGCAATAATGCCTCACCGCCATAAGTATGAATAACATAAGTTTCATAACTACTTTGATTGTTAGCAGCTTGTACGACTACTGGCAGTATAGTCAGACTCAACATAAAGGTTATTTGGCGTGGATAGCTAACCCTTTTAATAGCGACAATAGCACGGCTAATTATCGTTATCAGGTTATATCTAAACTTAGCCATATCTGCCTCCTAGCCGTAATCAATAATTAATAAGCCCTTCATTTAAACCTAATCATTCAAGCCTAAAACATCCTGCATATTATACTGCCCATCAGACTGCTGAACGATCCAGGTAGCGGCACGCACCGCACCGGCGGCAAAGGTCATCCGTGCACGTGCGCGATGGGTAATCTCAACGACTTCGCCATCTGCAATAAACATTACGGTATGGTCACCGATGATTTCACCACCACGTATCGCATGAATACCAATCGACCCTGCTTCGCGCGCGCCCGTTTGTCCTTCACGACCATAGACCGCAACGTCTTTTAAGTTCTGTCCACGTGCTTCGGCAACTGCTTCTGCCATCATATAAGCGGTACCAGATGGTGCGTCGATTTTATGTTTATGGTGCGCTTCAATGACTTCGACATCGGCTTCTGTACCAAAGGCTTTAGCAGCCATGCCTAGCAATTTTAATGATAAATTTACACCTGTCGAATAGTTACCGGCATACACAATAGCAACCTGCTCACTCGCTGTTGCCAACACTTGCTCTTGCTGCTCATTAAAGCCTGTCGTTCCGATGACCATCGCAACATTGTTTGCTGCACAAACCTGCATATTTTGTTCGGTTGCATCAGGCAAGCTAAAATCAATCAGTACGTCAATATTATTAATTACTGCTTTTAGGTCATCGACTATTTGCACATTCAAGCAACCGATAGCGGCGACTTCACCTGCATCTGCACCGACCAAACTTGAACCTTGACGCTCAATCGCTGCCGTTAATATTGTTTGCGGATTGTCTTGTAGCGCTTCAATCAACATACGCCCCATACGACCGCCTGCACCGATCACGCCGACGTTAATCATTTTTTTATTCTCTTGCTGACTCATATTGTTATCCTAAATACTTTATTTTTGATATTCTGGTTTTTTAAATTTATGATACTAAGTTTAGCAAATATAATGTATGAATAGTTTTTTATACCATCAACAAAAAGCCCCATTGTTTCACGTGAAACAATGGGGCTTTAGATAAGTCAGTAAATCAATCGAGCTGAACCATTAATCAACCCAAGCTATCAGTCGAACAAATCACCAATCTTTTTAAAGAAAGATTTTTTATGCGGCGACTGCTGATGTTTGCTATCGCCATCCAATGTATCTTGGAACTGACGTAGCAAATCTTTTTGCTCACGAGTTAGGTTCACCGGCGTCTCAATAACGACACGGCAAATCAAATCCCCTTTCATCGTGGTGCGTACTGGCGTCACACCTTTACCGCGTACACGTAATAACTTACCACTTTGCGTACCTTCAGCAACCTTAATTTTTACTTTACCATCTAAAGTTGGGATTTCAACTTCTTTACCAAGTGCTGCATCAGTAATGCTAACCGGTACATCCATATACAGATCGGCACCTTGACGGGTAAAGACATTATGCTGTTTAACGCGTACTTCAACGTATAAGTCACCGTTTTGCACACCAGCGCCGCCCGCTTCGCCTTCGCCCGCTAAGCGTACGCGATCACCATCATCAACGCCTGCTGGGATAGAGACTTCTAACGTACGTGACTTGTCTTTGACGCCATTACCGTGACAGTCAGAGCAAGGATTTTTGATTTGTTTACCAGTACCGCCGCAATGTGGGCAAGCTTGTTGAACGGCAAAGAAGCCTTGTTGCATACGCACTTGACCTTGACCATGACAGGTCTGACATGTCACGATATCAGAGGCATTTTTTGCGCCTTTACCATTACAGGTATCGCAAGGCGCAGGAGCGGTGAAGCTGATTTCTTTTTTGCAGCCACGTACTGCTTCTTCCAAGGTCAGCTCAATCACATAACGCAGGTCTGAACCGCGACGCGAACGTCCACCACCGCCGCCACGTGATTGACCAAAAATGTCACCAAAGTTGCCAAAAATATCGCCAAAGATATCTTGGAAATTACCACTACCGCCGCCGCCGAAACCACCACCGCCCATGCCGTTTTCAAAAGCAGCGTGACCCATACGGTCATAAGCGGAGCGTTTTTCTTCGTTGCTCAGCACTTCATAAGCCATCGACGCTTCTTTAAACTTCTCTTCGGCATCAGGGTCATCAGAGTTACGATCCGGATGGTATTTCATCGCAAGCTTACGGTAAGCTCGCTTAATTTCTTTGGTTTCCACCGTCTTACTGACACCTAATACTTCATAAAAATCGCGCTTACTCATGGGCTCTCCTATCGTCTATACAGTCCACCGCTTTTGAATCACAATCTGATTCATTGATGCTATTTCATCAATGCTAGTCAACGATTATCCTAATAACGGTCATCATCACTACAAACCATAAAAAGGTTTCATGTGAAACACAGCGGGTTATAAATACCGAAGTATAAATAGTAATGATAACAATCGTATAAATTTGCTAGCGAAATACAGTGGGGTGCTGCTTAGTCAAATCAATTATTAAAAGTTTGCGCTATTTATGGAGATGGCAGCAGCATTTATCAAGCGGCAAACAGTACAAAGTATTAATTAGACTTTTTAGTGTAGGTTATAAAATAGGTTGTTAAGAAATTGACAAAGGTTTTTATACCTTTATAAGAGTCAGCCATGCTAGTATTTAGCGCCATATTAGGGGATATTTATATCCTATTTTTGAAATTTAGCGCCATTAAAGTGGTGATAAGGTCGCATTTTTTATGAAAAAGCTGATTGTTCTATTAATTATCATTGCAGTCGCTGTTTATGGGTGTTCGCCTTATTACAGCGCTTATCAGCTTAAAAATGCTTACGATGCCAAAGATGGTGCCACCATTGCGGCAGCGATTGACTATGAACAAGTGCGCCCCAGTATTCAAAACCAGCTCACCGAGCAATTTGCTGTGACCATGACCAAATATCCATTGGTTGCTGAGCTGGGCGGCGAGCCGTTAAAAGAGGCAGCAAATGGCTTTATCATCCAAGCGGTAACTGGTGCTATCACACCACAAAATATCGAAAAATTAATCAACACTCAAGGTCAAGCCAACACCGCTACCAAAGAGCTTGCCGCCGCATGGGCTATCGCCAGTAATCAAGTGGACTTAAAAAACCTGATTCAAAGCTTAATCATCAATCGCGGTGATATAAATGCGGTGGTCAAAAACCAAATGCAGCAAATTATGGAAAAACAAGCCGACGAGCTTGAACAGCAAGCTGCTCAAGGGTCTGATAGTGACAAACCAACATTAAGCTATTGCGGTATTAACTGTTTCACCATTAGCGGTCAAGTAAAGGGCTATCCGTTGACGATAGAGATGCAGCGTCAAGGCTTGATTGATTGGAAAATCGTCGATATTATTTTGCCTTAGATATCTGATTTATGAAAACCCATTAAAAAACCGCCACATAAATTGCTTATGTGGCGGTTTTTTTATCATATCTTTCTTAAATGTAGCCGCTCTAACTTAAAAATAATATAGTGCTGCTGGGATGAATTTTTCGAAGCCTCTGCAGTGCAAAGCGCACAGCAAGCGAGGAAAATTTATACCAGCAGAATATTATTTTGAATCTATCTTTTTTATAGCAGACTTACTATATCTATCTGCGCTATTGCACACCCAAAAACTCTAAAAATTCAGGACTCTCAAAGCTTGCTTGAAATAGTACGCCATCTTCACGATAAATAGCAGGCGTTGCCATGACGGCGAGACCTGCCGCTTTTTCGCGATTGGCTGTCACACCATTCGTTTTGCAAGTTGCAGGTGCTGGCGTCATTTTGCCATTTAGCATCGCCTGATCAAGCGCTTTACGGCGACCATCCTCGCTGGCTTGACACCATATACCGCGCATTTGCTCAGGCGACTCTTCATAGATCGGATAGCCAATGGTTTTTACCGTCACGCCTTTTGCATTGAGCATCGGTAGTTGCTTATGTAGCAAACGGCAATATGGGCAATTGACGTCCGTTGCCACATAAATAACCGCTTTTTCAGGGCTGGTTGCTGGATAAGTAATCAGCTGCTGACTATCTAATGTGGTAAATACAGATTGATTCTTCAGCTTTTCAAAGTCGCTATCAAGTCCAATAAACTGACCGTTTTCGATGACAGATATCTCGCCATCGGTAATATATTGCGCGTCGTCCGATAGTAAAAATGGTACACCCTCTAAGGTAGCGCCCCAAATAACGCCTGGTACAGCGGTATAAAAGAAAGGCGTTTTGGCACTCATGTTTTTAAGCGCGCCCATATTTGATAGTAGATCAGCTTTCAAGCTCGCACTAACCGGCTTGCCGACTTGGGCACTGTTACGCTGCGGCACCTTGGTCATTACCCGCTTACTTGGGTTCTGTTGTAGCTCACCTTGAATAACATATTTACCATCTTCGGTAATATGTAACGGCAGCTGCCCAGCTAAATTAACCTGATACATATTGGGCAGTTTAGACGGTACGATAGAAGTGATTTGCGTTTTGATACCAGCTTGAGTAAGCAGCTCACGTAATTGGCCGTCAACAGCTTTGCTAACGGTCGCTTTTGTATTCTGGATACTTTGGCTATTGTTCTGACTTGCTGTTTTATTGGTCATGTCAGTGGCGCTCGGCTGCGCACAGGCAGTGGTTGCCAATAAAACCACGCCTATCAAACTTGCAGATTTTAATATAGGGAATTTCACGGAAACAGTCCTATTTGTTTTTTCATAATGATCGTTATTTACCCTTGAATATTTAACAAAAGAGCAGTAAATAACATTATGTAAAAATATAGATTAAAAAGATGAGCCGACTGTATCACAAAGAGGGTTTTTTCAAAGGTTTAACGGTTTAATTTTGCAAAACTGCTACTGAGCTTTAAGAGATAGGCAACACAAATAAACATTTAAGCGAAATGTGCAAAAAAATAGGTATAAATCCCTGATAACAAAAAGCAGCTCACTTTTCAGTGGCTGCTGATTTTACAGATATGCTTTCTAATTTATTTAGAAATAAAAAAACTAGAACTTAGCAACTTCTTCAGGTGTTAAAAAGCGACTATCGCCTTTCTCCAAGCCGTCTAAAGTAATATGACCGACACTGGCGCGATGTAGCTCAGCCACTCGATTGCCAAAGTAACCCATCATACGTTTTACTTGATGGTATTTACCTTGCTCAAGCGTCAAACGCGCATGAGTCTCGTCAATGAATTCGAGCACAGCAGGTTTTGTTTCTTCATGGTCGCCTTCTAAAAGAATGCCTTCAGCGACTTCTTTGACTGCATTGGCTTGCGCCGCTTCATCCATTGCATCAGCCAAAGTCAGCTCATAGATTTTGGCGTGTTCGTGCTTAGGACTGGTGACACGGTGCAACCATTTACCATCATCACTCATCAATAATGCGCCAGTCGTATCAACATCAAGACGCCCTGCAATACGTAAGCTACCAAGCTCTGGCACCGCAATCAGCTCAGTGACAATAGGATGCTCTTTTACTTTCAGCGTACATTCAAAGCCTTCAGGCTTATGCAATAGAATATAACGACTGCCCGCAGCGACCGATAATGGCTCGCCCGCCCAAATCACATCGTCATTGACCACATCAACATGGACACCTGGATCTTTGATGACCTGATCGTTTACCGTCACTTCACCAGCGTGCAGAATTTTTTTGGATTCTTTACGCGACAACTCAGTGGCTTTACTCAAAAATTTATCTAGACGCATACTCTTTACTACCATCCATTTTATGATAACCACTTTCAATCAGAAGCCAACGCTGCAAACTATCACAAGTTTGTTGTTGACTATCTTCAATGCTTAGAAGTGGTACTATATTAAAAAATTAAATGAACACTGCGCCAAATACGGACACAGTGAAAGTTAGACAAGTTTACCATATCCAACCCAGACCTGATGAAATATGAGTTATCAAACGTTAAAACAAGCCGTCACTGCCCGCTTAGAAATTAAGAAATCTGAGTTTATTGCCTATGCTTATCCAGTTACTTCGCGTGAGCAAGCAATGTTTCACGTGGAACAGCTACGCGAACAGTATGCTGATGCACGCCATCACTGCTGGGCGTATATCATTGGTGACCCCAATAATACCACTAGCGCCGGCTTTAATGATGATGGCGAGCCCAATGGTACCGCAGGACGACCGATACTAAATGTCTTGCAGCACAAATCTATCGGCAACGTCATTATTATCGTCGTGCGTTATTTTGGCGGTATCAAGTTAGGTGCTGGCGGCTTGACCCGTGCTTATGCAGGCTCTGCGCAAGCGGCTGTCGATGAGATGGATTTGCAGCCTTATATAGCAATGACGCAAGTACAAATACTGGCAGAATTTGCCACTGAAGCCCAGTGTCGCTACGTGGTAGAAAGTCTAAACGGCAGCATTGATGACGTGACTTATAGTAAGCAAGTAACCTTGACCGTGACGCTTGCTGAAGCAAACATCGATAGTTTAAAAGAACGTCTGGCGATGGATGGTCGGGTACTAGATGAATCGTGAAAATAATTGAGTAACCATGCGTTCACTGAGCATTCACTAAATCTTATTGGTTTTGGCAATAAGCGTCGGTATGATAAAGCTCTGATTATTCACAACGATTTTTAATAAACATAAAATAAGACGCATATATGCCAACCTCAAAACCGACAAAACCATTCGCACCTGCTCCTTTCAAACCGCCATTTTGGCTAACCAATCCGCATCTGCAAAGTATCCTTCCTAAGTTTTTTGCGCCCAAAACGCCCACTTATCGACGCGTGATTAAGCAAGACTCACTTGCCGAAACAGACATCGCTTATGATTTTTATGATGCCTATCCTGTCGAGCATGCAGGAAATGGTGCGCTTGAACAAACGCCATTAATCGTCCTATTTCATGGGATGGAAGGCAGTAGTGACAGTCATTATGCGCGCGCTTTGGCGTATCAAATGCACGCTCAGGGCTGGCACTTTGTGGTCGCTCACTTTCGCAGTTGTGGCGGTATTCCTGCTAATGGCAGAGTTTTTTATAACGCGGGTGATACCGATGAAGTGCATCACGCGCTGCAAAACCTAAGTCAGCAATACGCCAATATCTATGCAGCTGGGGTGTCACTGGGTGGTAATGCTTTGGCAAAATATATGGGCGAATATAGTGACGACGCAATCTGCCAAGGTGCGGCTGTCATTTCTGCGCCAGTTGATATGTCATCGGCGGCGCTTAGCATGCACGGCTTTTTGAGTCATCGTATATATACTCCCTACTTACTCAATCCCATTATCAAAAAAGCCTTAGCCAATGACATTACTCAAGATGAGATCGACTCAATCAAAGCGGTCAATCGCATCAGTGATTTCGATGATATCTTTACCGCACCGCGTCATGGCTACCGCTCTAATAATCATTATTATCAAGCCTCATCAGCCCTGCCTTATTTGATAGACGTAACGAAACCATTGTTACTCATTAGCGCCAAAGACGATCCTTTCCTTGGTTTTACTGCTACGCCAAATGATGTGTCTGACAGTGTCACTATTTTAGATACTGAACACGGCGGGCATGTGGGCTTTATTCGTTATCGCGCTGATAAAGACAAATCACCGCATCTTTATAAAAAATCAAGATTTGATATCAACTGGATACCCGAAACCGTTAGCGCTTATTTTGAGTCTATCGGCGTAGCATCTAATAAAATTAAATAACTTATAATCTAAAAATACTTTGAGACTGCTTTATGTATCCATTTATCCGTTATGCCAGCACCATCGCTCGCGCCGCGCTACAAGTCAAAAAAGGCAATACCTTAACGTTTAAAGATACCAGTGAGATTAGTTTTCGCTGTCGTCTGACGGACATTGACAATTTCTTAGAGATGAATAATGGTCGCGTGCTCACCCTTTTTGATATGGGACGTACTGATTTTGCGGTTCGTAGCGGACTTGGTAAACAGCTCTTAAAGCAGCGTTGGGGTTTGGTCGTCGCTGGCAGTACCATTCAATATCGAAAGCGCATTCGTGCCTTCGATAAAGTCACCATGAAGACCAAAATCGCCGGCTTCGATGAGCGCTGGATATATATTGAGCAATCGATGTGGGTCAAGGGTAAGCCTTGCTCATCGGCGCTACTGCGCACGGGTGTCACCGAAGGTGGTAAGGTTATCGAGACCGCACGGGTACTAGCGGCAGTCAAGCAAGCAGATTGGCAATTACCACCGAGCGGCTATGTGGCAGAATGGATTGTGAGTGATGCTGACCGTCCGTGGCCGCCGAAGAGTTAGCTTTAACGGTTATAACTTAGTATACGAAACTAAGTTATAACCGTTGTTTTATCTAAGCGTACTTAACTCGATACTCTTCGACCTTTTGTAGTATTTCATCTACTGTTCCCTTTAGTTCTGGACCCATACGTAGATATTCTTGTTGGCGTTCGTCTTTGAAAAATGAAACTGTGGCGTAATAAAAGGGTTTTAATTCTTCTTTAAACTCAGATTCTGTAACCATGTTAAAACATATTTCAATTTGTCCTTTTGAGAGCAACATAATAATTATATTTTCAAAAAATATATAGAACATGTCTTCATTGTCTATTTTTGAAAGCTCTTCTAAAAAGTCAACTTTCTTCATTTCCTCATAAAACGATTTAAAACTTTCGAAATCATTATTCCATAAAGAATATATACAATAAGAATGCACAATTGCTATTCGACCCAATTCAATATCTACGTTCTTTATAACTTCTGATAATATTGTATAAAAAACTTTCTTATATTCATAGCAATTGTTATTGAACACAATAGATAATAGATATGAAGCTTCAAGTGGAGCAAAGTTAGTTTTTTTGAAAAGCTTTAAGCCATAAACTTCTGGGATAAACTTTTCTGGATTTGCTAAAAATAATGTATGTAGATTAAATAGGTAATCTCTTATGGTTAGCTTGTTAAAATTATCTTCGAGTAACTGATAAGCATTTTCTATTTCATATTTATTAATAAACTCTCTCAATGGTAATTCTATATTCTTATACTCACTATCTTGATAATTTATTATTCCTACTTTAGCTTCAAATTTCATACTATCTACAATCGATTTTTTAATTTCACTATCAATTTTTTTTGAAGCCAGAAGTGCATTGAAATATACATCAGATACATTAATTTGATTATTTTCAATATTAAAAGCCGCGTTTACAAACCTTTCCGATAACTCTCTTTCATCACACCAGCTCTCCAGAAACCTTGTAAGCCATAATACCCGACGCTTATCCGTCTGATTACCATAGCGCATCAAATACCAAATATTAAAGAATCTCTCTTTTACAATGTAAAGATGGTTCTTGGTATTAGTTTCAATTTTATCGACTATCCATTGCTGCTGTAATTTTACTAATTGCGCTGATACTGTCTTGCTAGGTAAGCGGGTTTGTTCTGCAATTTCTTTGGTGCTCATTGCATCCCAATTCATCGTTATTGTATGCACAATCGCTTTTTGCTGCCGCGATAAGTCATCCATTCGATGCTTGTAGAGTGGCGTTGTCTTATCAATCGTTTCCTCTAAATAGGCGTAACTACTTTCTTTTGCGCCTTCCATGATAATTTGGAATAGCAAAACAATGGTACGGGGCACACCGTCTGTAAGTCGTCTGACTGCTTCAATACGTTCAGGATGTTCGTTGATAATTTCTTCAATAGTCTTTATCGATTCTTCATTAGTTTGCTGCGCTAAAGAGCGCAGTAGCTCATGCATTTCCGTTTCATTAATTGACTTTAAGTTAATCAATTTGAAAAACTGGTAGAACGGAGCTGATACATCAAAATGTGCTTCTAGTGATTGGCTTGAACCACCAATAAGGCGAATATGCGGTTGTAGACTTAACACTTCACGCAGCTGAGCATGCTCAATATCGTCAAAATCCTTAAATAACTCCCCTAGATTATCAACAAAAACGATGATTTTTTGCTTATTTTTATCTAAGTAATGTTGTATCAGTTCCCAAGCAACTACCGCATCATCTTCTAAGCTCAAGACTTGTTGAAACAGCTCTGAATACAACTGAGCATCATGTTCTGCTAGCTTTTCAGAGATACGCAGCCAAAAAGTAAATAGCGATAATATACCGTACTCTTCTTCATTCAATAAGATAGGTATCAGCCATTTACTTAATTTTTCATCTTCAGCAACTTCATAGGAAAGACGAGATAATAGAGTGGTTTTACCTGCTCCTCTTACGCCTTGAATAAGGTAATGAGTCTCTGGATGAGTCATTTCACTCGTTTGAATATCCTTCCAGATGCGTTGGTATTCTTTTTTACGAATACTAAAACTTGCTTTTAGTAACTGAGCATCTATATTTTGAGTGTTATAAAGTAAGACTGAATGGCTTTTTATATTATTATCTTCCATAACGAGTCCACCAACGTTTTAATAAAGGGGAGGTAAATTGATAAGTATTATCTTCTGTTTGATTGAAAAGATAGCCTTCGTGCTTAAGACAAGTCAATACGTAATTGGCATTAACGTTATCTTTATACTCTGCATGTTGGCTTAAGTTAAAAATATCGGCGTATGGTAATGATTCGTCATGGTCACAAACAAGCGTTAATATTGATTCAGCGAATAACTTTTCTTGCTTTTCTAGCCGATTTAAACGTTCGCGCCAGTGAGAAAACTTTGTCTTCGTCTCTTGCTCAAACAGCTGTTCAACACAATTTAAAATGTCCGACTCTTCCAGTAGATGGCTATCATCATAGTTATCAACTATTTCTTCGCAAACTAAAGCAAGGTAGTAAGGCATATTCCAACCCACTTGCTTGATGATAATCTCTTTTAAGTGGTGAGTTATTATCCGTTCCGAAGATTTACTAAAATAAAAATCGATAAATTTCTGAGCTTCTATGTCTGATAAAGGCTCAATCGTTGTATGGACGAAAACATTAATCAAATTACTAAGATTGAGTTTCTTGGCTACTGTATCCAGTCCGATAGAGCCTGTGAATATAAAGCGTACTTTCTTATTAAAGTTGACGTCTTGGCACATCTCTCTGATACCTGATAAAAACTTAATAGCTACTATTTCGCCATGCTTTTTATGGATATTAATGAGAGCATCAGGGAATTCATCAATAGCGATTACTAGAATAATATCTGTCTCCTTCAAACTGTCCATTAATACTTGACGAATAACGTCTGTATCAATGATAGGAGGTTCATCACTAGTCTTTTTATCAGCTGCTAGCTTTACTCCAAACGCCTCTATTGAAAAATCAATTGAGAGTTTACTGAACCAGCCATTTAATTTATTAGATACATTGACAGTATTAGTTACAAACTCTGACTGTGTAATGGACTTCAGCAGTTTCATATAGAACTCTTGTGCGTCCGTACAATCTTGAACATAGCTGTATATAATGGCATAACCAGGTTTAGGGTTATCTTTCAAATGATGTAACAAAGAAGATTTACCTACACGTCTTGGAGCAAGTAGTAGCAAATGGTCACCTTGAGCAATTTTTCGCCATATTCTTTTTTCATCTTTCGGGCGTGGAAAATAATTATTTCCGTAAACTATATTTCCTGTACTCATCTTAATATCTCTACTTGACTACAAATTAATAGTTATAATACTTAACTACAAAAAAGTAGTCAAATAATTTAACTACAAACTTGTAGTCAAAACCTATTTCTTTTATTGAATAACTAAATAAAAATTCTCTAACACGCACGGCGCTCAGCTTTGTTAAAGTAAGTATGGTAAATTCTTCAATAAAATAAAAAGGACGCCCGTCATGACCTTACTTAATACCTTTGATTTAACCTACCCTATCGTTCAAGCACCGATGGCAGGAGCAACCACGCCAGATCTGGCGGCGACGGTTAGTAACTTTGGCGGACTGGGGTCATTGGGTGGAGGTACGACGGCGCCAGAGGTTTTAAATGACCAAATCAATACCCTTAAAACCCTAACTAATCGCCCTTTTATGATTAATTTAATGGTGTTGTCTGAGCATGACTCTACTACTTTGGATAGCGAAATTCCTACTTGGCTCAGTAATTACTATCAAGAAAACAACATAGAAGTAGCGTTACCTAAGCATCCAGCACTAAGTTTTGCCGAGCAGCTACAAGTGCTCTATGACAACCCTGTTCCAGTTGCGAGTTTCACCTTTGGCATTATCAGCGCCGAGCAAGTTCAGTGTTTAAAAGATTTAGGTACGCGCGTCATCGGTACTGCTAATCATCCACTAGAAGCGAAAGCTTGGGCAGATATTGGCGTTGATGCAGTGTGCGTGCAAGGATTAGAGGCAGGAGGACATCGTGGTGGTTGGTTGCCACAAAGCGCAAACGATCCATTGGGATTATTGACATTGATTAGTCAAACGCGCGCTTGCACCAATATTCCTTTGATTGCTGCGGGCGGTATTATGACGGCACAAGCCATCAAAGCAGTACAAACTGCTGGTGCCGAGCTTGCACAATTAGGTACGGTATTTTTAACCACCGATAAATGCGGTATCAATGATATCTATAAGCAAGCACTACTCGATGCCAGTGAAGGTAAGCGCAGTGCTGAAACACGACTAACACGATTATTTTCGGGTAAGCAGGCTCGTGGTTTATTAAATGATTATTTGCGTAACTTTGCTCAATTTGAGAGCGCTCATGAGCTACCACCTTACCCACAGTTAAATGCCATGACTACGTTTATGCGTGCTAATGCGAACAAAAACCTTGATGCTGAACATCAATCTTTATGGGCAGGACAAGGCGTCGCTTTGGTCAGACAAGAGCGCACAGTTGAACTGCTAGAGCGACTGGTAAAAGAGTTGTAATTTAACCTAGCCTACGCTACTACAACCTTATAACCAAAAAAAGAAACACCAGATCAACTGATGTTTCTTTTCTAGTTTTAAACAAACCTTTCAACCTAAATGACTATTTATTTAGCCCTTCACGAAACGCTTTATAATCTTTAGCAGTTTCTTTCACTGCCTCAATCATCGGTACATGACCGATTTTTGGCATCGTAATCACTTGTGATTGTGGGATGATTTCTTTTATTAGCGTCACTGTTTCAGGCTTGATGACCTTATCCTCCTCACCCCAAACGACCAGCGTTGGAATATTATATTCAGCGATAACCTTAGCGCGCTCCTCAACATTATCTTCAACTATTTGCGCGAGTATTTTAGATTCTAGCGCTTTATTAGCGATACGCTCTTGGGCGAATACGGCTTTGACGGACTTAGGAATATAAGGCGGCTTAGACATCACAAAGTCATACATTTGATAAAAGTCTTCCTTTTTATTAACCAATAGCGGATTGTTCTCAAGAGTTGCACTCTCCAAAGACTTCGGCACACCCACCGACCAAAAGCCCGCGCTATCTATCAGCCATAGGCTTTTAACTTCTTTAGGGTACTTCGCCGCATAAGCAACACTGATCGCGCCGCCCATCGAATTACCACCAATATGAATGTTAGATGCTAAGCCTTTGGCTTGTAATAGCTCGTGTAAGCGCGTTGCTTGCGCCTCCGCGCGGTAATCTGCCGCCATCGGTTTGCTAGAGTCACCAAAACCTAACAAATCAGGAATGATCACATTATAGTTCTCCAACTGCCGAGCAATACGAGTAAAGTTGTCTTTATTACCGCCAAAGCCATGAATCAATAATAAAGGCTCGCCCGCTACATTACCGTTTTCAGCATAGACCATTTTCTCACCAGAGCTTAATGTCAGCGCTTTTACCGCTAAATCAGATTTTGAGCGTTCATACTGAATAATCTTTTGAGTGGTATTTACCGCCAAGGTATTGGGCGCGGTGGTACAGCCAACGACTGACAGACTGAGTAGAGACGCAAGGCCTAGGCGTTTTAATAGCATCGAAACATCCTTGTTAATAGTTGGCAAAATGAAGTAAAGAACATCATCCTAGCACACGCTTATTTTAAGTTTAAGCGCTCATAGTAACTGTCCCTCCCTATAAATTTCTCGACAATCGCCTAAAAAAATGTCAGGCAAATAATCATAGCGCTTACCGAGGGATTACAGCTCTAATAAAGACGGGATAAAATTTCTGGTTTATGATAAGCACTTTCGTTTAATCAATCCTAGTTCATCTAATTAGCCCTGAATACTACAAAAGGATAAACATTGAGTAAAGCAGCCACCTCCAGCCATAACCGGCGTGACCTGACCGAAGGTTCGATTGCCAAAACGATGCTCCTGTTTGCATTGCCCACCCTTGGATCATCGGCGCTACAGTCATTAAATGGCTCAATCAATGCTATTTGGGTGGGTCGGTCTCTGGGTGAAGAAGCATTGGCAGCCACGGCGAACGGCAACATACTGATGTTTATACTGATCTCCTTCGTTTTTGGTTTCGGTATGGCCTCTACTATTTTGATTGGTCAGGCCATGGGTCGCCGCGATGATGCCACGGTCAAAAAAACCATGGGAACGGCGCTGGGTAGTATTATTCCGATAAGTATAGTGGTATCGGCAGTAGGGTGGATATTTGCGCCGATGCTACTTGATTTGCTTGGTACGCCGCAAAGTGCTTTAGATCTTGCTCTGACCTATCTGCGGATGATTTTCATCGCGATGCCGGTCACCCTGACCTTTACGCTGATAATGATGGCACTACGCGGTACAGGCGATTCGACGACGCCGCTTTGGTTTATTATTATATCGGTTGTTATTGACCTGATTTTGACGCCAACGCTTATTTTGGGTCTAGGACCATTTCCCGAATGGGGTATATTTGGTGCGGCTTTCGCAACAGCCGTTGCAAACACGCTAGCGCTGATTGGTATGGTCGTCACCATGTACGTGCGTGGCTCAGTGTTGACCCTTAATTTGCCGGAGCTGCGCTTTCTGCGCGTAGATCGAGAAATCCTAAGGTCAATGTTCTCAAAAGGCTTACCGATGGGGCTACAGATGATCGTTATCTCTTCGGCAGCGTTGACCATGCTGGCGCTGATTAACCGTGAGGGGGTACAAACGACAGCCGCTTACAGCGCCACCCAACAGCTTTGGACATACGTACAGATGCCTGCAATGGCGCTAAGTGCGGCGGCCAGTGCGATGGTTGCGCAGAACATCGGTGCCAATCAATGGCACCGAATTGCAGGAATCACGCGCTGGGGGCTTATTTTTAATCTGGTATTGACCGGCTTTATTATCATGCTGTTGACCGTTTTTGATGAAACCGTTCTAGGGCTTTTCCTCGGTAGTGACAGTGAAGCGGTGCCAATCGGGCGTCATATTCAGTTAATGGCAACATGGGGTTTTATCTTTTTTGGCATAGCGCAAGTACTATTCGGCACCATGCGAGCAAACGGCTATGTGATTTGGCCACTGATAGTCATGATAATTTCAATGTACCCAGTGCGTCTTGGATTTGCTTTTGGGCTTTATCCATTACTTGGAGAAGATGCACTTTGGCTATCGTTTCCAGCAGGCATGATGGCTACCGCCTTTATGGGAGCGGGACTATATCTGTATGGTGGATGGCGTCAGGGTAAAAACATGCCTGCAGAAGAGGCTGCGCAAAGGTCTGAAGAGTTTCGCGCGCAGACAGGCACCAGTGCCTCGTTTCGTGATATTTTGCCGACGACTGTATGGAAGCTGTCACCTTTACGCCGTATCACAATGTTGCATCGACGACTTCATAGACGACTGCACAGACGCCGTATGATAAAAAAGAATAAACGATAATAGCGTGGTTTATATATAGAATTTCAAACGGGCTGCTTTTGCTTATTAGTATGGCGAGTACATTATTAATAATACTTGCCTACTACTGCAAGTAGCGAAACTCATTTTACCTTTAACTAGACTTTGCATTGCCTAATAAAAACTGCACCGCTACCGCCGCATGAATCGTGGTGGTATCAAATACAGGAATCGGGCTGTCTACTTGTTTAATGAGCAGTCCGATCTCGGTACATCCTAGGATGACACCCTCTGCTCCTTGTTTAGCTAGGCTTTCAATCACTTGTTGATAATACTGCCGCGAGCTGTCGAGTAATTGCCCTTGGCACAGCTCATCATAAATAATACGATGAACTTCGGCGCGCGCATCGGTGTATGGTATCAGCACTTGCAAGCCCGCATCAATCAAACGCTGTTTATAAAAGTCCTCAGTCATAGTGAACTGTGTACCGAGTAAGGCTATCTTGGTTAAACCTTGTTGTTTAATCGCATTTGCGGTCGCATCCGCGATATGGATCAGTGGCAGACTGGTGGCAGCTTGTACCTGCTCTGCTACTTTATGCATGGTATTGGTGGCGATTAAAATCCCATCTACACCGCCCGCTTTTAATCGTTTGCCACTGTTTAACATGATATCGCCCAACTCTTCCCACCTGCCTTGAGCTTGCAAGGTGGCAATCAGCTCAAAGTCCACGCTATGAATCAGCAAATCTGCTGAATGTAAGTTGCCAAGCTCAGCCTTGATACCTTCATTAATCAATCGATAATAGCTTTGGGTACTCTCCCAACTCATGCCGCCAATAATGCCTAACGTCTTGTTTTTTGATGTGCGTTGCTGTGCTGACATGTGACTTCCTTTCACTTTTATCATTATTTTTCGACCTTGGTAGTGATAATAACCAATTTACCAATCGTTGAACACGCTATATGATGATTAACCATAATCCTAATTACTATAATATTAATTATCATAATGCTGCACTGAGTAAACCATGACTGATACAAGAACCTTTAAACTGCGTACCCGCCGCAAATATTACCGTCTTATTTTTACCGGTCTGATGGCAATGATGATGTCACTTATTATCTCATCTGCTCTAATACTCGTTAAAGTAGGGTTCATCGATGGCTTCTTTATAGAATTAATGCACTCGTGGGTACTAGCCTTTGTCTTTGCGTGGCCGAGCGCCTATATCTGTGCTTATCTGGTGCAAGAACACGTACTTAGTCGGATTGAGTTTTATTAAACCATCTCAACCTTATTCTTTAAGCAGGCGACTCTATGGTCTAAAGCCCCTTCTAATATAGGTTTTGTTTGAGCACATTCGCTATCTGCTATCGGACAGCGGGTTCGGAATACACAGCCTGATGGTGGATTGATTGGACTTGGCAGCTCGCCTTCTAACAGCTGAATGGTTTTATTGCGCTCAGCGATAGGATCGGGTAATGGAACAGCAGACATCAATGCTTGGGTATAAGGGTGGGTCGGATTGCCATATACCGCTTCACCTGTACCCAATTCGACAGCATGTCCCAGATACATGACCAATACTCGATGGGCTATATGTTTAATGACGGATAGATCATGAGCAATAAAGATAAGTGATAGACCCATTTCTTGCTGTAGGTCTTGTAATAAATTGATGACCTGAGCTTGAATAGAGACGTCAAGGGCGGAGACCGGCTCATCACAAATGATGATTTTAGGTTTTAATATCAGCGCGCGGGCGATACCAATACGTTGGCACTGACCGCCAGAAAATTCATGTGGATAGCGGTTAATCTGATTCGACAGCAGCCCAACCTTTTTCATGATGGTGCGCACTTCATCTTGTACGTCAGACTTTTTCATTTCTGGATAATAAGTTTGTAGCGGCTCTGCGATGATATCGCCTACTGTCATGCGTGGATTGAGCGAAGCCAGCGGATCTTGAAAGATCATTTGAATGTCTTTGCGTTTTATTCTCATGGTCTTTTTGGAAGCACCCACTATCTCTTCGTCACCGAACTTAATACTGCCAGCATTGGCACGTACCAAGCCAATAATCGTTCTGGCTAGCGTTGATTTGCCACAGCCAGACTCTCCTACTACCCCTAAAGTCTCCCCAGGGAACAGCTCAAAAGACACACCATTGACGGCTTTTAACGTGTCAGGCTTTTGCCAAAAGTACGTTCCTTTTTGCTTGATATTAAACGTAGTATGGACATCTTGTACTTGTAATAGCGGGGCCTGGCTTTTATCTTGAGACATGTCTACATTTGCTAATGTCATGCTCTAACCCTCCAGCTTTGATAGATTATTAATGTCTGTTGTGATGCCCTTTGCACTGCCGTTCACAATGTACGCTGAATCATGCATTTGCATTTCAGGCTGCCAATGGCAAGCACGTTGACGCTCATTAGGCAAAAACTCAAGCGGCGGCGGTACATCACGGCAGATATCCATAGCGTGTGTACAGCGCTCATGAAACGGACAACCAGTTGGTAGATGAAGTAAGTTTGGCGGACTACCAGGAATGGTCTCAAGCTTGCCTTTTTTATCATCCAGACGCGGAATAGCGTTTAATAATCCGATAGTATAGGGATGAGAAGGCGTATAGAAAATTTCTTCCGTTTCTCCATACGCCATCGTACGACCAGCATACATGACTAGCATCCGATCGCAGATACCAGCGACGACACCCAAATCATGAGTAATCATAATAATCGTGGTACCAAAGTCGCGCTTTAGCTCATTTAATAACACCATAATTTGTGCTTGTACCGTGACATCAAGCGCTGTCGTAGGCTCATCGGCGATAAGTAGCTTCGGGCGACAAAGCAATGCCATCGCAATCATAACCCGCTGACGCATACCGCCTGAAAACTCATGCGGATACATACCAATGCGGTTTTTGGCCTCAGGGATTTTGACCGCGTCTAGCATCCGTATTGACTCTGCCCACGCGTCCTTTTTACTCATGCCTTTATGTAGGGTCAATACTTCAGCGAGCTGATCGCCTATTTTCATATAGGGATTGAGCGAGGTCATCGGATCTTGGAAGATCATAGCGATTTGCTCAGCACGTATTTTGTTCAAAGCTTTTTGTGATAAACCTAGCAGCTCATTACCTTCAAATTTTACAGAGCCGGTAGTACGACCATTTTTTGCCAGCAGTCCCATGATAGCGAACGCCGTCTGCGACTTACCAGAACCTGACTCACCGACGATACCCAAAGTCTCACCATCATGCAGATTAAAATTTAGGCCATTAACAGCGGTCACCAAACCATCTTCGGTAGTGAATTGCACCGATAAATCTTGCACTGATAATAAGCTACTCTTTTGCTGAGCCTGATTATTAAGTGCTGAGTCAGCGCCTATTTTACGGATAGTAGCTTCTATTTTTTTAGGTGAACTGTCCATGTCTTGAGTTGCCATAATGTTGCTCTCCTAGCGATATTTGACTAGCGGTCTTTCGGGTCAAACGCATCACGTAGACCATCGCCGATAAAGTTAAAGCAGAATAAAGTAATGACCAAAAAGGCTGAGGGAATTAGAATCTGCCAAGGTGCGACTTGCATTGTCTGCGAGCCTTCTTGCAATAACGCCCCCCAACTGGTCATAGGCTCTTGTACCCCCAGTCCCAAAAAGCTCAAAAACGATTCAAATAAAATCATCGTCGGCACCAGTAAAGAGGCATAAACCACCACCACTCCAAGTACATTAGGGACGATATGACGCAGGATAATATTAAAACCTGATACCCCGCCGACATGTGCCGCTTCAATAAACTCTTTACTCTTTAGGCTCAGGGTCTGACCACGGACGATACGAGCCACATCAAGCCAAGAGACCAGTCCGATAGCGACAAAGATTAAAATAAGGTTACGGCCAAATATAGTGACGAGCAAAATCACGAAAAACATGAATGGAAAGGCGCTTAGAATCTCTAAAAAGCGCATCATAATCATATCCACTTTACCGCCAAGATAGCCTGATGTTGCGCCATATACCGTACCGACCAATACTGCCACCGTTGCGCCAGCTATACCGACCAATAAAGAGATACGACCACCGACTGCGGTGCGCACCAGCAAATCTCGACCAAGCGAGTCAGTACCGAAATAGTGCTTATTTTCAATCGAAGGCGCAGCTTGCATAAAGTTCCAATCGGTTTCTGCATAGCCAAAAGGCGCAAGCATAGGCACAAATATGACAAACATACCGACAAGTAATAAGATAAAAAAGCTGGTTACCGCCGCTTTGTTTTGATAAAAACGGCGCCAGGCATCCTGCCATAGGCTACGGCCTTTAATCTCTTTAACAGGCAGATTCATAGCCTCGATTTGCTGGTCTACGAGAAGGCTCATAGTCGTCCCTTTATTAATCTAATTGATAATCTGATAGTTATTGTTTAAGTAATCAGTGGTTTTTGAGCAACAATGTATATCGTCTAAGCATTAATACTGAATTTTTGGATCAATCATCGCGTATAAAATATCGACAATCGCATTAAAGGCAATGGTTAATACGCCGACCAAAATGGTCAAACTCAGCACCACACCGTAATCACGATTGAGCGCCCCATTGACGAATAATTGCCCGATGCCGGGTAGCCCAAAGATCGTTTCAATAACGATAGAGCCGGTAATAATCCCCACAAAGGCAGGGCCTAAATACGATATAACTGGCAGTAACGCTGGTCTCAGTGCATGCTTCATAACGATTTGGCGCATGGGCAAACCTTTAGACTTAGCCGTACGGATATACTGACTATTCATAACCTCGATCATCGAACCACGCATAATTCGGGCGATACTAGCGACGTAGGCTAATGCGAGCGCAGTGACGGGCAATATCAGGTTTCGCACTGCCCCATCATTCCAGCCGCCCGCAGGTAACCACTGCAAAATAATCGCAAAGATAAGTACCAATAACGGCGCTTTGACAAAGCTTGGAATCACAACCCCTGTCATCGCAAACGCCATCAATAGATAATCAAGCCACGAGTTTTGCTTAAGCGCGGCGACAATACCAAGGATTAATCCTAAGACCAATGCCAAGATAAAAGCATACAAGCCAAGCTCCATGGAGACAGGAAACGACTGCGACAATAGCTCATTCACGGTATAGTCTTTATACTTAAACGATGGGCCAAAATCACCCATCGCCAATTGTTTTAGATAATTGACATACTGTAGCCACATGGGATCGTTAAGATTATATTTGGCTTCGATGTTGGCCAATACGGCGGGCGATAGATTGCGCTCAGACGTAAAAGGACTGCCTGGCGCTAAACGCATCATAAAAAAAGACACGGTTATCAAAACGAACATAGTTGGGATGGCTTCTAAAATACGCCGAAAGATGAGCTTTAGCATAAGGCCTCTTTTTATAAGGTTCCTGTTATAAGGATGCCTATTTTTAACGTGCTTGTTTTTAAAATACTTGTTTTCAACGTAGCTGCTGCTACGTTTTTAACTCAAATAAATAGGCGCTATAAGTCAGAATCCATCTTCTTTATAGCGCCCACTAGAGTTATAACGATTTAAGTATTAATGCTTAGCAATAGAGATATCTTTACCTTGCCAATTACCTAAAGGATCTTTATCTGAGAAACCAATAACATAAGGTTTGACTAAGCGAGGGCTCACATAATGATAGATATTGAGTAGTCCCATATCTTGATCGAGCTGTGCTTCCGCTTTTTGATACAAGCTGGCACGCTGCTCAGGTGTCACGCCCGCTTTTAGCGTTTGTGCCATTAGACTGTCAAAATTGGCATTGGCATACTTACCGTAGTTGCCACTGTTGTCAGATTTGGCGATATTTAAAAAGGCTGAAGGCTCGTTATAATCAGCACACCAGCCAGCACGAGCGATTTGATAGTTGCCGTTACGGCGAGTATCAAGGTAGGTTTTCCACTCTTTATTGGTCAAAGTCACATCGACAAACCCAAGCGCTTGCTTCCATAATGAAGTGGCGGCAACCGCTACTTTTTTATGGTTGTCATTGGTGTTGTAAAGCAGCTCAAAGGCGAGCGGATTACTCTCGTTATAACCCGCTTCGTTCAGTAGTTTTTTAGCCTCTGCAATGCGCTTCTCATTATCCCAAGTGGACCACTCTGGGGTATTTACTACCTTGCCATTGGTCGCCTTAGGTGTGAGCTGATAAGCGGCCGTTTGACCTTGACCGATAACCTTTTCTGCAATGGTATCGCGGTCTAATGCTAATGCTAATGCGCGGCGTACTTTTGGATTATCAAAGGGAGGCTTGACGGTATTAAATTCATAGTAATAAGTACAAAGATAAGGTGATATTCTGAGCTCATCACCGTTTTGCTTCTTCAAGGAAGCAAATTGCTCGGTTGGAATCTCATTGTAGGTAACATCAACCTCACCAGCTTGATAGCGTGCTACATCGGTTGTACTAGAAGGAATCGGTAGCATAGTGATGGTATTGAGTTTTGTATTGGCATCGTCATAATAAGAAGGATTACGCGTCAAAACGAGCTCATCATTAATCTTCCATTTGCTGACCTTATAAGGACCATTAACCACAATATTGGCAGGGTCTGTCCATTTATCACCGAATGCTTCGATCGTTTTTTGATGCACAGGCTTGACTGAGTTGTGAATCAGCATATCTGGAAAATAAGGTACTGGCTCTGATAAAGTGACTTGCAGGGTCTTATCATCAATTGCCTTTACACCAAGCGTATCAATACCAGCTGCGCCTTCAACGATTTTATCGGCACCGACCACTTTGGCATCGACCAAATAGCTTGAATAAGGTGACGCGGTATTTGGATCGACCAAGCGGCGCATGCTATAGACAAAGTCTTGCGCAGTGACCGGATCTCCATTTGACCATTTGGCATCACGCAATTTAAAGGTCCATACTTTATTATCGGTACTTTCCCATTCGGTTGCGATTCCTGGTATGGTTTTGCCATCTGCATCCGTGTTGGTCAAACCTTCAAATAGTTGGCGACCAATATTAGACTCAGGTACACCGGATACTTTATGGGGATCAAGCGACTCAGGTTCAGTGCCATTATTGACGACCATCTCTTGAGTGTCCGCTAATACGCTTGGATCAATATTGGCTGACGAGCTGGCATTATTATCAGTTGCCATATTGTCACTACAGCCTGTCATAAACATAGCAAGGGCAAGAGAAGTGGGCAAGAATACAGCTGTACGAAGGGAGATAGGGTTGAGGGTCATATAACATCCTAGCGGGAAGAAGACAGGCTATTCGCCTAGTCTTTTATTAAGTCCATTTAAGTTTAGTATCTATTATCTATGTCGTTGAAGGTCTAAATTAGCAATTGCTAGCACCTATTCTCAACACAGTTTAGAAAACTATTGGTAACATTAATAATAAAAAAAGTTATCAATGTCAACAGCATTCGGGTCTATATCGATAGTTTTAGACGTTATAGAGTTTTAGACATAATAATATTAGTCAGTAAAAATGATTGAAAACTCTACGAATTTACAATTTTTTGTATAGGTTTGACCCTTTTTAC
>NZ_CBCPJH010000031.1:0-38075 GCF_965118485.1 Psychrobacter glacincola | reverse complement strand
ATCAGCGTGGCTTAGGGTTCAAACTTAAAAGTCAAATGTCGCTGATACTTTTAACGCAGTAGGCTCGCCTGCATTTAAATAACCAGCATCTGCATAGCCACCGACTGATTGCCAATAATCTTCGCCCGTGACATTGGTTACCATTCCTTTTAAAGTGACATTTTGTCCTGCTAGCATAGTTTTATAGCGAGCACCAAGATCTAACGTCGTATAACCGTCAACTTTTAAGGTGTTGGCATTATCAGCATAACGTGGGCCTGTATGAATGATGTCACCTGTTAAGGTGAATCCTTCAAGTGCCGCAACATCATATTCTAGATTAACGTTACTTTGTAAGGTAGGAAGACCGATGACTTTATTACCATCTAGTGCCGCATTACCGGTGTCTTTTTGTTTGGCACTTAAATAACTCACGCCAGCATTTAGGCGTATATTTTCGCTAGGGCTACCAAATACGGTCAGTTCTACGCCTTGGTGACGGTTTTTACCAACAGATATAAAGGTGTTTGAAACATCGATATAGTCACGAGCGGCATCAGTGCGGTACACAGATAAACTACTGCCAATAAGCCCGTTGTCATATTTCACGCCAATTTCGGTTTGTTCGCTCACGTAAGGGTCCAAAGCTTGACCCGCATTGGTGACAGGGGCATTGTTATTTGTCTGAGGGACTGTTTTTCCTGGTGCTAAGCTTTCGATATAGTTACCGTAGAACGACCAGTCCATGCTCGGTTGATAGACAATACCGATACTTGGTGTCCACTCACTTTTATCGTAATGACCAGTTTCTGCCTGCGTATTGGCATCATAGCTAGTCGTTTTTATATTTTGATGACGCACACCTAACGTGGTTTTGAGTTTGTCATCAAACAGCGATATGGTGTCTGCTAGTGCAAAGCTTTGAAACTGCTTTTTGTTGGTTAATTTTGGATCGTCTAAGTTACCACCGAAGGTGGCTGTACTTGTAAAAGGGACTTCAGTGTAGTCGGTAGGGCGGTACAAATTGGTCGCAGGTTGATTGCCAAAATCAAACGCGAATGCACCTTTTTCTTCTTGATCATACAGGTTTGCTGCCAGTACCAAATTATGAGCCACTTCACCCGTTTGTAATTTACCACGTAGACCAAGTTCGGCACTTTGTACCAAATCTTTTCTAGAATTATCAAAACGATAAATCGTGCCCGCACCATCAGCATTATTGACGGTTAAGGTGGCTAATGAATTTTCTTCCTCGCCACTTCGCATGCCATAAGCGCCATAAGCGGTGAGATTATCATTAAAATCATATTCTCCTCGAATGGTACCAAAGACATCTTTTTCATCTGAATACGTCCAAGGCTGCGCCCAATTTTTTGAGCCGTCTGGCGCTTTTGGTATGCTAGAAACAGCACCAAGATTGACACTAGGGCGAGTTTCTTTAAGTTTGTTATCTTGCCAGCCCAAATCTGCTGATAATCGGTATTGCTCGCCTTTATAATCTAGCCCAAGCGCTGCTAAACCTAATGTTGAAGATTCATCATCGATGGCACTATCACCATCTTGATAAGCGGCATTAAAGCGAACGCCAAAAGCATCCTCCGTACCGAAGCGATCACTGACGTCTACCGCCACTTTACCTTGATTACCTTGACCATAACCCAAAGTCAATTGACGCAGTGGATCATTACTAGCGCGCTTGGGTAATAGGTTAATCGTACCACCAGCATTGCCTCCACTGGGCGCAGCACCATTTAGCATGGCAGAAGCACCGCGTTGAACTTCCACACGCTCGAATAGTTCGGTGGAAATATACTGTCTAGGCAATATACCGTATAAACCATTAAACATCGTATCATCTGATGTAGTGATGAAGCCGCGCATAAAGTAAGCTTCTTGAAAGTTACCAAAACCTCTTGCCACACGTACTGTTGGGTCTTTTTTGAGTAGGTCGCCTACACTTTGGGCTTGTTGGTTGGCGATATATTCGTTGGTATATGATGTGGTAGAGAACGGCGTATCCATAATATCTTGATTGCCCAAAATTCCCACACGGCTTCCTGTCGCGACTTGACCACCTTCATAAGCATCTGGCAATCCATCCGCTGATGCGTCAGCACTACTGGTCACCACAATCGTATCAAGCACCACGCTCGGAGTATCAGATTGAGCGTCGACACTTAAATCCGTTTGTGCCAATGCTGCTTGGCCTGCACCTAGTATGATGACTGAGGTAGAAAAACAAGAGTAACATACGGATTTTAATGACAGGGGGTGATGAGAAAAACTCGATGGTTTAAGGTGAAATAAAGCGGAGTATAAGCGAGACAGTTGCATCAATATTTCCAGCACACAAGTTAAATGCTTATTATAATGATAATCATTTCCATTGCAATATATTGCTGCATTAATACTAAATATATTTGTGAGACTACAAAGGGTTGTCCATCAACATTAAAGGGTTTGTCATAGTATTAATGAATTTCAGTCCTATAATATGGTTTGAAAGTTAGCTAGTATTTTTACCAATCTAAGCGGATTAAGCCTTAATACGCCGCATCAAATATAGAAAATATGCCCCCCCAATAATAGCAGCAATGGTGCCTGCAGGTATCTCATAGGGAAATATGAGATAGCGCCCGATCCAGTCCGCTATAACCATTAAGCCTGCGCCTAAGATGGCGGACAATTGAATTTGCCGTTTGAGTTGTACTGCGCCTAAGGTGGTCGCAAGGTGAGGGATCATTAGCCCTACGAAACTCAGTGGACCTACTGCCAAAGTGGAAGCCGTACTGAGTGCTGCTACAAGAATTAGCACCAAACTTTGATATAAGCGCAAAGATACCCCAAGCTCACGAGCCACGCTGCTACCTAAGCTTAATATCTCTAAAGACTTTATCAATAGCAAACTTAATAGGAAGAGTATAAAAGCCAACCCTACTAAAATCCATGCCGTTTCTGGACTAGCAAGATAAGTCGAGCCTGATAGCCAGCTGAGAACCGCTTGTAGCCGTTGATCGCCAGATATTTTTACGAGACTTAATAAACCGCCCATCAATGCGGCAATGGCCACACCAACTAATAATAAATAAGCCGGATTTATACGACGAGCAAGCCATAAGATCAAACTGAGCACGATAGAAGCGCCCAATAATCCTGATAACATAATACCTGTGTAGCCAAAGCTGGGTAGGAAAACAAATGCTAGTACCACGCCTATTGCTGAACCTGAGCTAATACCCAATACTTCAGGGCTGGCCATAGGATTGCGAGTCAAAGTTTGTAGCAGTACGCCGGCAGTGGCTAACATCACCCCAGTGGCAGCAGCACTTAAAGTGCGAGGTAATCTAAAGTCAATAATTAAGTGCCCTAGAGTACTAAGTTGCCAACCATTCGAAGTGGCAGTAAAGACAAGTAAGCCCGCTGTTAGCAGTACTAAAGCCACACTCCAGCCAATTAGGTTAGTGTCACGGCGTTCTGAAACCAAGGTTGGGATAACCTCATCGGTATGTTGGCGACTTTGGGTCATGATCAACCATATAACCAATGGGGCACCAAGTATTGCCGTCATCGCATCAGCAGGGATATTCAGGTTCAGAGAATGTTGTAATAGCGTCGTGGTATTACTGGTAATCCATAATAAAAGCGCTCCAAATACATAACCTAACAGCAGGCGGTAACCAATACGCCGTACCGAAAATATATTAACAAGAGTAGCAGCACCCAAACCAATAAAACCAATAGGACCCACACGACTGACGACTAAAGCAGTCAGTAAAGCCACTAATCCCACTATCAAACCACGAATGAGATTGATAGGTACGCCCAAACTTTTGGCTTGCCTATCGTCTAAGCTCATTATTTCTAGTGGTTTTAATAAAGGGAGTAAGCTAAAAAAAGCAACCACACTAGCGATGATTAATATGACAGATACTTGCCAGTTATTCTGAGTGAGACTACCCGCCGCCCACACCATAACGTTTAAGGATTCTTCAGCATAGTAGATCAGTAATAAGGCGGTAATAGCGCCCAATAGAATATTGGTGACCAGTCCACCGAGTACTAATACCAAAGGATTCATGCGACTAGGAGCGGCTAGAATGAATACAATCGCCATACTACTGAGCGCGCCAATAAAAGCGACCCAAAAACTGCCTCCTAACGCTAAACTAGGCAGAAATAAAGTCACTATCAGCAGTGCCATATTTGCGCCACTACCTACAGCCAATGTTGTGTCTGAGGCCAGCGTATTTTTCACCAGCTGTTGTAATAGAACACTGACCAATCCTAAAAGACCACCAGCAGTCGAGGCTACCAACATAGTCGGTAGGATTTGTAGCTGGATACTCATGTCTGAAAGTGACAATTTAAATGATCGTGTAAACAATTCTAAAAAATTTAGATGCCATAGCTGGTGTACGACCGCGTAACTGCTTACTGCTACCAGCACGATTAAAAAAACGACTATAAGATAAATGCGGTTAGCAGCCAAAAAATTATTTTTAATCATCATAAATCGGTATTGCCTACAAAAGTGACGTTCATTAAACGATCGGCTAAAACATTCATAGAAGCCACGCCACTATTGTTCCATGTTGCAGGAAGTAAGGTGACGCAGCGACCTTTTTTGTTAGATGGATGCTCTTGATCAAAGGAATAACCTAGGCGCTGCCACACTAAGCTGTCTTCTAATTCAAGTTTGAGAAGGTCACTAAGAGGTTCAACGACCACAAGGCAAGTATCGTCATCAAGCTGCGCTAAGTCTCCTAGCATAATGGGCGTAAACCCCCATTCATTGCCCTCTGCCAACGCTACTAGCTGTAATCCCATCGTCTCTAAAGCAGGTTGAAACAAACTGTTATACGAAAACATACGCAAATTGTTGGTATCAGCAAATTGTACGACAGCCAATTTTTTGATATGAGGATAACGCGCATGAAAAGTCTGTCCCGCTTGTATGATTTGTTTCTTACTGGTGTCTAAATAATCTTTCGCGGCTTGGGGCTTATTGATAGATCGGCCCAATTCTAACGTGGGTTCTATAAAGTCCTCCCACTTTGCAATTTTGTTAGGACTGGTCAATTCAATAGAGTGGATAGGCAAATCGCCGTACATAGGACGCAGGTGCGCATAAAAAGCGTTGTCTATTACCAAATCCAAGTCTAGCTGAGAGAACATTTCAGGGTTGGGTTGATAGCGTGTTCCTACGTCGAGAGTCGTATCGGGTATAAGAGGCTTACCGACCCATTCTCTATAGACGGGTTTATCACCCATAGCAACTGGTGGGTATCCCATGGCAGTCAGCGTCGCCGCAATGCCCCAATCGGGCGTCATTACTTTAGGCGATGTTTGACTGTTTAGGCTGGATAATGGAGTAGGCGTGGCGTCAGATGACTGGCAACTACTTAGCAATAAACCTGAGCATAATGCCGCACAGAGCCCAATCGGAAAAGTGAACGCTTTCATATAACCGCTACTTTATGGCTGGTGATAGGGTGGTCTAATAGAGTGAAGTTCACGCCAAATATTGAGCGTAACACCTCTTTCTCCATGGTGTTTTTGACATCATTCATATGGCAAAGTTGACCTTGTTTTAAAGCAATAAACTCATCACAAAATCTTGCCGCTAGATTTAGGTCATGCAGGATAATCACAACACCTAGGCCTTGCTCGTCAACCAATTGACGAATCAGTTTTAAAACTTCTATTTGATAGACAACATCCAGTGCCGCTAGTGGCTCATCTAATAACAGATACTTTGTCTGCTGGGCAAGACACATGGCCAACCATACACGTGCGCGCTCACCACCAGATAATGTAGATACTTGGCGATTTCTAAAAGCATCAACTTGAGTCAGTGCTATGGCTTTTTCTACCTGTTGATGATCATGGGTCGTAGGTTTTTGCAGCCATTTTTGATGAGGGTATCTGCCCAACATCACAAGCTCATAGACCGTAAAAGCACCAGCATCAGGTAGATTTTGCGGTAAATAGGCAAGATGGGTGGCCAGACTTTTAGCAGAAAAGCTTCGCAAATCTTTACTTTCTATTTCAATACCACCTTGCGTGGGTGCCATCTCTCCTGCCATAGCCTTTATAAGGCTGGATTTACCCGAACCATTATGCCCGATGAGCGCATAAAGTTTATTTGGCTCGATAATAAAAGAAGTGGAGTGAAGCAAAACTTTTTTTTGACGTATTAAGCTTAAATTATTGATGTGCATCATAGTGAGCAGTCGAAAGTAAATAAAGTATTTTAAAGAAAGATAGCTAGTTAATGCAAATGATTTTCATTTATTTATGAAAATGAGACAGTTATTGAGCACGCCAATAGACTTTTATAACCATGTCTTGGCGTGATAAACCAAGGATTGCTTTTAATTGTTGTCTTAGTGATTTGATGTCCGCTGCTTCAAGCGCGCCCCAAACCTTGCCAATCTTAAGAGGTAGTGTTGTTAACCTTGCATGTAATAAGCTTATGATTTGTTCAGAAAGATCGGTTGTTGGCGCCTTAATGATATGGAGTAGATTTTCTTTTAGAAAATGCTCATCATGACCTAAGTGCTGACAAAGATTAAGGGTATGTAAATAACTGATGTCTTCTGGTTCTTCAGTAATAGCAATGACAAGGGGCGGCAACGGATTCTGCCAGTTTTCTAATAGATTGGCGACTGTAGGGAGAGAGGTTTCGTCGCAGATTAATAAGCATTGACCTTCAGTGAGGTGTTCTACTTTCTCTGGATAGTCGCGCACTGTTTTTATGGGCATACCGCAGACGAGAGAACGGGCCCAATTACCACCTGGCGTGTCGCCATGGACATACACATCTATCCAAGCTTGAACTGACGCGCTGATTGGATCTCGCCATGCTTTTCGCAGAGTATAATAGCGCTGTAAAGGCTTATCGTTATTTTCCGACTCATTATTTATGGTAGAAAAAACATCAGAATTTAACTCAAATAAATAAGCGTAGCCGGGATGATTGAGTGGAATGTTATCAGGAGCAGTCACCACCAGTCGATACATATTAGGACTGACATAATAACCATCAATCACTCTAAAGTGCTGTTCATGAAGTTTGATCGTACGCTTACCAAGCTTAGTAGCGGATGACTGCAGTAGCGATATATACTGTTCATGTAGTGTCTCAGAATCGCTAATAGGCACGAAAAAATTGATGAAGTATTGATGTTTAAAACTAGAAATATTTTCAGCGAAGCTGTTACTAATAGCTTTACTATCTTTTAATGCGTTAAAGTCATTTTGATAACGATTCATCGTGATAACTTCTAACAGAAGGCCGTCAGGATATAATTCTTGTATTGATACTATATCGTACTCACCGACTGATGCAGGAGTAAAGGCATTGATAAACATCGCAAGTTCATCTTGATGTTCTTCATTAAGATGATGAATGAACATGGATTTATCAGAAAAGGCTAATGGAGTTTTATCGATATCATAACGAGTAAGTGTTTCAGCCATAAATTGTCATCCAAGCCAAAAAATCACATAACGGTTAATTCACATAACAGTCAAGGAGTAGGCATCTAAAAATATAAAGTAGCGGAGAATAGAGATAAAAATAGCAGAGGTTTAATCAATAAGTATTGCTAACCAAGCAAAGAAATATAATATAGCAATCGATAACGTAAATTGAAAACATTCTAAATGTTATTGATAACTATTAACATCTAAATTATTATTACGTTAATACGGTTGACTGTCAATGTATTTATAAATAGGAAGTTGTGATTTTATGTGTAATGGACAAAATTAATGACAAAAAGTAGAAGGTATTCGCTAATGGACATAATTCATGCTATTTGAGTGACTTTGACGCTAGGAAGTCCTTAATAAACCGTAACTTACGGTGTTCATTTAGTCCATGATGACTGTGTAATTGTCGCTTTAATTCACTGAACAAATCTTGAAGAGAATGTGTGGTGTTTGGAATATCTAAATGCTCATATTCTCGATAAGTGAATAGCCAATAACTATTGGTTTGCAGACTATGATAAGCACTTCTAAGACGCTTGTGTGTGTACTATGTTTTATCAGTATCCTTGAGTGGTGCTACGTTCACCAAGATAGTCTTCATAAGTTAAAAACCAATGATCTAAGCGCTCTACGAAGTCCGCTTTGCCAAACTGAACCGCCTCGGGATTGTCGGAGACTCAACACTCTGAGAGAATATAAAAACAGCCACTTCATTGAATCGTATAATATGTTATGAAAATGACTCTGGATAGAATAAGGCAGTTTTCAATGGTAATTTTAAGGTATACCCTATATAGGCTATCATTAAAAATACTATCGCAATTTTCTCTGAAAAATAGCGTGTAAGCACTATTTACTGAGATGTCACTCATATCATTTTATTAAATATTTAATAATCCTTAATAAAGAATATAAGTTATTCATAATATTTTGTTGAAAATGTTATGGAATAGTTATAACCTAATTACTAATAATAAACCATCGGTTTACAGGATGAACCAATATGATTGCCAGTGTAACTGCTTCTCTTGATTTATTAAAGTTGATTACTGCTCGGCCTAATCTAGGATTAAGCGAACTTGCGAGGCTATCTAACACCAACAAATCACGCACGTATAGAATGGTAACAACATTGTGTCAAGCAGGATATGTTTGTCAAAACCCTGACCACACTTACCGTTTAGGTCATCAAGCGTTAATTATTGGGCAAGCAGCAAGACAGCAAATTGATATTTTTAAGATTGCAGAACCTGTAATTGAAAATCTAGCAGAAAGCTTTGACGAGAGTATTCAAATTCGTGTGCGTGAGGGTATGGAAATGATGCAAATATATTCACGTCGGAGTCAGCAAAGTGTGCAGGTTCACAGCGATATAGGTAATTGTCGTCCTTTAGGTAAGGGAGCTTCGGGGAAGATCTTATTGGCATACGCTTCTGAAGAAGAAGTGCAGCTAGGGACTCAAGAGCAACAAAAACTTTACGACGAACTATTGTCACTTAGAGAAACGCAAGTGGCTCACAGTTATTCAGAACTGTCCTCTGACGTTAGCGCTATAGCCGTACCCCTGTTCGACTATGAACAAAATTGTATAGCCAGCTTAAGCGTGAGCATTCCAATGTCGCGTTTAAGCCCAGAGTACGAATCACAACTAACAATAGCACTAAAAGAAGCAGGCAAACGGATTTCTACGGCTTTCGGTGCAGCAATAATTTAAACCAGGGAACATAAAAATAAAGGATTATTATGACCACTCTGACTCAACCAGCTCCTGAAAAGAAAAAACGCTCCTCGAGCCCTACAATCATCATGTTAATCATTGTATTAATTGCAATGTCACTAACTTATATTTTACCTTCTGGACATTTTGAACGTGATGGCAAGTTAGTTGTTCCTAACACTTATCAAACCGTAGAAAAAACCTATGAAGCCAAAGATATCCTTGTTGGTACAGGTTCTGAAGAAAATGCTATGCCTGTAAGCCTTCTTCAAGGGCTCAAAGCAGTTCCTGAGGGTATTGTCGAACAAGCCGACTTGATTTTCATGGTAATGTTTATCGGTGGTATGTTTGGTGTCTTGAGCCATACTGGGGTAATTGATGCAGGACTGGAGCGCTCATTAAGTATCACTAAAGGAAATGTTTATTTATTGGTACCTGTACTAATGATAATCTTTTCCTTAGGAAGTACTTTTATGGGAATGGCGAAAGAATATTTGCTCATTATACCGATGATTGTAGCAATGACTGATCGATTACAATTGTCTCGAGTGACAGGGTTAGCGATTGTCGCATTAGCAGTAAAAGTTGGCTATTTAGCATCATTAACTAATCCTTATGCATTAACAATAGCGCAACCTTTGGCTGGTGTACCTGTGTTTAGTGGTATGAGTATGCGAGTCGCAACATATTTTGTAATGATGACAATTTGCATTGCCTTTGTATTGTGGAATATTCGTCGTGAAAGTCGTGATTTAGGAAATATTCAATACACTTTTGATACTAAGAAACTGTCTTTGCGCCATGTAACGATTCTTATAGCTTTGGCTTTAGGCGTCGTATTTATGGTTTATGGATCTCAAACTTGGAGTTGGAAGGCAATGGAGCTTTCAACTTACTATCTATTTCTGAGTATTGTATTCGCTATCCTTGGAGGAATGGGCCCTAGTGAAACTGCAGATGCCTTTGTTTCTGGAATGAAAAAAGTACTTATTGCCGCCGTTTTAATTGGGTTGGCGACAGCAGTGTCTATTGTCTTAAAAGAAGGCCAAATAATGGATACTATTATTAATTCATTGGTTGGCTTAATTGGAAGTGGCAATAGCTATACATCAGCTTATGCAATGTTTGCTACTCAACTTGCATTAGATGTCGCTATTCCTAGTACCTCTGGACAGGCAGCAGTCACTATGCCTATCTTAGTTCCTGTTGGTCAGATGGTCGGTGTTTCACCGCAGACTACCGTTTTTGCATTCTTAATGGGTAATGGCTTAACTAATGTTATCACCCCAACTTCTAGCGGATTATTAATTTTCTTAGCAACAGCCGAAGTGAGTTGGACAAAATGGGCAAAATACGTTTTTCCGTGCTTTGTTATGTTGTTTATCGCTGCAATTGGTCTACTAACCGTTGCCGTTGCCACAGGGTACTAATATGTCAAAATTACTTTTTAATCAAAAAGTCGCTATGCGGGACGGGGTTCAGTTAGCCACTGATGTTTATCTACCAAACAATTGGACGTTAGGAGAAAAGCTACCTGTTGTTTTGGAACGCACCCCTTATGATAAAACAGCACAGTCACGTTCTGAAATTAATCGTGACGGGCATGAATTAAATCGGTCGGAAATAGCTCAAGTATTTAATGATATTGGAATTATTGTTATCTATCAGGATTGTCGGGGACGTTACGCATCAGAAGGGGTTTTTACTAAGTACTTAAATGAGGCGGAGGATGGTTACGATACGTTAGTCTGGATAGGAGAACAACCTTGGTTTAATGGTGATGTGGGAACTATGGGTCTATCCTATGCAGCACATACTCAACTGGCAGTAGCATGTATGAATCCACCGTATTTAAAAACTATGGTGCTAGATTCAGGCGGATTCCACAATGCCTATCAGTGCGGTATTCGTCAAGGCGGCGCTTTCGAGCTTAAGCAATTAACATGGGCCTTTAAACAGGCCCAAAATAGTCCACAAGCAAAGGCTAGTTCTATCATTAATGAAGCATTACAAGCGCAAAATATTCATGATTGGTTTGCTAAAACACCGTGGTTAAAAGGTCACTCACCTGTAAGCAGTGTTCCTGAATATGAAAACTATCTACTTGAGCAGTGGCAGCACGGTAATTTCGATGAGTTTTGGAAGAAGATAGGCATTTATGCCTTAGGATATTTCGATCAGATTCCTGATATCCCTGTATTGTGCATGTCGAGTTGGTATGATGCTTATGTTTCTTCTACATTAGATAACTATAAAGCCTTATATAGCGAAAAAACAGCTGAACAAGAACTCATCATGGGGCCTTGGCTGCACGGTGATAGAAATATTGCCCACAGCGGAGATGTGCATTTCGGTAAGAGTGCCTTTTTTGATGGGAATGTAGCTCCGACGTGGTTAGACTACCGAGTACAATGGTTTAAACGTCATTTACTTGGTGAGCAACAGGCTAAACAGTCGTCTGTTAAGATATTCGTCATGGGTGGTGGGTCTGGTAATAAAAATACAGAAGGTCGTTTGGATCATGGTGGTTTTTGGTTAAATGATAATCAGTGGCCACCTAGTGGAACAAAGCCAGAAATATGGTACTGCTCTAAAAATATGCAGCTTATTGATAATATACCTTCATCTGCTGAGCTACGCTTGATTGCTAATCCTAATCATCCCGTACCAACGATTGGCGGATCCATAACTTCGGGTAAACCAGTTTATATAGGTGGTGCATTTGATCAGCGAGAACGTTCAGATTTTTTTGGCACTGATGGTACTAACCAACCTTTATCTGCACGACAAGATATTCTTTGCTTTCAAAGCGAGCCACTTGAGAACGATATCTTAGTAGCAGGTGAAATAGAAGTTAAAGTCTGGTTGGTGTCTAATGCCCCTGATTGCGATATTACTGTCAAATTATTAGATGTTTATCCTCCAAGTAACGATTATCCTGAGGGGTTCTCGATGAACTTGACTGACGGTATTATGCGTGCTCGTTATCGCAACAGCTGGGAAAATCCAGAATTAATGACGGGTGAGCCAGTTTGCTTGACTGTAAAACCTTTTGCTACTGCAAATTTATTTAAAAAAGGGCATCGTATTCGTCTGGATATTGCAGGTAGTAATTTCCCGCACTTTGACTGTAACCCTAATAGTGGTGAGCCAGAAGGTCAAGCCCGTGTTAAACGCATCGCTGAAAATAGAATTTTTGTTGGAGGGGATAAAGCCACACAAATTTGTTTACAAGTAAAGAGATATGTTACTCAATAATTGTAGATGATATTTTGATAGAGCTTATATAAATACAAAAGGGAATGAACCTCCACGAGAGCCTATTCCAAAGTCTGTGTAACTTTCCTTTAGATTAAGTATATACATAAAATCACGGAATGGCTCTCGCCATACTCTAGTTATCGCTCAACTACTTTGTCGTAAATCATATCAGTTAATATGATCAGCTCGAAGCCAGTATAGTGTACCCAATACGACTAAAATATGTATTGCAGGTACACCATGAAGCACGCGGCGACTATCTTGGAGAATTAAGACGGTGACAACATTAGACTATACTCAAAACATAAATCCTCTAAACGATAACCTATCTATCATTAGACTTGTTTGTATTATTAAATGATAGTAATATCTTGATATTATCAATGAACATTAATTATTAAGTCTAAGTAATAGAGGTGGCGTTATGACTGTTCGTATTTATGTGAGAGCCAGCACTAAGGATCAAGACGCTAAGAGAGACTTGTCTGACTTGATTACCTTTAGCAAAAGCTATGATGATAGCTATGCTGAATATATTGAGCATTTTAGTGGCACAAAGCTTGATAGACCTGCATTAGCTAAGCTACTCAATGATGCTGAGCAAGGTGATATCTTATTGGTTGAAAGCGTGGATAGATTAAGCAGGCTATCTCAAGATGACTTTGCGATTCTAAAGCAGCGTATAAAAGACAAGGGCTTACGCTTGGTGGTGGCAGATCTACCAACGACACATACAGTTAGCGAGGGTATGACAGGCGACATACTAAGAGTAATTAACGATATGCTGATCGATTTGTTAGCAACAATGGCAAAGCTTGATAACGATAAGCGTAGAGAGCGTATTAAACAGGGATTGGCTAACAGTGGCTATAAGCCCACTGGTAAGAAGCCTAATACAACGAAACACAATCGTATTAGAGAATTAGACAGTCAAAACAATATGACAAAAGAGGAAATCGCTAAGGCGGTTGGTGTTGGAGTGGCTACCATTTATCGAGTGTTAAAGCAGGGCTAATAGCTGAGGTATTTTAAATATTAGCCTATCATTTTTATGATCATTACTATATTTTGGAAAATACTGCACTTCGTGACCACTCATCCTTATTCAAAATGAACCCTTAGATATTTAGGCTAGTAGCACCAATGGTTTGAGTGAATAAGATAGTCTTAGTGTACTTAGCGAAGGTTAATGATATCAATGGCTTTACTCCCTAAAATAGTCTCAATATACTTCGTTATGTACATGCAGTGAGCTTTTGGTCATTATTTTTATTTACCATAAGCCCCGTTGTGGGAATAAGGAATACTGCTTGATACCTAACAACAAGCCTAATGGTTAGGTATCAAGCTCTTTGCTAAGCTTTTAATATCGCTAGTCTCAACAGGATCTAATTACTCGGCATACCATAGTGATCTGCGATTAGCTCAACAGTACGTGATTGGGCGCGTCGCGAATAACCCTGAACAACCAGCATTATCTCATCGACACCTGTCTGTTTCTGAAGACGCTCTAAATCTTCTGCCACCTCGGCAGCAGTGCCATGTAAAGTTTGATTGGTATACTGCTCAATAATCTGACGCTCTTGCGTGTTACCTTGAAAAGCGGCGACTTCATCTGGAGGAAGTAGGGTAAAAGGCTTACGCTGGAACATTCTTAACATTGCCATGGCAGACGAAGTTGACTGGCGACGAGCTTCTATCGGATCTTCATTCGCAATCGCGCCAATGCTGACCAAACTGTATGGCTTGGCTAGGAATTGTGATGGACGGAAATTCTCTCGGTAAATGCGTATCGCATTTAAGACATCAGCACTGCCAAACTGTAGAGCGAACGCATAGGGTCTGCCAAGCTGTGCTGCCATATGGGGTGAATAAGTCGATGAACCTAGAATCCAAACATCAGTGGTAGTCTTCGATGGCGGCACTCGGTTTTGCTCAGCCTGCCATGGGCCTGGCACCGCATGAATCTCATTATAAGGATGGTCTTTTGGGAAGCTGTTTTCTAAAAAGCCCAACAATTCTGCGACTTGCTGAGGAAACTCATCGTTCGCCGCGTGATGACGACGCAAAGCTGACGCCGTTGCGCCATCGGTACCTGGCGCCCTTCCCAAACCCAAATCGATTCGTCCTGGCGCTAGCGCATCGAGCATACCAAATTGCTCAGCAACGACCAAAGGCACATGATTCGGTAGCATGATACCGCCTGCACCAAGCCTAATGCGCTTGGTTTCACCAGTCAGCCGAGCAACCATCATCTGCGGAGAAGGAACCGCAGCACCCGGCATGGCATGATGTTCAGACATCCAAAAGCGCTCAAAGCCTCTACTATCTGCCAGTTTTGCAAGAGCAATCATCTCCTGAAAGGTGTCCTCTATCGTGTGACCAACACCCGTGAAGGCATTGTCGAGCACCGAAAGAACAAAAGGGGCGTTGCCAGAATTATTTGGAATATTCATAAACGATCTCAGTTATACCGTATTGATGATGTATGGCAACACACTTTGGGTATTGCCATACAAAGAAGAATTGAAAAACGACTTATCTAAAACCAATTCTAGAATTTGTAGTACTGCCCATCATTAGGAACAAGCACACGTTGTTTATCCAGATGTTTTTCCTCGATAAAGCGGCGCAGCTCTGCTTTCGTTAGCGTGGCATGATTGACCGTATCCATGTGCACATTAATTATCTGAGCATTAGGAGAGAATTTATACGCACGGTATACATCGTCTTTGCCCATAATGATAGAATCATCGACAAAACCAGTCATCTTCGCATAACCTGTATTGAGGACGACCGCATCAGGTTTGTAGCGAGTAAGCGCATTCTCTACTTCCTTATCCCAAATGGTATCCCCTGCTACATAAACGGTCTTATAGCCTGACTTCTGGAATACAATACCCATCGTCTTACCAAGTCCTTCGGCAAGGGCTGGTATTTTGTACATTGCATCAGTACCGTGCTGTCCGATGGTTTTGTTGATTCTAGTACCTTTAAACACAACACCTTGCTCAGTCAATACTCTGACATCAGTAAAACCATCTTTACGCACGGTTGCCGCATCGGCTGCATCTTGGGTAAAAATTGGCATGTCACGAGGCACAAGGTTACGTGCGGCATCATCCCAATGGTCAGCATGGAGATGCGTTAAAATAATGGCATCCGCCTTAAGTACCTCTGCAACAGACATCGGCAAATCTACCATTGGATAACGGATTTCGCTATTGACTGTGCCTTCAAACCCTGGATAAGCGTTTTTAGCCGCTAGCATCGGATCCACTAAAAACGTGGTGCCAGCATAATCAAGCTTAATCGTGGCATTACGGATTTGCTGAAATTGAACGGTATTGGCAGCCGTCTGTTTTACCGCGTTAGAATTTGCTGCTGGACTAGCAAAGGTGGTACATGCCGTTAACAACATCACGCCACTTAACAGTGTGGTGCCAGTCAGCGATTTTACTATATTCATAATAGCTACCTTATTGAGGAAATTCTTCTTAATGGGAATAGGGTTTAAGAGTCTGTTTGATGACTAAATCATAATTTGATTAACAACTCTGGATTAACGTGCAATCCACGTTTGGGTATCAATCACTTCGCCATACAGAAACTCAATCGCTGCCATGATGGTGGCATGAGCCTGAGCGGCGGGTACGGTCGTACCATTAAATTCAAGATCAAGCGTGGCACAGGCATCATGAACCGTAGTGGTTGTATAACCAAAGTCCACTGCAGCACGAACGGTGGCATCCACACACATGTGGCTCATAGCGCCAATCACGGTCACGTCTTTAATTCCTTTTTCATCAAGCAACTCTTTAAGAGAAGTCTCTCGGAATGAATTGGGATAATGCTTCACAACGACGGCTTCACCCTCTACAGGTTTTACCTTTTCATTGATTGCTACACCATCGCTACCAGGCGTAAAGATTGGTGCATCAGCAGAAGGCATTTCATGACGAACATGAATGACGGTATGGCCTTTTTCTCTAGCAGACTCAATCACCAAAGCTGCATTATCAGCGGCTTCGTTAATACCGACGAGTGATAACTTACCTTGCGCGAAATACTCATTTTGGATGTCTACAACGATAAGTGCTTGTGAGTTCATGATAGTGCCTCTTTGTTTATGGAAGTGAATGTATAGACGTATATTTTACAAGCACTGTGCTACACTAACGAGTGGCTACATCGACACATTAGAGGTTAATAACGACACATGAATGAAAAAAATAAGATTGAAATCGGCTTGGTCGTTTATGAGAAGGCTCAAATGGCGGCTGTCCTTGGGCTGACTGATTTATTAGTGGTTGCCAGTAAGATTGCCGCCAAACGTCAAGATACAACCGAACTGCCTTTACAGGTCAGTCACTGGGAGGTTAAAGACTCTGATTTGCATCCTATTTGCACTTTTTCTAGCGATCCCGATAGTGTTGGACAATTAGCAGCCGTCATTATCCCGCCAACGTTAGAAGCACTGATTGCAAAGCAAGCAGCAGCGCCTTGGCTGGAATGGCTGAAAGAGTTGCACTCGACAGGTGTGATATTGTCATCCGTTTGTGCTGGTGCTTTTTTACTGGGTGAAACAGGGCTACTATCCAAGCGCAAGGCAACCACGCATTGGGGTTATGCAGAGAGCTTTAAAAGCCGTTTTCCTGATGTGGAGCTTGATGTCGATCGCATTATTATCGAAGACGGTGATATTGTGACCGCTGGTGGCGCGATGGCTTGGACGGATTTAGGGCTTAGGATGGTTGATCGTTTTCTTGGCTCACAGGTGATGAATGAGACCGCTCGTGCATTGTTGATTGATCCCTCAAGGCGTGAACAATGTTATTACAGTGCCTTCTCACCCAACCTCACGCATGGTGATACTGCCATATTAAAGGTACAGCATTGGCTGCAAAAAACAGAGGCGCAGGATATTGATTTGTCCACACTAGCCAATTGTGCGCAGTTAGAGGAACGCACTTTTCTGCGTCGTTTTCATAAGGCGACAGGCATGACATCAACAGAATACGGTCAACGATTACGCATCGGAGAAGCAAAAGATTTTCTACAGTTCTCTTTAACGCCTGTTGAGCAAATTGCATGGAAGGTGGGTTATAGCGATGTCAGTGCGTTTCGTAAAATATTTAAGCGCATTGTTGGTTTGACACCAAGTGAGTATCGGCGGAGATTCAATACGAATAAAGAATGAGCTATGCTGAAGAAACCGTAGAGATAAACTTGGTAAACTAAGCACAATAACCGGATTTTACCATGACCAAGAAGATCAGAACTTATAGTACAGAATTCAAAGCCGAAGCCGTCAAGAAAATAGCAGACAATAAGGGTAATATTTCAGCTACCGCAAAGCAGCTCGGTATCGCCATGCAAACCTTATCCAACTGGCAGAACAAAGCCAACCAAGGCAAGCTAGTCGGCACAGAGCAATATGATCCACAGCTTATAGCCGTACTAGAAGAGAATAATTGCCTCAAGCGACAACTTAAAGTTGCCGAGGAGGAACGAGAGATATTAAAAAAGGCGACGGCGTACTTCGCCAATGAGGAACGTTAAGAAACAGTCTGGGAGACTATTTTAGTGACGCAAGTCGAAGGGCTATGCTTGCAGTGACAGTTAGTAAGGTACGCCTTTATTAAAGACAATCAGCAACTCTTTCGCATCAGTAGCATGTGCCGTGTACTAAAGGTTAAACCCTCAAGCTATTATGACTGGATAAATCGTGATATTAGCGACCAACAGATACATCGCAACCATTGTGAACTATTGGTTAAAGCCGCTCACAGTGAAACTCGTGAGCGCTACGGTGTTGATCGACTGCATGCAAAGCTAACCGAGCAAGGGTTTGATATTAGCTTATACATGGTTAGAAGTATCAAAGAAGAACATGGCATCAAATGCCGTCGCCACAAACGCTTTAAGGTCACCACGAACTCAAACCATAATAAAATGGTTTATCCAAACGTGTTGGATCAGAAGTTTGATGCCAAGCGTCCCAATGAGTCTTGGGTCAGTGACATTACTTATATCTGGACACATGAGGGCTGGCTGTACTTAGCAGGGGTCAAAGATTTATACACTAAAGAGCTTGTCGGCTACGCTATCAATAAACGCATAACAGCAGATTTAGTATGCCGTGCACTCAATATGGCAATCAAAAATAAAGGGCCAAGCCAAGGGCTGATTGTACATTCAGACAGAGGCAGTCAGTACTGTAGCCATGCCTACCACAAGATCATCAAACAGCATCTGTTTACAGGCTCAATGAGTGGCAAAGGTAATTGCTATGACAATGCACCAATAGAAAGCTTCTGGGGCATATTGAAGAATGAGCTGGTATATCACCAAGACTATAAAACAAGGTTTGCAGCCATCAGTGATATCATTGGATATATTGAGCTGTATTACAACCAAACTAGAATTCAAAAGAGTTTAGGCTATAAATCGCCAAGACAGATGTGGTTTGATTATTATCGTCAGGCTGCGTAACTAAAATCTCCCAAGTTTAACTGTACGGATTTGACGGCAGGGGTCAGCTTGCATCATGGTGATAAAGACAGCGACGCTGATACTTTTACTGTGCCTGCTGACCCTATTCGTCAGCGCTATCATGGCATCGAAACCTTTAATACCTTATATGGTGGTGAATACTTATTTATTCCAAGTTTGTCAGCACTAAAATGGATTAGCGAGCTGTCGTAATAGGATAATAATCCTACAGGTTTAGTACATTTTATTACTTATTTATATCTTACAATTGTTCGCCATTTAGATAAAAAGTTATAGCTTTTTATCTTTCTCGTTGCTATTTAACCATTTCAACACCCCAACTATTACAATAAATAGGAAAAAACATGTTAAAAAAAATCTTTAAAACTAAGTATGTCCCCTATAACCCAGAATATATAAAACTTACGGCAGAAGATGAGAACAACATTCGTACTATCACTGACGATATAAAAAGTTATATCACTCGTAGCGATAAGGTTAGCGATGTCAATTACCATACGCGCGATGCCCATGCCAAAGGTTACTGCGCACTCAAAGCTAAGTTTGAAATTTTGGATAATATCCCAAAAGAATATGCACAAGGTCTGTATGCCCAATCAGGCATTCATGATGCCGTGATTCGTTTCTCTAATGGCGCCTCACGCGTTTCGCCTGACCGTAAATTGGGTTTAGCGCAAGGATTGGCGATCAAAGTTTTTGACGTACCGGGTAAAAAACTAGTACCAGGTGAAGAGGATAGTACAACTTTTGATTTTAACTTGATCAATCATCCGGTGTTTTTCTGTAATAGAATCGAAGATTATGCCTATATCTCTAAGCTTTTTTTAGAGCTGCCAGATTATGCTGAAAAAGGTGCGAGAGGCAAAGCGAAACTGGCATTTAACTGGCTAACCAATTATGGCTCAAGACTACCAAGCAAAGAATCATTTAAAACGTTTAAAGCGCTCGGTGGTTTTACGACGATTGAACCCAAAAATACATTGTTATATGATTTTCATTCGCAAGGTGTGGTGCGTCATGGCGATTATATGGCTAAAATAAGAGTTACGCCAACAGCAGCATCTACCAAGAAGATAACTCGCCGTGATTTAGATGTTAACGCAACACAAGAAGCGATCCGTCCATTAATCGTAGAAGAGATACGTGAGCATGATTATCAATTTGACGTCCAGATTCAGCTTTGCCGCAATCTTAAAAAGCAACCCATTGAAGAGATTACCACTGAATGGAAAGAGTCTGACGCGCCTTTTGTGACGGTCGCAACATTGACGATTCCTTGTCAAGATGTGCCAGATGATGGCAATTTTGATATTATGGAAAACTTGTCCTTTACACCGTTTCGCTGCTTAGTAGAAAATCGCCCTATTGGTAATCTACAACAGTCGCGCCTAAAAGCTTATCAGATCGCATCGGAGACTCGTCATAGACTCAATGATGTCAAACGCCAAGAACCTAAGAGCTTAAAGCAGACTTTCGATAAATCGTTCTTTTAAGCGTTAGATGCTTTTAAGGACTAGAGTCTGAACACGTTATGATGGTTATAATGGCATCAAATAATGAACCAAAAAAATCGGTCTTTTATAGACCGATTTTTTATCGCTGAATTTTACTAGGGCATGTCATAAATTAGTATGGTTATTTTAGGATAAGCTATACTAATTCTATATTTAGCAAACTGAGCTCAACCACCATGACAAGACGAAATTACCAATGGGAGAGGATGAAAGTCATCTTTAGTGGCACATTCAATTTCGATCCATTATGTCCACTTAACATGCCTTTTGATTTTTATCTAAAGGCATCACAACGTCATATTAAAATCGATTTAATGCAGTAAGGCTTAATAATAACCATTATGTTGAATTCATAATCGCTTTTCTGCAAAATGGCTTATCTATAATCGCTTGAGCCACTCATGATGAATAACCACAACTCAGACCCTATTGGCGCAGCATGGCTTATCCGTCATGCACGCATCGATCTGGTTTCTCCTTTATATGTCAGCAGTAGTATCGGTGGGCGGCGGCAAACCTATAAAGAGGGTAATGTTATCCATAACGCTTATCAGGAAACGGCGCGTCCACTGGACACTATCATTGCTCACTTACAGTTTCACATGCGACATGAAGTACTGAGTTTAGAATTACTGGTACGTCTGTTTGAGCGGATAGGTGGGGATGACGTACAAGCATGGGTAAACGCTGAGCCCACAGGCAGCTATGCCCGTAGAATGGCTTTCTTGTATGAATGGCTCATGGATCAGCAGTTAGCAGTACCGAGCAATTTAGGCGGTAACTATGTGGACGCTTTAGATGCTAAGAAGCAGGTTACTTCAAGCCCTACGCAGGTTATCAAGAACGCTCGCTGGCGTATCAATGACAATCTAGCAGGAACCCGTCATTTCTGTCCAATGCTGGTGAAAACGGAGTCGTTTACGCAAGCGGCAGCACTCGATATTGCCACAATGGTTGACAAGCTGAACGATGAATTTGGGCAAGACTTACTGATGCGTGCCTCCGTATGGATGACATTACGAGAGAGTAAAGCCAGCTTTACCATAGAGGGAGAAGGGAAAGAGTTAAAACGTATTGAACGTTTTGCCGATGTGATGGTACGGCGCACCGGCAAAGGCGACATTCCGCTTGATCCTGAATCGCTGGCAGAATTACAACAAGAGATATTGGGGAGTAAAACGGTCATTCAGCAGTATGGCATCCGTCAATCGCCAGTTTTTGTGTCGCATACTCAGGTCAATGGCTTTAAAGAGATTGTGCACTATATCGCTCCACCTGCCGATGACATTGTTGATAAGTTAGCAGGGTTACAGGCATTTATGAAAAAGACCGAGGGACAATCGGCACTGATACGTAGTGCGGTTGCTTCCTTTGCTTTTGTATATATTCATCCGCTGGCTGATGGTAATGGTCGCATACATCGCTTCTTAATTAACGATGTCCTCAGACGAGACCAAGTCATTCATGAGCCTATTATCCTACCTATATCACAAGCCATTGCCGAACATCCCTCAGACCGTCATGCCTATGATAAGATTTTAGACCGTGTATCTGTGCCGCTCATGAAGCAAATTCGTGACCATTATAGTTTTGACAAACAGGCGGTTACTTACCCTGATGGTATTCGCTCAAACTTAAATTTTGAGGACAGTCATCTTATTCAACCGGCATGGCGTTTTATGGATCTGACGCCTCACGTTCAGTACTTATCAGGACTGATTGCTCATGTTATTGAAAACGAGATGCATAACGAGTCACAGTACCTAAGACAACATGACCATGCACGACTGGCGATAAAAGAGATTATTGAGATGCCCAATAGCTATGCCGATAGAATCATTCGCAGCATGCTACAAAATAAAGGCGCTAAAAGTAATAAGCTACTTAAGGATTATCCGTTTTTGGCAAATGAGGCGGTTTGGGATGACATTTTCTCTGTCGTTGTGGAGACCTTTAAAGATGAGACAGATGATTTGAAGAGGTAGAGCAAACCCTGCTATACGCAGGGAGGTCTCCTTTGATAATCAAGCTGGTATAAATATCATCGTTGTAATAATTTGACTATAAAATTTTCGGCTGATATACCCTATCTTAAAAAGTAATCAATATTTTTCTTAACTCTAACTAGGCTAATAAACCACTTAATACAGACGCTCAAAATAATTTTGAGTATTTGAATGTTACTTCGCTTCTGTAGCTATTATGGTTATTAGCTTTGTAAGTACTAGCGTTGCACCTGATTTATTTTCTATATAAAACGCAGCAACTTTATGCTTATGCTCTTGAGCAAATGCTATGAGCTCATTTTTGGCGCGTTTGCATCTTGCTCTTGGGTTGATACTCTAATAAACATAACTAGCGCAGCAGTCTGTTATAAGTAGTCCCACTAAACCAGTCTATTTTAAGTGGTCTATTAATTAAAGAGCTTTTTTAGGTAATTCCGCTGGGGTATAGATCGCTAAGACAGGTATGGTTTGACTATTATCGTTAAGCTGCATAACTAAATCTACCAAGTTTAACTGTACGGATTTGACAGCAGGGGTCAAAAGCTCTTGGGTGAGTTGTTTGATGTGTTTACGATCTGATAAGGTTATGTACTAAATTTCTATTTATATCATAAATAGCCGATTTATTACGTCAATGAATTATCTCAGGATTAAAAAGGTTTATCACCATTAATAGTGGCACGGTGCATAACACGATGAGTGTTGCTACTATAGTCATTGGTAGCGTAATGCTGCGTTGCTCGATTGTCCCAAAACGCAATATCATCTGCTTTCCAATGCCATCTTATCGTAAACTCAGGCTGAGCAATATGCTGAAATAGAAAAGATAAAACTGCTTTACTCTCACTGTCAGTCAATTCGTTAATTTTCGTAGTAAATCCTTCATTGATGAAGATCAGCCTTTTTCCAGTAACAGGATGCGTCCGAATAACCGGATGTATGACGCAAGGATTATCAATTTGAGCTTGTTGCCATTTTTGTAAAGCTTCAGGTGTATGACCAAAACGCTCTCTGGGAAAAGACTGGATAATATTATGAGTTGCCGTTAACCCTTCTAATAACGTTTGAAAAAAGGGCGATAATGCTTCAAAGGCTGCATAGCTGCTTGACCAAAGGGTATCTCCCCCGAATTCTGGTACTTTTTTAGCGGCTAACACACTACCCAAGGGTGGCGTTTCGATAAAAGTTACATCAGTATGCCAAATTGCATTATCGCGTAAGTCAGTTTCTAGGTTATCTAATATAACAATTTCCGGTTGATTCTCCGCTTGTGGATAAATTGGATGGATATGCAGTGTGCCAAATTGCCGAGCGAACACTGCTTGCTGTTTAGGATTAATAACTTGATTACGAAAAAATAGCACTTGGTGAGTTAGTAATGCTTGTTCAAGCAGTTTTATCTCATGGTTGGCTAACGGCTGCGTAAAATCAATACCTTGCACCACCGCACCAATATTTGGTGATAATTGCTTAATCGATAGCGAGTCTTTTTGAGAGGATAAAGTAGCTTGTGTGTTCATAAATACCTCTATAAGCATAAGTTTATAATTTTTGTGTTATTTAATATTTACCATACCAGGGTGCTAAGTTTGTCTGTATTTTACGCAGCACCATCTCTAACACAAAGGCGATTATGGCAATCATCATAATCCCCAATATCACAATATCAGTTGCTAGAAACTGGGCGGCAGATTGAATCATAAAACCTAGCCCTTTAGTTGCAGCGATGAGTTCAGCGGCTACTAGCGTTGACCAACCCACACCAAGACCAATACGAATACCGATCAATATATGCGGTAATGCTGATGGTAATGTAACGTGCCACAACAGTTGTGAGCGAGTAGCGCCTAGTGAAAGTGCAGCAAATTGTCTGCTTTTACTCACTGTTGAGATACCTTGTAAAGTTGAGATAATAATAGGAGCTAAAATCGCTAAGAAAATTAATGTAATTTTGGTAACTTCACCAATACCTAGCCAAATGACTAATAAAGGTAAATAAGCTAATGGCGGTATAGGACGATAGAATTCTAACAAAGGGTCAAATATTGCTTTTATAGTACGATTGGTTCCCATTAGGATACCAATCGGGACGCCTATCAAAATAGCTGCAAATAGGGCAATCAATACTCGCCCAAGGCTAGCAAAGGTATGCTGCCATAAATTTGCTGACATATAGCCCTCTGTGGCTACTTTTAGAAGTTGCTTCCATACAATATCTGGAGCGGGTAAATAAAGGCTTGGTACAGCTCCCAATGTCGTCACAGCCCACCAAATCGCGCCTGTTATTAGAATACTAATTGCGCCCCACAACAGACTATGATGTCGTGTAAATAGTTTTTTTTGTATCATAAATTGCGTACTAAAATGGCTAGCTAATACTCGTTTACTCGTACCATCGGGTGTCTGAATCATTGGATTGGACATGTAAAAATTCCTTTTTTATTTCCTTAAAATTAAAGCTTTATAAAAAATAAGTTAAGCACGACAGGCGACAATTTGATTAAACAAGCGTTCTCGCCACACAATAAACTCGCTATCTGACTTAATTTCACGAGTACTATGCCCTTGTTGCCAGTGCTCATTAAATTTCGGTTGATAGTGGTGTAGGATTTTTCCATTCCCCATGACCACTAAATCAGTTGCTAAAAACAAAGCTTCTTCGATATCATGTGAAATTAGTAATATTTGGCGTTGGCTTTCTTGCCAAATCGTTAATAATAACTCTTGCATGGATTCACGCATGAAAGCATCGAGGGCAGCAAAAGGCTCATCGAGCAACAACATTTTTGCTTTCGATGCCAGTACTCGGGCAATCCCAACACGTTGTTGCATACCGCCCGATAATTCCCAAACAGAGTGATTAGGGATATTATCAAGACCAACCCATTGCAATATTTTTTGCGTGTTTTTTTCACAATCTTCAGGCTTAATTCCTGCTAACTTACCAGCAAAACTAATGTTTTCTGCTACATTTAGCCAAGGAAATAACGCATGGTCTTGAAATACCACCGCTCTATCTATTCCTGGTTTAGTAATGGTCTGACTATCAAAGCTGACGCTGCCACTGGTAGCAGAAACGAAGCCTGCGATGGTGTTTAAAAGCGTACTTTTACCACAGCCTGATGCACCTAATACCACACAAAAGCTTTGTTCTGGCAGTACCAAGTTCAAATTATCCAGCGCCAAGGTAGCGTTTGGATACTGTACTGTTAAGTTGTTAATAGCTAAGCCACTCATGTTTTTATGCTCATATCGATGATTGATTAGATTTATTTTTAGTTAGTGGTTAGATATTTATTAGTCACAAACGCGCCATAGTTTGGTAGAACTTTTTCAATTGTGCCTTGTGTTTTTAAGAATTCGGCAGTTTGTCGAATATTATCTGCGAAAGGTTTTTGTAATAACGTTATCTGTTCATTGGGAGTTAGATAATGATTACCTGCTAATAAATGGGCAACATCAGTCGGTTTAGAACCAGTTATTTGGGCAATTTTTTGCAAGTTTGATTGGTTAGAGACAAAGGCTTTTGGATCTTGACTGTATTTACCGGTAGCATCTGTACTGATTTTAACGAACTGCTTTAAAAATTCAGGATTTTGTTTAGCGAAATCTTTGCGTACCACCCACAGATCATAGGTCGGGCTTCCCCATTCGGCTACTTGTTTTGAGCTGGCCAATACATGTCCACTGCTGCTAGCCTTGCTCAGAGTAGGCTCCCAAACATAAGTAGCATCAATATCGCCACGTTCCCACGCTGCACTGATTTCAGGGGGGCGCAAATTGATGATATCCACTTGGGACGCATCTATCTTCCAATGTTTCAACGCCGCAAGCAGGCTAAAATGTGTGGTCGATACAAAAGGTACTGCGACTTTCTTACCGATTAAATCTTGTGGTGATTTAATATTGCTACTATTTTTTGCAACTAAACTTTCAGCCGCACCAATTTCGCTAGTCACTAAAAATACCTCTATTGGCACATTTTTGGTTGTTGCAGCTGCAAGTGGACTTGAACCAATGTTGCCAATATCTATACTGCCGGAACTAATCGCTGCTATGACATCAGCACCTGTATCAAATTTACGCCAGTTGATATCGCGAGTTGTGACTTTTTCATAAGTACTATCAGCTTGTGCTACTTTAGATGGGTCAATTCCTGTTTGATAGGCGATATTAACTGCTGAAACATCGTCTGAGCCAGCACGTTTACCTACATTTATTGTTTTTTGTTCACTATTTTTACTGGAACTAGAGTTTGCTTGAGTATATGCATAGCTACCGCCAATACTCATAACACCTAAAACTACACTCGCTGTAAAAAATTTATTTTTTTTAATCATGGCTGCCTCTGATTGTCAGATGTTCTATTATCAATAGTAGGCAGTATGCGTAATTCGTTAGATTTAATGAAATTAATTCTACTTATTAACAAAGTCCTTATTTGACTAGATAAGGTTTCTATATAAGCACGAATAGGTTTAGGTATAGATCACAAAGCCAAGCATAGTTTGACTATTATCATCAGGCTGTGTAACTAAAATCTCCCAAGTTTGTTTATACGGATTTGACGGCAGGGGTCAAGATTAAGCATTCAAGTTACTACGACTGGCTGAGTCGCAATATCAGCGAGCAGCAGATACATCGCAACCATTGCGAGCTACTCGTTAAAGCCGCTCACAGTGAAAGTAAAGAACGTTATGGTTATGAACGTTTGCATGCAACGCTCACCGAGCAAGGCCATGACATTAGCCTATACATGGTTAGAAGCATTAAAGAGGAACATAACATTAAATGCCGTCGCCACAAGCGTTTTAAAATTACGACAGACTCTAATCATAATAAGCTGGTCTATCCAAACGTTCTGGATCAGCAATTTGATGCTAAGCGTCCTAATGAGTCTTGGGTCAGTGACATCACCTATATCTGGACAAGTGAGGGTTGGCTGTATTTAGCAGGCGTTAAAGACTTATACACTAAAGAGCTGGTCGGCTATGCTATCAATAAGCGCATGACAGCAGATCTAGTATGCAAAGCATTGAACATGGCCATCAAGAACAAACGACCCAGTAAAGGGCTAGTCGTTCACTCTGACAGAGGCAGCCAGTATTGTAGTTATGCCTACCATAAGATCATCAAGCAGCATCAGTTTGCAGGCTCAATGAGCGCTAAAGGTAACTGCTTTGATAACGCACCTATAGAGAGCTTCTGGGGCGTATTAAAGAATGAGTTGATATATCATCAGGACTATAAGACCAGATTCGCCGCCATTACCGATATCATTAGATATATCGAGTTGTACTACAACCAAACAAGAATTCAAAAGGGCTTGGGCTATAAAACGCCAAGACAGGTGTGGTTTGATTATTATCGTCAGGCTGCGTAATCAAAATCTCCCAAGTTTAACTGTACGGATTTGACGGCAGAGGTCACACAGTATGGGCTACCTATTTTTCCTAAAGAATTTCAGGCAACGAAAACCATAAAAAATGGTCATCTCTATGCTTGTATGCATTGTGGTTATGTCGAATGTATTTCAGCGCCAAATGAAGAATGCAATCGTTGCCATCTTTCAAGAGGATGGGCTAAAGCTTTAAATAATAAGATTGTAAATTAGTCAGTATGGCGGTTTACTACCTCAATAATGCTCTTACAAATAAGACTATTGATGCTGCGTAGTTTTTGCTCAGGCGCGCCTTGACAGATGCTACGAAAATCATAAAGCTCATCTTTATAACCAATGCAATAAAAAAACGTACCGACAGGCTTCTCCTCCGTTTCAGAGCCTCCAGGCTTTAATAAACCTGTACAAGCGACATATAAGTCGGCATCAAACATTGTCTTAGACTTATTAACCAGTTCTTTTGTTACCTCTAGTGATTCAGGCGTACGCTCAGCAATTAATTGGCTTGATATGTTTAACACGTTCTTTTTTATCGCAACGTCGTAACATACCAAGCCACCCATTAATATATCGCCTGAATAAGGACTCATAGAAAAGCAATGCGCTAGATAGCCAGCGGTCGCACTTTCAATAAAAACTATGGTTAATTGCTTATCTGCCAACAACTTTGCACAGCTATTAGTCACACCGTCCTCCATACTAATATCAGAACAATCACGATTATTACAGTACTTTCCTATTAAAAACTCAATTCATGTCGTGATGAATTTGCGTAACAGTTATTTTTTAATTAGGTCCGCATTAGCAAAGGCAGAACGGGTAACAGTTTAGTTGCTGTAATCTGGTTAAATTAGGGCATACCCTAATAATTAATAAAAAATTATTCCACTATATTCACTCACTAATTCTTGCAACCATATAAAAATAGATATACGATTCATATACGTTTCGTATATCAAGGTTTTTTATGGGTATTGTTAAAATTGATGATGATCTGCACGAAGAAATTCGTAAAGCAAGCTCAGTCATGGTGCGCTCCATCAACGCACAAGCTGAATATTGGATGAAGATAGGAATGCTTGCTGAATCCAATCCCAATATGTCTTACAACCAAATTATCAATGAGCAAATGAGACAAGCTGATATCAATGTAGGGAACCTTATAGATGGATAAGGTGATACTTAAAAATGCAGCAGAATTGGAAGTCATGCGCGATTCTGGAAGACTTCTAGCCTCTGTCTTTGATTATCTCGACGAAAAAATCACAGTCGGTATCTCTACGATGGAGATTAACGATCTTGCTGAACGCTATATTGTCGATCAGCTAGGCGCACGCCCAGCCAGTAAGGGTCAATATGGTTACCAGTATGCATTAAATGCTTCAGTGAATAATGTGGTCTGTCATGGTATTCCTTCAGAAAATCAAATACTCAAATCAGGCGATATTGTGAATGTGGATATTACTCTAGAACAAGGTGATTTTATCGCTGATTCTAGCAAAATGTATTTGATAGGTGAGGTGTTACCCCTCGCAAAACGCTTGGTTGATAAGACCTATAAAGCCATGTGGGAAGGAATACGAGCAGTGAAACCTGGAGCAACGCTAGGTGATGTTGGTCATGCTATTCAAAGTTATGCTGAGCAGCAAGGCTATTCTGTAGTGCGAGAATATTGTGGTCACGGTATTGGGCGCGAAATGCATGAAGAACCGCAAGTTCTGCATTATGGACATCAAGGAAAAGGCTTAGTCCTACAAGAAGGTATGACATTCACCATTGAACCCATGATCAACCAAGGTAAGGCTAAAGTTAAGGTCAAAAAAGATGGCTGGACAGTAATCACCAACGATAAAAAGTTATCTGCGCAGTGGGAGCATACGATAGCTGTCACATCTGATGGTTACGAGGTTCTCACTCTTCGAGATGATGAAACTATTTAATATTTGAAAGGTTATCTGATAAGGCGCTTCTATCAACGAGAAGCGCCTTTTTTTAATATTTTATGCGATCATAGTCCAAAGTTGAGCATACCTCTATAACTATCCTCAAAATAATAACCTTGTGTACACCACAAAGTACACTGTCGCAATTTTAACGCTCTATCTACTAGTGTGTATAGCTCACACCTTAAGATTCAAGTCCTCACTAGGGAACCAAACCAGTGAGAGCACCTGATTGGTTAGCTACACGTATACCATGACAAACTACATTATTCATAACAGTCACTCATTGAGCATGGTTATTATTACCGCACCAGTTACGTGACTATATGAAACCTACTACTGTTTTGTTTATCGACATATGCAAGCTAGGTGCGCGCACTGCTTGCAATAAAAAATAAATCAATAGTTACTTACTGGCCTAAGGCTTTTTAAATAGGCGACTGCAATACGCTTCCAACTTATCAGCATCATCTATTGAGCTACCAAAAGCGATGTGACCATCAGGTCTTACTAATATCAGTGCTGCCGTGTTTTGTAAGCCATAGGCGTTATGTGCGACATCGTCAAGATCAGACAATGCTATAGGACCTTTTTTATCAGGCAAGGCTGCGCCAAGTATCAATCTAGGATGAATCCAAGGCCAGCTTTGAACCTTGTCAATGGCATCGTTTAGTTTTGGCAAGATATCAGCTTGTCTGCCATCAAAAACAAGCAACGACCAACCCCAGCTCTGTCCATTAGGGTTATAAATATGATCAAACAAGCTAGTAGATGAACCATCGGTAGCTATCACAGTTGCATCAGGTGCGCGGTCGCCTGAGCGTGGTGGATTGCCTTTTAGCGGATTAAGAATACCGCCCAGATGATCTTCGTTTAAGGGACTATCAGGATACGCCACTGACAATTGCTGCAAATCATCTGTCCCTTGGATCAGCGCACCAATATTCGGTATAAAACGAGCAGCAACATCCATTGCAGTGTCTTTAACACGCCCACGGTAAACCACGTTTTTAAAGCCTTGTAGCTGTTGCTCATCAAGCCTTTGGTGCTCGCCACAGCGCTCCGTGTCATAAGATTCAAGTATCACAGGCTCAGCACTATCGTTTAGCACCATGGCTAGACGCCAAGCTATGCCAACCGCATCATGCAAACCTGCATTCATACCCTGTCCGCCAATCGGTAGCGCCACATGACCTGCGTCGCCCACCATAATGACACGCTCCTTTGTATAGTGCGATGAAACACCATGGCTAAATCGGCTGTGGGTTAACCATATAGGGTCACTTAACGTCAAGGTAGAATCTTCAGTAACTTCACGTGCAATGCTCTGCATCTCCTCGAGCGTTGGGTCACGGTCAGGTATACCTGTGTCATCGGCTAAAAAGAATAGACGGTGATAGCCGCCCCAAACAGGCAGGACACCACAGAAGCCTTTTTCGTAGTAAAAAAACCAAAGCTGATCGGCATCCGTTGAGCGACGCCATTCGAGTTTAGCATCAACTTGTCGGTTCATACGATTAGGTAGATATTCAGGCTCAAAATCCAGATCTAGGGCTTGACGGACAAAGCCATCACTGCCATCTGCACCGATCAAGTAACGGCATTTGAGATGTTCATGCGGTATATCTTTCTCTTCACCATCCTCCGATAGGGTTGCTAAGGTTACGGTAACGCCATGCTCATCTTGAGTAAAGTCGATAAGCTTACGACCACGCTCAACCTGATAGCCTTTGCTTTCTATCTGCTCACTTAGCGTTTTTTCTATTACATCTTGTCCACTATAAAGCACTTCGCTGTAAGGGCTTGATACTTCTGAGACCTCAACGGGATCGGTCGGTCGTCCGTTTAAAAGTGTGTTCACCCGCTTGATTTTATAAGCCTTTTTAGCCAAAGCATCACGAATACCGATACTGTCGAGCAGCTCTTGCGGCCGTGCCCACAGATTATTAGCACGTGAATGGGGTTTGGGTTTGTGATGCTGCTCAAACAGTCGAAATGAAACGCCATGATGCGCTAATGCGCAAGCTGTGGTCAAGCCTACAGGACCTCCGCCAATGATAATGACATCGGTATCAAAGTCCGTATTATTTTGATTCATAATTTTTACCTAAGAACGTCATTTTTAAAAGATTGAGGTGCTAATGATCACTTATTACTGCCAAAGCATCAAAAGCGCTTAATAGCATTTACTATATCTGCTATAGGCCAGCGCCATCAACGACAAATTCTTCTACCCTATATTCAGGAAGTACTGGTTAATCTAGCGGATAGGTTGCAAACAGAAGACAAGTTGGAACTATAAATCATTCTAGGTCTGGTAGCAGTTGCATTATTGGTTATGAATAAAAAGTATTGATGCTGTTTTAAAAAGTATGCTGATTAAAATTTAAACAATTCTTGAAGCCTTGAAAGCCCTGTAGGATCAGAGAACGTAGCATAGGTTTCTTATTGACTTTTATCGCCAGCATACTTTTTAAAACACCACCAACTATTTAACAGCGATTAAATAATAGGGCAGCTATCTTAAATGGTAGGTTATTTGAAGTTGCCACCACGCTTAGCAAAGGAAGATAACACTTAAGCGGCCTTAAGCCAGTCAACAGCCATCTGCCATAACTCAGGTGCTTTTGTATTTGTTCTACGGCTGAAATAAAGCATATGGCCTATGTTATCAAGACCAAATTCTTTAGGATCAAAAAAGCATTTCTCTACTGGCATCTGACTGAACACTCGTATCATGTCATCCATGTTTTTGCTGTTGGCAATGTCGTCATCGCTAAAGCCTAACCATAGTGCTTTCATGGCAATGTCGTCATAAAAATGCGTGTGTACACTTTTACCAAACGCCGTTTTGATATAACCTGCGCCATTGCACCACTCGCGCCATTGACGAGCGACATGCTTAGGTAAAGGCTCACCCATGCCCACTTTGTCTGAAGCGGTATAACCTAACATGAGGTTGTTTAGGGGAATAAATAAGTCCATAAAAAACTTAGCTTTAAGCTTATGGGACATCCTCATGTTTTTAATGCGACCTGATGAACAAGCGACATTAAATACTGAGGCGATAGACTCATAATTCGGCATTAAGCCAATCAGTTGACCGCCTGCGCTATGACCAATCAAATGATAAGAAGCGTCGGCAAACTCATCTTGCAAGGCATCGAGCACGGCTGGCATATCATGGCGTCCCCAGCTTATCAATGATGCGTCAGATTTTGCCAGATCGGTAGTAAGCGAGTCGCCAATACCTTCATTATCATAGGTTAGGACACCAAAGCCATGTTCTGCTAAGTAGATGGCAAAGTGATGATAAAACTGACGTTTAATACCTGTTGCAGGTGCCATCATAATCGCTTTTTTTACCACACTTTTAGGACGATACACGGTTGCTGCCAGCGCTTGACTGCGATCGGTCATGATGCTCAGTGGATAAGTTTCTATCTCTGTCTTGATATCAGCGCCAGTAGTTGCTTCTATAATATCGCCTTGTGGCTTTAGGTTCTCAAAAGATGATGAGATCGTGTCGTCCATAAATATACCTTAATATTTCTTTTTTCTTTGTTTTTATTGATCCACTTCATTAGCAAAGATTGACTATGATTTGCGATGAGTCAGTAATATTTAAATCCGAAAATAGGGTGGCTGAAGAGTGATAAATCATTGCTAATGCGTGGCAGCAGTTTTGTGATAGAGATAGTACAGTAATGGTCTTTGTCATCATTAGGAAAGAGCACAGTCTAAACGCTCTCAACTCATGCTATACCGTTGCTAGTTAAGACCACTCTTTTAAAGCAGTCTCAACGAAACTTAAGCGATCTTGACCAAAAAACATCTCACCGTTCACGAAGAAACTAGGCGCACCAAAAACACCTCGCGCCACAGCTTCTTCAGTGGTATCTTTCAAACGCTCCTTAACCTCAGTCTCACTAATACGTGCCATAAAATCAGTCACGTCAATGCCTGCTTTAGTCAAAACTTCAGCCACAACCTCGGGTGACTCCATGTTTAGCTTTTCAGACCATAAAGCGTTAAAAATGGCTGCTAAATAAGTCTGGAACTCAGGTTCTTCCAAGTAAGCGGTCGCACCTCTCATTAAATGCATCGTATTCAACGGGAAAAATGGATTGAAGTTAAACGGCACCCCATAAATATTTGAAAAACGCTGAAGATCTTTCAACATATAAGGGCCTTTAGCAGGAACCGCAGCTGGTGACGCATTACCAGTGGCTTGAAAAACAGCACCAAGCAGCATAGGTCGCCAAATGATTTTAGCGTTGGTGCGTTGTGCCATACTCTCTAATTGTGTCCATGCCAAATAACTGGCTGGGCTGCCTACATCAAAGAAAAACTCTACTTTTTTACTCATCTCAAAGTACTCCTGACAAAATATATTAGAAAGTTTTTAAAAGATTTCTGGAAATTTACTAAAAGGTCTCTAGCCATGGGCGTAGATCAAGCTCATGCGTCCAGCTATCACGCGGTTGACAATGTAATTGCCAATACTGCTCAGCGATATGCTCTGGATTTAAGATCCCGTCTTGATCTTTAAGCGCATAACGCTCAGGAAAGTTGTCACGAATAAAGGCGGTATCAATGGCGCCATCAATAATAGGATGAGCCACATGTATACCTTTTGGCCCTAACTCTCGAGCCATGCTTTGCGTCAAAGCACGTAAAGCAAATTTAGCACCAGCAAAGGCAGAAAAACCTTTACTACCTCGCAAAGAAGCCGTCGCGCCAGTGAAAATAATCGTGCCCTTTCCACGGGGAAGCATTGCTTTTGCCGCCTCTCTACCTGTGAGAAATCCAGACAACGCTGCCATTTCCCATACTTTTCGGTAGACTCTTTCTGTGGTGTCTACAATGGAAAAATGAACGTTCGCACCAATGTTAAATACCACCACTTCAATCGGCCCAATGTCTTGTTCAATATGGGTAAACAGCTCAACCATCTCTTGCTCTACACGCGCATCACAACCAAATGGCTTTGCTATGCCACCAGCGGCTTCAATATCACTGACTAGCGAGCTAAGTTTGTCGACACTCCTTCTGGTCACGCATAAGGTAAAACCTTCTCTTGCAAAACGTCTCGCAACAGCGCTGCCGGTGGCATCGCCTGCGCCAATTACAACTGCTACGGGTGCTCTATACATGTCTATTTCCTTATAGGTTCCTTTTTAGAACTAACAAAAATATAGCTTCCTTTTCAGAGTCTGTCAAGCTAATCTATTACTCATACATGTAGGAGGTAACATATGCGCTGGGATGAACTTGATAAACAGCCTTGCTCAGTAGCTCGCACTTTGGCAGTCATTGGTGATCGTTGGACGCTAATGATTTTACGTGACTGTTTTTTAGGTGTCAGACGTTTTGATATATTTGAGCAACGCTTAGGCATCACACGTCATGTCTTGTCTGACAGGCTTCGTAAGCTGGTTGAATATGACGTTCTGAAAAAAGTAGCCTATCAACAGCAACCACTGCGTGAGGAATACCGATTGACAGAGCGTGGTTTAGATTTGCATCCAATCGTTTTGGCATTGGTCAGTTGGGGAGACAAACACATGGCTGATGAACGTGGTGCGCCGTTGCTACATAGGCATAAAGAATGTGGCCAAATAATGCATCCCGTAACGGTATGTTCAGAATGCCATGAACCAATTAATGCACGGGATATTGAGGTTGAAATAGGACCTGATTGGATAGGTAGGGATGAGTTTGGTATATGAAGAGAGGGTTCTGTTAAAAAATGTAAGCCAAGGAAATCGCCACACACTTCGAACCAGCACTTACCTATGAACCAATACAGAATTGAGACCATGGAGAGTAATGAGCTATTCTGACAATTCTATAATCATTAAATCCTTATCTAACACTAGCAGTTCGATACCTGTATAGCGCACCGATCATGTTCCCACAACAGAGTTTATGACGTTGGATGTCAGAAGTCAGTTTTCACTGGTTCCATTTAGGTATACCCAAAAAATAAATCCTCTAAACGATAACTCATCTATCAATAATCAGGGCGGTTCAGAAACCTGATTTTAAATCCCTAGGTCGAGTTGTATGGCGTTTTGCCATATATTTGCCCAGTAAGGGTAAGCAAAATGCTGGTAATTGAAAAGCACCCAATAACGGTAAAAACACCGCACCCATAAAAGGTACAGTTATGGTGTAAGCAAGTAATACATTGCGTCCACCACACACCAGTGCAGCGACAATGGCGTTTTCATCGCCAAAACGTCGATATATTATATAAGCCATAAAATAAAACACCAATGCCAATACCGAACTTAGCACTAGTAATAACAACGCTTGCCACGGATTATGGTTAAACGTGGTACGAAACCCTGCCATCAGTCCCAGTGGAAATAACATCAGCAGTAAAATATTAAACTGTGCAATTTTGGGATAATAACGCGACAAAATAGGCGGTGAAACGAACCGACGCACCGCCACAGCTGGCACTATTGGCATAACAATATAAACTAACAAGCGATTGACATATATGCCAACGTCTATATGTGCATTGTCATCGCCTAATAGCCACAATACGCCTAATAATGTACATGGCATAACGAGCGTAGCAGCGATAGTTTTTGCCGTCGCCAGTTGTGCATCAAACCCCACTGCATTGACCAACGCACCACTACCGAACAATGGGGCAGTGGCACCAAGACCTGCAATCGCCAATAGCCAATCGCCACGTACACCGAGTGCATAAGCAATTACTATTAAAGCTAGACTCATGCCCCCGCTTTGTAACAAGGCAAAAACCCATACATAGCTTGTCGCTATACGCTTTAAAAGTGCATATTGGTCAATGCCTAGTAAAGTAAAAAACATCAAGAAGAACAATATTTGGGGTAAATATACCAATACTGCATTGGATAAGTTTGGAAAAACAAAGCCCACAATTACACAAACTGGCATAATTAATGTGCTATGGCGCGCAATAAAACTAAGAAGCATGGCCTTTCCTAATAAAAAATGTTTTTTTGATACATATGCTGAACCACGCTGGGATTGTTTGATATCCAACAATCTTAAAGAGTATGAAAATTCCGAGGTGTCTCATATATCTACTACATCGATGCCTGTATAGCACACCGAGCTATAATTATTGCGGATCGAAGCATTTTGAATAGTGTTTGTTTGATGCTGCTGAAAACTCTCACAAGCTATCATCAGCATCAAACAAGCAATTAGTTGTATCCATTACATTATAAAAAATGAAAATAGTCATAAAGCCGATAACTGAAAAACGGACCGATACCTGCTCAATATTTTTTATAGACAAGTTCCTATTTAATAAAGAAGCTTTCTTAAAAACTGTGTAACTGCTATTTACATCACATCAATACTTCCACAGAATCTGGCATGGTCTTAGTCTTACAGATGTTAGAGAATAGGATCCCTGACGTTATGAGTGGCAAACTCATACTTCCACAACTTGAAGTAAAACAGCAACCGCAGCGAGTGGAAATAAAACAACCAAGCCCAAGCAATGATAAGGATATTATTCTCTAGCACCTCAATCTTTGTTAATAATAAATATTTCGCAAACTTATTTTACAAATTTTACCAAAAACAAACAGAAATCGATTATTATATCGTAGATGATAATCGTTATTATTCTAGTAAGCCTAATTTCGATTCGCTAGAATCTGCTAATCTTACCTCCTAAATAATACCTAAAATCTCCCTTATATAGATTTAATCTGGATGATTATTGAAAAATTATTCGGCTTTGCTATGTATTAGCAGAATAATTAGCTTAGGTATGCTTTAGATAGAAAACTAAAGGATAACAGCGTGATAAAAACTGGGGATGAGCTAATATGTATGAGTGGTAACGCTTTTTATACAGCAGGCCATATATATACTGTTGGAAATTTCATTAATGAAAGATATTTTGAATTGATGACAGGCATCAATGACGAATGTTGGTATTCAGAAGTCGATGAGGAAGGAATACATGTCTCATTCAAAGATATAGCAGATGAATATCAAAATGCTTGGTTTGATAAGATAGAAAAGAAAAAACGTGCTTGAAGCAAGCTCTAGGAAACATACTTTAGTCTAGATTTTAATTTAAATTAGCTACATCCCTCGTATCTACTGATACAGAGGGCTAATTTTTAATCAATATTAACCAGGGGAGAAGCCCCTTGGTTAATACTCGACCTTAATAGTCTTAATAGTCTAAATAGTCTAAATAGTCTTTAATAGGACGTT
>NZ_CBCPJH010000030.1:0-38952 GCF_965118485.1 Psychrobacter glacincola | reverse complement strand
TAATAGTTAATGCCAACAATTTCAGTAATCCGAATTTGTAAGCATTACTAACAGACTATGCAAATTTCTTATAGTCTATTAGTATACCTTACAATTAAGTGAGTATAACGACGAATCATCATCGTTTATCCTGATAGCAGTATTTTAAATAGCGCTATTAGCATATAGTCAGTATATTTTTTATTTCATATTAAATTTAGAAGTAAGCTGATGAGTTATTGACGTTCATTTTGCCCGCCTCGTTTTTGCTATATACTGTTTTATAACGATGACATCAGCAGCCTGACATCCGCTGCTAGATAACGACCCTATAATGATAAGGATAATAAGTTTGAATGGCTTTGATGACATGAGTGATAACGTGAATAATTCAGACAATTTTGATGAATTTTTTGAGAATCTGGGCTATCGCTTTGATGAATCATTCAGCGACGGCTGGGAGCGCCTCACCCAATCGGTTAAAGAGATATATAACCGCACCACCGATAAGCTAGAAGATGAGCTTTCATTGCCGCTGGCGCAATCTTACATCAATGATGCCTTAAAGACTTACGTGACTGACAATGTAAAAGCCATCTTAGAGCTGCGAGTTGAAATACATGAAGACTGGTTTCGCTTATACTGTACGGTCGATGCAGGTGGTATTTATGCCGAAGTTGCGAGTAATTTTCGTTTGGTACATGCGCAGCTCGATCGTAATGTACAGCGATTTGTTTTTGGTCAGTTGACCAATACAGATATCCTAAATCTACGCTGCGAATCCTATCTTAAGCGTCAAGGTATCAAGCTGTTTATTTGGTTTTATCACCGCATCCTGAAAAAAGATCCGCTTGGCTTTATCCTATCTTACATCGATATTGCCCGTGCCAAAAATGAGATTATCTATATTGATATCAATCGTTGGCTAAAAAACAATAAAAAAATCATCGGTACTTTGCACAAGGCACAAGTCAACTATGGCAAGCTTGAAGAAGAACAGCTGGTGTTAAAAGCGCAGATTAATTATCGTGATTTATTATCTTCAAATAGCAATGAAGACATCATCAGTGAAAAAGATGAACCGGTACAAATGCAAGGTCCCATCAACCCGTTAGATGCAGAGAATGTGGCAAATATGACAAATGTGGCGAGCCAAGTTTAAAACATCATAAGCTCTTATCTGTTATACCTTTGCTATCTTATAACCGCCATTTCTTATAAAAAAACGCTGTATCTTGAGGACCATCGTCTACAGGATACAGCGTTTTCCTTTTTCTACAGTTACTAGCAGCATTCAAATAAATGATACTGAATAAAACTTCTTACCAGTAATTCTCTACCGCAATATTACCTTCGCCGCGACGATTCATTATTAGTCCCAACGTTTTGAGCGTCTCTTTGGTATCTTCGACCATTTCTGGATTACCGCAGAGCATAACATGCGTGCTATCCACATCTAGTGCAATGCCTGCCTGCGCTTGCAGCGTTCCGTCTAATAATAGCTTTGGCAGACGTTCTGTTAATGCGCCCTCGACAGGCTCACGAGTAACGATGGGTATAAAGATTAGTTTTGCAGGATTATCAATCAAAGAACCAAAGTCTTCTTGTAGACTTTCTATCTTATCAACGTAAGCTAATTCTTCTGTTGAGCGCGCGCTATATGCAAGCACAATATGCTGGTAATCTTCCCATGTTTTTAAATCTTGCAGCATTGACAAAAATGGTGCTAGCCCAGTGCCCGTCGCCAATAACCACAAATCTTTTGGTAATGGCTTTTGATAACGCGCCAATGTTAAAAAGCCAAATGGCGTGGTATTTAGCAGCAGCTCATCCCCTACTTCTAAGTGTTGCAACTGCGAGGTAAAAGCGCCATCAGGAATGACGATAGAGAAAAACTCTAATACCTCATCAAAGGGTGAGGAAACTATCGAATAAGCGCGAAAGATATCTTCGTTTAACGCTTCATTCAGTTCTTTATTAGATGCATCGCCATTTACTGCTGCTTGCTGCTTATAGTAGCTTAACTGACTGGGATTAACGCCCAGACGTACAAACTGCCCAGCGGTAAATTTAAAGTTATCAGGACGGCTAACAGTGAAGCTAAATAGGTTTGGCGTCCAAGTGGTTTTACTTAGCACGGTTACGGTTTGAATATTGTCGCTCATAGTAATGGATCACTTATGTTTTATTAGTATTTATAGTTATAACAGTTTAAACAAAAAAAGATGCGCCAAGCTTATCACAAAGCTGGCGCATCTTGTTTTTCGAACAGTAACCAGCGATAAGTAGCAGTATAGATATAGCGCTACTTATCTTAGCTTTTTATTTTTTAGGCTTACCAAATACGAGCTAAGCTTGCCCATTCAATCATACTGTTTGGTAAGACACCAAAGAATATAATGATGGCCGTGACTGCAATGACCATAATACCGCCAGTACGTAGACCCCACTGCTTCGAGACGTCAAATTCAATAAACTGTTTTGGACGTTTAAATAGCGTAAGCATAACCCGTAGGTAATAGAACAGACCAATAGCACTACCCAAGATAATCATCGCCGCCAAGAACCAATTGGTTCCTTGTACCGCAGCAAGAATCGCAAATAACTTAGTAATAAAGCCTGCGGTCAATGGAATACCCGCTAGCGACAGCATCATGATAGTCATGACACCAGTCAATACTGGACGTCTCCAGAACAAGCCCTGATAATGAATCAATTGATCAGCTTCACCAGATAAGCGATAAGGGCTCGACATCAAGGTCACGACACCAAAGGCACCGATAGAAGTAAAGGCATAAATCGCCATATACATGCTAGAGATACTATCAGCAGCAGAGCCAATACTTACAATTACGATTAGCACATAACCCATATGGGCAATGGATGAATAACCAAGTAAGCGTTTGAGGCTGGTTTGGCGTACTGCAAGTAAGTTACCCACCAAAATAGACAAGGTTGCCATAACCATCAGTAGCATCTGTACCGATGGCAACGCTAATAGCGAGGTATCGATTAAGAAACGTACTGCCAATGCCATCATCGCCACTTTAGTGACTGACGCCAGATAAGTTGCGATAGGAGCAGGTGCACCCTCATAAACATCAGGTGTCCAGATATGAAATGGCGCGGCAGAGAGTTTAAAGGCGATACCAAACATCATCATCGCCGCACCTAAGATTAACAGCGGCGATTCAAAAGTCTGTGTCAAGGTTAAGCTAATAGGCTTAAATGCTAGTGAGCCAACCTCTGCATAAATAAATGCCATACCCATTAGCAGCGTTGCCGATGCCGTCGCTGACAAGACCAAATATTTCAGCCCCGACTCAAGCGAGCGTTTGCGCATATAAGTATATGCCAGCATGCCGTATAGCGGAATCGATAGCATCTCAAGGCTCATAAAAAATGATGCCAAATGCTGGGCGCAAACCATGAGCAGCGCACCAACCGTTGAGAGCAACATGAGCAAATACAGCTCTTCTTTATGGTCTTTTAAATTGGCTAAATAAGCGTAAGACAATGTACAACATGCCAATGCACAGATAAAGATAATCACCATATTAAACTGAGCGAAGTTATCAATAACGAATAACTGCTCAGCCGCTGGTACCAGCGTGCCACTATCGACTATGCCTGCCATTTGCCCAAGCAAAATAAACAGACCGATATTCAGACCGATGACCGAAATCGTACCAGTCACCATATGTGAGCGCTTCATAGTGATGGCAATCATCGCCACCAATACCGTAATCACTACCGCAATGATTGGTGCATAAGGCAATAGCCCCATCAAATCATTCATCGTAAAATCATTCATGACTTAACGTGCCTCCATTGCATCAAGCAGCTGCGAGGCATCTACTTGGGTTACTTGACTGTATATATAGGCATTATTAATCCATTGCATCGCATGACTTGAGGTATCAAGGAACGGCTGTGGATACAGTCCGAGCCAGACCAAGCCAGCAGCAAGCATCAATAGCAACGATAGCTCACGCTTGCCCAAATCCTTTAATGGACGCTCTGGTAGACCATGAGATTTGGTCTCACGTAATGCCACTTCTTTAATATTATTGGCACCAAATAGCGCTTTATGAATCAAGATAAGTGAATACAAACCTGCTAAGACTAAGCTAAAGGTTGCGAAGACCACAAACACAGGATACTCAGCAAAAGCACCCAGTAGTATCATAAACTCGCCAATGAAGTTACCTGTACCCGGAATCCCTAATAAAGCGGCACAGAAGAACATCAATATTGGCGCGTAATAACGGAACTGACCCCACATACCACCCATCAAGGTCAAATCACGCGTATGTAAACGCTCATACAACTGCCCTGCCATAATAAACAGTGCTGCTGAGCTTAAGCCATGCGCCAGCATCTGAATCATCAAACCTTGCAGACTTAGCAACGTTCCAGCATAAATTGCCAATACCACAAAGCCCATATGCGAGATACTGGTATAAGCAAGCAGACGCTTCATATCGGTTTGCATAAAGGCAAGCCATGCGCCATAGAAGATACCAATCGTACCCAAAGTCATGGCGATAGGTGCAAAATCTTGTGACGCAGCTGGAAATAATGGTAAGACAAAACGGATCAAACCATAAGCAGCCGTCTTAATCAAAACCCCTGCCAAATCCACCGAACCGGCGGTTGGAGCCTGCGCATGCGCATCTGGCAACCAGCCATGAAACGGAATAATTGGCAACTTAACCGCAAAGCCAATAAAGAAGCACAGCATGATCGGATATTCCCAGCCGCCAAGTGACGTACCGAGTAAATCATTATAGTTAAAGCTGACCACGCCTTTTTGAGCGTAGCTAATTATAACCAATATCAAAATACCAACGAGCATGATTAGCCCAGAGGCTTGGGTATAGATAAAGAATTTAGTTGCTGCATATTCCTTAGTTTTACCAACAACGTCATGACCCCAAATCGCGATCAAGAAATAGATAGGAACCAGCATCATCTCCCAGAAGAAGAAGAATAAGAACATATCAATGGCTAAGAAAACACCAATAACGCCGCCCAAGCTCCACAGCAAGTTTAGATGGAAGAAACCAACACGGCGTTGAATCTCATTCCACGAACAAGCAACGGCGGCAACACCGAGCAGCCCCGTTAAAGCGACCATCATGAGCGATAAACCATCTAGCGCCAAATGAAAGCTGATACCAAAGCTCGGTATCCAAGGCACACTAAATTCAGCGACCCAAGGCACATTTGCGTCTGGCGCAATAATTTGCTGACTCATACCGGAAAAATCACCGTATTGCCACAGTACCATTGACAACACAAAGGTCAACGTCATACCGATTAAAGCAATCCAGCGCGGTAGACGTTTATTAAAGCGTTCAACCAGCCAGCATAGCAATCCTGCAATAAAAGGAATGGCGATTAATGCTGGTAGCATCCACGTTTGTTGTAACTCTATCATCTTATACCACCGTCATCATTACCAGCACCAACAGCACAGCCATACCTAAGCCAAAGCTTGCAGCATAACCTCGAAGTGACCCTGTTTGCGTCGCAGACAATACCTTATTACCTGCTGATGCTAGCTTAGGTAATAACAGCCACGTTTTATCAACAGGATCGGCTTTAAATAAGCGGCCGATGAACAAAAAGGGTTTTACAAAAACTATATCGTATAGCGCATCAAAGCCCATACCGTGATAGCACCAATGATATAACGCGCCACCGATACTGGTGCGCTTAAAGCTGGTCAGCAGTCGACCTTTATTAACGACATATAGTAGCGCCGCCAATATCAAGCCTGCTGCCATCGCACCCATCGCGATAAACTCAGCCGTATGCTTACCATGCGCTTGACCAGCCACTTCTAATAAGTGCCCAACGCTCTCTGGCAATACGCCTTGCAATGGCGGGGTAATAAATGCACCCACGGCAGTTGATAATACGAGCAACACGCTAAGCGGCAGCCAATATGACACACCCGATAATTTATGGGCGTGCGTTTTCTCTTCACCAAAGAAGATAATCCAAATCATACGGAAAGTATAAAGTGCGGTTAAGAATGCACCGAATACACCCATATAGAATAAGACCATATGACCGGTTGCATAACTCTCCCAAAGAATCGCTTCTTTAGAGTAAAAACCAACGGTAATCCAAGGTATCGCTGCGAGTGCACCGCCACCGACGATATAGCACCAAAAAACTAATGGAATCTTTTTACGTAAGCCACCCATCTTAAAGATGTTTTGTTCATGATGTACCGAAAGAATGACCGCACCTGATGATAAGAACAACAATGCTTTAAAGAAAGCATGGGTCATCAAGTGGAAGATAGCGCCCTGCCATGCCCCAACGCCTAATGCCAAGAACATATAGCCAATTTGGCTCATAGTCGAATAAGCAAGGATACGTTTGATATCCGTTTGTGCTAATGCACAAAATCCGGCGACGACGAGTGTCAATGCACCCACTGCCCCAACCCAGTACAATAATACGCCCGGTGTTAGAATAAACAATGGATGTACACGCGCAATCAGATAAACACCAGCGGTAACCATGGTTGCCGCGTGAATCAATGCTGATACTGGCGTTGGACCTGCCATCGCATCTGCAAGCCACGTGTGTAATGGTAACTGCGCTGATTTACCCATCGCCCCACCAACCAACATCATGGTGGTTAAAATCATCGTTGGATTATTAATATCAAATACTTCCGGGGCACGAGTAATAATCTCTTGAATATTAAGCGTACCAAATTCACGGAATAATAAAAACAAACCAAAAGCTAAGAACACATCACCAACACGGGTCACCGTAAAGGCTTTCATCGCCGCACGACCATTAGCACGGTCATGATAATAAAAACCAATCAGCAAGTAAGAACAAATACCAACGCCTTCCCAGCCAAGATATAGCAAGAACAAGTTATCTGCCAAGACCAGCAATAACATACTGGCGACAAACAAGTTCATATAGCTAAAGAAGCGCGCAAAGCCCGTATCGCCTTTCATATACCATGCGGCAAACAGATGAATCAAAAAGCCAATGCCAGTAATCACACCTGTCATCGTCAATGCTAAGCCATCAAAGCTTAAGCCAAAATTCGGCGCAAAGTCACCGACTTGGAACCAGGTCCACAGTGGAATCTCTACGACAGTTCCGGCTGGATTCGTCGTTAAAAAGGTATAGCTAACCACCAGTGTACAGAGCGCTGATAGCAGCATGCTACCTACACCAACAATCGCTGCTACCTGCTCGCTTAACTTGTCGCGCATAAAGGCTAAAATCAAAAAGCCAACGAGCGGGAATATAAAGGTTAATGGTAATAAACTCATGACATCATCCTTTCATCTCATTGGCGCTGTCGACATCGAGATGTCCACGCTGATGATAAAAACGCAATAATATTGCTAAACCAATGGCGGCTTCTGCTGCTGCTAAGGTCAAGATAAAGATAAACATAATCTGTCCATCTGGATCGACCCAGCGGCTACCGGCGACCACAAATGCCAGTGCCGCCGCATTCATCATAATCTCAAGGCTCATGAGCATAAATAAGAAATTACGCCGTACCATGACACCGCATAGACCAATGGCAAATAAGATACCTGCCAATATCAGTCCATGGCTCATGGGTATCAGACCCAGTACATTTTGCGCCTCAGCAACTGGCTGCACTAAGCCTGCTACTTCATGGGCAAACGGCACATTGGCAATATCTTGTGCCACGCTTGCTGCTAGTACCATCAGTCTGACTCCTTGCGCGTGACTTTATTCACACCTACCTGCGTACCTGCTTTCATGCCGACTTTCATACCAACATAGTCATGTGGGTCGACATCTTTATATTCGTATGGTTTAGCCATTGCTACCGCATCAGTATCTATTTGCATGCCGTTATCATCATATTGTTCGATACTGATGACATTAGGGTTACGTGCTAGGCTATCATTACCGATAATTTCATCATCAATAGATTCTTTACCCAAATGATAAGCTGCAACTAGAGCTGCCAATAGTAGTAATGCTGCTACTTCTATCAGCATAATATATTTGGTAAATAATACCGTACCTACCGCTTTGGCTGAAATAGTCGACCCGCCAATCACAGCAGCTTCATTATGATTAAGACCAATCATCGCATACAGCACAACCGCGATAATAATCGTTAATCCGGTCGGAACTGCCCAAGTACCAGCATCAAGCCAGCGCTCTTCCCGCTCATCATTACGCATACCTAAATTTAGCATCATAATAACGAAGACGAACAGCACCATAATGGCACCAGCATAAACGACAATTTCTAGTGCCCCAGCAAATGGTGCGCCCAGTATAAAAAATATGCCAGCAATTGCCAATAACGACACAATCATTGATAAAATAGCATGGACTGGGTTGGCTTGGGTTACCACGCGCAAGCTGGCAAATATTGCCACGGCTGCAAGCGAATAAAACCCTGCCAATTCAGGATGGTTTAAAATATTCATCATGGTAGCAAGCTCCTTAGGTCAATCGGTGCAGATTCATTTTGCGCCGCGCCTTTTGGTTTATCTGCTACCGCCATACCTGACACGCGATAATAGTTATAATCAGGGTATTTACCTGGTCCTGAAATCAGCAAATGCTCTTTTTCATAGACCAAGTCTTGACGGACGTATTCGCCCATCTCAAAATCAGGCGTCATCTGAATCGCTGTGGTTGGGCAAGCTTCTTCACACAATCCACAAAAGATACAACGTGAAAAGTTAATACGAAAAAACTCTGGATACCAGCGCCCATCTTCACGTTCTGCTTTTTGCAGTGAGATACAGCCAACCGGACAGGCCACAGCGCACAAGTTACAAGCAACGCAGCGCTCATCGCCGTCAGGGTCACGCGACAATATAATACGTCCACGAAAGCGCGGCGGTACAGGTACCGGCACTTCAGGATAAAGAATGGTATCGCGCGGTCTGATGGCGTGACTATTGACCATCCACATACTGCGGACAATGGTAAAAATACCAATGACCGTCTTTTTTATAGTAGTAAACATGGATTATTATCCTTATCAGCTTTACTCTAGTTCATCAGTGATGGCTAGTAACGATTATAACGTTGGGGAAAAAATCAAAATCACTGCCGCGGTAACCAACAGATTAATCAAGGTTACGGGCAGACAGACTTTCCAGCCAAAGTTCATCACCTGATCATAGCGCGGACGCATGAGTGAGCCTCGAGCCAAAACAAACATGGTCATAAAGAATAGCGTCTTAATCATGAACCAAAAAGCTGGCGGAATAAACGGAATATCTAAATTAAAAGGCGCAAGCCAACCACCAAAGAACAAGCAGGTCATCAACGCAGAAATCAGTACAACGTTGACGTATTCGCCGATAAAGAACATACCGAACTTCATGCCAGAATATTCAACATGATACCCTTCAGCAAGCTCTTGCTCAGCTTCTGGCTGATCAAATGGATGTCTATGGGTTACCGCGACACCAGCAATGACAAAGGTTAAAAAGCCAAAGAACTGCGGAATGATATACCAGCCGTCAATTTGCGATTCAACGATTTCACGTAGGTTAAATGAGCCGGTTAAAGCAACAACGCCCATTAATGACAAACCTAAGAAAACTTCATAACTGATGGTTTGCGCTGCTGAACGCAAGCCACCGAGTAGTGAGAACTTATTGGCAGAAGCCCAACCACCGAACATCACAGCATAAACTGCGATACCTGCCATGGCAAAGAAGAATAAAATACCAATATCCCAATCTGCAACGCCAAGCGTTGGCGAGATAGGAATAATGGCAAATGACGCCAATGCGGTAAACATCGCTACCGCTGGTGCCAAGGTAAACATAAACTTATCGGTAAAGTTTGGCGTCCAATCTTCTTTGAAGAAGATTTTGAGCATGTCAGCAACCAATTGCAGCGAACCAAATGGACCGACACGGTTTGGACCATAACGGTCTTGCCATAGTGCTAGCATCCGGCGCTCATAGATAATCATCATAGCAGCGACAATAACCACCACTAAAAAGATAACCAGAGATTGTACGACCAGAAAAAGTATCGACCAAGTATCAAAGGTCATCATACTAGCCAAAAAGCTTGGCACATCAGGGATAATACGAGTCACTTGCATATTACACCTCCTGTATGGTCGGTGCTGTACTTACAGGCACGGCGAGGTTATTGTTATTTTCAGCATTATTCAACAAGGTATCTTTAGCCATGCTACCCATCATCGTAATAGGGGCATCTACTTTGCGTACCGATGCCGGCATTGATGGATGAATAATACTCACCTGACCGACAGGATAACCAATACAACCTTCGGCTAAATAGCCAACAAGCTCAACTGGCAGTGTAATTTGCTGTTTATCAATTTCAATCGCTAAATAATCACCAGCTACAATACCCCACTCTTTTGCATCGTCAATTCCTACGCGCCATGCAGCAATAGGTAATTGCTCAGCAACCACTGGACTACGCGATGCCATCATTGAGCTGGCATAGATATTATAGATAGGTACTAGCTTGGCTTGTCCTTGCTGCATATCAGTCGTCGTTGCAGATGTCGCTTCTGGAGCAACATATTGACGTGTCGGCAAGCGCTCTAACTGATCAAATAAGCGTACACCTGGATCACCATTAATTAGATGTCCACCAACTTTATCTTGGTATTTATTCCAGGCTTGTGGTGAGTTCCAACCAGCAGATTGGGCAAAAGGAATCATCGCACTTGGCGTTTGTTTACCACTATAACCTTCCATTGAAAAGGTCAGACCGGTATCCAAATCTTTTGGCTGCATCGGCTCATGTACAGAAACTGGCGCACGCATAGCAGTACGACCTGAGTAACGACGCGGCTGACGGGCAATTTTTAAACCGTTCATGCGGTAGTCAGCATCAGGTGCCGCCTCTTTAATACCAGCAAGCTTAGGATGCGTCGCTATCAAAGCGTTAATCACATCATCAAGCTGTGTCCAATCGACATCACGACCTTCTAAGCTGCTATGCACAGCATGCAACCAGCGCCAACCTTCTTTGATACTGCTTAGCGGATGGTAATATTCGTTATCATAAACTTGGAAGAAGCGCTGTGCACGACCTTCGGCAGAAACAAGCGTTCCATCTGCTTCAGCAAAGCTTGCCGCTGGCAATACGATATCGACATCTTTATGCCAATCAAGTAATTGATGATCTAAAGCAATAACGGTTTTATCTGCTAACAGCTGCGTTAATTTATTGGCATCAATAGCATCGGTTAGCTGATTTTCAGCAACAATAACCACATCAAAATCTGTCGCTAGCAACTCCTCGACTGAATGACCACCAAGTAAGCAAACACCGATACTATTGGCATCTGTCACTGCTAAATAAATACCCGCTTGTGCATGATAGTGACTATTGACTGCTGTTAGCTCAAGCTTAGTGGCAGGCTCACGCTCTACATTGTCTTGCGCTTCTGTATTTACGCCCGTTTCAGGCTTGTTAGGCTTCGCAGACAGCTCTTTATCTTCTGTTTGCTGTGCCGTTGCTGCTTGTACTTCGGCAGCTTCAACCTTGGCGTTATGCATTTCAACTCGATACTGCTCAGTCGCTTTAATCACCGTACGCTTTTGACTTAATGCTTGGGTGATTTGCGCCGCAGCTTCTATCAAAGCCGTAGATGATAAGCTACTACCAGAGACAACCAAAGGTTTATCCGCTTTAATTAAATCATAAGCAATTTGCTTTGCTAACGCTTGCATAGGGTCAGCACTAATACTGGTATCAACATTTTCTTCATTTACGCTTGGATCGACTATTTCTGCTAAATCATCAGCAAAATTAGCAATCTCATCAGCGACTTTAAAGCCAAGCTTAGTGATATCTTCCGGGGTCGCGACGACGCTGACCTTACTGATATCTTCAAGTTTGGTTTGAGTGACATCGATTATGTAAACAGGGCTTTGGACACCTTGACCGATACGCTTGACCGGCTCAGCTAACCACGATTGGGTGTTGGTGGCTGCTGCCATTTTAAGCGCTTCATTTTTCGCTGCTTGACGAATAGAGAGCGCCACACGCGAAGAGGTTTGAGTGATATCTTCACCCAAAATTAGTACCGCATCATGGCTTTCAATATCAGTCATGCCAGGATTATAAATACCGTCAGTGCTTAATACTTCAGTACACTTATTAACCAAAGCTTGCTGCTGATGATTGAGACCGGTTGAGAAATTCTCAAAGCCAACCATACTTTTTAGCGCAAAGTTGGTCTCAAGGCTGGCACGTGGTGAGCCAATACCGATGACTTTTTTGTCTTTGATACGCTTGATGGTTTCATCAAGGGCATAGTCGATATTGATTTTGACATGCTTATCATTGATACGCTCAAGCGCTTGGGTTGGGCGGTCTTCACGATTGACATAGCCATAACCAAAACGACCACGGTCACATAGGAAGTAACGGTTTACTTCACCGTTATAACGGTTTTCAATACGGCGCAATTCACCATAGCGCTCGCCAGCTGAAATATTACAGCCCGCTGAGCAGCCATGACAAATACTAGGCGCATACTGCATATCCCATTTACGGTTATAATGATCCGAATGGGTTTTGTCAGTGAATACACCCGTTGGACAAACTTCAGTTAAGTTACCTGAGAATTCGCTTTCAAACTGACCGTCTTTATCACGACCGAAATAGACGCGATTATTAGAGCCATATACGCCTAAATCCTCGCCGCCTGCATAGTCCTTATAAAAACGCACGCAGCGATAACAGGCGATACAACGGTTCATTTCATGAGCAATAAACGGACCAAGCTCTTGATTATGATGAGTACGCTTAGTGAAACGGTAGCGACGACGGCTATGACCTGACATATAAGTCATATCCTGCAAATGACAATGTCCACCCTCTTCACAAGTTGGACAGTCATGTGGATGGTTGGTCATCAGTAGCTCAACCATGGACTTGCGGAACGCCTTGGCTTCGTCATCGGTAACCGAGATGTACATATCGTCGCCTGGGGCAACCATACAGGACATCACAAGACGACCGCGACCTGCTTCCATATCTTCTTTGGTCATATACTGCTTAACCGCGCACTGACGGCAAGAGCCTACGGAGCCAAGGGCGGGGTGATAACAAAAATACGGCACATCAATGCCGAGTGATAAGCATGCTTGTAGCAAGTTATCCGCGCTATCTACTTCGACAGTGGTTCCATCAATATGTATGACTGCCATGCCGCTCTCCTTATTTCACGTCTAGCTGTTGACTGGCTACTGCATCAATGACATCTTCACCGACCGCCTGCGCAATTTTTTGATCAAACTCAGGGCGAAAATATTTAATCGCACTCATCAGTGGTTCCATGGCACCAGGTGCATGGGCACAGAAAGTTTTACCAATCCATAAATCTCGGGTTAAACCTTCTAACTTTTCGACATCGCCAATTTGCCCTTCACCATCATTGATAGCGGTCAGCAATTTAACGCCCCACGGTAAACCATCACGGCAAGGGGTACAGAAGCCACAGGACTCACGTTGGAAGAAAATCTCAAGGTTGCGTACCAATGGCACCATATCTTGCTCTTCGTCGACCACCATTAATAAACCCGTACCCATACGGCTACCGGCTTTTTGAATGGTGTCAAAATCAACCACGGTATCTAAATGATCAGCGGTTAAAAAATCAGTTGACGCGCCTCCCGGAAGCCAAGCTTTAAGAGTGCGACCTTCCTGCATACCACCGGCGAAATCTTCAATAATTTCACGTGCGGTATAGCCGAATGGTAGCTCCCATAACCCTGGATCATTAACCAGGCCTGAACAACCAAATAGTTTAGTACCGGGTGTTTCAACCACACCTTTTGCTTTTGGCAAGTCTTGATACCACTTACTACCATGCAAAATAATCGCTGAAACGTTATGTAAGGTTTCAACGTTATTCACGACGGTTGGACGACCCCATGCACCTGCCACCTGTGGAAACGGTGGTTTGGTACGCGGGTTAGCACGGCGACCTTCTAGACAGTTAATCAATGCCGTTTCTTCACCGCAAATATAACGACCAGCGCCCGTATGCACATGCAAATCAAAACTAAAATCTGTGCCTAAAATATTGTCGCCGACCAAGTTATTGGCACGTAACTCTTCAAGAGCAGCGCTTAAACGCTCTGCTGCTAAAATATATTCACCGCGGATAAAGATATAGCCAGCGGTTGCCCCAATCGCGTAGGCAGAAATAAGCATACCTTCGATAAGTTGAAGCGGCAGACGCTCCATGAGTAGACGGTCTTTAAATGTACCCGGCTCCATCTCATCGGCATTACAGACTAGGTAGCGTGGACCACCATCGGGTGGTGCCATCAGCGACCACTTAATACCTGCTGGAAAACCTGCACCGCCGCGACCTTTTACCACCGCTTCTTTGATAGTAGCTAGTGTGGCTTCCGGCGATTGGTTCAATGCTATTTTTAGTGCTTCAAAACCGCGCAAGGATTCATAAGTAGCCAAATCAAGTACGGCATCATGATGCGCTAGGCGCCATGTTAAAGGTTTGGTTTCACTAGTGGCTGTGGCTTTATCACCATAGATAGGAATACGCTGCTCGTTCAGCTGACTTGGTGCTTTACCTTCATTACGACGAGCAATCTGCTCTGAAATGCTTAAACTCATGCGTATGCCTCCAGCAATTGAGCAACATCGGTGGGCTGCACAGGACCATAAGTGTGTTCATCAATCAATACTGCAGGACCTTTATCACAGTTACCCAAACAGCAAATCGGCAGTAGCGTAAAACGACCATCAGCCGTTGTTTGACCATAGTCGATTCCCAGCTGTGCTTTTAATTCAGCCGCCAATGCTTCGTAACCTGTCAAATAACAAGCCACCGAATCACAAATAAGAATGACATGGCGACCAACCGGTTGACGATAAATACGGTTAAAGAAGGTTGCTACCCCATCCATATCGGTCATTGGTACATTGAGTATATTAGCAATGGCATTAACCTGCGCATCATCGACCCAGCCGTTGCGCTTTTGCACGATTTTCAAGGCATCAAGTGACGCTGCTCGTGGATGCGGATAATGGTGCATATGTTCGTGAATAGCCGCAATTTCTTCAGCGGTTAAGATACTTGCCACATCTACTTTTGGCATTTTATCGGAAACAATTTTCATAATCTTTTTCTTTCCTCACTCAGCCCACTGTTTAGGCTGCGCTTATAGCGCATTGACAGCGTTTTGGTGTGCCAGTTTGGCAATAATATATGAATAAACTTGTCTTACTTTTAACGTCTATAACGGTGGTTGCATTGAATTTAGTTATATTAAATGCAACCACCGTCATAAAGAATCTAACGGTCACAATCCGCCATCACAATGTCAATCGAAGCCAGATACATAATGGCATCTGATACCAATGAGCCATTAATGACCGACGGCATTTGCTGTAAATGCGCAAATGTCGGCGTACGTATACGGGTACGATAGCTCATTGTTGCTTTGTCTGAGGTAATGTAATAACTGTTTAGACCTTTGGTTGCTTCAACAATCGTCGTACATTCGCCCGCTGGCATGACAGGACCCCAAGAAACCGAGAGAAAGTGATTAATCAAAGTCTCAATATCATTTAAGGTACGGTCTTTTGGTGGCGGCACAGCAAGAGGATGATCAGCCTTATAAGGACCTTGCGGCATATTATCCATACACTGACGGATAATACGTAGCGACTGGCGCATCTCTTCTACTTTCACCATACAGCGATCATAAGCATCACCGTTATAGCCGACAGGCACTTCGAAATCGTAGTTCTCATAGCCCATATATGGACGCGCTTTACGTAAATCAAAATCTAAACCTGTGGCACGTAAACCTGCACCAGTGACACCCCAAGCAAGTGCTTGCTTAGTATTATACTGAGCAACGCCTTGAGTACGTCCTTTAAGGACACTATTTTGCAATGCCGCTTTGACATACTCGTCCAAGCGTTTTGGCATCCAATCTAGGAACTCACGAACCAAACGCTGCCAGCCACGTGGTAAATCATGTGCGGTACCACCGATACGGAACCAAGCGGGGTGCATACGATAACCAGTTACGGCTTCGATGACGTCATAAGCTTTTTGGCGATCGGTAAACATATAGAATACTGGCGTCATACCGCCAGCATCCTGAATAAAAGTACCGACGAACAGTAAGTTATTGGTGATACGAAAAAACTCACTCATCATCACGCGAATGGTCTCAGCACGTGGTGGAATGGTAATCCCAGCAAGCTTTTCGACCGACATGATATACGGTAGTTCATTCATTACACCGCCGAGATAATCAATACGGTCAGTATATGGGATAAATGAGTGCCACGTTTGACGCTCAGCCATCTTTTCGGCGCCGCGATGGTGATAGCCAATATCTGGGATACAGTCGACGACTTCTTCACCATCAAGCTGTAATACCAAACGGAATGCACCGTGAGCAGATGGATGGTTAGGACCAATGTTCAAGAACATAAAGTCTTCATCACGACCTGAGCGCTTCATGCCCCACTCTTCTGGAACGAAACGCAAGTTTTCTTGCTCGTATTGCTGTTTGGCATTATTTAGAAAGTAAGGAGTAAATTCAGTCGCACGCGCATGATATTCTTTACGCAGTGGATGACCTTCCCAGTATTTAGGCAATAAGATACGGGTTAAATGCGGATGTCCTGTAAAGACAATACCAAACATATCCCAGACTTCACGCTCATACCAGTTGGCATTTGGCCAAATCTGGGTCGCGCTTGGGACGTTTAAATCATCTTCACTGAGCGCAACCTTGATACGTACATCGCTATTACGCTCAAGCGACATCAAATGATAAAATACGGTGAAGTCACTGTCAGGCAAACCTTGACGATGCTGGCGTAGACGCTCATCTATCGCTGATAAGTCAAACAGCATGACATAAGGTTTTGGCAACTTACGTAAGAATAATAGAACGTCTAATACATCGGCACGCGCAACCCACACCGTTGGAATTTCATCCACTGTGTGCTGTACGACAAACTTACCGGCGTATTTTTCTTCCAGCTCTTTGATAACTGCTGGGACAGGCTTGATCTTAGGATCTATGTTTTCAACTACCGTGACCATGAATGATGTCTTCCTTCATTAATCATAACTGAGCTATATTAAACATAACCGAGCTATGATAAGCGTACGCGCACTTCTAAGAATTATGAACAACTGAGCTAAAATACTAAAGCTAGCTAGCAAACACTGATGTAATAAGCTAAATACTATCTGGGCTACGCAAGTTTTTAACAGCAATACGATCCGCTTGCTTACGGTCACGCTCAGGCATCATTTGCGGCTGGTAGATACCTTGCTCATTGACATGAATACCTAACGGACGACGCTCTTTAGTAATAGATTCTTGTAACAGCATCAAGCCTTGAATCAAGGCTTCTGGACGCGGTGGACAACCGGGCACATACACATCGACTGGAATGATTTTATCCACGCCTTGTACGACTGAATAGATGTCATACATGCCGCCCGAGTTGGCACAAGCGCCCATCGAAATGACCCATTTTGGCTCAAGCATTTGCTCATAAAGGCGTTGAATAACTGGTGCCATTTTGACAAAGCAAGTACCAGCGACGATCATCACATCCGCCTGACGCGGTGATGCACGAATAACTTCTGCACCAAAGCGTGATAAATCATGAACGGCGGTTAGCGTAGTGGCGTATTCAACATAACAGCAAGAGGTACCAAAGTTAAATGGCCAAAGTGAGTGCTTACGCCCCCAGTTTGCTGTTGAATGCACAAGGTCTTCTAGGCGACCCATAAAGACGTTTTTATTGACTTCATCTTCGATAGGATCGTTAACCGTTTGGCGAGTCTGTGCAGGATAAGTATCTGCATCAGGATTGGCTTTAGTTAATGTGTATTTCATAACATACAACCTTTATGTTAAGCGAAGTGTGACACTGATTTGTTCTCACTACTGCTTTAACTTTATAATTAAATAATTTTTTATTCACGTGCCATACTATTTATTATCGCGCAATGTTACTTAATAACGAACAACGTTATTCATGAGCGCTTAACGTTATCAGGCTGCGCAGACGCTGCAAAATCTACAGAAGTGACATTGCCTGTGGTATTAATATTATGATCGAGATTTTGTAAATGACGGCGATTGGTCTCAATATTGTTTGAGACATTAATCTGTCCGGAGGACTGCGCAGGTATCTTGCCCGTTGGGTCAACCATCAATTCATCAACACCATCAAACTGGGTGATATCAGCTAAATTAAAGCCTACAGGCGCCGCATATAAGCGCGGTTTTTTGCGCAGCTTATCAGCAGGTGCCCAATTCATCGCACCCAGACTTAGCTCATAGACCAAACCAATAATTAAGATGGTGATAAATATCGCAGCAGCAGCAAAACCTAGCCAGCCAGCTTCTCTCACAGAAACGGCATAAGCGTATAAGTAAAGGGCTTCTAAATCGAAGATGACAAAGAAGATTGCCACCAAGTAGAATTTAGCAGACAAACGAATACGGGCGTTGCCAGCTCCGACAACACCCGCTTCAAATATCTCTTCTTTTTGTGTGCCTTGAGAGCGACCGCCAAGTAAACGCGGTACGAACAGCATAAATAACACTAGCCCAATGGCGGCTAAAATAAAAGCAATGGCTGACCAATTAAAAGCGGACATGATAATACGTGCTCCTCACCCAATCGAGTGTTACACGCCGCGCAAGTACTGACCTATATTAAAGTCATCTAGCGACAGCTATAACGCAGACAAAAATACAAAGCGACTGTCATTGCGTCACTGTATTTAAGTATGTCGTTGAGTCACCTGTTAGGTTCTGTGCTGGTAACAACCAATTATCAAGCTTATTGACGACGATGTCAGACATGACCAACTGTAGAATGCGCCATTCGGCGTCTTAAGGCTGGTCGCCTAACGCATCTTCTAACAACGTAAGATCAACGTATTAAATCAATATCATATTCGATAGTTTATTTAATTGATTTAATAGCTCATTACACGTAGTCAACAATGACGTGACAACTGGCATAAATTATTTACGTACTATACGCATATTGGCAACCAAAAGCTAGTTTTTAACTGCATTGAACGGTCATTTTCTCTGCAAAAAAAAGTGGTTTTTTTAACTCTGAACTATGCTATAGACTCTTTATTATAGTGCGCTATATTCTACTTTTTTAATAGTGTAATTTGTCATTATTAGAACGCATTAAGAAGAAAAACATAGCTAAAGCCTATAGTTATCAAAAGACTATGCTTGTTTTCAACAATATGTTCAAATGCTAGTAATCATATTTCAGCTATTGCTCATACTTATAAATCATCAAGCTATTTTGGCTAAATTTTTACTGCTTTGCATTGAAACAAAATGTTTCTCTTAGACGCTTTTTAAGACGTACCTTATATATACCTGATATTTTCATTGATTACTCTCTGCTAACTCGTGCCCAAACGGCTTGCTTTTGCTTTATAATAGCTCACCCAATTTTCCTTATAGATTGCTATAAAACATGAAAAGCATTCTATGTACTTGGCTATTAAAAATGCTGATATGTCGTCCATATTTAATGAATGTGTTGTCAATTTTAGTAATAGGTATTATGGAAATTTTGCGATTTACTGCTACACTCTTTTTGCTTTTGTCTTACAGGTCACGTTATGAGTCAACTTAATCCCAAACAACAAGAAGCCATGCTCTACGTATCCGGTCCGCTGCTAGTATTAGCAGGTGCTGGTTCCGGTAAGACCTCAGTGATTACGCGTAAGATTGCTTATCTGATTGAAGAATGCAACATGCCAGCTGAGCGCATCACGGCGGTGACTTTTACCAATAAAGCGGCGCGTGAGATGAAGGCGCGTGTTAGTAAATTACTACCGAGTGAAAAAATGCGCGGGCTAACGGTATCGACCTTTCACCAGTTTGGGCTCCAGTTTTTACGTTACGAGCTGATTCATACACCGCTCAAGGGCAATTTCTCCATCATGGACAGCGACGATAGTAAGCGCCTACTGATGGAGCTGATGATGCGTGATAATTTAAGTGGCGCTGAGAGTCGTGAGCTTGTTGGTAAAGCGATAAAAATGATTTCTGATTGGAAAAACGATTTGGTTGAGCCTGATAAGGCAATGGAAACTCTGGACGATCCAGAAGATATGATTTTTGCGACGCTCTATGCTTTATATGAGCGTAATCTGCGTGCTTATAATGCAGTCGATTTTGATGATTTGATTGTACTACCGACCAAAATATTACGTGAAAATAGAGACCTGCGTGATAAATGGCAAAACCGTATTCGCTACTTATTAGTCGATGAATATCAAGATACCAATACTGCGCAGTACGAGATGATTAAATACTTAGTCGGACAACAAGGACGCTTTACCGTCGTTGGTGATGATGACCAATCTATCTATGCATGGCGCGGCGCTAAACCTGAAAACATGGGTCTACTTAAAGAAGATTTCCCTAAACTTAAAATCGTCATGCTTGAGCAAAACTACCGTTCGACCAGTCGCATTCTGACTTCTGCTAACGCTGTTATTACCAATAACGAGCATTTATTTGAAAAGAAACTCTGGTCAGATAAAGGCCAAGGCGAAAAAATTCGCATTATCAACTGCCGTAATGACGACGATGAGTCTGAGCGCGTCGCCAAAGAAATCGTCACACATAAATTGCGCTTTGGTAATGAGTGGGAGCAATATGCGGTGCTTTATCGCAGTAACTTTCAGGCGCGTATGCTAGAGGCGCAACTTCGTCAATTGCAAATACCTTATAAATTATCCGGCGGTCAGTCCTTCTTTGCCCGTAGCGAAATTAAAGACGTCATGAGTTATTTACGCCTGATTTTGAACCCAGAAGACGATAGTGCTTTTTTACGGGTGATTAATACACCTAAGCGCGGTATGGGACCAGCAACGCTCGAAAAACTTGGCTTATTTTCACAAGAGCATAGTATCTCGCTACTAGCCTCTTGTACGCATGGTGGACTGACCCACGTTTTACCATCAAAAGCGTATGGCATTTTAAAAGAATTTGGTGACTTTATTGAGCACTATACCCGTGAGCTAGATCAACATCCTGACCCTGTGCCAATCGTCCGTCAAATGATTGATGAGACCGGTTATATTGACTTTGTACGTAGCGACTCTAAAACCCCGCAGCAAGAAAAAAACCGTATTGATAATATCGACATGCTCTATACCAGTATCCAATCGCTGATTAATCGCGCCGAAGAGGACGAAGATCGGACAATTGATACTATCATTCGTAAGCTTGTGCTCCTAGACATGCTTGAGCAACAGCAAGAAGAAGAGAATACCAATAAAGTCAATTTAATGACCTTGCATGCGGCAAAAGGTTTGGAATTTGATTTTGTTTATATCATGGGACTTGAGGAAGAAATGCTGCCGCACCGCAACTCTATCCTAAGCGAGACCGTAGACGAAGAGCGGCGACTAATGTACGTAGGTATTACTCGTGCCCGTCGTGAGCTAACATTGACCTTAGCGACCCAACGCCGTTCTGGCGGTCAAATGCGCGTCACTTCTGAATCACGGTTTTTAGATGAGCTACCAGAAGACCATATCGACTGGCCAGCCAAAGCGAAGAAGAAAAAAGCTAGCAAAGATCCTGAAGCCGTCGCTGATGAATATTTGGCTAATATTCGGGCGTTATTGGGTAACCGATAATTTAACCTGTTAAAAAAATAGCTAATGAATTGAAAGCTAAGACTATAACTTAGCCATTACTATTGAATATTTTTGTAAAACTTGGAACATTTATGCCCGTCCCCACGCCCAATTCTGAACGACCATCGACACGACAGGGAGATTATAATCCGGCTGAATCTAACGCTGAGTATAAGCTGCTGTATTTACAAGAATTGGTGGCTGATAAGGCGTTTGAAGCGATTACTGAGTTTTTAGAAAAGCAGTCAGAGTATGAGATTGCTAACTTATTAGAATCTTTTCCGACCCAAAACCGGTTGCTAATTTGGGCGCAAGTACCAGAGAATATCAAAGGTGAAGTGCTAGCTGAGATGGAGTTTGATACCCGTCAGCCGCTGCTAGAAAATATCTCTTCAAAAGAGATATCGCTGTTTACTCAAGACCTTGATGCGCAAGATATCTCTGAGATTTTAGATACCGTTACTGAAAGCGTTCGTACCTTAGTCATGGCAACCTTGGACGAAGATATTCGAGTTCAGGTTAATAAGCTTGATACCTATAAAGATTGGGAAGTCGGCAGCTATATGAATCCTGAGCTGATTCAGGTGCGAGAAGATATGACGTTGGCTGAGGTACAAAACTGGCTGCGCGAAGATATAGACCTGATCGATGATGAAAGCCAAGAGCTATTGGTCGTTGATAGAAGCCAGCAACTACTTGGCTTATTAAGTCTGGCTGATTTGATCAAACATAACCAAAGCAGCTTAGTCGCTGACTTAATCCATAGCGCCATCACTGTCAATGATCGCTTGGACATTCAAGATGCCGCGGCTATTTTCCGCTCAGAAGATATTCGCTTTGCCCCAGTGATTAATAGTCACGGCGAGCTAGTTGGTCAATTAAATGGTGAAGACATCATGGAGATTATCCAAGATGATGTCGATAGCACGATGAAAAACCTTGCCGGTGTCAGCCAAGATGAAGAGTTATTTGCACCTATTTTAACCAGTGCCAAAAGCCGTAGCATTTGGCTTGGTATCAATTTATGTACTGCGCTATTAGCTGCTGCGGTGATTGGACAGTTTGAGGCGGTACTAGCAAAAGTAGTGGCGTTGGCGATTCTTATGCCTGTGGTTGCCAGTATGGGCGGTATTGCGGGCTCACAAACGCTTACCATTGTCATTCGCGGTATGGCAATGGGACAAATTGGTGGCTCTAACCGCGTATGGTTACTCAATAAAGAGCTGTGGGTTGGCGCGATAAACGGTATCATATGGGCGATAATCATGGCGTTTATTGCCCAATTGTGGTTTCATAACCTTAAAATTAGTGCAGTGATTGGTTTGGCGATTGCGATTAATATGACCGCTGCCAATGTCTCAGGCATTAGTATTCCGCTGATGCTAAAGCGTATGAATATCGATCCGGCATTATCTGCCTCTGTTATCCTAACCACGGTGACGGACATTGTCGGCTTTATGTCGTTTTTGGGCTTAGCGAGTTTACTGATTCTATAAGCCGTTTCTGTCCTAGGTAGAACGCCTATTAAAAGTTAAAAATCATCAGCTATTTATGATAATAGTTGCTGTTAACTATTTTTGAAAATTTGATTCATTCTATTTATAAAACTATTAAATCGTTAAGTGAGTGTGTTATGCAAGCTGTACAAGTTAAAGTCTTAAACCCTAAAATTACCGAAGATGCTGCATTTTCTCTGCCAACACGTGCGACTGATGGCAGTGCTGGTATTGATCTGCGTGCTTGTATTGATGAGCCTTTAACGATTAAAGCAGGTGCCACGCATTTGATTGGGACTGGTTTGGCAGTTTATATTCAAGACCCTAACTATGCTGGCATGATTTTACCGCGCTCAGGCCTTGGTCATAAGCATGGTATTGTTTTGGGTAATCTAGTCGGCTTGATTGATGCCGATTACCAAGGTGAGCTGATGGTTAGTATTTGGAATCGTAGCAATGAAGACTTTGTATTAAATCCGGCAGAGCGTATGGCACAGTATGTCATCGTACCTGTTGCACGCCCTGAATTTGAAGTTGTGACAGAATTTAGTGATACCAGTGCACGCGGTGCTGGCGGTTTTGGTCATTCAGGTCGTCAATAGTAGCGGTCTAAACCAGTTATCAACTACATACATACCTTAAACTATTTTTTATTCAATTAATCACGATAATAAGGAGAGTCAGTAATGCCATTTTTTGCGGCGCAGCACTCCTTATTTCGTGCGTATGATATTCGTGGTTCGCGCCAGCATTTCACCGATGACTTTATTGAAGCATTAGGGTACGCTTTTGCACATCTTTATCAATTGCAAAAAAATATTGATAATGATAAAAGTATTATCGTGATTGGCTATGATGTACGTCATGATAGCGATGTTATTGCTCAAAAGCTTGCTAGCATACTGAATAAATGTGGCTTACAAGTTGTCCAGCTAGGTCTGATTACCACGCCTATGATGGTATTTTGGGCAGAGCAATATCAGGGTCACGGTATTGTCGTGACTGCCAGTCATTCTGCCAAAGATATTTTAGGTGTTAAATGGTTAGTCAATCATCAATCTCCTAGCGTAGAAGACATTCAGGTGCTTTACCAACAAGTGATTCATCATCAATTAACTCAACGCTCGTTAGATAATAGTCTACTTGCAGAAAGTGGCTTGTATCAGCATGAACTGCAAAAAATGGCTCTCCATAAAGATGATAAATCTTTAAAAACAGCTAAAAACTGTCTTATTGTAGAAAAAGCTTATTTGTCACCTAAGCAAGTAGCAAGCGCTTATATCAATGCTATTGTGCAGGTATTTAAAGCCCTTTATCCAAATAGTCCTGAAACATCTATTAATAATATTCCGCATGGTAGTACCGCAGATCAACAATCGCCTTCTAATAAACTTGATTTAATAGTCGTTATCGATTGCATGCACGGCGCCACCAGTCATATTGCTCAGTCCTTATTTACACATTTTTGCCAACGCGTCATCATGCTCAACGATAACCCAGATGGGAACTTCCCTTCTGGTAACCCTGACCCTACTGAACCATGCCGTCTTAAACAGTTGCAACAAAGCGTTATTGAGCATCATGCAGACATAGGTATCGCCTTCGATGGCGATGGTGATAGGCTGATGATTGTCAATAATAACGGTAAAGTGGTCACTCCCGACCAACTGCTGTATCTATTGGCAAAGGTCGCTGTCAATGACAGCCCTAAACTTTTAACATCATCGCCATCAACCACTCAGGTATTATTTGATATTAAATGCGGTCATCATTTGCCAAAATTAATTACGGAGCTTGGCGCAACAGCCGTGATGAGCAGAACAGGTAGCAGCTTAATACGTCGACGTTTACAACAATCTAATAACCAAATCATATTTGCTGGCGAGTTGTCGGGTCATTTTATTTTTAATGACCACCGTTTTATTCTTTATGATGATGCCATGTACGCCGCACTAAGACTGCTACATTGGCTGGTACAGTCTATGAGTAATTTTAATCCTAGTGCAAACCTAGCCGAGATTATTGATGGCTTGCCAATCATTGTTAGTACGGCTGATCATTATTTACCGCTTCCAGAGACAGTTATAAATGACTGCTCAATCTTAGAGCAGCTAACCCAACTTTGTCTGTATTTACAACAACTGATAAAAGCAACATCGATTTCCTCTACTCACCCTGACTATCAACCTATCATCGACGGTAGGCCAGCGCATTGCACGTGTTCTGCTAAAAGACACTCTATCACCTTAGAGCAAGCAGAAGATTTATTGCCTATCGGCACTAAGCTCAGCTGTATTGATGGCGTACGGTTAGATTTTGCGCATGGGTTTGGAGTACTGCGGCAATCCAATACCAGTCACAATTTAACCGCACGTTTTGCTGGCGACAGCATAGAAGACTTAAAAGACATTCAAGCAAAATTCGCCGCTTTATGTCGCCCCTTTGATGAGAATCTAGCCGCGCAAATTATGGCAATATCTCCTCAGTAGCGAGTTATCAAAACTGCTTTTTATCACACGTGCTATTTATTACCCATAAAACTTATTGAAACAACCGACCGCTTAACACCGTATTTTAGGAGCTAATAATGACCTTAAATTTAGATGAAGCCAAAATCACTGCTGAAGTATTAACCACAGCACTGCCCTATATTCAACGCTTTGTCGATAAAATCATCGTGGTCAAATACGGCGGCAATGCGATGACCGATCCTGCACTTGAAAGCTCGTTTGCTCGTGATATTGTCTTGCTAAAAACGGTCGGTATGCATCCTGTCGTTGTACATGGCGGTGGTCCACAAGTAGATAATTTGTTAAAAGAGCTTGGGCGTCAGTCAGACCGTATCGATGGCATGCGCGTCACTGATAAAAGCACGATGGATATCGTTGAGATGGTGCTTGGAGGTAGCGTCAACAAATCGATTGTCAGCTTAATCAACAAGCATGGCGGTAGCGCCATTGGCTTGACGGGTAAAGATGCCAATTTAATCCTAGCTAAAAAACTTATGATGGAGAAAATTGGCGAAGATGGTATTGCGGTACCAGTAGATTTGGGCTTTGTCGGTGATGTGGTTAGCGTTAATAAAGATGTGATTAATATGCTCATTGCCTCAAACTTTATCCCCGTCATTGCGCCTCTTGGCGTCGATAGCGAAGGCAATACTTATAATATCAATGCCGATTTGGTCGCCGGTAAAGTAGCGGAATTTTTGCAGGCAGAAAAGCTCATGCTTTTGACTAATATTAAAGGGGTATTGGGGCGTGATGGTGAAGTGGTCACTGGTTTGACCCCTAAGACCGTGGACAGTTTAATTGAGGATGGCACGATTTCAGGCGGTATGATTCCCAAGATTCAGTGTGCACTTGATGCCGTTCGTAGCGGCGTAAAAAGTGCCGTTATCGTCGATGGTCGTGTACCGCATGCGACACTACTAGAGATTTTTACCAACGAAGGTGTCGGTACATTGATTAGTCGTGACTTAGACTCGTCATTAAGCTAGCAAGCTATCATAATAACTGGCATCAAAAAGCCCGAACTTAGCATTTAACATCTAAGTTCGGGCTTTTTAAGTTTTCTAGCTTTATGGTTTCTTACAAGCGCTTAACCTAAAACCAGTTAATAAGCGCAGAATTCAACAGCGCTATGGTTGCTGTTACCATAAACCTTCATATGGTGATTGCCTTTACGCTGAGTAATATAAGACGTTTCATTATCATAACGATCGCCGCTTAAGCGACCATTTGGGCCAGATACATAAGCAACGTTGATTTGATCGTCGCCAACATTACGAATGACTAAGTTTTGATCTGGCATCAGCCATAAACGAAATACCTTACCATTCTTAATATTGCCGGTAAAACTACCGCAGTAGCTATCCTTTACAAAAGTTATTTTAGTTGACGTATCAGCTGCTTGTACGCTGGTAACCATCAAAGATGCTACAGCAAGTGTCGCTATTAATACTAAATTTTTCATAGTCTTATCCTCGTCCTTGAACGTTATAAATCAGCAAACTTAATTTTAATAATATTAGCATTTTAATAACATCAGCATAAGTTCTAATAAATAAAAGTGACACTTTGTTGGTAATAAGCTGTTTATGAAAACGCATTATCTATCAAAGTCTTTTATTTATTAAAAACCGTCTCAAACTCAGTTTCATCATAACCGCACAGCAATACTGACTGACCTTCAACTATCGGACGCTTAATCATACTGGTATTTTCTACCAATAAATCAATGGCTTTATCCACACTGGAATCAGCGGCTTGCTTCTGCTCATCGGTCAGCTTACGCCATGTCGTTCCGCGTTTATTTAGCATTTTATCGATGCCTAAACTCTCTACCCAGCGCTGTATCGTCTCTTTTTCAATACCTTGTTTTTTATAATCATGGAAGTCATAACTGACACCCAGCTCGTCAAGCTTAGTAAAGGCTTTTTTCATGGTGCTACAAGATTTGATACCGTAAATAGTGATGGTCATAAGATTCCTCGTTAATTAACATAATTGTTGATTATACTCAAATAATGCCTAAAGCTGGTGAGTGTGAAATTCCGATATCAGTAAGCGCTAAACCTAAGTCAAAAAACCACTAGGCAATCGATTAAAGGCGGCATCATATCGTCGCAATTTTCGCCAAATTACGCTATGCTATGGCATTATAAAATTTCACCCCATTTATCTGTAATAACCGATTCCGAGCCAACTATGAGCAACGCCGTGACAGCAGAAACTGCTAATACAAACCATACTAATAATACTTCTAACGATAATAGCCAATATCAGCCGCAGCTTATCGAAGCGCAGCAGCAAGCCAAATGGGCAACAGATAAGCGTTTTGAAGTGAGCAATGAGCCAAGCGATAAGCCTAGCCGTTATATGCTGTCAATGTTCCCGTACCCAAGCGGTAAGCTACATATGGGTCACGTGCGCAACTATACTATTTCTGACGTACTGAGCCGTTATTATCGCCTCAAAGGTTATGAAGTCATGCAGCCAATGGGCTGGGATGGTTTTGGCTTGCCAGCAGAAAACGCAGCGATTGCCAATCAAACGCCGCCTGCCAAATGGACGTTTGAAAATATCGACAGCATGCGCGCCCAGCTAAAGCTGCTTGGCTTGTCTATTGATTGGTCACGTGAATTTGCCACTTGTAGCCCTGAATATTATCAGTGGGAGCAGTGGTTATTTTTGCAGTTATATAAGAAAGGCTTGGTCTATAAAAAGCTGGCGACCGTCAACTGGGATCCAATTGACAATACGGTATTGGCAAATGAGCAAGTCATCGATGGTAAAGGCTGGCGTAGTGGCGCGATGGTCGAAAAGCGCGACATTCCAATGTACTATTTTAACATCACCGATTATGCTGATGAGCTGCTTGATGATTTGGATCAGCTAGAGGGTCATTGGCCATCTGAAGTGATTACCATGCAGCGCAACTGGATTGGTCGTAGTGCCGGTATGGAGGTACATTTCCCTTATGAGCTTGCTGGTGAAACTAATACTTTAGATGTGTTTACCACTCGTCCAGATACATTGATGGGTGTCACTTATGTGGCAGTAGCAGCAGAGCATCCGCTAGCCCAGTATGCTTCTGAGCATAATAAAGCTATTGCTGAGTTTTGTGCACTTTGTAAAAAAGGCTCAGTCGCTGAAGCCGATTTGGCTAAAGCTGAAAAAATCGGTATGGATACTGGTCTTACGGTGACCCATCCATTGACGGGCGAAGCAGTGCCTGTTTGGGTTGCCAACTATGTATTGATGAGCTACGGCTCTGGCGCAGTAATGGCGGTTCCTGCTCATGATGAGCGTGATTATGAGTTTGCCATTAAGTACAATCTTCCAATCAAGCAAGTAATTGATATCCCTACTGGCTATTTTGATGATGTAGAAGCTGAAGACGATAACCGTGCTTATACCGAGCGTAATACCTTGGTCAATTCAGGCGAATTTGACGGTCTAGATTTTGAGCAAGCGTTTGCAGCGATGCTTGCCAAGCTTGAGCCACAAGAGCTTGCCAAGAAAAAAATCCAATACCGTTTACGTGATTGGGGTGTCTCACGCCAGCGCTATTGGGGCTGCCCTATCCCAATGGTCAACTGTGAGCATTGCGGCACCGTGCCTGTTGATGAGCAAGATTTACCAGTGATTTTACCGACTGACGTCGTCCCTGACGGTCGCGGCAATCCGCTTAAAAACATCCCAGAGTTTGTGAATACGACTTGTCCTAAATGCGGCAGTCCTGCTGAGCGCGAAACCGATACTTTTGATACCTTTGTTGAATCAAGCTGGTACTACGCTCGCTTTGCAAGTCCTGATGATACGACCAATATGGTCAATAAATCTGCCGCCAATAAATGGTTACCAGTCGACCAATATATCGGCGGTGTCGAGCATGCAGTGATGCATCTACTTTATGCGCGTTTCTTCCACAAACTGATGCGTGATGAAGGCTTGGTATCAGGTGATGAGCCATTCGCCAATTTGATGACCCAAGGCATGGTACTTGCGGGTACGTTCTACCGCGTCAATGCTGATGGCAGCACCACTTATTACTTCACTAAAGACATCGATATTGATTTTAACGAGCGCGGTCAACCGATTAAAGCCATCTTAAAAGCAGATGGCCAGCCCGTGACGATTGGCAAAATCGAAAAAATGTCTAAGTCCAAAAATAATGGCGTTGATCCACAGATAACCATTGACAAATATGGTGCGGATACGGTTCGCCTTTATACCCTATTTACTGCGCCTGCCGACCAAACTCTTGAATGGTCTGATGACGCCCTAAAAGGTCCGTATAACTTTGTTAAAAAAGTCTGGCGCATTGCCTCTGAACATATCCAAGCACTAGCCGCTGCCAATTTAAGCACTGATACACTAAATAATAGTACGCTGAATAACGATGCCTTAAATACGGACGGCTTAAGCAAAAAAGCCAAGTCATTACGTCGTAAGACACATGAGACCATTGGCAAGATTGATAGCGACTTAGGTAAACGTTTGGCACTAAATACGCCCGTTTCTAGCCTAATGGAACTTGCTAACGAGCTAGGTAATTTTAAAGCTAATAGCGAGCAAGATCTGCAAGTACAGCATGAAGCATTGATTGATTTATTGATTATACTATCAGTATATGCACCGCACATTGGTGAGCACTTACTTGAGCAATTAGGGCTTGATACGGTGACGCTAAACTATCCAACCGTTGATGAAAGCGCACTGGTACAGGACATGATCACGATGGTGATTCAAGTTAATGGTAAAATGCGCGGTAAAATGGACGTAGCACCAAATAGCGACCCTGAGCAGCTAAAAGCACAGGCACGCGCGCTTGAAGGTGTGGCAAAATTCCTGACCGGCGAGATTAAAAAAGAGATCGTCGTACCTAATAAACTGGTTAATATTGTGGTTGCAGGTTAGGGCTAATAAAAAGCCGATATCATCGCTATTCTTATGACAATAAGAATAGCGATGATATCGGCTAAAGATAAGCACCGAGCGATGCCGGCATATCAAATAACATGTAAGGGAAAAAAGCACATGCCTAATAAGTCGAATAGACAAAAATTAGCGACCATATTACTTGCAGCGTTGCCCATGTTTGCTATCGTTGGAGCGACTGCCAGTCTTAGTGGTTGCGGCTTTCAGCTACGTGGTTATGGCGCGCCCATGTTATTTGATGTGGCGAAAACCGCGGTAATTATCGAAGATAATCGCACCTCATTCCCACTTAAACTGCCACTCACCAAGCAACTAGAAGCACTGGGTGTTGACGTGATTACCAATATGACGTTGGCTGACGTTGCTAGTAATAACCAACGAGCAGGTGCTGAAACCATCGCGGCGATTACCGTTAATAACGTACGTTTTAAGCGTTATGAATTGGTCGGCGTATTAACAGAAATTCGCTTGGTGATATCAGCGGATGTCAGCTATCAAAGCATGGATAACGGTAAGCCTGTGACGCTTACCAACCCTATTCAGGTTGAGCGTAGCTATCAGTATAACGAAGCGTCAGTAAGTACCGATGATCAACAAGGCGATCAAATTCGTGACTGGCTCTATGACAGTTTAGCGCGCCGCATTACTGATCAATATGTGGCGATTACACTACCAAAGGTCACACCTTCCAGTAGCACTTCTGCGCAAATCGGCAAAGGGGCTGGCATCAAAAGTGCAGGCTCGACCGCTATTGTCGTACCTAATCCATAATGTTACCAAGCAAATATTTAGATTTTTTATATCCATAACCCTGTGTGCCTAAGCCTTTATGCAAGATACTTTTATACAAGCCTACCCAAAGCTACAGCAACCCTCAGTTGCTGTAGCAGGTTTGTGGCTGGCACATGGTGATGAGCCATTACTTAGTCAATGGCTGATTGATGCGCTGCGACCACATTGGCGCGCGCAAAACTATGCCATCAAGCGTATAGAGCTTATATCAGTTAAGAGCTGGCAAGAAGTATTGTCAGAGCTTGGTAGCCAGTCGTTATTTGATGATGCCAGCGCCTTGATTGTCACAGGCAATCATAAGCCTGATAAAGCGGTTATTACAGAACTTGAGCTCTTTGCACAAGACGCTCAAACCGGTGCACACAGCCACAGCTTATTATGGCTGACGCCCAAACAAGATAAACGTGCCCAAAGCAGTAAGTGGTTTACGCCATTTGTGCAGTATGGTCATGTCATCGACTGCAATTTATATAATGAGCAGCAGCGTCAGCAGTTATTGCAAATACAAGCTCAGCAGTTTGGTTTAAAGCTATCGCAAGAAGCTTGGCAGCTACTCATGTCACATACTGAACATCATTTGCTCAGTGCCTATCAAACCTTATGGCGTCTATCTTATTTGTTTGCCCCGCAGCTAATGGCAAATAATGACACTACCATTCAAGAAAATAATAAATCTAGCACGCACCTATCACAGGTCGCCCTAGACATTCATGACTTACAGTCAGCATTGGTCAGTGATGCTCAATTTAGTGTGTTTGATTTGTCTGATGCGATGCTTTCTGGCAATAGCGCCCAAGTCGCTAAAATCATTTTCCAACTTAAAGCCACAGATGAGCCAACCACCTTGGTATTATGGGCAATCAGTAAAGATATGCGGCAAATCATGCAGTTGATTGACGGGCAAGACCCACAAGCGCTAGGTATTTGGCGCAGCAAACAAGGCTTATACCAGCAAGCCTGTCGCCGTCAGTCAAAAGCGCAAACCGCAGCTTGGCCCGCCCTACTTTATCGCTGTGATCAGGCAATTAAGGGGTTGGTTATACAACCAGTGTGGGAGTTATTACTGCAAGCAGCGTTAGAGCTATCAGGAAAGCGCTTATTTGCAGTTAAATAGACAGAAGTAAAGATATGCATTCATTTCTTTCTATGATTAATACTGCTCATCAAACTGTAATGAAAAATACTTCTCATTAAGCCATTACCTCTAACATTTTAGCATTATTCAAATTTCAAACTATCCCTTTTAAAATTCGCCTAAATAACTGCATCAAAATCCCTCCTTAACCTTTCGCAAACTAATTACCATTCCCTTTTGTTCCTAGAGCCTCTACTATACTTACATTTGATATTATCGTTATTGGATTGTCGTCATGCGCAAAATTAGCAAAAAGTCCGCTATTAAATGGGGCATTATTGCCCTCGTCATCATTGCTTTAGGGCTTTTAGCCTATAAAACCTTAAAACCCAAAGAAGCCACACCCAACTATCTGACAGCGACTGCTGAGATTGGCGATATCGAAAATAACGTCATGGCATCGGGTAAAGTTAAAGCGCTGAATACCGTCGACGTTGGTGCACAGGTATCTGGTGAAGTGACGCGGCTATTCGTTGAAGTCGGTGATGAGGTGCAAAAAGGCGATTTGATTGCTCAAATTGATCAAGTGACGCAAAAGAACAGTTTAAGTAATGAGCAAGCAAGCCTTGAGCAAAGTGAAGCCGCTCTACAAAGCGCCCGAGCTGAGTCGCTAAGTCGTCAAGCAGGTTTAAAAAGCGCACAGGCGGACCTTGCTAGCCGTCAAGCTGAGTTAAGACAAGCACAAGCAGACTTCTCACGCTTGCAAGGCTTACTCGCTATCGATGCGATATCACAGCAGGATTATGATACCCAAGGGACAAAGGTACAAACCGCGCAGGCAGCGGTTGCCAATGCACTTGCCTCTATCGACACTGCCAAAGCAGCGATAGCTACCACCGATGCTAATATCAATAGCCAGCAAGCCGCATTACGCAAATCTCAAACCAACGTTAGCACTGCGCAAGAAGATTTAAGCTACACCACCATTCGTGCGCCGATGTCAGGCACCGTGGTATCGGTAACCACTGAGCAAGGAACAACGGTCAATGCCAATCAAAGTGCACCGACCATTGTCACCTTAGCCGATTTATCCACCGTACGTATCAATGCCCAAATTTCTGAAGCCGACGTCATTAATGTCAAAGCAGGCTTGCCGGTTTATTTTAATATCATCGGTAATCCCGATCAAAAATACGACTCGATTCTTAAAGCGATTGAGCCTGCTCCTGAGAAAATCAGTGATACCAGCTCGACCGATGCGGCCATTTATTATGTCGGTTATATCGAAGTGCCAAATACTGAGCGCCGCTTTCGTATTGATATGACCGCGCAAGTTTATATCATCATTAACCAAGCAAAAGATGCGCTACTTATTCCCTCTGCTGCTCTACAACCTGCCGGCAAATCTGGGAAACCCAAAAAATCTAGAGGCTCTAAAACTCCTAAAACAGAGTCTAGTACTGCACCTAAACGTGATAATGAGCCTGATAATGATTCTAGTACAACCATGGCTAGTGTTCGCGTACTTAAAGCCGACGGTACAGTAGTTGAGCAAGCGGTCAAAGTCGGTATCAATAACCGCGTCAATGCTGAGATATTGAGCGGTCTTAAAGTCGGTGATGAAGTGGTACTAAGCGAAGAAGGACCTGATAATGGTAAAGGCGGTAAAGGTGGCAGAGGTGGTCGACCGTTCTAATTTTAACACTCGATAGAAGATAGCTTTACATAAAATCGATGCTAGCAAGATATTAGCGTTGATATGGATTGAGATAAGCAGGACAATAAATGAGCACCCAAAACCTTTACGCTAATACCGCCGCTGATAAGCCTTTGATGGAAGTCAAAGGTTTGCTCAGAGAGTTTAAAGCGGGCGAGCAGACCATCCGCGTCTTACATGATATCAATTTGACCATTCATCAAGGTGAAATGGTCGCTATCATTGGGCAATCAGGCTCTGGTAAATCAACCTTGATGAATATCTTGGGCTGCTTAGATCAAGCAACTGCGGGCGACTATAAAATATTTGGTCAATCTGTCAGCCGGCTAGATGCTGATGAGCTGGCAAAATTGCGCCGTGAGCACTTTGGGTTTATTTTTCAGCGTTACCATCTATTAGGAGATATCAACGCTCGCGACAACGTTTCTGTTCCGGCAGTTTATGCAGGTATGGACGGACAAGCGCGTAATGAGCGTGCCGAACAGCTCTTAGCAGACTTGGGACTGGCAGATAAAGTCAATAATCGCCCAAGCCAGCTCTCAGGCGGTCAGCAGCAGCGTGTGTCTATCGCCAGAGCGCTGATGAATGGTGGTGATATCATCTTAGCCGATGAGCCAACCGGTGCGCTTGATAGTAAGTCCGGCGAAGATGTCGTGCAAATCCTCAAAGATTTAAACGCCCAAGGTCACACCATTATTATGGTGACGCATGATCCCGGTCTTGCAGCCCAAGCTGAGCGCGTGATTGAAATCAAAGACGGTTATATCATCGCCGATTATAAAAATGAAGACTATCAGCGTCCTGCAGCACAACCTGCCTCGATTATAGACAAACATCGTAAGAGCGCTTTTGGCAGCTTTATCGACCGCTTGTTTGAAGCTTTTAAAATGTCATTACTTGCCATGCGCGCGCATAAAATGCGTACGTTATTGACGATGTTAGGGATTATCATTGGCATTGCTTCTGTGGTGTCAGTCGTCGGGCTCGGTAAAGGCTCACAGGCACAAATCCTGTCTAATATTAGCGCCTTAGGTACCAATACCATCACCGTCACTGACGGCTATCCTTACGGCGATCCTAGGCGTCAGTACAATGATGACAATTTAACCCCACAAGACGCCCAAGCAGTCGCCGATCAGCCTTATGTTATCAGCGTCAGTCCACAGTTGAATAGCAATATGAGTGTTCGTTATCGTAACGTTCAAGAAGCGGCGAGTATCAGTGGCGTTGGTAAAGATTATCTCGATGTCAGTGGTGAAAAACTGGCGATGGGACAAGGCTTTGATGAACAAAGTATCTTAAAACGCACCCAAGATATTATTATTGACAGCAATGCACAGAAGACCTTTTTTCCTGACACCATCAATCCGATTGGCGAGGTATTATTGATAGGTAGTGTTCCTGGGCGCGTGATTGGAGTATTAGAGCCAAACGAAGGCGGTTTTAGTCGCAGTGCCGACACCCCTACTCTATATATGCCTTATACCACCATGATGTCACGGCTGATAGGCAGCGCCTATATCGAAAGTTTTATCACCCTAATTGACAATAATATCTCCTCTTCTGCCGCTGAGTCTGCCATCTCAGAGCTGATGAAGAGCCGTCATGGTACTGATGATTTCCGTATCCGTAACTCCGACTCTATTCGTCAGACGATTGAGTCGACGACGGCAGCCATGACCTTGCTGATTTCATCTATTGCGATTATCTCGCTGATTGTCGGCGGTATCGGCGTTATGAATATTATGCTAGTATCAGTGACCGAGCGCACTAATGAGATCGGCGTACGTATGGCAGTCGGCGCCCGTCAAAGCGATATCATGCAGCAGTTTTTAATTGAAGCCGTTTTGGTCTGCATCTTAGGTGGCCTATTGGGTATTGGTATGGCGTTCGCCATCGGTGAGCTGATTAACCGTGTTGGTGGCGATAGCTTTAAAGTTATTTATTCATCGACATCTATTATTGCCGCCTTTGTCTGCTCAACCCTTATTGGAGTAGTTTTTGGCTTTTTACCGGCACGCAATGCTGCCAAGCTAGATCCTGTAGAAGCGCTTTCTCGCGATTAAAAGCTATTTAATAATCTCGGATATCATTCGCTGTAAAAACAGCGAGCTTAAAGCGCCTTTCGATAGAAATGAATGAACAAATTTAAATAAAATAGCTATTTTTTACTTTTATTACACTTTTTTGATATTACGGGGTTGTAATTGTCCTAATAATATATATAATGTGCTCTCACGTTTAGAGATACAAATTATTTAAATGTGAAACAAGCTTAATGCCTCTTTTGATATTGATTTATCAATACTTAAAGAAATTAAGCTGATAGATGTTTAGTTTTAATAAATTTCCCTTTAAGGAAATTTATCTTGCGAAGCTAAAATTGTAATACAATTTTTTTAACGCTTCTCAGGGCCGATAGCTCAGTTGGTAGAGCAGTTGACTTTTAATCAATTGGTCCCGCGTTCGAGTCGCGGTCGGCCCACCATATTTAGTATTACAATTATTATGTACACTATCCTATACGGTAGTGACTTAATAAGCTAAAAATTTTAAGAGATTTTCTGTTAGAATATCTCCTAGAGTTTACCTAAAGAAAATTCTTTAGTAGTAAGTTCAAACCTAGTGCTGATAGAACTTTATCTTCGCTCAGGGCCGATAGCTCAGTTGGTAGAGCAGTTGACTTTTAATCAATTGGTCCCGCGTTCGAGTCGCGGTCGGCCCACCATATTCGAAAAGCCCAATCATTAAATGATTGGGCTTTTTTTTGTTCATATTATTTGATTAAGGGGTATCGACTCTTTTACGAGCAAATTTAACTTGTGCAAGCATGAGTTTAAAACCATTTTGTAACGTTGTTTTTCGTGGTTCATTCGGCGTCTGTTCTATCAATTTTTCAAAGTCTTTATCGCTAAGCTTAACTCTTTTATCATGTGCCAGTAATAAGGTATCTGGTTGCAGTGCTTTTACCTTGTCCAATGATGTACGGTAAGCGTCAGGCAAGGTAATTAAATAAGGCGAGACAAATCTATTTTTGATGATTAATATTAAATCGGCGGTATACGCCTGCTTGCTTTGCGGATGCCATAAGGATAAGTCTCGATCAGTATGTCCTGGCGTCTCTAGGACGATCCAATCATCAAAATTTGGCACGCGGTCGCCATCTTGAACAGTGATATCCGCTTTTAAAATGGGGTGGTACCAGACATTGGTAATCGACTTACCTTGGCGACTGGCGACATAATAAGTCAATCCCAAATCATTCAGATGGGCGATTCTACCTAAAACACCATGATACCAAGGCTTGTCGGATATTGCGGTAACTATCTGACAGCCAGTTTTTTGCTGCAACCGCTTGGCGCCGCCCGCATGATCGGGATGCATATGCGTGACCATGACGGTCTTAAGTTGCTCAACTGGACGTTTTAGAGTATCGGTAATATACGCTAAAATCTTATCGACATCACAGCGACATCCTGAATCTAACAATAATAACTTGTCAGGATAAACCGCCATATACGTTGTCTGAATATATCCCTCTATCGCAACGATATCTACTAAACTCATAATATCCCTTTATCTAATATAACGCTTATATTAGCCATTTAAATATCCATATATGAAAGCAAAGGCTATATTTAACCAGCTTATTCATTGCTCTATTCTTGATGTTATTAATCAATATGATTGGTCATTATAACGTTCAATAAAGGTTTAGAAGTGATATTCAGTGAACGCCTGTGACTAAAGGTTATTTAGGTTGAAGAATAAAAAATTATCATAAAAAACCCAACACATCGGCTGAGTTTTTTGTTAAAGGTTTAAGTCAATTTGGATTAGACCAAGTTAAGCAAAACTAAGCAAGGTCACGAACCTTTGGCTCACGCTCCCACAGACGCGATTTAGCATTATCAATAAAGGCATCTAAATCAGCCAATGGCGTGACAAAGCTGTCTTTTTCAATCGGTAGCTTACTTAAGATAAATTCATCAGTCGCCCCGCAATAGGCAATCGCTTTACAGTGTACATAAGCATCAGTGAACCAATCTAGAGCCGCGCTGTCTTTAGCAAGCTTCTTCGCTTGCTCAGGCATGATGATACTAACGACTGCATCAAACATCACAGACGGACCGCCTGCTACGCGCTCATCAACTTGTATAATGGTATCATCGTCTAACTTGACCTCTTTATTTGGTGCAATGATTTTAACACTTGCGCCCTCTGCATTTGCTGCCTCTTCAAACTTCTTGATGTCGCTATGCTTTGAGCCTTCTGCTACCAAGATGCCAATCATGCGACCTTTTAATGTCTTAGGCGTACGACCAATCGTCTGTAGTACGTCAGACGTTTCCAAATCTTGTATTGGTGCCGCAGCCTCTGCCGCTTCTGGCAACTGCATACCTAGCGCTGTTGCTACCCGATTTGCCAAATCTTCATCGATATTAATCAGATGACCGAGCATACGCGTACGCACATGCGGCGTATCTACTTTACCTAGCTCAAAGGCATAAGCAGAAGCAATATGCGCTTGTTCAATTTTGGTTTGACTGCGATAGAACATTCGTGGCTGGCTATAATGATCGGCAAAGCTTTCAGCACGCACGCGACCTTTGATACCATCATCTAGCTGTTCATGGAACGACTCAAAGCCTTTTTTTACACTTTCGCGTGGTCTTGTTGGGTCTAAGCTTTGTGGCTCATAAAGCACACGGGTTTTTGGTACTTGCATT
>NZ_CBCPJH010000029.1:0-39387 GCF_965118485.1 Psychrobacter glacincola | reverse complement strand
AATAAATAAACAGGCATAAAAATGCCTCAGACAGTTTAAGCGATACTTATCCTATCTGAGGCTATTAAAATACAATAAACATATTTTATCAATAATCAGTCATAAATGACTTTCATGATTTCGTACTCGACCACGCCTTTTGGCGTTTCAATACGGGCTTCATCGCCTTCAGACTTACCAATCAGACCACGAGCAATCGGCGAGTTAACAGAGATTTTACCGGCTTTAAAATCCGCTTCGTCGTCACCAACGATTTTGTATTGTTTTTCTTCTTCGGTGTCCATGTTTTCGATAACGACGCTCACACCGAATATCACACGGCCGTCTTTTGGTAAAGTCGTAGGGTCAATGACCTGTGCGCCGCCAAGTTTGGCTTCGATATCACGAATACGTGCTTCACAAAATCCTTGCTGCTCTCGCGCTGCATGGTATTCAGCGTTTTCTTTTAAATCGCCGTGTTCACGAGCTTCAGCGATAGAGGCGGTGATACGTGGACGGTCGACGCTTTTTAACTGTTTTAATTCTGCTTCTAGCGCAGCATGTCCTTGCGGAGTCATGGGGTAACGTTGCATGTTTTTTCCTTAAACCAATAACACGGGCACCATCTCCTACTCTTAGTGAATAGTGAGATGGTGTCAGTGTTGTTGCAATGGGTATAAAATATAAAAAGAGTAGGGGTTAAGACAGCGTAATAAGTAAGTTGGCTATTATTTATGAGGATATCTCACCTCAATTCAAGAATATGCGCACTTAAGCTTACGTAATAAAAAGCATAGTCGCAGTTTAGCCACTATGCTTTTTGGTTTTATCATTTAAATTGTATTTCAAACATGGTTTGCTGTGTTCAACAGGAAACCATGCTCAAATAAGCTCTTAGGCAAGCCTAACGGTTATGCTTAATCTACTGAAATTATTCAGCCAAGTCAATAGAGCTATACAATAGACTTTGCTTGCTCATGTAAATCTTGCAATTTATAAACCTCAAAAGGCAAGTCAATCGCATAAGATTTACAAACAGCATCTGCCGCGCCTAAAGTGGTGACGTAAAATACTTTGCCTTGTAGGGCGCTGCGGCGGATAGAGAATGAATCCTCTTGTGCCTGTTTGCCTTCCGTGGTATTGATAATCATATCAATTTTGCCATTTTTCAAGGCATCAACAATATGCGGGCGACCTTCGGTGACTTTGTTGATTTGCTTACATTCGATGCCGTTTTCCGCCAGTACTTTTTGCGTACCTGTAGTGGCAACGATATTAAAGCCAAAGTCGATCAGCTGACGGGCGATAGGAGCGATTTGCGCTTTGTCGCTATCACGTACTGAGATAAAGACCGTTTTGGTTTCGCCTTCAGTTGGTAAACCGGGCAGACGCTCATTACTACCGATGACGGCCTTGTAGAATGCTTCGCCAAAGGTTTTGCCAACGCCCATGACTTCACCGGTTGATTTCATCTCAGGACTCAAGATTGGATCAACACCAGGGAATTTAGCAAATGGGAATACCGCTTCTTTGACTGCAAAAAACGATGGTACAATCTCAGTTGTAAATCCTTGGTCTTTTAGCGACGTGCCAGCCATACAGCGTGCAGCGATTTGCGCTAAAGAAGTCCCGATACACTTAGAAACGAATGGTACGGTACGGGCTGCACGTGGGTTGACTTCAAGAATATAAACGGTTTCACCTTTTACTGCGAATTGGACGTTCATCAGACCGATAACGCCTAGCTCTTTTGCCATAGCAACGGTTTGTGCGCGCATGACATCGCATAATTCTTTAGATAGTGAGTAAGGCGGCAATGAACAGGCTGAGTCACCAGAGTGTACGCCAGCTTGTTCGATATGCTGCATGATACCGCCAATCACCACGTCTGTACCGTCGCTAACACAGTCTACATCGACTTCGATGGCATCATCTAAGAAACGATCTAACAATACTGGCGCTTCGTTTGACGCTTGTACCGCAGTGCGCAAGTAATGTCTTAGCTCGTCTTCGTTATAGACGATTTCCATCGCGCGGCCACCTAGTACGTAAGATGGGCGTACGACCAATGGATAACCAACGTCTTTTGCCTTGACCAAACCATCTTCTAAGCTAGTGGCTAGGGCATTGGTTGGTTGCACAAGATTCAACTGCTGAATCATATGCTGGAAGCGTTCGCGGTCTTCTGCGCGGTCAATCGCATCAGGACTCGTACCAATGATTTTGACGCCAGCGGCTTCAAGAGCGCGGGCTAGTTTCAATGGTGTTTGACCACCAAACTGAACAATGACGCCGTCAGGATTTTCGATACGGACAATCTCTAACACGTCTTCTAAGGTGATAGGCTCAAAGTAGAGACGGTCAGAGGTATCATAATCGGTTGAAACCGTTTCAGGATTACAGTTGACCATGATGGTCTCGTAGCCGTCTTCGCGCATCGCAAGGGCTGCGTGTACACAGCAATAGTCAAACTCGATACCTTGACCGATACGGTTAGGGCCGCCACCGATGACCATGATTTTTTTGTTATTCGTTGGATTGGCTTCACATTCGCTGTCGTATGTTGAATACATATAAGCGGTGCTAGTCGCAAACTCTGCGGCACAAGTATCGACGCGCTTATAAACCGGATAGATATTTAAATCCCAACGCTTTTTGCGTAGCTGCTTTTGTGAGACGCCCAGCAATTTGGACAAACGTAAGTCTGATAGACCTTTACGTTTGAAGCCACGTAAGTTCTTTTCGGTCAAACCACCAAAGCCTAATGCTTTGACTGTTGCTTCAGTTTTAACGATGTCTTCAATCTGTACCAAGAACCATGGATCGATTTTGGTTAGATTAAATACCTCATCGACGCTCATGCCGATACGGAAAGCATCTGCAATGTAATAAATGCGTTCAGGCGTTGGGATGGTCAAACGATTGGTAATCTCGCTACGGGCTTTATCAGCTGGCACTTTTGATAAGTCAATTTGCTCATCAAAACCATCATTGCCTGTTTCCATGCCACGTAAAGCTTTTTGCATCGATTCTTGGAAGTTACGACCAATCGCCATCACTTCACCAACCGACTTCATTTGGGTTGATAAAACATTATCGGCTTGTGGGAATTTTTCAAAATTGAATCTAGGTATCTTAGTAACGACATAATCAAGCGCAGGCTCAAAGCTGGCTGGTGTTTTGCCACCAGTGATATCGTTTTGCAATTCATCTAGCGTATAACCAATCGCCAATTTGGCTGCGATTTTTGCAATCGGGAAGCCCGTCGCTTTTGATGCCAATGCTGATGAACGTGACACGCGTGGATTCATCTCGATGACGACCATACGACCTGTCTCAGGGTTGATACCGAACTGGACGTTTGAACCGCCTGTTTCAACACCAATCTCACGCAGTACAGCTAATGACGCATTACGCATGATTTGATATTCTTTGTCCGTCAAAGTTTGTGCTGGCGCAACCGTGATTGAGTCGCCAGTATGCACGCCCATTGGGTCAAAGTTTTCGATGGCGCAGATGATGATGCAGTTGTCGTTTTTGTCACGAACCACTTCCATCTCATATTCTTTCCAACCGATTAATGACTCATCGATAAGGAGCTGATGGTTTGGTGATAAGTCAAAGCCGCGCTCACAAATCTCGATAAATTCATCGCGGTTATACGCGATACCGCCGCCTGAACCGCCCATGGTAAATGACGGACGAATGATACACGGATAACCCATTTTTTCTTGAGTGGCAAAGGCTTGTTCCATGGTTTCAGCTGTTTCAGCGCGAGGACACTCAAGGCCGATACGTTTCATGGCTTTATCAAATAAGTTGCGATCTTCTGCCATCTCAATCGAGTCTTTGGTCGCGCCAATCAGCTCACAATTATATTTGGTCAATACACCATGCTTGTCCAGTTCTAGCGCACAGTTTAGTGCCGTCTGTCCGCCCATGGTGGGTAAGATAGCGTCAGGACGTTCTTTGGCAATGATTTGCTCAACCGTCTGCCATGTAATCGGCTCGATATAAGTCGCATCAGCCATGACAGGATCGGTCATGATGGTCGCCGGGTTTGAGTTGACCAAGATGACGCGGTAGCCTTCTTCTTTCAACGCTTTACAGGCTTGCGCGCCTGAATAATCAAACTCACACGCTTGACCGATGACGATGGGGCCTGCGCCAATGATAAGAATGCTTTTTATGTCGGTACGTTTTGGCATAGTTAGGGCTACCTTCGTTAGTATGATGTTTTAATTTATTTATATTTGGGTAAAACGGTATTTGAACAATGCTATATTTCAATAAAGTAATGTTATTTTGCGTGGGTCAGCTTAAACCATCGTTTGTGATCTAAGCTGTATAACGAATATCTACTGATTGCTAATAACTTATAGTTAAAAGCTACTTAACAGCTTACGCTTTAGCCGCTGCCATCATATCTGCAAACTTATCAAACAATGGTGCACAATCATGCGGACCGGGGCTGGCTTCTGGGTGACCTTGGAAGCTAAAGACCGGCTTGTTGGTCAGCTCGATACCTTGGTTAGTACCGTCAAATAATGAGCGATGGGTAGATTTAACATTAGCAGGCAGCGTGTCTTCATCAACCGCAAAACCATGGTTTTGACTGGTAATCATAACCGTGCCAGTTGCCAGATCTTGTACTGGATGATTGGCGCCATGATGACCAGTTTTCATTTTAATAGTGTTTGCGCCGCTGGCAAGACCAATTAACTGATGACCTAAGCAGATACCAAAGGTAGGAATATTGGTTTCTTCAATGATATGACGTACGGCATCAATAGCATAGTAACAAGCAGCAGGATCGCCAGGACCGTTTGATAAGAAGATACCGTCTGGGTTCATTGCTAGCACATCTGCGATAGGGGTTTGTGCTGGCACTACTGTGACATGACAGCCACGGTCAACGAGCATGCGTAGGATATTGGTTTTGCTACCGAAGTCATAAGCGACTACATTATATTTTGCTTCAACATGCGTGCCCAAATGCTTAAAGAAACCGCCAGTACCGCTTTCATGGCTACCCGCTATGTCGCGGTTGAGTAGGGTGTCTGATAAATCCCAGCTACCTGCTGTCCATTCAAAGCTGGTTGGCGTGCAGCATTCTTTTGCCAAGTCCATACCTTCAATACCAGCAAATTCCTGTGCCAACTTAATCGCTTTTTGCTCGTCGTCGCTGCTAATTGTTTCACCATTAGAGGCCGTCATGATACAACCGTTTTGTGCGCCTTTATCACGTAGCAGGCGCGTCAATTGGCGCGTATCAATATCAGCGATGGCGACAGTATTATGATTCTGTAGATAATCGCTTAGTGACTCTGAGTTACGGAAGTTTGAGGTAACCATAGTGGCATCGCGAATTATAAGACCTTCTGCCCAGATTTGGTGACCATTACCAGACTCGACATCTTCAGCGTTGGTGCCGGTATTACCGATGTGCGGATAGGTGAGGGTCACTAGTTGACGCGCGTAGCTTGGGTCGGTCAGGATTTCTTGATACCCTGTCATGGCTGTATTAAAAACCACCTCACCGACACGATGACCTTGACTACCGATACTAATACCACGAAAAATCGTACCGTCCGCTAGTGCCAAAATTGCTTGTATTTCTGTCGATGAATTCAAGGGTTGCCTCCGCTGTTATTGGTGAGTGCTGTGCTGGTTTTTTGCTTAAAATAAAGCGCTGCTTTTTTGATTATTGCTATTTAACTGCGGCTAAATAACCATAATAAAAGAGACAGCGCCAAAATTTTTCCACAAAAAAGCGAGAAGACATCATAGATGAAAAGGTACAGGATTCACTAGGGGTGAATAAGTAACTTACATCATGTCCGCTCGCTTTGGCACAGATTTTGCGCATTATACTAGAGTTTTGCGTTAAGGGCTAGCACCTTAACTCAGAGATAGGCTAATAAAATGCATATACAACCTAAAGATTGTTTATTTATTAATAATACCGATTATTTGTTGAAAATTTGCTGCAGTTATTAATAGCGCGTTCAAAAGACTCAAAGCCACAGACAGTATTAAAACTTATCATAAACTGATGATTCATAGTAATCTGGCGGTAAGTTGTTGGAAGTCATACTGACAGCAAATGAATAATAAAATTGCTGTCGACCCTCTTTATCATCCATATAATAAGTGCTACCGTAAGCAACGGCGGGTAGTACGAAGGAGTGGATAATTTCTGCTTTTATCAGCATAAGAACTACCGGCGACATAATATTCCATAGCTTTTATGAATCTTTACTACTATCAGGCTTTACAACACATTTTTTATAAAAAATAATGACTAAGGACAGATTATGATTTATCAATATTTAGACAAGGTGCCTGAATTTGCGGTACCTTTTAACGGTTGGGTAGCAGACTCAGCACGGGTTATTGGTGATGTATATTTGGGTCATCAAGCAAGTATTTGGTTCGGTGCGGTACTGCGTGGTGACAATGAACGTATTCATATCGGCGATTATAGTAATGTGCAAGAAAACAGCGTGATTCATACCGATGCTGGTATTGAGGTAAAGATTGGCAACTATGTCACCATCGGTCATTTAGCGATGCTGCATGGCTGCGAAGTCGGTGATAACAGTTTGATTGGTATTGGCGCAGTCATCTTAAATAATGCCAAAATTGGTAAAAACTGTATCATTGGTGCCAAAGCCTTGGTAACCGAAGGTAAGGAAATTCCGGATAACTCTCTGGTCATGGGCGCTCCTGCAAAAGTGGTTAAGACATTAACCGATGAGCAAGCAGCGATGTTGAAGCTATCAGCACTACATTATGCGGAGCGTTGTCAGAAGTTTAAAGCCGGTCTTAGAGAAATTGAGCAACCTGAGTAAGTCGCTTATTACTAAATAATAACCACTAATCACTAACGACCATTTCCTATGAATTATTACCAATTATCATTAATGAGTATTTTATTATGAGTACGCCACACATTTTACGCACCTTAGCGTTATTCGATTTAGACCATACTCTACTCGATGTCGATAGCGATTATTTATGGGGCGAATATATCGTTAAGCACAATCTTGTCGATGAAGCAGAATATCGCACGGCCAATCAGAAGTTTTATAACGACTATATTGAAGGCACACTTGATGCCACGGAATATAATGAATTTGTCGCGCAGTTTTTAAGCAGTCTACCGATGGAGCGATTGCATGAGCTACGAGAAGACTATATCAAGAGTGAAATCGAGCCGCATATTCGCCCAAAAGCGATAGAAGTTTTGTGTCAGCATGTCGAGCAAGGTCATGATGTGGTGATTATTTCGGCGACCAATGATTTTGTGGTCTCTGCGATTGCCAAACGTTTTGGGATTGAAGATGGCAATGTGCTCTCAACGCCACTTGAGATAAAAAATGAGCGTTATACGGGTAAATTGACCGATAAGCCAAATTTTAAAGAAGGTAAGATTTATCACTTGGATAAATGGATTGGCAAGCAGCAACTGGCTGGCATTCATTATGACAAGACTTATGCCTATTCAGATTCTAAGAACGATATTCCACTGCTTGAGTGGGCGGATGTGGCTATTTGCGTGTCACCCGACGATGCGCTTCATGCGCATGCTTTAGCGCATCGCTGGGCAGTTGAAGACTGGTCGATTTCATCGAATAATGATTAACGTCACTGCTAGGATGGTAGAGAGAATTAGCCAAACATTTTGCGCAAATCTCCTTTAAAATAGCGGCATAGTTATTGCTTAAAAATAATCGTTTAAAACACACAGGAACCTTTATGGAAATCAATCCGTATCAAGAACGAATTAAAGACTTATCTGAGCGCGGGCAGGACCTTCGGAGGTATCTTTGACTTCGATGGTAAGCAAGAGCGCTTAGAAGAAGTCAATTTAGAATTAGAAAATCCCGAGCTATGGAATGATCCAGAACGCGCGACCAAAATTAATAAAGAAAAAAGCCTGCTTGATGGGGTGATTGATGTGGTAGTTTCGCTTGAAACCACACTGGAAGATGCATCTGCGATGCTTGAGCTTGCAGTAGAAGAAGAGGACGAATCATTACTTGCCGATGTGCAGGCAGAGCTCGATAATGCTGAAAAACGTGTGGCCGATTTAGAATTTCGCCGGATGTTTAGCGGTGAGATGGATCCAAATAATTGCTATTTGGATATCCAATCAGGCAGTGGTGGTACAGAAGCGCAAGACTGGGCAGAGATGCTGCTGCGCATGTATACGCGCTGGGCAGAAGCACATGGTTTTAAAGTGGACGTTATTGAGATATCTGCTGGCGGTGTCGCTGGTATCAAGTCAGCAACCATTGAGATTAAAGGCGATTACGCTTTTGGCTGGCTACGGACTGAGATTGGCGTCCATCGCTTAGTACGTAAGTCGCCATTTGACAGTAATAACGGTCGTCATACGTCATTTGCGGCAGTCTTTGTGTCACCGGAGATTGATGATAATATCGAGATTGATATCAATCCAGCGGATCTGCGCATTGATACTTATCGCTCATCTGGCGCTGGTGGTCAGCACGTCAACACTACCGATTCCGCAGTACGTATCACCCATGAACCGTCCGGCATTGTGGTAACTTGTCAAAATGAGCGCAGTCAACACGGTAATAAAGCAACGGCAATGAAGATGCTACGCGCCAAGCTTTATGAGCTTGAGATGCAAAAACGTATGGAATCTCAGCAAGCGGTTGAAGATGGTAAGTCTGATGTTGGTTGGGGCAGTCAAATTCGCTCCTATGTACTCGATGACTCACGTATTAAAGACTTACGTACTGGCGTTGAAACCTTTAATACCGGCGCTGTACTCGATGGGGACCTCGATCAATTTATCGAAGCAAGTTTAAAAGCGGGACTGTAGAGCGAAACTATAAAGTCAGTTTTGAAATATCAACCAACTTTTCATTAAGGAAAATTATGCCAAGCGTTAACAATTATTTTGATAATAAAGTAACTTCTATTGCCTTTCAGACGAGCACTCTCCCTGCCACTGTTGGAGTAATGGAGATTGGTGAATACGAATTTGGCACTAGCGAGTTTGAAACCATGACAGTCGTTAGCGGTGCTTTGACGGTTAAGCTACCAGAGAGTGACGAGTGGCAGACCTTTGAAGCAGGTATGCAGTTTACTGTTGACGCCAATCAAAAATTCCAAGTAAAAGTGAACGTCGAAACCGCTTACTTATGTGTGTATGGTAAATAAGCGATTTTAGAGTAGTAATTTTATCAGCATAAAAAACGCCAAGTATTAATACTTGGCGTTTTTTGTTTTTACATTGAACTGTTTATAAAAAAGCAGCTATCTGTTAATTAATTAATCTATCAAGCTATCATAAATCCTTGCGATATTGAATCATATCAGTTTTGATTGCAAGCGTATCATAGAGGCGACGTGCAGTTGTATTATCTTCTTGGGTTGTCCAATAGACCCGGTTGCAGTTTTGCTGGCGTGCAAACTCATAAACGTGCTCAATCAATGCGCGTCCTACGCCGTACCCTCGTACAGATTCACTAACGTATAAGTCCTCTAAATAGCAACATTCAGTGCTATTCCAAGTATTGGGATGTAGCACCACATGAGTCATACCTACCAAATTGTCGTCTTTCCATGCTCCAAATCCATAAATAGGGACATTGCTATCAAGCAAGTTGCGCCATGTTGCTTCTATGGTAATTAGTGGCAAGCTGGTTTCATAAAACGTCAGATAGCTTTGCCATAGTTGCAACCAAGATTGGTAATCAGCGTGAGAAAGGAGTGCTATTTTTATTGGGCTAACAGTTATATTTGTAGGAGTAGAGTCTGTCATATTGGAAGCATCTAAGATGGGTTAATCTTAAATTATGCCTTAGCGCCTAAAATTAACAAGCCTTTTATCGATTTTATTTTACACAGGATTACACTTCATCCATGGCAAATACACAGCAAAAATCGCTGTAGTTAATTATGCTAAAACGACTATTTTATAAAGTGAGTATCTTTATGGCGAAGTTAGAGCAGCAGATAAACCCGCAATATGTGCGCCATGATTATGAGCATTTAGCTCACTTGGCAAATTTGCGCTACGTCAGCGATGATGAGCTTGGGTTTACGCGCAGACGTTGGGGGCGGGGATTTACGTATCGTGACGTGGATGGTAAAACGGTCAAAGACAAGGCAGTGCGTCAGCGTTTTGATGCGTTAGTGATACCGCCCATGTGGTCAGAGGTTTGGATATGCCAAGATGAAAAAGGACATCTACAATCGACAGGTCGTGATGACAAAGCCCGTAAACAGTATCTTTATCATCCAGAGTGGAATCGCGTGCGTGATCAGGCCAAGTTTGAGGCGATGATAGGTTTTGCCGAGGCGCTGCCTAATCTACGAGCGCAAGTTGAAAAAGACTTAGAGGTGATGTCATTATCACGTGATAACGTCCTTGCCGCCGTGGTTAAATTATTAGAGACGACGTTAATTCGTATTGGAAATAGCCGCTATGCAAAACTCAATAAAAGTTATGGTTTGAGTACGTTAAGAAGTAAACATGTGAGTGAAACAGATACTGGCTTGGCGTTTGATTTTGTTGGTAAAAGTGCCAAAGCGCATCATATAGAGCTGCAAGATGAGCGCTTGATTGAGATTGTACAAGCCTGTTCTGAGTTACCGGGTTATCAGATTTTTAAATATCTAGATGACAATGGTGATAAACAAGTGGTTGATAGCGCCGATATCAATGAATACATACGCAAGTATACTTGCGCTAATGATTGTGAAAGTAAAATGTATAACGGCAATTTATACAGCGCAAAGGATTTTCGTACATGGATGGCAAGTGTGCTGGCTGCCAGTTATCTTTATGATGAGTTGCAAACGTCAGTTGGTAAAGAGATATTGGCAAGCGAGCCTGCGAGCCATGAGCGCCAGCAGTTGGTCACTGATATGGTTAAAGATGTAGCAAAGGAGCTTGGCAATACGCCTGCAGTCTGTCGAGCCTCTTATATCAATCCTATTATTATTGAGCGATTTTTGGCAGGACAGTTTTTTGCAACCTATAAACAAGCGCGGCGTGGGCGCACCAAACAGTATCAAAGCTGTGAAGAGAAGGCATTACTTGGATTTTTGCATACACTACGATGACGTAGTAACCAGTAAAACTTCTATTAAATTATTCTTATCTTTAAAAATGATACGCTATGTATTGAAATAATGAGAAAAATACGTTACTAATAGACTATCTTAAATATTAGAATGGGAAATGGTCTATAGGTTATGTCCGTTTTGTCTATATGATATATTTTCTATCACTTACTTAATATTGCTAAAGGATTAGCTTATGAACACCTCACCTTCAAATACTACTGCGCATACTGCAAACACGCCAACGAGCTACAACGATTATTATAATAATTTTGATATCAATGCATTATCGACAGAAATCTTTGGCGAGCATTTAGACGATCGATTGAATGCTTATATGGCATGCTGCGGTCGCCATGTGCGTGACGGCCGCGCGGATAATCTTGCGTTAGTGCATGAAGATACTAGTGGCAATGTGACGCGTATGAGCTTTGCTGATCTGGATAAGGCAAGCGCGCAAGTCGCCAATTTACTACAATCTTATGGTGTAAAAGTAGGCGACCAGGTCGCCACCATGTTACCGCGTACTCCCGAATTATTGACGATTGTATTAGCAATTTGGCGGATTGGCGCGGTGTATCAACCGTTATTTACCGCTTTTGGCTATGATTCTATTAAGTATCGCATGGACAAAGCCAATACCAAGGTCGTCTTTACCAACCAAGAGAATCGTGACAAGTTTGAAGACTTGGCTGAGCAGACCAAGATGGTCTTGGTGGGTAGCGAGGAGGATGCGCAAAGTTGGGGCGATGATAATTATGTTGAAATGACGGCAACGCAGCCACAAACGATAGAGCCAGTAATATTAGATACTGATGCGCCATTTTTACAGATGTTCACCTCAGGTACAGTTGGTAAGGCAAAAGGCGTCAGCGTGCAATTAGCCGCGTTATCAGCCTTTTATTTATATATGCGCTATGCCATTGACTTACGCGAGGACGATCACTACTGGAATATGGCCGATCCAGGTTGGGCATATGGCTTGTATTATGCAATTACGGGTCCTTTACTGTTGGGCGTTACCACTTATTTTAATGAAGCCGGTTTTGATGCTCAGAATACCCGTGACTTTATGGTACGCCACAAGATTACCAATTTAGCATCTTCACCAACGGCATTTCGTATGATGAAGTCGAGCGGCGTTTTTGAAAAAGCTCATGACGATGTTGATGCCAAGTTATCGCTACGCTGTGCCAACTCAGCAGGGGAAACTTTAAATACTGAAGTGGTGAATTGGGTGGATACTTATTTAAACTGCAAAGTTTGTGATCAGTATGGTCAGACGGAAACAGGTATGACTTGCTGTGAGCATCATGCGCTCACTCATAAATCTCCAGTAGGTTCTATGGGAATGGCGCTACCGGGGCATACGCTGGTGGTATTAGATGATGATATGAATGTATTGCCTGATGGCGAGCAAGGACAGTTGGCAGTGGTGGTCAGTCAGTCACCGGCATTTTATTTCCGAGGCTATAGCTGGAATGAGAAACAAGCGTTCGTCGATGATTACTATCTGACTGGCGATGTGGTCGAGCGTCATACTGACGGGACGTATTGGTTTTCAGGTCGTGACGATGACATCATTACTACCGCAGGTTATCGAGTAGGTCCGACCGATGTTGAAAATACGGTGCTCGAACACGACGTCGTTGCAGAATCAGCCGCTGTAGGTATACCTGATGAGGTGCGTGGACATACGATTAAGTCTTATGTGGTACTCAAAGAGGGTATTCAAGGTAGTGATGAGATTGCACAGCAAATTAAAGACTTGGTACGTGAGCGTCTATCCGCCCATTCGTATCCTCGCGAAGTTGCGTTCGTTGATGCGCTACCAAAAACACCAAGTGGCAAGATTCAACGGTTCTTGTTACGTAGCTTATCTGCTGACTAAGTTGCTAATACTAATTATTAAAAAATAAACCTCAAGGAATGATTATGCAAGTACAAGCAAGCAGTTTTTTAGTGACAGGCGGTGCCTCTGGGTTAGGGGAAGCAGTCGTTCGTGGTATCAGTGCACAAGGTGGCAAGGTTGTGATAGCTGATCTAAACGAATCAGCTGGGCAGGCGCTGGTCGACGAGCTTGGCGACAATGCTCGTTTTGTACGCTGTGATATCACTAGTGGTGATGATGTGCAAGCAGCTGTCGCTATGGCTGAAGAAGAGTTTGGCGGTCTACAAGGATCGATTAACTGTGCTGGTATCGCTGTGGTACAAAAGCTGTTAGATCGTGAAAACAATCCAGCAGATCTTGATGCTTTTAGCCGCGGGGTTAATATTAACCTCGTTGGCTCTTTTAATGTGGCGCGCTTGGTTGCTGCTAGTATTGCTAAGCGAGTGGCAGCTAGTACGCCTACCGAAGACAATACTGTGAATGCCGATAACGGAATTATTATCAATACCGCCTCTATCGCAGCCTTTGATGGGCAAGTAGGGCAAGCAAGCTATGCATCGTCAAAAGCTGGTGTGGTCGGTCTGACTTTGCCATTAGCTCGAGAGCTTGCACGTCATGGTATTCGTGTCATGACGATTGCACCGGGTGTTTTTGCTACTCCAATGATGCAAAGTATTCCTGAAAAGGCACGTGAGCAGTTAGAGGCGGGCGTTCCTTATCCTAAACGTTTGGGCGCGCCTGATGAGTTCGCCAGATTGGTTATGCATATCATTGATAATGCCTATCTCAATGGTGAAGTCATTCGCTTAGATGGTGCGATACGTATGGTTTAATAAGGTGTTAAGCGTTTAATATCGCAGCTTTATGCGCTATTCATATAACTTGCACAACACGTGGCATGGTTTTTTGCTATCTTATAGGCAATAATTTTATTTATTCATTATAAGAAGCAAAGACCATGTCATTTTTTTATTTAACGACTTATAAAAATACTCGTGGGTTACTAGCGGCTTTCGTGCTTGCTGCAGTGGCGATTATGAGCAGCAGCGCTAGTGCCATGGCGTCTACTAACAACAGCTTAGATAATACAGGCGCCATTCCTAAAAATACCGTTATTGATAAAGTGTTCGTTGATAAATCAGCGCGTATCTTACAGTTATTAAGTGATAATAAAGTCATTAAAACTTATCACGTTGCCCTTGGTGGTAATCCTATCGGTCATAAACAGAAGCAAGGTGATCAACGTACGCCAAGTGGTGCCTATATCCTCGATTATAAAAATGAGAAATCCAAATACTATCGCTCTATTCACGTCAGCTACCCCAATGCTGCAGACAAAGCCCGTGCCAAAAAACTAGGCGTCAATCCGGGCGGTGATATTATGATTCATGGGCAAAAAAATGGTTTTGGTCAGTTGGCCAGTATCACACAGCGTCTTGATTGGACTGAGGGCTGTATTGCGGTGACTAATGATGAGATGGATGAAATCATGGCGGCGGTCAAGGTTGGTACTGCTATTGAAATCGTGGAATAAAACTGTTAAATAAAATCTCAAACAAGCCATATTCGTAGATTCATTTTATCTAAAGTTTAATGAATAATAGATTGGGTTTTAGTATGGCTTAGTGACTGAATTTAAAGTATTTAATATCATTACTATTAATAAGGTTTTAGTGATAAGTAGGTTGAAATATCTCTCTATATACCGCATATATAAAGGTAGACGAAGGTAAGCAAACAGCATAAGTTTGCTGCCCGATAATATATATAAATGATAAAAGGATACCAATATGAGATTTGAGAAGTTTACCCAAAAGCTGCAATCGGCGATTCAAGAAGCACAAAGTCTGGCGTTAGGTCGCGATCATACCGGTATCGATCCGGTACATTTGCTTGCCGTACTACTGCAAGATGAATCCAACTTGTCTATCTGTCAGCAGGCGGGCGGCTCTATCCCTGCTTTAAAGAATGGTGTGGCAAAAGCATTAGACAATCAAGCAACGATTAGTGAGCCGACAGGTGATGTCAATCTAAATCCAAATTCAGTTAAAATTTTGAATTTGGCAGACCGTCAAGCGCAAAAAGAAGGCGATGATTTTATCGCGACTGAATGGGTGCTGCTAGCGCTCGCTGAGCAAGGCGAAACCAAAAAGATATTTACAAGTGCTGGTGTGACGGCAAATAAATTAAAAGCAGTCATTGAGCAGTTGCGAGGTAATGACACCGTGAATAATCAAAATGCTGAAGATCAGCGTGATGCGCTGAATAAATATACCATTAACCTAACTGAACAGGCAGAACTTGGCAAACTTGATCCGGTGATTGGTCGTGACGAAGAGATTCGCCGTACCATTCAGGTGCTGTCGCGTCGTACCAAAAATAATCCCGTACTTATCGGTGAGCCAGGTGTTGGTAAAACCGCTATTGTAGAAGGCTTAGCGCAAAAAATCATCAATGGTGATGTGCCAGAAGGTTTACGCCGTAAAGAAGTGCTGTCGCTAGATTTGGGCGCGCTCATCGCAGGGGCAAAATTCCGCGGTGAGTTTGAAGAGCGCCTCAAAGCAGTACTCAGCGACTTATCAAAACAAGAAGGCAATGTCATTCTATTTATCGATGAGTTGCATACCCTAGTCGGTGCTGGTAAAGCCGATGGTGCAATGGATGCGGGTAATATGCTAAAGCCTGCGCTAGCACGTGGCGAATTACATTGTGTCGGTGCAACGACTCTAGATGAGTATCGCCAATATATCGAAAAAGATGCAGCACTTGAGCGTCGTTTTCAAAAAGTGCTGGTGGATGAGCCGACGGTCGAAGATACCATTGCGATTTTGCGTGGTCTAAAAGACCGTTATGAGCTGCATCATGGGGTCGTGATTCAAGATAGCGCGATTATTGCCGCTGCGCGGATGAGTCATCGTTATATCACCGATCGCAAGCTACCGGACAAAGCGATTGATTTGATTGATGAAGCCGCGAGTCGCTTGCGCATGGAGATGGACAGTAAACCTGAATCACTAGGTAAGCTTGATAGTCGCCGGATTCAGCTAAAAATGCAGCGTGAAGTGCTCAAAAATGAAGAAGATGCGGGCGCGCAAGCAGAGCTTAAAATACTAGATGCTCAGATCGAAGAGTTAGAGAAGGAATATGCGGATCTTAATGAGATTTGGCAGGCTGAAAAAGCTCTAGTCGAAGGCAGCAAACAGCATAAAGAAAACTTGGATAAAGCCCGCATTCAGTTAGAAAAAGCCACGCGTGATGGCGATTATGCAGAGATGTCGCGATTACAATATGGTGTGATACCTGAACTTGAAAAACAAATTGCTGATATTGATTCGGCTGAGCAGAAAGAGCAAATCGGTGAGCCAATCACTGTTAAATTGCTACGCAATAAAGTCACTGACAATGAGATTGCAGAAGTGGTTGCTGCCGCGACTGGTATCCCTGTCAGTAAAATGATGCAAGGCGAGCGTGACAAAATGCTGGCTATGGAAGAAAAACTCCATGAGCGTGTTATCGGTCAAGATGAAGCAGTTGAAGCAGTAGCAAATGCGGTACGCCGTAGCCGTGCAGGTTTGTCTGATCCGAATCGCCCTTCAGGTTCCTTCTTGTTCCTTGGACCTACGGGCGTTGGTAAAACAGAGCTCACCAAATCACTCGCGAACTTCTTGTTCGATAGTGAGGATGCGATTGTCCGTATCGATATGAGTGAGTATATGGAGAAACACAGTGTCAGCCGTTTGGTCGGCGCGCCTCCAGGATATGTCGGCTATGAAGAAGGCGGAGCACTGACGGAAGCAGTACGCCGTAAGCCTTATAGTGTGATTTTATTTGATGAAGTCGAAAAAGCGCATCCAGATGTGTTTAATATCTTGCTGCAAGTGTTGGACGATGGTCGCTTGACGGATTCTCAAGGTCGCGTGGTCGATTTTAAAAACACCGTCATCATCATGACCAGTAACTTGGGTTCGCACAAAATCCAAGAAATGGTTGGTGAGAGCTATGAGGATATCAAAGTGGAAGTGATGGAAGCAGTTGGACAGCATTTCCGTCCAGAGTTTGTAAACCGTATTGATGAGATTGTGGTCTTCCATCCACTTGGTTTGTCGCAGATGTCAGGTATTGCTGCGATTCAATTAGATCGCTTGCGTCAGCGTCTACATGAGCGCGAGCTAGATATTGAGCTATCAGCGGATGCGATGAATAAGCTAGTGGCAGTTGGTTACGATCCTGTCTATGGTGCGCGTCCGCTAAAGCGTGCTATCCAACAAGAGATCGAAAACCCATTGTCATTGAAACTGCTTGCAGGTGATTTTGTCGCCGGTGATATCATCAAAGTTGATGTCGGCGCGGATGACAAGCTGACCTTTGATAAGCTTAGAATGAGCTAATCGCTTGTTTTAACGCTTGTTCTTAGCATAAAAAACCCCTTATTTGTCTGTGTAAGTAAAATACAGGCAAGTAAGGGTTTTTTTATGCTGGAAATAACATAGAAGACACAATCTGTACCAGAAGGGCTAGCTTGCCTGCTATATTATAAAAAAGCTTACAGGGGTGATTGACGTGAAAATTATAAAAGTGAACAGTACAGATATAGTGATTAGTAGCGGTATTACTCAAACGGCTAATAAAAATAAAATGCTTAACAAACACTTCGCGGTGTCAGTCGCAATGATTTCGATGTTATTTAGTACGGCTGCCTGCTCCAATCAATCAGCAATTGATACCAATGCGGATCTAGAAAAATATCAAGAAGCTAAAAACCCTCTCAATGATTCATTTGTAACTAACGATAAACCTGCCTTTACGACCAAAGCCGTTGCTACCTTTAATGAACCATGGGCAATGACGGCGTTGCCTACCATTAATAATGAGTCACCCAAATTGCTCGTGACCCAAAAAACAGGCGAGCTATTTATTGTTAATATCAAAACAGGTGCTAAAACAGCCGTGGCTGGTATACCAAAAGTCGCTTATGGCGGGCAAGGTGGTCTCGGAGATATTATCCTTGCGCCAGATTTTGCTACCTCAAAAAATATCTACCTTAGCTATGTTGAAGCGGGTACGGGTGTTGACAGCAATAAATTTGGTGCTCAAGTTATCAAGGCTAAGCTGGCAGGTTTGGATACTGGTCAACTCAGCTTGCGAGAGATTACGCCAATCTGGCAGCAGACGCCAAAGATGAAAGGACAAGGGCATTATAGTCATCGCTTGCTGCTTTCACCTGACGAGCAGTATTTATATATCAGCTCAGGCGAGCGTCAAGAAAAAACCCCAGCACAAGATATGAGTGGTAATTTGGGCAAAATTATTAGGCTAAATCTTGATGGTTCGCTGCCAAAAGATAATCCTTTTGCTGATACTAACAATGATATCGCTGCGCAGTTTTGGAGCATAGGACATCGCAATGTGCTCGGTATGGTATTTGATGAGAAAGGGCAGTTGTGGGCGCATGAAATGGGTCCACGAGGCGGCGATGAGTTCAATTTGATTAAAAAAGGTAAGAATTACGGCTGGCCAATCGTATCAAATGGTCGCAATTATTCTGGTGTTGATATCCCTGACCATGATACGCGTCCTGAATTTGAAGCGCCTAAGATGACATGGACACCGGTTATATCACCTTCTTCGATAAGTATTTATAAAGCGGGCACGCATAATGATTTTCCGGCATGGCAAGGCAATGCGCTGATCAGTAGCTTATCCTCTAAAGCACTGATAGTTGTCAATTTTGATAACGATAATGCTACTACTGAGCGCTATCGTTATGATATGGGGAAGCGTATTCGTAGCGTATTAAATGTAGATGGGCAAGTATGGATTTTAGAAGATGGCAATGATGCTCAACTATTAAGGTTACAGCCGTGATTTATTCAATCAAATAAAAAGCGCCAACATAGCCTATGTTTCGGGTATGTTACTAAATATAAACATTTAAAGTATAACAGTCATAGACCCTAAGGCGCCTGACTATCGTAGGATCTATGATATTTTCAGCCATTAAAAGTGCTTGGGCAGATTTGATAGTTGATAACTATCTTGTTAAGGTGGGCACCCCAAAAAATTGAGAATATTGAATGGATCATGTCAAAGTTGGCCGTTTAGGTCCCTTTCCGCGCGTCAGCAAACCCGTCTTTTTATCCTCGGCACTTTTGATTATCGCCTTTATCATCTTTGGTGCTTTTTTTAATGAGCTGGCAAATGAGGTTTTTGGTCAAGCAAAAGCCTTTATATCTGTGCGCTTTGGTTGGTTCTTTATTGTCGTTGTTAACTTAGCATTGCTCATGAGTATTTATTTGATTTTTAGTAAGTACGGTGATATCAGATTGGGCTATCAGACTGAGGAGCCAGAATATAATCTGGTTTCTTGGATTGGTATGTTGTTTTCAGCGGGTATCGGTATTGGCTTACTGTACTGGGGTACGGCTGAGCCGCTACAGCATTTTATGTCACCGCCATTAGGTGAGCCTGAAACGATCGCCGCTGCCAAGCAAGCGATGAATATCTCGTTCTTACATTATGGCCTGCATGTATGGGCAATCTACGGTATGGTTGCGCTGTCATTAGCATACTTTCACTATCGCCGTGGTTTGCCATTGGCGATTCGATCGACACTGTATCCTTTGATCGGTAAAAAAATCTATGGTCCATGGGGTCATACGGTTGATACGTTGGCAGTATTTGGTACCATGTTTGGGGTAGTGACGACTTTGGGTCTTGGGGTATTACAGATTAACTCTGGTCTTGAAGCCTTGTTTGGTATTCCAAATACCATTACCGTACAGATTATTTTGATAGCCTTTATCACTATGCTTGCCGGTCTGTCATTGATGATGGGCTTGGATAAAGGTATCAAGCGCTTAAGTGATATCAATATCTTCCTAACCATTGTGCTGCTCAGCTTTGTAATTTTCTTAGGACCGACACAGTTTATTATTAATAGTTTTGTAGAAAATATTGGCAACTATATTCATCAAGTGATTCCTTTAGGTCTTTGGACGGAGTCATATGCTGGTGAAGAAAACTGGCAGTCGTCATGGACCATTTTTTATTGGGCATGGTGGATTAGTTGGTCGCCATTCGTTGGGGTATTTATCGCGCGTATCTCTCGCGGTCGTACCATTCGTGAGTTTATATTGGGCGTTCTGCTGATTCCTATTACTATTTTATTCTTATGGTTTACCGCATTTGGTGGCTCAGCAGTCCATATGGAGTTGATGGCAGCCGCTGATCCAAGCCTAGCAAGTCCAGGATTGGTTGAGGCAGTAAAAGCGGATTATGGCAGTGCTATTTTTAAGCTAATGGAATTTTACCCGTTTGCAAAAGCAGCAACGTTGTTGATTATTGTGATGATTGTGCTTTGGTTTGTGACCTCATCAGATTCAGCCAGCTTTGTGATTGATATGCTGACCTCAGGCGGCGATGCCAATCCACCAAAAATTCAGCGTTTGTTTTGGGCAGGTACGGAAGGCGTTATCGCCGCAGTATTATTGGCGGCTGGTGGTTTAGGTGCGCTGCAAGCGGCTTCTATTGTCTCAGGCTTCCCCTTTGCCGTTGTTATACTGATTATGCTGTATTCATTACTGCGCGGCTTAAGTCGAGATCGCTTGATTTTGTACCGCAACCAGCAATGGTTTATCACTGAGGAATCTGCTGAGCATAATTCAGCCAATGAATTTCGTGATGAAGATTTGCTGACAGGTCCGCCTGATATTGAAAAGCCGACTGAGTGATAACTCATTAGCTTGTCGTTGAATAAAAAAGCCCCAGCTTTATCATAAGCTGGGGCTTTCTTTTATGTTGAATATTCTCTTATTGATAATATTTAAAGAGATTTACATAAGCTATTAAGCTATGAGCATTGTCCTTTAGCATAACTGATTGCTGCAGTTGTACCACAGGCTGAGCAAGCATTACCTGCAGTGCGATAGCTGATACCGGCTCGATTTTTTACGGTTACACAGACAGGGTCGTATTGTGCAGTACACATGGTTTGCTCAGGATTGTACGGCGGGCACTTGGTAAAAGCGTTGTTATTAGAGGCTTGATTGGTGGTATAACTTTGGTTCTTATCATATTCAATAGTATGAATGGGGGACGTGTCAGGCGCATCGATACTTTGGATATTGTTACAGCCAGCTAAGGCTATGGTTGCTGATAACCCTAATAATGACAAGCCTGATATCGATGAGAGCCATGACAACAATGAAAACCAAGATTTGAATAAATACCTCATAATAATATTTCCTTATAGATAGCGTTCGACAACTTCCTGTTATCGACAGTCAACTTTAGCCATATAAGTTATAAAGTGAAAGTACTCTAAATTCATAGTAGCTGATTTAGCAGCAGTCATCCACTCAATCATAGTCAAAAAAACCCAAGCTTGATAATAAGCTTGGGTTTAATTTTAATGCTAGCAGAATCTTCTTAATATTTAAAATATTCTGCTAAGTATTGCAGTATTTTTTAACAAGATTTTTATTTTACAGGGCTCTTACTTTGTATGACTCTTATTTTGCAGGCTTATCGTCTTGATTAAGCTGGATATATTTATCGAAATTCTGTGCATAATCGGTCAAGTTGTCGCTTAGCATTTGACGATATTGTTTGGTATAAAACTCGACGATATCATCTTTTTCTTTGGCGAAATCATCGCCTTTAACGAAGCCAATAGAAGCAACAGAGGCACTATAGCGAGCAGCGGCATAAAGCAATGAAGCACCTACTTGCCCTGAGTGCGCATCAGGACCCAATTGACTGTTTGCCACACCGATGATGGCATCGGCACGTTGGTAAAACGCTTGCATTTCCGGGGTGATTTCAAGCGCGGCGTCAATCTCGTCATTTTGAGTGTTATTTGGCATGTTGTCTTGAGACATAATCGACTCCTAATAATGGTAGGTAAAGTTAAATTTATCGCGACAGTTTAAAAATTGGCTAAAATAATAGCGCAATGCACGCAAGTTTTATAAACCTGCATCTGCTTTTAAAATGTCGGCTTTGTCTGTTTTTTCCCACGTAAAGGCAGTTTCAGAACCCGGGCGACCAAAGTGACCAAAAGTAGAGGTTTGTTGATACATTGGCTGCAATAAATTAAGCATGCGCGTAATGCCATAAGGACGTAGGTCAAAATGCTTGCGGATTAAGCGAATGATTTCATCGTTGCCAATTTTGTTGGTACCAAAGGTATTGATTGAAATAGATGTTGGTTCAGCAACGCCAATCGCGTAGCTGATTTGAACTTCACAGCGATCCGCAATACCTGCTGCAACGATGTTTTTAGCAACATAACGAACTGCATAAGCGGCACTGCGATCGACTTTTGAAGGATCTTTACCACTAAATGCACCGCCGCCATGACGCGCCATACCACCATAGGTATCAACGATAATCTTACGACCAGTAAGACCCGCATCACCGACTGGTCCACCAATAACGAACTTGCCAGTCGGATTGATATGGTAGCGTGTACCGGCATGTAGCAGTTCTGCTGGCAATACTTGCTTGATAATAGATTCCATGATCGCTTCTTGCAAATCTGCTTGCGAGATACTTGGATCATGCTGCGTCGATAAGACCACTGCATCAATAGCAACGGGTTTATTGCCGTCATATTTAAGGGTAACTTGCGCTTTGGCATCTGGACGTAACCAAGGCAATTCGCCTGCACGGCGCAATTCAGACTGACGCTGCATTAAACGGTGTGCATATTCGATAGGAGCGGGCATAAGGACTTCAGTTTCATTGCTTGCATAGCCAAACATCAAACCTTGATCGCCTGCACCTTGCTCTTCAGGATCAGCACGGTCAACGCCTTGAGCAATTTCAGGAGATTGCTTACCGAGCATATTAATAACAGCACAAGTTTCGCCATCAAAGCCTAAGTCTGAATGATGATAGCCAATGCCGTTAACGGTATCACGAACAATACGTTCAAAATCGATATTTGCTGTGGTGGTTATTTCACCAGCTAAGACGACTGCGCCAGTTTTGACGAGTGTCTCACATGCCACACGCGCATGAATGTCTTCACGTAAGATAGCATCAAGGATAGCGTCTGAGATTTGGTCAGCCATTTTGTCAGGATGACCTTCGCTCACAGATTCTGAGGTAAATAAGTTGTATTCGCGCATAATAGGATCGCTTAATGGAATCAATAAAGATAGGGAAAGCATAACGTCTGAGCGCTGCTTTAATTAGTATTATCCGAGCAATACATTGAAGGTATTGTTCGATGATTAGTCGTTACTGCTCAATTCACTTGTTCAAAATGCATGTACTATATAAGTTCAACTAAAAAAATAGATGCTGATAAATCATGAGTTTAGATAGAACATAAGAGGTTAGGCGACGTAGGTAATATCCTTGTAGGGTATTTCAAATGGCAATATATTCTCGCCATCACCAGTCATACAAGCATTATCTAAGAGTCAGCAGTATAGAAACGCTGACATACTCGCTTAAAAATAGGCTTATTCTACCTCGAAACGCGATAAAACTCTAGTGAGCTGCGCTTGTTGTATGATAAGTATTGCTCAATAATGGCATGATGATTTAGCGTTACGCTATCCCTTGACGGGCGTTGCCATGATATCGTCATGATTAGTATTGTATAAATCACAACTCTAAAAACTCCGCTTTATCCTTAAACATACACTCTTCATAAACTGGGCACGCACCGCATTTAGGAGTGCGCGCTTGACACGTATAACGCCCATGCAAAATCAGATAATGATGCGCATCCAATATAAAGTCATCTGGAATACGCTCGACCAGTTTGTGCTCAACGATTAAGACGTTTTTGCCCGTCGCCAGCCCAGTTCGATTACCAACGCGAAAAATATGGGTGTCGACTGCCATGGTTGGCTGACCAAAGGCGGTATTTAACACTACGTTTGCAGTCTTGCGTCCGACACCGGCAAGTGATTCTAAATCTTGACGGTTATCAGGAACAGTACTGTTAAATTTATCGATTAAGTCACGGCAGGTTTTGATAACGTTTTTAGCTTTGGCGTTAAATAAGCCGATATTCTTAATATAGCCTTTCAAGCCTTCTTCGCCTAAAGCAAGTATCGCTTCAGGCGTATTCGCCACCGGATAGAGTTGATTGGTAGCAATATTGACGCTGACATCGGTTGCTTGTGCCGATAGAATTACTGCGATAAGCAGCTCAAAATTGCTGCCATAGTTAAGCTCAGTAACCGGCTCATCAATTGTTGCCGCTAATTTTTCAAAAAACGTACGTACGTCACGATTGGGCATACGTCTCGATGGTGGGGTATCAGCCGTTTTATGTTTGACGGTTTTACTCATAGTGTTTTCACTATTATTATTCATTATTCATTATTCATTATTCATTATTCATTATTCATTATTATATTATTGGTTGTTAAAGCTTTAAAAGCTCTGTCTGTAGTGCTGTAAGCTCTGCTAGTTTGTCTTCACTTGGTCGCACACTAATCTGCTTTTCTATTTTTTTTATTTTACTGCGTAGCTTAGCGGCGGCAATGGTGTTTTTTGCTTGCACTTCGCTAATATTTAACGACTGACTGGCAGCATTATTTAACTTCGCCTCCACCATACTGACCACAGGTTTACTATTGCTGCTATCAGCAAGCTGCTCACTGACGCGTGTTAAATGGGTATGATAACGATGGCGCAAGTCATCTTGCTCAAGTGTACGCTCAGTTGTCGAAAGCGTGCGCTCAATCGTAACCAAATCGATGCAGTCAACAGGGCAGGGCGCGATACATAACTCACAACCTGTGCATAAATCGGTGAAGATAGTATGCATGTGCTTGCCAGTACCAACGATGGCATCAACGGGGCAAGCAGGGATGCATTTGGTACAGCCAATGCAGTCATCTTCACGAATGACGGCGCGCACTTCAACAGGACGCTGAGAAGTAGCATCTAGCGACCATTTTGACGGCTCAGCGTTTAGTGTGGGCATATCAGTATTGATAATCTGGGCGATAGTATCCGTCACTGGCTGACCACCCGGCACACATTTATTATGTGGCTCACCCTCCATCACGATAGCGACCGCATACGGTAAGCAACCATCGGCATGGTCGCACAGACCGCATTGTGTTTGCGGTAAGCTGGCGTCAATACGTGCAATCTGTTCCTTAATATCAGCAGGCAAAATTTCTATATTCAGCGAATCGAACAAGATTGGCAGATTGGTTAGACGGATATGACTGCTGCTTTTACTAACGGTGCTTTGCATGTGCTGTTAAACCTTCATACCAGTGCTAAATGCTTTAAGCGCTGATAGTAGAATAAATAAGATAATGGCGATATAGATAAATGCTGAAAACTAATAACTGTCAGCTGAATGCTGCATCGATATTAAAGATTAAAGCGTTACGCCTTGTTCATTGGCAATTTGCTCAATCAACTCATAAGCAATACTACCTTTAAATGGTATTTTTGGCAGCTTTGATAGATCAAAAAAATCGGCGTGTGACAGCTCATCTTCTTGTATGACGATGTCACCACCGGCATACGCTGCTCGAAAACCAAGCATCAAATTAGAGGGAAATGGCCATGGTTGACTGCTGACATAGCGAATATTTGATAAGCTAATACCTACTTCTTCTGCGACTTCGCGTACCACCGCATGCTCTAGACTTTCACCGACTTCTATAAAACCTGCAATTAGGCCATATTGTAGCGCTTGTTGAGAAGTTGTTTGCTGCCCATAACGATGATGATGCGCGAGTAAAATTTGTGTTTCACCAGTTTGTGGGTTTGGTCTAGTGATGGCAGTAATAACACAGGGCTGTACACGCGGATATTGACGCAAGCGGCAAACTGGACAAACCATAGCGCGCTCAGCCAATTTAGCAGGTATGGTAGTCGCTGCGCAGCGACTACAGAACCGTGTGTCCGCTTGCCAACGCAATAGCTGTATGGCTTGACTAAGTTGCGAAGATAGTGCAGATGGCAGTTGCGTGATAAGCTGTCTATATGGCACAAATGTAGTGGCATTGGTATTAGTATTATTCCGCTCGGAATCACTATTACTCATACCGCTACTGTCTAAAATATCAGGTAAAACAACACTATTTGCTATAGCATATTCATGAGTGATGGCGCAGCTTGCGTGCGCAGTGATGCTATTAGCGTTATTCGCTTTTTTTATATCATCATCAAGCAGCCAGCTATCTGGTGCTAAGCTGTCAAATAACGCAACTCGACCAATTTGATAAGCCTGCTCGCTATTTGCATCTGACTTTGGCAGTTGAACCTGTAAAGGCAACCAGCCATTAAGTGTTTGACGGCATAAGACGGTTTCATTATAAAGAACAAAGGCCAAACTCATAAGGCAGATTCCAAACAGTCAGAAGCAGGCTCATACCACCTTGATATGAGCCTTTATGTATAAAGATTTAAGTGAAACGTTAAGCAGCAAGTAGTTGGCTTAAACTGTGTTGACCAACATCTAGAGCTTGCTTGCTAACAGGACGATTGTTCTCAAAACCATCAAGATGATGATCGACTGCCATCATAACATCAGCGATATAAGCTAAGGTGCCATCATCGATACGGCTGCCACTATTGATACGCTGCTGCAAATAACCTGCTAATTGGCTAAGCATACTGGCAGGCGTTGGCAATTGTAAGAAGCGCACCGCACCAGATACTTGACGCAGCATTTCAGGAATATTCTGAATATTAAGAATATCACGCTCAGGCTCAGCAAGGTAGTCATTAATGGCTTGTTCAGCACTGGCAATCGCCGTACGACTTTCCTCTATCAAGGTATCATAAGCGGTATTCAGCTGATGCAGTGAGATACGCGGATTGTTTAATGGTAGATAAATAGCGCCCGGTGTATGCATCTCGGCCATTGCGATGGTCGCATTTTCTGCATGCATGAGTGCCAACAATAAATGATCAAAATCCTCAGGAGCAGGCGCGCGCCATTTACTGACGGCCTCTGCTGCTGCAGTCAGGCTATTGGCAGCGTTAGATAGACCAAGTAGATGTAAGGAGGAGCTTAAGATAGTCAGCTCTTCAACGATTTGCGAGGTCTGCATATCGACTGGATTGATTGAATCACCGCGCGCGTAGCTATCGACATTTTCTTTGATGTTATTGATTTGCGTTTGGATAATAGTATTTAACGTATCCGTCAGCTCACGGTTAGGACCGAATAAGAAGCGAGCCATTTGCTGACGCTGCGGGTCTTCTAATTGATTGGCTGCATATTGCTCACGCAGCGTTTTTGCCGCTTCGGTATCACGATGTCCTGCAAAGCTGACCAAATCAGCAAATCGCGAGTCCATAATAGGCAAGTAGCTTTGGAACTGTTGCTCAACATAAATAAGGGTATGTTTTTGACTAAAATTAAGCGGCAAAATATTTGCAATATCCGTAACCGCAGCTGACGCCGCTTGCCAAAACAGACTGCTAGTATTTGCTGCTATCAAGGCACAAGCAGCTGACATTGCAGCCAGTTTTTGCTTATCATCTTGGCTAATGTTACCGCCTTTATTGATCAAAGCGACGCCAAGACCACTACGATAAGCATAGGTCAGTAATTCACTATCAAGATTGAGCTCATGTAGCGGCTGAAAATTCTTTTCAGGATTGGCAATAATGACACTACTATTGCCAAAGGTAGAAAAATAACCATCAGCAATCGGCGCTATTTGGCTATGAGCATTGAGCTTATTGATAATAGGTAGTAATAAAGTAGGCTCTACCGATTCAGTCAGCAGCACAAATTCAATATAACGATCAAGCGTCATAATAGCTTCAGACAAATCCATAATCAGCTCGACATTGGTATTGTCGCCACTGTCATAAAGCTGCTGCAGCCCTTGTACGATTGCGGTATTCAGCGTCTCTGCACCGATCGAAGATATCAGCTGAAAAATACAAGTCAGCTGTTTCAGCACAATAATAGAATCTAACAATAAAGGTGCTTGGCTATTGTCGTCAGTAAATTCGCCCAAATGAATCTCAGTATCTTTGAGTATAACCTTTATCTCATCATGCAATAAATGCAGCGACGGTAAATTAAAGTCAGTAACACTAAGCGTTGGCGCGGTTAATTTCATCTGGTTGGATTTATTCATAGTTATTTTTCCATAAGATACTGACGAAAATAGCAATTATTTAAATAATAAATATATAGCTAAGGTTTTAATGCTTATCGTTATAATAATCAAGGCTATATTCTTTAAGCTACTATATAAGAAGCAATTTTAATGACTGTTACATTTTGGTTTTTAGCTCAGGGTATTCTTCAAATAGCGCAGTATACCAGCTGTGGTTGGCGCTCTCATCACTGCTAGACGCTAGTAATAAATTAGCTAAATTAGCAAAATTTGCATGGGCAGTAAGTCCGCCATCTGCTTGCGTGTCATCCTCAATACCAAGCGTTACCTGTCCGCCCGTCATTGCGAGATATACTTCTGCTAGAATCTCTGAATCTAGTAGTGCCCCATGGAATGTACGGTCTTGCTTGCCCACATCTAAACGACGTACGAGGGCGTCTAATGTATTTTTTTGTCCAGGATATTGCTGCTTTGCCATGACCAGCGAGTCAGTCACTCGTACCCGCTGAGCAAAGTCATGCATGCCAACCTTGGCAAACTCCATATTTAAGAAGTTCATATCAAACGTGGCGTTGTGAGCGATGACTTCGGCACCATCCATAAAGTCATAGAGTGCTTGAGCAACTTGATCAAAAGTTGGCTTATCTGTTAGAAATGCTTCAGAGATACCATGAATGCGAATGACAACTTCATCCATACCGCGCTGTGGATTGATATAGACATGGAGCTTTTCACCGGTGAACTTACGTCCAATCATCTCTACAATACCGACTTCAATAATCCGATCGCCTTTTAGTGGATCAAGACCGGTGGTCTCCGTATCCATAATAAGCTGACGATCAGTTTCATGACGATTGATGGGCTTAGGTAGCAGCGGTACAAAATATGGGTTGGCACGGCTGGTATCGCCATCGAATTTTGGCGTTTCAGCAGGGGCTGCCGTTATCGTGTTAGTGGCGATATCGGCATCTATTTGAGCTATATTCGTATTCATCGTATTATCAGTCATAACGGTCTGGACTTCCGGCATATCTGTAGCAGAGGTAGGGTGATAAGTATTATCGTCAAACGAGTCGTCAACAGATGATTGGTCAATTTCATTTTCGAGCTCGTCGTCCATCATATCGAAACCTAACGGATCGAAATTTAACCAATCATCGCTCGAAGATGGTTTTTTATCAGACGCTATTTGCTCTTTTTTTTTAGCGGTATCCTGTTTATCTACTATCGATAAATCTTCACTTTTTGATGTCACGCCTAAATTTGCTAGCTCATCCGCTTTTTCATTACCAGCATGTCCAGCATGTCCTTTGACCCAGTGCCAATCAACATCGCGTCGCTGACAAAGTGCATCTAATTGTTGCCACAGGTCTTGGTTAGCGACTGGTTTTTTACTCGCTGTTTTCCAACCGCGCTTTTTCCAACCTTCAATCCATTCAGTGATGCCTTTTTTGACGTAGCTTGAGTCGGTCCAAATCTCGAGATTGTACTCATGTGGACTATGGGTCAATGCTTGTATCGCGCCCATCAGCTCCATGCGATTATTGGTCGTCTCTTTATCACCGCCGTACAAATCTTGCGTTCGACCATCGCTAAATATCAGATGTGCACCCCAGCCGCCAGCACCAGGATTACCTTTACACGCGCCATCAGTGTAAGCAACCGTTGTATTCGCCTTGGCTGCTAGTGGATTGGCGGCGTTATGGCTGTTAAATGATGGTATAACGTTGTGATTGTCTGACATAAAAGCTGATTAACCTAGTAAATAATAAACATGAAGCAAGACGGTTTTGGTAGCGTTACTTTGATAAGGAATAGCATTACCAAATTAAGGTTTGAGTATAGCAAATCTATCCCAGCTATGGGCAGTTGCTATGCACAAAATCGTAAAAGCACATATCATAATAGTAACGTGGCGGTTTTCTGTTAAAATAAGCTAAGCTGCGATAAAGCGTCTATTTATATAGCGAATTATATAGTTAATAATCTTTATTCGTTTACTCACTCAACAGTGCCTATTTATAAATAATCAACTTGTGAATGCTTAATGCACTCGAATGCAGGATAACCCTATGATGTCCGTATATTCAAATATTCTTTATAAAAAATTGCCGCCTTTAATGGTCGCTATAACGGCAAGTAGTGCACTGTTTTTGAGTGCTTGTAATGATAGCAATACTCAAACCAATACCAAAAAGGTTGAGACTGTAGCAGATTTATCCGTATTTGAAGGCTGCTATACCGTCAGTCATGATGAGCCGGCGCAGATAAAAGTCAGTCAACAAGATGATGCATGGGTCATGCAAATGAAAGAGCCTGCAAGTGCCAAACGTGTTTGGGATGATGCTGAGCCGTTAGAGGTGATTGAAAATAGTGACATACCCACGTTTTTCTCTATCGATCCTGACAATGTCGATGCAGTCATTGGGCGCCCTGATAGAGTATTGGTGCTGGCGCATGTGAAGCCTGTCTATGCCAATATCGATCCACTGCTTGATAGTGAGTACTTGTCTTATATCTATAAGGGTGCAAACACTATTTACCGGGTAGAGTGTGATGAGGTGAATACTGATATTTTAGCCAATCCTCATGCCAATATTATCATTGATAATGTCAATGAAAGTATTTAAATGATACTTAAAAATAAATATTAAATAAACATTCTTTGTTATAAGTCAATTAGTAGAGCCTAACAATATGAATTTTTTTAGTTATGTGGTGTTGGGTGGTTTTTCTTATGCCGCCGGTTGGGCAATCAGAACCTATGTGCTCGACAAACAGCCTAAACCTGAACAACCTTATACTCTTAAACATCCGGCTATATTGGCGTATTTAGGCGGATTCTTTATTATTATGCTAATTGTTTCTTGGTTAATTGGTAGATACGCGCTAGGACATGCCAGTATTGACTTACCCTTTATTATCGTCAACAGTTTGGTTGCTACTTTTGTTTATTCGTTTGGTTTGAATCCAGAAAAGGCTAACTATAAGGTTCCAGATTAGTAAGTTTTTGAGCAAATAAAATAGATAAAAAGACAGTCAGCTTAATATAAAGACACGGTCAATAAATATTCCACTGACTGTGTCTTTATATTATATGCTATAGGAACCTACGCTAGATATATGGCTTAATAGCAATTGATAGCCAGTTATAATTACTTCTTAGACTCTTCTTTATCTTTCGTGTCTTTACTTTTATCTTCGAGTTTTTTAGTGCTGCTCTTTGAGGCTGCATCTTTAGACAATGTTTCTTTAAGCAACGTCTCTTTAGAAGCTGTCTGCTCATTTTTCCAGTTTTTGTATTTCACTAAATCCTTTTCCATGAGCTTAAGGCAAAACTTTAGCACTAAGGCATCATCGATTTGACCGATAAAGGGTATGAAGTCCGGAATAATATCAATGGGGTTTATGAGGTATAGCAAACCGACCACGCCTGCTGAAATAGTTTTATAGGGGATATTACGATAGTTGCCTTGATAATAGTCTTTTACCAAACTCATGAGCAGTAGTAAATCGTTAGTATAACGCTCAAGTCCACGATCGTTTTCGAGTTGTTGCTTTATTTTATCTTCTTTACCCAAAATGAGCTTAATACTATCTATCAGGCTTTTTTCATCTTTTTCTTTGGCAGCCATATTTGTATTCCTTCTATATTATTAGGTTTTTATTGTTTGCTACTATTAATCGTCCTTTACTATAACAAGAGTAGACACTACGTCCAAATCATATGATGGATGATTCTGTATGATTTTGTTGACGATAAGAATGACGAATTGAGCTGATTTAAATCCTTCTATAGCGATGTTCTTCTCTTCATATACGCTATCATATGACGTTATAAAAATAGATGCTCAGGGTATATAGAACGATATATCACTTGTTTAAACTTTCATTACTAAATAAATAGCCTTGTTAAATAAGCATCAACTGAATAGTACAAAAGGTAGAATCATGAGCAAGATATTCTCGGGGCTGAACCGTCGCCAGTTTTTACGTCAAGTAGGTATCGGCACAGGGGCAGGGTTATTAGTGACCCAAAGTATCACTCAGGCGCTGGCCACTAGTACGATTGAACATGATAATAGTACGTCACTTACTAAAGACGACTTACCATCTACCTTGATACAACAAAGCCCGTCATCTCAAATATTGCAAGCACAAACGAGCTGTATTACACCTAGTATTGAGACGCGGCTTTTTGCCAGCTCCAATGTCGGTGGCAGTAATGAGCGCAATCAATTGGCATTAGATCGTTTGGCTTGTGCGGGCTTTAAGGTGGATAATCCTACGATTACCACTCGACAGTATTTACGCTTTGCGGGTACGGATTCACAGCGGGCGAGTGATTTGCAAAACATTGCTACTGGCGCTATCGCGGCACCCAAGTTATTGCTTGGCGTACGTGGTGGCTATGGCGCGATGCGTTTATTGCCAATGATTGATTGGTCGACGCTGGGTCGTATCATGAAGGAGCGGGGCACGATACTCGCAGGCTTTAGTGATGTGACTGCTATCCAGTGCGCGCTACTGGCAAAAGGAGGCATGAGCTCGCTTGCCGCGCCGATGCTCTATAGCGAGTTTGGTAAAATCAAACCAGATCAAGTGACTTGCCAACAATTTGCTGAAGCGCTGAGTAATCTTGATCTAACAATCACTATACGAGATGCGTCTTTAACCAGTCCTAATTTACCCAGTATTCTGTCAAATAATGAGCCAAAAACCTTAACGGGTACTATTTGGGGTGGTAATCTAAGTGTAGTATCAGCGCTGGCAGGTAGTGAATATTTACCACGGATTACTGATGGTATTGTGTTCTTAGAAGATGTGGGCGAGCAAGCTTATCGTATCGAGCGCATGCTATATGATTTGTATCTGGCAGGCGTGTTTAAGGGTCAGCAAGCGATTGTGTTTGGTGCCTTATCGAGTACGGGTGAAGATAGCTATGATAAGCGTTATGACGTCGCTACTGTGATTCGTCAATTACATGAGCTGACAGGATTGCCGATTTATAGTGGCATGAGTTTTGGGCATATTGGAAAAAAACACAGCTTTCCACTAGGCGTAACGTGTCAGCTTAGCCCAAATACAATCGGTGGCTATCAATTGGCATTTAGCGATTATCCAACGATTAAGCCTGATGCTATCTATGTAGAAGGGTTATGGCAGTCTAATTAATTAATGAAAAATCCGAATAATATAGTCAGCTTGAAATAAAATATACATGCTTATAAAAGCGTTCTGCTGGTATGAATTTTCTTCGCTTGCTGTGTAGAAAGTACTACAGAGGCTTCGAAAAATTCATCCCAGCAACACGGTATCATTTTTAAAATATATCCACTGAAAACCAAAGGCTATTATTACTAAATTGCTAAACGCGAAAATTTATCCTGATACTCTTTCGGAGTCAGCTCAGTGGCGCGTTTAAACAAACGCGTAAATGATGAGATATCATCGTAGCCGACTTGCTCCGCTAGCGATTTTATCGTTACATTGCCCAACTCCAATAAACGTTTCGCCTGTTCAATGCGTACCGCTTGAATATACTCAATTGGACGCATAGCAACAGCGGACTGAAAGCGTCTGTTTAACGTACGCGGCGTGATATTAACCCTGGCAGCCAAGCTGCTCACTTGAATAGGCTGTTTGAAACTTTCTTCAATAAACTCTTGTACTTGCTTAACCAGTTGGTCGGCATGCGGTTTATGCAAAGTCACATTAGTATAGCTGTTTTGATTACCGCGTTTGCTATCGATAATCTGAGTTTTTGCCACTTGGGTAGAAATCTCACGCCCGCAATAGCGCTCGATTAATAACAATCCTAAGTCGTAAAAGGCGCTTCCTCCTGCCGCACAAAATATATTGCCTGACTGGCTTTTCGATTGAGTGACAAACTGATTTTCTTGTAAATCAACCAGTGGAAAGTCTGCCTTAAATTTACCTGCATAACCCCAATGGGTGGTGGCTATTTTACCATCGAGCAAACCTGCCTTTGCCAAAAAGAAAGCGCCGCTACAGTTACTAGCGATATCTGCTTTGGTATTCGCCAAGCGCTTTAGATGCGGTATTAAATCACTATTTTGCCTCAATACTTTATCGATAGAATTGCCAATCGTTGGGATTAATAATAAATCGCACTCTGTCACCTCGCGAATATCGCAATGCGCTTGCACGATTAAGCGGTTGCTACATCTAATATTTGTCCCACCTAAGCTTGCTATCTGCACATTAAATCTCGGTTCTACGGCTTCACCCAAAAATCGCTGCCAGCTGACGCCAGTAAATGAAAATAGGTCTAATGCACCAGCAAGCACGCTACCGAGCACACCATCGAAACCAACAATAATCACTTTAAAAGGTTTGAAATACGGCATAAATTTCTGTTTTCCTTTATCTGTTTTTTCATCGCTATTTTTTGATAACTGCTGTCTAAAACTACATGTTTCTTGGCTAATAACTTCTTTATATCTCTAATTGTATGTATCTAGTTTTATGTCTTATTTGACCATAATTATGTCATAAATGACAATACGGCAATGGGTTAAATTAGACTAATATTAATGCATCACTTATTTATTACCGCTTATTTATAACCATCATAATAGGGAATGACTATGGCAGCAGATACGCTTATCAACGACTTTGAACTACCGTTCCAACTCTATGATGTATTGGGTACAGAAAAACTAACCGAACATCCTAAGTTTGCAGAACACAGCCGCGAAACATTTGATGCAGTATTGGACACTGCCAATAAAATCGCTACCCAGTTATTCTTACCGCATAACCATATTGCGGATAAAAACGAACCGCAGTTCGATGGTAAAAAAGTGACCATGATAGACGATGTGAAAGTCGCCTTTGATGCATTTCGCGAATCAGGCTTTATCGCGGGTCGTTATAGTTTCGACGATGGCGGCATGCAATTACCCGAAACGGTTATGACAGCGGTGGCAGGCTATTTTATGGCGGCTAATCCTTCAACGACAGCTTATCCTTTTTTGACTACTGCGGCGATTAATGTTATCTCACATTTTGCCAGTGATGAGATTAAAAACGCCTTTATGCCACGCATGCTAACGGGCGAGTTTACCGGAACGATGGCTTTAACCGAACCACATGCTGGCTCATCACTTGCTGATATAAAAACCACGGCGGTCAAACAAGCCGATGGCAGCTATCGCGTAAAAGGCAGCAAAATTTATATCTCAGCAGGCGATCACGAATTGTCTGACAATATCGTGCATCTGGTACTAGCCAAAGTGCCGGGCGGTCCTGGTGGCGTCAAAGGTATCTCTTTATTTGCCGTACCAAAGTATCGCCTAAATGAGGATTTATCGGTTGGCGAGCGTAATGATGTGCATTTAACCGGACTTATTCATAAGCTTGGTTATAGAGGTGCGACTTCTACAGCACTGAGCTTTGGCGATAAGGGTGAATGTTACGGCTATCTTATCGGTGAAGAACATTTCGGCTTACGCTACATGTTTAAAATGATGAATGAAGCGCGTATCGCCGTTGGTTTTGGTGCAGCGATGATTGGGTATCGCGGTTATCAATATTCGCTCGATTATGCCAAGGACCGCACGCAAGGTAGAATCGCACCTAACAATAAACCTGAAAATGCAGCAACGGCAATCATTCAGCATGGCGATGTAAAGCGTATGCTCCTTGCGCAAAAAGCCTATAGCGAGGGCGGCATTTCACTGTGTTTATACGGCTCAAACCTGATTGACCGTATCAATACTTGTGAAGATGAAACACTAAAAAATGAATTATCAGAGTTGCTAGACCTACTAACACCTGTTTTAAAAGCATGGCCGTCTGAATATGGTCCTAAAGCCAATGATTTGGGTATCCAAGTATTGGGCGGTGCAGGCTATACGCGTGAATATCAAGCCGAGCAATTTTGGCGCGACAATCGTCTTAATCCTATCCATGAAGGCACAAATGGCGTACAAGCCTTAGATTTGTCATTCCGTAAGTTATGGCAAAACAAAGGGCTTGGTATCCAAATTCTAAAGCGTGAAATCACGCAGGATTTAGAAAATATTACCACGCCAGAGAGTGCAAAACTTGCTGATAAGTTGATGCCTTATATGGGTCATTTACATGAAGTATTGGTGCATTTAAGCAAAGTTTTACAAACTGAGAAAGCAATCACGCTGACCGGTAATGCGCAGGCATTGATGAATATTTTTGCTTCAATCGTAGTGAGTTGGATTTGGATTCGCCAAGCTAGTAAAGCTGAGCAATTATTAAATGATACAACCGACGTCGAAAAACAAAACTTCTATTACGGCAAAATACAAGCGGCAAAATACTTTATTGATTGGGAATTGCCATTAATCAATCGCGATATCGAACTGTTAAATAATGACAATGCGGTATGTACCGATATGAAAGCAGAGTGGTTTTAAACGGTTTTAAACTGGATTTGATATTGCTGATTTATAAAGCTGAAGTTAATAAAACTCACTACATATAAAAAATTTAAAGGAATAAATAATGACAACAATGAATAAGCAATGGCGTTTAAAAGCAAGACCAATTGGCGAGCCGAGCGCTGATACTTGGGACTATACCGAATCAGAACTACCGAGCATCACAGACGGTGAGCTACTGATAAAAATTGAGTATATTTCGATGGATCCAGCGATGCGTGGTTGGCTAAACGATGCCAAATCTTATATACCGCCAGTACAGATTGGTGAAGTCATGCGCGCTGGTACTGTGGGTAAAGTGATTGAAAGTAAGCATGAGAAGTTTGTAGTCGGTGATTATGTCGCAGGTCACAATGGCGTCCAGTCTTATGCAGTCAGTGATGGCACTGGACTACATAAAGTCGATCCAAGCCTTGCGCCGTTGTCTTATTATTTAGGCGTGCTCGGTATGCCTGGTATGACGGGCTACTTTGGCTTATTAAAAACGGGTCAACCAAAAGCAGGCGATACCGTCGTCGTTTCTGGCGCTGCCGGTGCGGTTGGTGGCTTAGTTGGTCAGATTGCCAAAATCAAAGGCAGCCGCGTCGTTGGTATCGCAGGCGGTGCTGAGAAATGTAAATTCCTAGTCGATGAGTTGGGCTTTGATGCAGCAATCGACTACAAAAATGAGAATGTAAAAAAAGCGTTAAAAGAAACCTGTCCAAAAGGCGTTGATATCTATTTTGACAACGTTGGTGGGGATATTTTAAATGACGTATTGACGCAAATTAACCTGCACGCGCGCATTGTGATTTGTGGCGCTATTAGCCAATATAACAACACCACAGAAGTAAAAGGGCCATCAAATTATCTGTCACTGTTGGTCAATCGTGCACGGATGGAAGGCATTGTGGTCTTTGATAATATTAAAGAATATCCGACGGCGATGAAAGACATTGCTGGCTGGATTCAATCAGGGGATATTAAAGTAAAAAATCATATCGTTGAAGGTATTGAGACGTTTCCTGATACCTTGATGATGCTCTTTAAAGGTGAAAACTTCGGCAAACTGGTACTTAAGGTAGAGGCATAAATCATGACACTGAACACAAATGGAATTGAGTCAAGTAAACTGGCAAATATGCCAGCTTCAAACGTAGCAGGTAAACGGATTTTAATCACCGGCGGTGCGTCTGGTATTGGCGCAGCAAGTGCTTTATTGCTAGCCAGTCGCGGCGCGAAAGTCGTTATCGGTGATATGGCAGAAGAGATGGGCGCAGCCATTGCTAAGCAAGCCCAAGATGCTGGCAATAGTGTCACATTTAAAAAGGTAGATGTTACAAGTGGCGATGAAGTACGCGCCTTATTTGCCTTTGCGATTACGGAGCTTGGTGGTCTTGACGTCGTAGTCAATAATGCCGGTATTGATCATAAGCCTGCGCCGATGCATGAGCTAAGCGATGAAGATTTTGATCGGAATATCGCCGTTAACTTAAAGGGCGTTTGGCATTGTATGCGTGCCGCTGTTACTTGTATGGCTCCCAATGGCGGTGGTCATGTGATTAATGTTGCCTCCATCGCTGGTCTGCGTTCTGCGCCGTTGCTATCAGCTTATAGCGCTGCTAAGCACGGTGTCATGGGGCTGACTAAGTCTGCTGCTCATGAATATGCGCGCGTCAATATTCGCTTTAATGCCGTCTGCCCAAGCTTTATCGATACACCTATGGTGCAAAATACCATGGCGAAGATGGACGAGCGCGCGCAAAAAGCCACTATTAATGCCAGTCCATTACGCCGTTTAGGGACGGTAGATGAAGTGTCGGGCGCGATTGCGTGGTTGGCGAGTGATGAGAGCAGCTTTATGAATGGTCATGCGTTTACCCTTGATGGCGGTATGTTGGCTTAATAGTTAAACAACTGCTAAATCATTACGGTGTTATCCTCGCTCGATGTACTATTCGTACTATCTACGCTCGGCTGCCTTGTAATGGATTTGCAGTTTTTCGACTATAATTTATTAAGTAGTTACGATAAAAAATTAAAAACTGAATAGCTAATTCAAAATATAAGGAATAATGATGAAAGATTTATTTGATTTAACCGGAAAAATTGCGTTAGTGACTGGTGCTAGCCGTGGTATTGGTGAATCTATTGCGCGTTTGCTAGCATCAAGAGGTGCGCATGTGATTGTGTCTAGCCGTAAGATTGATGCTTGCCAAGCGGTTGCCGATAGCATTGTCGCTGATGGTTATAAAGCCAGTGCCTTTGCTTGCCATGTAGGCGAGATGGAGCAGATTGACGCTATCTTTGATCATATCAAAAGTGAATTTGGGCAAATTGATATTTTAGTCAATAATGCCGCCGCAAACCCTTATTATGGGCATATCTTAGATACCGATTTAGCGGCTTTTGATAAAACGGTCGAAGTTAATATTCGCGGTTATTTCTTTATGTCGACAGCAGCGGGCAAAATGATGCGCGAGCAGGACGGTGGGGTAATTTTAAATACGGCTTCGGTTAATGGTTTGGTCGCCGGTGATAAGCAAGGTATCTACTCAATCACCAAAGCCGCTGTCATTAGTATGACCAAGTCTTTTGCTAAAGAATGTGGTCCGTTGAATATTCGCGTCAATGCGTTGTTGCCAGGACTGACCGATACTAAGTTCGCCTCTGCTTTAACGACTAATGATAAAGTCTTAAAAATGGCGCTACATGCGATTCCTTTAGGGCGTGTGGCCAATCCAGATGAGATGGCTGGTACAGTATTGTATCTCGTATCCGATGCTTCAAGTTATACCACGGGCGCAACGGTTGTTGTTGATGGTGGCATGTTAGCTTAGTTAATCTATCATCATTCAAAGATAGCTTTTTTAAACCGTATGCTTATAAATGGCATACGGTTTTTTATTTAGTT
>NZ_CBCPJH010000028.1:0-42238 GCF_965118485.1 Psychrobacter glacincola | reverse complement strand
GTGAGGAAAAGAACAATCAACAGACGTCATAGGCTAAACTCAATGATTAAAATAAGACTGTGGGCACTCATAAAAGCTACTATAAAATTCTAAAACGCTCCAAAACTCCCTGTAGGCACTAAGAAAAATTTAAAATAATGAATCGTACGTAAATAACAATTAGAAGCCTTGTAGGTGCCTTTAATCGACATTTAAGCCCATCTACGACTTATATCTCTTACCACAATCACAGATCAAGCTTAAATAGTGAGGCATTATCTCAGTGAACCGCCAACGTTGGGTAATCTCTGAAAACCACTGTACCTCGCAAACAAAGCTTCGATTTACAGAACTCTCAATCACAATGAACTGTCTCCTGTGTTGTCATCAAAAGACAAGTTTTCCTGATTGTCCGATGTATTCTTAGGTGGTGTAAAACTGCTTGGTATCACTTTTGTTTTAGATTCCAATTTATTTGCAATCAACTTAGTCAATTCACGATGTCTTTTCAAGCGTAGATACTTAGCATTGCCATACTCAGCCATAAATATTTTCTGTAGCGCATCGTTATCGTCATCATCTAATGCATTGGCCAACCACTCACCCAATACTTGATAAACCTCATTTCTGTCTTGATCTATCTCATCTTTAAGTGCTTTTAGCTGCGATACTTTATCGGCGAATAAATCATCTGATACAATCGACATTTAAACATCCTTTTTTAATTAAATATGATAGAATTAATCCTAGCAGCATACACATAGGGATGCAAGGTAGTAAAATACACAAGACCACATCTTTTCGTGGGCGTAGTAGTATTTTAACCCTCTGTTAAGAGCGAACTTAGGAGTTTGTACAGAAAAGACCCTCAAGGGGTACTATTTTTCTATACAAACTCCGTCGTCCGGCAGGGGATAAAGCCCCCCTACAACCCCCAAAAGCCTCACTGTTGTCTTGGATCATCGACCATGAATAGTAAAGGATTTCACCTATCTGTTACAGCTATTAGCAAGGCAAAAAATCATAGTGTCGTGGCAAAATCTGCCTATAATTCAGGTTCAAAACTGATCGATGAGCAGTCAGGGGAAGTACATGATTACACCAGTAAAACCAAGGATAAAATCTTAAATTTAGTTGACAGTGATGGTACTAAGTACACACAAGTGATTGAGAAAAATGTGATGCATACGGCGTTAATAACGCCAACTGTTGCTGGGGATTTTGCAGTAACGCGTGAGGGATTTTGGAATGATATCGAACGAATCGATACTCGTAAAAACGCGCAATTGGGTACTGAGATTGATGTAATGTTTCCTGAGGGGATCACAGCTCATCAGCGTATAGTGCTGGCCGAGCGATACGCTCAAACCTTATCTGATCGCTATAATGTGCTTGTCGATGTGGCTATTCATCGGCCCCACAGTCATGAAAAGCATGTAGGAGAGGTTGAAGTGGTTGAGCTGACCAGCAGTAACTTTCATGCTCATATTTTACTCTCAAGCCGCGAGATAGCCGCAGATGCTGATAAGGGGTATATCTTATCAAAGCGCAAGAATTGGTTGCAGTGGTCAACCAGTGAACGGTTATCCAAAGGACTAAACGGGCGCGGCGACGAGCTTAAATTTCAACGTACCCTTTGGGCGGATATGGCCAATGAGCTATTGCCTGAGAACAAAGCTATTACTGAAAAATCCTACCGCGAGCAAGGGATCAATCGCTTACCAAAAATGAAACTGGGTAAATCCTTATACAAGGATGTGCTCAAAGGCAATCGCTCCCTGATTAAGGAGTACAACGAAACGATTGATGAGATCAACGCCCATATTGAACAAACGGGCCTAGTGATTGACTACAACGACAGTGGTCGCATTGACCTAAAGAGTAATGTGCAAGAAGTCAATGGAGTAACGGTACATTATAAGAAACGTAAGCCCTATGCCCGAATTGATCTGAATGAGATTCGCTTGGTAGACCCAGCCGTTGTACTCAAGCCTATCGCACCTGAAAGCGAGCGTGAGGTTGAGGATGAGATTGATATGAGGGTGCTCGATGATTTTTTAGACGTCTCAGACAACTTTGAGCAGCAAAAAAAGACCATGCGTAGTGCTTTGTTTTCAACCATCAATAAACTGTATGAGGATTTGGCCCACCAGTCTAAACAGACTATCGCCATTCAAAAAAATATGGATGATACACGTCGATTCACCCAAGAGGTGGGGCAAGACTATCAGGGTGAGCGTGAAAAAATGCGTGTCTTCACGCAACAAGTGCGAACGCAAGATGAGCGGAAAGCATTAGAATCTGCTTTAGAGTTGGTTGAGCAATTTAGACAAGACGATACCCTGCAAACCCAGCGTGCGATTACCCGTCTTGAGAAGCAGCTGTCACATATTGATAATACCGTGCTCAATAACAAATCGGTACTAAAAATACTGATTCCTATCAACAATAAGGTCATCGCTGAGTACAAAGCGCTCAAGGTGACGCTAAAACCGTTTGCGGCGCAGCTGGAGAAACTGGCAGATAACTTTAAGGCCCTTGATAAAATTGATATTGAGAAAACTGAGTTACAGCAGCACTGGCATGAGGCGTTTGAGGATCTGCAAAACATTGAAGTCACAAGCAATATGGAAACGTATCATAAATTTTCGGCACTTGCTGATCTTGACGTTGAGTACCTTAAAACGCTTGAGCAGGAACGTGATGCCCTAAGTGCTCTTAAAGCGGTTGATATCGATGTGGCGGCTAACACTCGCTTGGCGACGCTGGTGACTGATGTGCAGGCGTTTAAAACCGCCAATGATACCGATATCAAACAATTAAAGCAGCAAATCACCACCAGTGAAAAAACCTACCAGCGCCTATCGCCGTTTTATGAGCAGCGCCGTGAGCTACTTGATCAAAGCGGCGCGGTAATTTCCCAAGACGATGAGCTATATGATGAGATTGTCAGTACCAAAACTACCCAATTGAATGCCGTTCGACTTGATGAGTGGCGTACCCGCACCATGGCGCTACATCAGCAGCTCATAAAAGCGCATGAACAAGCCGAACTTGAGAACAAAGCCAAGCGTGAGCGAGAGGCGGCAGGTAAGAGGCGGCAAGCACAACAACAAAAAGAGCAAGAGCAGGCCGCCCTTGCCCGTACCCGACTGGCAGAGACTGAGGCATATCAGGATAGGTTTGATAATATGGTTGTACGGGTTAAGCGCCATGTTGATGAGATCGACTTTAAAGTCATTGATACGGCTGCTACGGTGATAGCGGCGGCTGAAAAATTGGCTGCTGAGGCCTTTGTTTTAGAAGCGCTTCAGCAGACGGATGACTTTACAGGGTTGCAACAGCGTTTGCGAGATACGGATGAAAAACGGGTGGTGATAGACGTTGAGCAATCTACCCAAACACTATTACAAGCGTTACGCACGCTTCCTGACAACCGCCATAAAATGGACACCATAAACGCACTCAATAAGCGCTTTGAGCGGGTTCCTGACATCCACGTGGACACAAAAACCTTAACCCAAATCTTGTCGGCACAAGTGCTAGAGGTAGACAAGGCTATTCAAGCAAAAACGCGCCGTTACTCGTCACCACGCCCATTTTAGCGGCGATTATTATCATAATGAGCATCTACTATGAATAAAAACGACAGCACTGAGCAAGACACACACGATCAACTCATCAACCTAGTGACTACCCTGAGACCGGTGATTAAAGCCTTACGTGAGCTGATTAAGCAAGCCGATGATGCGGTGGCAACGCGGCTTGAGCGCTCCCTTGGTCGTATTGATGGCACTGTGAATGAGGTGACCGCTGCTATTAAAGCACTCGGCGGTAGCGCAAGCACGACATCAAAGGCACTGAATCAGTATCAAACGCTCGTCCTAGAGCAGCTACAAGCAGCAGTGGTGCTGTTTACTGAAAATGAGATGCCCAGTCGGTATGATGACAAGATCAAACAGCTCATTGATGACATAAAACAGCAGATAGACACTGCTTTAGAGACAGTAGTGACCACTAAGAGCGACAGCCTAGAGGCTCAAGTGAGTGCCATGCAAGTGGTTGCTGATAAGCTTGATGATAGCGCGGCAAGCCTTGCACTATTTACCAGCCAGTACCACGCTGGTCATGAGCAGATTATTACCGACATTGAAACGTTTGAGACTTCCACAAAAGAACGGATTGGAAAGGTAAAAGAGGATGCTGATAAAGACTTAGATAAGATTTACAAATCCATTGAGTCCATGAGCATTAAAAGGATAGCAGCAGCGGCCGCTGCTGCTACGGCTGCGATGGTGATTAGTCTGGTGGCACTTGTCTTTTGGTATGTCCCAAGCCTAGCTAATATTAACGATCTAAGAGAACAGCAAGCAGCGCTGCAACAAGGCATTGATGAGCTAGAGACGGGATGGAAACAGGCCTTTAATAACGCTCGAAGTCAGCAGCTTATTTTGGCTTGTGATGTCAATGAAGAACAGCCCGATGTGATCAGCTGGTGCGTTAGAGCAGACAGCAAAAGCGTTTTGAGAGATGAGAAAGGCTTTGTTTATTATAAAATAGCTGAGTTGACGCGCGCGAAACCGACTGAGTAAAGGTCTATGATAATAGTGAACCATACTGCCCAAAGAGGACTTTATAGGCTTAGGGTGGTTTAGATAATTGTAAGCGCATTCTTAGGTTAGATATTGGCAGCTGATAGATCTGGTAAAGAATGAGTCTCCTAGAAAATATAATACTTAAAAAATGGTTTGTTTGGCTGCTGTTATCTTTGTCTATGTTAAAAAGCCACCGATATAGCGTCTGTTAAATTTTTATGGCTAGGTATACGGTAAATACTGTATGGCTAGATCAGATAAAGGCCAGATAATGATGGATCATCTGGCTTTTAAGGTTGTTGATCATTAGATCTGTGAGTGTAGGCTAAAACGGTTATGCCACTTGGTCGGTGTGAGCTATGACCAAATCAATAAATGCGGTTTCAAGGGTGCTTAAAGCATAATCGTCAACTATAAGACCGTCATCTAGCAGTCGTTGAACCCAGACATAAACCGCTTCATCATTATAAAGAATAGTATTAACACCAAGTAATGATGCCAACTGTACGCCTTGCTGTATTTGTAAATTTAATAATAGCTGAGAAGCTAAAGTTTTAGTCTGTTCGCTGAACCATGTGCAGCTGTTGAGCCGCGACAAATTGGTATTCATGGGTATTCTCCTGTAGATTATTATATATTAATAAAGGTTTAAATGACTTCTTACAGGTCAAATTATACCTATATTTTAATCTTTTGCAAGACAAAATAATCTTCTACAGGTCTTTTTGTTTTTTTGAAGGTAATAAAGGGTTATAAGTGAGGTTGTTTACGCTGGCGACACACTGCCGTCCTCAGTTATGATTTCGTATAAATCACCAACATTGATTCTAAGATAAGTGCATAAAGACTCGATGACATCTAGATCAACTCGGGTGGCTTCTTCATGGTACATGCGAGTAATGGTGCCACGATTAATGCCAGTATCTCTTGAGATATCGGCAATTTTAAGGCGTCTTTCACCCATGATGGTAGATAAGTGACACTTCACCATAGTGGTTTCCTCATTAGCGGTTAGTGGTTTTTGATTGGTGAGCGGATTATAACGAATATGAGCTGATGAAGTATTCCTTTTAGTAGCTCAAGTTGCTATTCAATAGCAGCAATTTATGTATTAGTAGGTAGTCTACTATGCTGGTATCAGTCTTTGCACATAGCGTCTATCATGATGGCTGTGTTTTATTTAGAAAAGGCGGTGCTATTTTAGCTATTGGTAGTGATGTGACGTACAGTTTTAGATATACTTATATACTTATATACTTATATACTTATATACTTATATACTCAATACATGCTACAGGGATCTGTATTTATGAAGGTAATCGCGGTATTAAATCAAAAGGGCGGCAGCGGTAAGACCACCATTGCAACGCATTTGGCGCGTGGGCTACAGCTAAAAGGTCATAGCGTGCTGTTGGTCGATAGCGATCAGCAAGGCAGTGCGCGTGACTGGAGGGCAGTGTATGAGGACAATCCGGTACCAGTGATTGGGCTCGATAGACCAACGCTCGATAAAGATTTAAAAAGCGTTTCTGATAAAGATTATGTGGTGATCGATGGGTCACCGCAAGCCACTAGTCTGGCCATTTCTGCTATTAAAGCAGCTGATTTTATACTAATTCCTGTGCAGCCGAGCCCCTACGATATTTGGGCGACCAGCGATTTGGTGGATCTAGTGCAACAGCGTATTGAGATGATGGATGGCAAACTAAAGGCGGCGTTTGTCGTATCACGTGCCATTCAAAACACCAATATAGGTAAGGAGATAGCGACAGCACTACTCGATTACAATCTTCCAGTGTTAGAAGCTAGAGTTATGCAGCGTGTTGCTTATCCTAACAGTGCTGCCCTTGGCAAGACAGTATTTGATACTGAATCGCCTAATAGCAATGCGATACAAGAGATAACCGCATTGGTCAGTGAGATTCAAACATTTTTTGGTGAGGAGTAAATCATGAGTTTATCAGCAGGTCGTCCTAGTAAAAACGCTAAAGATACTTTGGCTTTATCAGATGTGACAGACAGTCCCAAAAAGACGGTACGAGTAAATTTTAACTTAGATGAGGATAAGCACATTGCTCTTAAACGTTACGCACTTGAGAGCCGCAAAACGGTCACTGAGCTATTGACTGAGATGATTGAGGAAAAGCTGGTTGAGAGGTAGGTATAAAAAAGTGGATTTTTTATACTTATGAAAAGGATATGTATAAAAAACTCGAAAAACTATACATATTATTGAAAGCTGTGAACAGCTTCAGTACCATCGGATTTTTGTTTGCTTAAGTCAGAATCAGAACCAGAAACGGTTAGCAGTAATAAGATATATCGCCCCTGATCTTAGAAAATTAATTACAAATCGAAATTTATACAGAGCGTAGGGGCTTTTTAAGCCCCATCATTATTTCTATAGGATTTTATTATGACAAGTACCCAACAACGTGCCGAACTACATCGCCAAATTTGGCAAATTGCAAATGAGGTTCGTGGCTCAGTTGATGGCTGGGACTTTAAGCAATATGTACTGGGTACTTTGTTTTATCGTTTTATAAGTGAGAACTTTGCCACTTATATCGAAGGTGGTGATGATAGCGTCAACTATGCGGCGCTTCCTGATGAGGTGATTACTGATGATATTAAAGACGATGCGATTAAAACCAAGGGCTACTTCATCTATCCAAGCCAACTGTTTGTCACTATCGCAACAGGGGCGCACAGAAATGAAAACCTTAATACTGATTTAGCTGCTATATTCAAATCGATTGAAGGCTCAGCGAATGGCTACCCATCCGAGCCCGATATTAAAGGCTTGTTTGCGGACTTTGATACCACCAGCAACCGCTTAGGTAATACGGTTGCCGATAAGAACACGCGCTTATCAGCGGTGCTAAAAGGGGTGGCTGGTCTTAAGTTAGAGCAGTTCGCTGATAATCAAATCGATCTGTTTGGTGATGCCTATGAGTATCTAATCTCTAACTATGCCGCTAATGCTGGTAAGTCAGGGGGCGAGTTCTTTACCCCACAAAGCGTCTCTAAGCTGATCGCACAAATTGCCATGCATAAGCAGGAAACCGTCAATAAAATTTATGATCCAGCGGCAGGGTCAGGCTCACTGTTACTGCAAGCCAAAAAGCACTTTGATAACCATATCATCGAAGAAGGGTTTTTTGGTCAAGAGATCAACCACACCACATATAACCTTGCACGTATGAATATGTTTTTGCACAATATCAATTACGATAAGTTTAATATCGTGCTGGGCAATACGCTGTTAAATCCGCATTTTGGTGATGATAAACCTTTTGACGCCATTGTTTCTAACCCACCTTATTCCGTGAGATGGATTGGTGCTGATGATCCAACGCTGATTAATGATGAACGTTTTGCGCCAGCTGGCGTCTTAGCGCCCAAGTCTAAAGCCGATTTTGCGTTTGTGCTCCATGCGCTGAACTATCTATCTAGTAAAGGTCGTGCTGCAATCGTTTGCTTTCCAGGAATCTTCTATCGGGGCGGTGCTGAACAAAAAATTCGCCAGTATCTGATAGATAACAACTATGTAGAATCGGTGATATCCCTTGCGCCCAATCTGTTCTTTGGCACAACCATATCCGTTAATATCTTAGTGCTGTCAAAACATAAAACCGATAGCAAAACGCAGTTCATTGATGCCAGTAAGTTATTTAAAGCAGAGACCAATACCAATATTCTGACCGATGAGCATATTGCGCAAATGATACAGCTGTTCGATAGCAAAGCAGATGTAGAGTATTTAGCAGTGAGCGTTGATAACAGTGCGATTGCTGAAAATGATTACAGCCTAACAGTCAGTGCTTATGTGGAAGCGGAAGACACGCGTGAGGTGATTGATATTACTACCCTTAATGCTGAGCTAAAAATCACCGTTGCGAAGATTGACCAGCTCCGCGCTGATATCGATAACATTGTTGCGGAGATTGAAGCATGATTGATTTAGGTTATATGGATAATTTATCAAAGAGTGCTGAAGCAGAATGGAGAGCTCTAGGTGATATCTCCATAATTTACGGAGGCCTCACTGGTAAGAGTAAAGGTGATTTTGATGATGGTAATACTTCATATGTTCCATATAAAAATATTTTTTATAACACCGCTGTTGATTTTGATAACCTTGAATTAGTAAAAGTATCAAATACAGAGAATCAACGTGAAGTAAAATATGGGGATGTTTTATTTACAGGTTCATCAGAAACACCGGACGAGGCAGGTATGTCTTCCGCTATTACACGAGAACTGTCAAAAACTATTTATCTAAATAGTTTTTCGTTTGGTTTGCGATTTAATAGCGATATAAAAATAAATCCTCACTTTTCTAAACATTTATTTCGCAGTCATTTTATGCGTAAGGAAATCATAAAGACTGCAAGTGGTGTTACACGGTTTAATATATCTAAAGCAAGATTTAAAAAAATCCAAATCCCCATACCACCCCTCAATATCCAAGCCGAAATCGTCCGAATTTTAGACGCATTTACAGAGCTTACCGCAGAGCTTACCGCAGAGCTTACCGCAGAGCTTGTAGCACGTAAGCATCAATATGCTTACTATCGTAAACAATTATTAACGTTTAATGATGATGAAGTTGATTGGAAAACGTTAAAAGAAGTTGCGCTTGAACTTGGTCGCGGAAAATCAAGACATCGCCCTAGAAATGATCCAAAGCTATATGGAGGAGACGTGCCACTCATTCAAACAGGGGATATTAGGAATGCTTCTCATGTTATTAATGAGTACACACAAACTTATAGTAAATTTGGATTGGAACAAAGTAAGTTATGGCCTAAGGGGACGCTTTGCATAACCATAGCAGCCAATATCGCAGAAACTACCATACTTGGCTTTGATTCATGTTTTCCAGATAGCATTATAGGTTTTGTTGCAAATCCGGAAAAAACAACTGCTAGCTACGTCGAGTATCTTTTGACTTCATTCAAATCAGAACTTCAGGCGAAAAGTACTGGTAGTGCTCAAAGCAATATAAATCTTGCAACTTTCGAACGTATAAAATTCCCATTTCCATCTCTTGCCGAACAAGAACGCATCGTCACCATACTAGATAAGTTCGACGCCTTAACCACCTCACTTACCGAAGGCTTACCGCATGAGATTGCTTTGCGTCAGCAGCAGTATGAGTATTATCGTGAGCTGTTATTGAGCTTTCCTAAATTAGAAACATGCACAGACACCAATTTGTAAGGATAAACCTATATGTCTACTTCCGTGCCAAGCCTACAAAATCAAACTACTGAGTTTCTGCTCTACACCGAACCAAATGGAGAAGTAAAAGTTGAGGTGCTGCTAAGTAACGAGACAATTTGGCTAACTCAAGAACGTATGGCTGAGCTATTTGGAGTGCAACGCCCTGCTATTACAAAGCACTTGAAAAATATTTTTGAAAGTGGTGAATTGCAAGAACAAGTGGTATGTTCCATTTTGGAACATACCACTGAACACGGCGCGATTACTGGGAAAACTCAAACTCAACACGTGCGGTATTACAACCTAGATGCGATAATTTCGGTAGGTTATCGAGTCAATTCAACCCAAGCCACCCAGTTTCGAATCTGGGCAACACAACTGATTAAAGAATATATTATCAAAGGTTTTGTCATGGATGATGAACGTCTAAAAAATGGGCAGCTGTTTGGTAAAGACTACTTTAAAGAGCTATTGGATCGAGTGCGCTCTATCCGAGCCAGTGAAAGGCGTATCTATCAGCAGATTACTGATATTTTTGCCGAATGTAGCATTGACTACGATTCGAGTTCAGAAACCACTCGTTTGTTTTATGCCAGTGTGCAAGATAAGTTTCACTTTGCAATTACTGGCCATACAGCAGCAGAAATAATCTCATTAAGTGCTGATGCGAATAAGCCTTTAATGGGTATGACTAGCTACAAAAATGCACCTGATGGTCGAGTGTTAAAAGCTGATACAGTTATTGCTAAGAATTACCTAAGCGAAAAAGATATTAAAAAATTGGAACGCACTATATCGGCTTTTTTTGATTATATAGAGGGTATTGTTGAAAGACGTAATACTTTCACCATGGAAGCATTTGCTGAAAGTGTAGATAAGTTTTTAGCCTTTAATGAATATCAAATATTAGAAGGTTATGGAAATATATCTCGTAAAGTGGCAGAGCGTAAGGCTCATGCAGAATATGAAGTATTTAATAAGCAACAAAAGATAGAGTCCGATTTTGATCGTGAAGTTAAAAAACTGCTGCAAAAGAAGGATAGTAGTAAATGACTGAGCATACCAAAACGATTGCTGAATCGAACAACTTTATTATCCTCAATAAATATACCAAGTGCGATCAGCCCGATGGAGACTATCAAACTGAAGACGACTTAGAGCGTGAATTGCTCAAAGACCTACAAAACCAAGGTTATGAGTTTGTGGCCAGTTTAAACTCACCTCAAACCATGTTGGCTAACGTGCGTGTGCAGCTGCAAGCCTTAAATAAGGTGCAGTTCACAGATGATGAGTGGCAACGCTTTGTGATGGGTTACCTCGATAACCCTAGCGATAACAGCACCGACAAAGCCCGTAAAATTCATGATGACCATATCCATGATTTTACGTTTGACGATGGACGGCTGCAAAATATCGCGCTACTCGATAAGAAGAATATCCCACGCAACAAAGTACAGGTCATCAAACAGTTTGCCCAAACAGGCACACAAGCAAATCGTTATGACGTCACTATTTTGGTCAATGGCTTGCCATTAGTGCAAGTCGAGCTGAAAAAGCGTGGTGTGGCTATCCGAGAAGCCTTTAACCAAGTACATCGTTATAGCAAAGAAAGCTTTAACTCTGATAACTCCCTCTATAAATACATACAGCTGTTTGTGATCTCAAACGGCACAGACACCCGCTACTTTGCCAATACAACCAAGCGCAATAGAAACAGCTTTGATTTCACCATGAATTGGGCGCGATCAGACAACACCTTAATCAAAGATCTAAAAGACTTTACCGCCACCTTCTTCCAAAAACACACTCTATTGAACGTACTGATGCATTACACCGTCTTTGATGTGAGCGATACTTCATTGGTGATGCGTCCGTATCAGATTGCGGCTACTGAACGCATTCTGTGGAAGATAAACAGCGCCTATCAAACTAAGAAGTGGAGCAGCCTTGAGAGTGGCGGCTTTATTTGGCATACCACAGGCTCAGGCAAGACCTTAACCAGCTTTAAAGCGGCTCGTTTGGCGACTGAGCTACCCTTCATTGATAAAGTATTTTTTGTGGTAGACCGTAAGGATCTTGATTACCAAACCATGAAAGAGTACCAGCGCTTCTCCCCTGAGAGCGTAAACGGTTCAGACAGTACCGCAGGTCTAAAACTTAATCTTGAGAAAGACGATAATAAAATCGTCGTTACAACCATCCAAAAATTGAACAACTTAATCAAAGGTGAAGGTCACTTATCTATCTATGATAAGCAAGTGGTGTTTATTTTTGATGAAGCGCATCGCAGTCAGTTTGGTGAAGCACAAAAGAACCTGAAAAAGAAGTTCAAAAAGTTCTATCAATTCGGCTTTACAGGGACACCTATCTTCCCAGAGAACGCTTTGGGTGCAGAGACGACCGCCAGTGTGTTTGGTCATGAGCTGCATTCCTACGTCATCACCGATGCCATTCGTGATGAGAAGGTCTTGAAGTTTAAAGTCGATTACAACGACGTACGCCCACAGTTTAGCGGTATTGAAAGCGAGCAGGACGAGACCAAGCTGACCGCAGCAGAGAACAAGCAGCTGTTGCTACACCCTGATCGTATTCAAGAGATATCGCAGTATGTGTTAAAGCACTATAGGCAAAAAACCCACCGTCTAAAGTCTGGTGGTAAAGGCTTTAACGCCATGTTTGCTGTCAGTAGTGTGGACGCTGCCAAAGCCTATTATGAAGCCTTGAACCACTTGCAAAAGGACAGCGACAAACCGTTAAAGATCGCCACTATATTCTCTTATGCTGCTAACGAAGAACAAGACGCATTGGGGGACATTCCTGATGAAGGCTTTGAGCCTACCGCCATGAACAGCAGTGCCAAAGAGTTTTTAAGTAGCGCTATTGATGATTATAACGGCATGTTCAAAACCAATTATGGCGTAGACAGTAAATCCTTCCAAAACTACTATCGTGACCTTGCAGAGCGTGTCATCAAGCAGGAAGTGGACTTACTGGTTGTCGTTGGTATGTTCTTGACAGGTTTTGATGCGCCTACCTTGAACACCTTATTCGTGGATAAGAACCTGCGCTATCACGGCTTAATGCAAGCGTTCTCACGTACCAACCGTATCTATGATGCCACCAAGACCTTTGGCAATATCGTGACCTTTCGAGACTTAGAGAAAGCAACCATTGATGCCATCACCTTGTTTGGTGATAGAAACACTAAAAACGTGGTGCTAGAGAAAAGCTACAAGGAATATTTAGAAGGCTTTACCGATATCGCTACAGGCAAAGCTCGCCGTGGTTATCTAGAAGTGGTCAAAGAGCTGCAACAACGCTTCCCTAATCCTGATGAGATTGTCAAAGAGTCTGACAAGAAAGACTTTGCCAAGTTATTCGGGGAGTATTTGCGTGTTGAGAATATTTTACAAAACTATGATGAGTTTGCAAGCTTAAAAGCACTGCAAAACTTGGATGTGACCGACGCTGACGCTGTTGAAACGTTTAAGGATGAGCACTACCTAAACGACGATGACTTAGCTGCTATGCAAGCCATTAAAGTACCTGCTGAACGTACTGTACAAGATTACCGTTCTACCTACAATGACATAAGCGATTGGCTCCGTCGTGAAAAAGCGGGTGAGCAGCAAGATGAGTCCTCGATTGATTGGGATGATGTGGTTTTTGAGATAGATTTGCTCAAATCACAGGAAATTAATCTTGATTACATACTCGAGTTAATTTTTGAGCATAATAAAAACACAAAGGACAAGTCTGCCTTAGTTGAAGAGGTACGACGTTTGATTCGGGCAAGCCTTGGTAACCGCGCTAAAGAGAGCTTGGTGGTCGATTTTATTAATCAAACCAACTTGGATACCATCCCTGATAAGTCCAGTATCATTGATGCCTTCTTTAGTTATGCTCAGGTAGAACAGCAACGCGAAGTCAAAGATATGATTGCCACTGAAAATCTGAATGAGGATGCCGCTAAGCGTTATATCACCGCTTCTTTAAAGCGTGAGTACGCCAGTGAGAACGGTACAGAGCTGAATGCTATCTTACCTAAGCTTAGTCCACTCAACCCACAATACTTAACCAAGAAGCAAAGCGTTCTGCAGAAAATTGCTGCCTTTGTTGAGAAGTTTAAAGGGGTTGGTGGGAAGGTCTGATTGATGACCTGAAAGATGGGTATACTAAATTTTGTGTCAGTGTCAGTATAAGCGCAATGACAGTTGCACAAAGTTTGGGATGTTCTCGTTTTTTCTATAGATTATCATATTATCTAATAGCTTTGAATTAGAATCACTTTTTAAAAAAGCACTGCCCAAAATTATCTTGTAAATAGGATTACGGTATGTCCAATATAAGCACACTAGAAGTCAATTTATCTGACGATCATCTGAAGCGTGTATCGAGAGCTTCCCCAATCCAAGCTATTGAAGAGCTGATCTGGAATAGCTTGGATGCCGATGCTACCAATATATCTGTACGTATCGAATCTAATGACATAGGCAACCAGTCCATTACTATTGAAGATAACGGCACTGGTATATCTGAGAAACAAGCAAGAAATTATTTAGGTTACATTGGCAACTCTTGGAAAGCTTCTAGGTCAGAAACTGAAAGTGGTAGGCCTATTCATGGCCAAAAAGGTGAAGGGCGCTTTAAAGCATTTTCATTAGGTAGAGTTGTTGATTGGGAAAGTGTATTTCAGCAAGATGATAACTTTCATAAGTTAGTCATTTCTTTAAATTCTGATAGAGCTAACAAGTTTGATGTACTTAAAGCAGCCCAATCAAACGATAAGGAAACTAAGTCCGTAATAAGAATAAGTGAGTTAAATAAAAAAGTTGCAGGGCATAATTTCAATGAGCTACGAAACAAACTTACCCAGACTTTTTCACCTTATTTGTACGCTTATTCTGATATTAAAATACTGATAAATGGCTATCCAATTAATCCTGATGAAGCTATAGAAGGTATTAGCGAATATGAATTAGAGTTAGATAGCATAGTGGGAACTCATAAAGTTAAAATTATTGAATGGTTAGAGATCAAGTCAAAACAGCTTTTACTATGCAAAAGTAACGGTACTGTTCTGAAGGAGCAAAGAGTTGAACCTCATCGCATCAGAAGCTTGGGATACTCTTTTTCTGCCTACTTAATAAGCGATTACATTACTAAATTAAACAGTGAGTCTAGTTTAGACTTGGTGGACTTGGATGCTGATGGCAAAGATTTGCTAGAAGCAGCCTATCAACAAATAAATAACCACTTCAAAACAAAAAAAGCAAAGGAGCACTTGCTTAGACTTCAAAGATGGAAGGAAGCAGGTATTTATCCATTTGAGGAAAATAATGATCTAGGAGTTATTGAAACAGCCAAACGTGAAATTTTTGATATTATCGCTTCTAAAGTTGAGGATAATTTACCTAAATTTGCAAACTCAAATGATAAGACAAAAAAGTTCACCTTTAAATTACTGTCGCAAGCACTTGAAGATAATCCGCAGTCGATGCAAGCCATTATGACGGAGGTATTGAACCTAAGCACAGAAGAACAAGATGAGTTTGCTAAATTATTAGAAAAAACCAGCTTATCTCATATAATCAAATCAGCCAAAATTGTAGCTGATCGTTTAGATTTTATTGAATCATTACATACGCTCGTTTTTGATCATAAAAAATCGTTGCTAGAAAGAGATCAGCTGCATAAAATTCTGGAAACTGAAGGCTGGATTTTCGATGAGCACTTTTCTTTAGCAGGTAGTGAGAAACGCCTTGAAGATGTATTAGATATACACCTCAAGTTACTTGGAAAACGCAGTGAAGATGATGGAGACGTTTTAATAAATGATGAAAGACAGGGAAGAGTAGATCTAATGCTATCTAAATCGGTAGAAGTTAGGCCAGGTCATAAAGACTTCTTAGTCGTTGAGTTAAAGCGTCCTAATAAGAAAATAGACAATGATGTTATAGGTCAGCTTATGGGTTACGCCCAAGCAGTTAATGATGACGAAAGATTTGATAAGTCTAATTGCAAATGGAAGTTTATAGCAGTTTCCAATCAATTTGATTCTATAGCAAAAATGAGAGCAAACAATATCGGACTCCCCAAAGGTTGCGTTCATCAAGTAAGTGGAATAGAAATTTATATTATGACGTGGTCAGAAGTTATAACCAATGCTAAAGCACGGCTAAAATTCTATCAAGAGCAGCTACGTTATGAAGCTGATACAGAAACTAGTCTCTCTTACCTTCATAAAATGCATAACGAATTTATACCTAAAAACATTCAGAAACAGGATTTGGAGTGTTTACTGGATTCTGTATAAGCGCATTTTAAAAAGACCGCTTATCTAAATTAATAATAGAGCTAATAGCCTACCTAGAATAAACTAAGGTGTAAAACCGCTGCAATTAACCTATCATTAGCCTATACCCAAAACATAAAATCCCTATACGATAATCTACCTATCATTAGACTTGTTTCTGTTATTAAATGATAGTAATATCTTGCTATTATCAATGAACATTGATTATCAAGTCTAAATAGTAGAGGTAGCTTTATGACCGTTCGTATTTATGTGAGAGCCAGTACTAAGGATCAAGACGCTAAGAGAGCCTTGTCTGACTTGATTAGCTTTAGCAAAAGCTATGATGATAGCTATGCTCAATATATTGAGCATTTCAGTGGTACAAAGCTCGATAGACCATTACTCACTCTATTACTCAATGCCGCTGAAGAAGGCGATATCCTATTAGTTGAAAGCGTGGATAGATTAAGTAGGTTATCTCAAGATGACTTTGCAATTCTAAAGCAGCGTATCAAAGACAAGGGATTGCGATTGGTGGTAGCTGATCTGCCAACGACACATACGGTAAGTAATGGCATGACCGGTGAAATCCTAACAGTGATTAACCATATGCTGATCGACTTATTAGCAACGATGGCAAAGCTTGATAACGACAAGCGTAGAGAGCGTATCAAGCAGGGATTGGCAAACAGTGGATATAAACCTACTGGTAAGAAAGCCAACATAGTAAAACATAACCGTATCAGAGAATTAGACAGTCAAAGCAATATGACAAAAGAGGAAATCGCTAAGGCCGTTGGTGTTGGGGTAGCTACCGTTTATCGGGTGTTAAAGCAGGGCTAATCGCTGAGGTATTTTAAATATTAATTTACCTTTTTATAGACATAACGCCATCAGATATATAATGATTAAGTTGATAGATTTTAATCATGTATCCTGATTCAAAAAATACTGTGATATTTTTTGGGTAGTTTATATTGAATTCAAAAGCCCTAGGACTGTCGGAGCTTCAACATTCTTCAATTGAAGATTTGAAGAATACTAACTTAACAGTAATCAATACATTTTTTGAGTATTTGAGTATTTGAGTATTTGAGTATTTGAGTATTACTTTGCTTTTTTAACTATGATAGCAATCAGATGCATCAGATTTGTACGTCCTAGCGTTGTACCTGACTTATTTTCTATATAGAACGTAGCAATTTTATGCCCATGGTCTTGAGCAAATGCTATGAGCTCATTTTTGACACGCTTGGCATCTTGCTCATGGGTTGATGTCTAATAAACATAATTAAATTAATAGTCTGTTATAAGTGGTTCCGTTATATCAGTCTATTTTAAGTGGTCTATTAATTGATTAATGACTCTAATTAGTTGGTTTCCTTGTGGTATACCTAATAAGACCATCTAATGGTGTATTTAGAATACATCATGATAGGCATGTAAATTATAAATTATAGTGTTACTTTGATTAAATAACAGGACAAGCAGCTATGAAAAAAAGGCTATTAACATTTTTACTGACTGGCTTAATGCTCACAGGATGTCATAAAGTCATTAATACTCAGACTATTAGTATTCCTAGCGATGTCTTACCCGTAAAATCAGATATTGAAAAAGAATTTGAAGACCTGACAGTACAAGCCAATGAAGGCAATGCTGAGGCTCAATATAGCCTTGCAGTAATGTATGACGATGGCGAAGGTACACTCGAGGATAACGCTAAGGCCGTTGAGTGGTATACAAAATCAGCCAACCAAGGATATGATCTTGCTCAATATAACCTTGCAATAATGTACGACGATGGTGAAGGGGTAGATCAGGATCGCTCTACAGCTATTGAATGGTTCACAAAAGCTGCTAATCAAGGCTACGCTAAAGCTCAACTCGAACTTAGTAAAACTTACTACAATTACGATGGCAAAGGTACAGACGAGGATTACGATAAACATATCGATTGGCGTACAAAAGCTGTTAACCAAGGGATTGGTCCGATGAAATTCATCAATGGCGTACCACATCGAAAGAGCGAGCGTGTGCGTCAAAATGATGCCAAAGTCGTTGAGCAGTGGCAGAAACTAGCCAACCAAGGCAATACTGAGGCTCAATTCAATATTGGTAACGCTTACTACGAAGGTAAAGGGGTACGTCATGATTATCCTAAAGCTATCAAGTGGTATACAAAATCCGCTAACCAAGGATATGTTCCTGCCCAATACCAACTTGGAACAATTTATAGCTATGGCGAAGGTGCGCCTCAGGATTATGCTAAAGCCGGTAAGTGGTATCTAAAAGCCGCCAATCAAGGTGATGCTAGATCTCAATATAACCTTGGTATGATGTATCTTAATGGGATAGGCGTACGTCGAAATACAGTTATAGCAAAAAAGTACTTTTCCAAAGCTTGTGACAATGGATATCAATTAGGTTGTAACAACTTGGGTATAAGGACAGAGGATGAATAAAGACTAGGTTATTAGGGAATATCCTAGTCAAAGAATCACAAAGCCAAGCTTATCAAGTACACTCAGATGTACACTAATTAAACCCAGTAGCCTATAACTATTGAAATCGCTTAGCTACAGGCTAAGGTTCAAGTCCTCACTAGGGTACCAAACTGATTCAATCAGTTCGGCAGTTATCAAATCATTAAGTTAGTTCAGTGCGCTATACAAACAGCGAACTGTAAGCTATATTCTCAATAATTATGGCAGGTTCTGTAAAAACTGGACATTGAAATGAAGGCTAATATACGAACGTATCTTTGGGGTCATGAATCCTTTACTAATACATTAAAGAATGATTTTGTTTGGGACGTTGATAAATATTGGGATCTAGAAATCTTTTTACTAAATATTATTAAAGAGATTGAAAATAAGAAAACTGTAGACAAGGCGGTGATGGCCGATGTTTATTATTTAGGAAGATCGATTGAAACAGCATTTTCTTCAACTCTAAACCCATATGATGCTTGGAGTGTAGAAAATATAGATATAGAAGAGTTAACAGAATATTATGATAGGTTTACTCATATTATGAGAATTTTTTGGGGAAGAATCCCTTTACGTGAGGATGACTACTTACTGAAAGAAAACCCCTTATTTAAAGATCTTTAGAGATATTTAATTATAACGCTTTATTAAAAACCCTCACACTGTAAATATTTCAGTGAGTTAAAGCGCCGATGACATTAGCACACAGCCGAGCATTCAAATCCTCACTAGATAGGAGCCCTTATTCCCATAACGGACGTTATGTTAAATGGCTTTAACTACAAAAAATTCATCGGTATAATTGGCTTTTTTTATTACATCATCGTTTCAGTCAAATGGTATGCTTAACGAATAATCTTCAATCAGTGAACGAGATACATGACCTTATCTAAAACTAAATTAACCGTTACTCTTATTTGTCTTTCTTTCTCACCTATTTTGATAACGAGCTGTCAGAAAACGCAAAATGACGACCGTAATGAAGTTTTTCACGTACAACCAGTAACTGAAGAGAGTGATGACGTTATAGAATTACAGAGATTAGCTGAACAAGGCGATACTATAGCGCAATTCGATTTAGGTGTTGCTTACGAGAATGGGCAAGGAGTACCGCAAGACTACGCTAAAGCTATCGAGCTATATACAAAAGCGGCTAGCCGAGGTGATGCAGATGCACAAAATAACTTGGGCAGAATGTATGATGAAGGCAAAGGAGTAGATCAAGATTATACTCAGGCTATTGAGTGGTACACAAAAGCGGCTAACCAAGGTAACTCCACTGCACAAACTAATCTCGGTCTAATGTATTTCGAGGGTGTAGGTATAAATCAGAATTATGATCAAGCCATCAAATGGTTTCAAAAAGCTGCCGATCAAGGAAATATGGATGCTCAATATAACCTTGGTGTTCTATATATGGATAGTGATGAAAATTATCAAAGTTATAGTAAGGCGATTAAGCTCTTCGAACCGTTAGCTAAACAAGGTCGTTCTGTAGTGGTCAACTAAATTAAGACACCTGACCAGAAGTTTTTGTTAAAGTAGCGTTTCTCTTCTTCTAGCGGTGTTAAACAATCATTGAAGCTGTGCGGTCTCACGGACTGATAGTAGCCCCATATATAATCACTGTTTGTGCGTCTTTTACTGGCAGCTTTTAAGTCCCATTTGCTTCATAAGCTGACCTGCCATGTAGCAGGTCAGCCTGATGCTGTAAGATGGCAGTAATAGTGCGAGTCCATGCTGAGTCTTTTGAGTCATTAAATACTTCACGTATCAATGCTTTGATCTTGATACGCTTCACATCAATAGATTTAGTTTATATGCCATAGTAATAACTGCTTCTCACCACACCAAATAGGTCACATAGCTTACGCTTGCCCAATCATTTGTCCTGCTCTGCAAGCTTACTTATTGGTAGTAGCTTTTTAGACTGTCCGATGCCAACAGAGCTGAAGCCTTTTTTAAGATGTCACGCTCCATTCTTAGACGTTTGTTCTCTTTTCGTAGTTGTTGTAGCTATCGCTGCTCATCAGTTAAAGCCGAGCCTTGGGTTGGAGCAACGCCTTGTTGCTCTAACCGATATTTTCGTACCTAGTTGTCTAAGGTCGATACACCAATCCCCAAAGACTTTGCTACTTCAGCTATCTTGCGATTGTGATCAACCACTAATCTGATGGCCTCTAACTTAAATTCTCGGGTGTATTACCTATTCTCTACGTTTGTTATTCATACTAGTGTCTTCTTTGAGTTAGTATAATCTCTTAAACATGGTCTAAGTTAATTATGCCACTACAGGTTCCATTGAGGTGGTTATAGGTAAATTAGCTTCGCGCGCCAAAATATAAGCTGCATTTTACATTAGCTTTAACAAGTTGTTTGCGAGTATCTCTGAAGTTGCTTGTATCCAGTAACCTGAATAGTGTTATCGTTGCAATCAAATTAATGTGTATTTAGAAAACCATTTATCTTTCTTACATTGTAAAAAAACTATATTCTCGATTACTGTTTTCTATGAGATTAGCAAGATTCACTTCAACCTCGTCCCATTCCGTATCAAGAACCGAGAAGAACGCTGTATCACGATACTGTCCATCGTGCATTAAAGTGTGCGAACGAAGTACACCTTCTTTCTGCGTACCTATCTTTTTAAGCGCTCTGCAAGCACGAGGGTTAGAGTTGTCAGTCTTAAACTCTATGCGATGTACGCCAAAAACCTCAAAGCCATGTTTCATCATGAGGTACTTAACCACATTATTTAGGCCTTTACCGTGAAATTCTTGCGCTAGCCACGTCCAACCAATTTCAATCCTGTTATCTTTAGTAGAAACATTTCCAAAACTAGAACTACCAACAATTTTCTCACTACCCTCTAAACAGATTGCAAAAGAAAGCCTCTTCTTATCGCTTCGATCTAATAATGCTCTATCAACATACTTAGCAACTTCATCCGTATTTGAAATAGCTTCAGTTGTGAATCTCCAGGTATGCGAATCGACTACAGACCCAACAATCAACGATGCGTCTGAACTAAGCCAAGGTCTAAGAGTTACACCCCAAGCACTCAATTCAATATTTTCATTAAAATTAATCATGATTTATCCTCATTACTCTCAATTGACATAGTGCCCTCTCCTAAATTTTCAACCAAGTCCTCACTGAGGTAATGAGCCTATCTAATCATATTGTTTAACAATTCGACGCTCGAATTGACGCAATACCTGAAGCTACTAGATAAGTATACTTTTTGTAATAGCAAATCCATTACAGACGATAAAACCTTTTTAGCTTTCGAACTAGACAGGTCTGTCGATAGGGTATGAGGTAAGTTGGAAAAGCGGGTAGGGTTTTAGATTATTCATACTGAGCCTTAATTGAAATTTTTTTGTGAGTAGCTTCTGTTTGATGTTATTCATTTGTCGCCATGATGAGTCATGGCGACTTGTAAGTTAATCAGGAAAAGTAATCTTGAGCAATAAGGTAGGCTTGCAGAGCTTATTCTTTACTTACGCTTTTCTGTAGATTCTTTTTTAGTAAATGATCAAATATAAACGGGCCAAACGGTAAGAGTGATCCGAGTACGCCCGCAGGTATTGCCCAAAGAGGCATTTTTATTTTGATGGCTGAGCCTATAAGTATTATGACATAGGCAATGAATAATATACCGTGTGCCATACCGATGTATTTCACACCTTCTGGAATATCCATCATATATTTTAGCGGCATGGCGATACAGAGCAATAATAAGAAAGAGGTGCCTTCTAGGTAGCCTATAATGGTTAGGCTTTTTAACGCGGTCCCTTGTTTTTTTCTAAGGCTGTGAATTTTTTCAATAGTTGGCTGAGCCTGTGACACTATATTTTCCTTTTGTTATTATCAATAAATAATTTATGAGTTATTCAATGTCGCCATAATAATGGCTCTACGCAGAGCTTTGAAGTATTGGGTTTTAAGAGCTAAAATGAGTGAGTACCTATACCAGTCATACATTACCTTCCAGTTCACATTTTTATAAACATACTCAAGTATAAAAAGTATTTTTCCGTATAGAGCGACTACGACGCTAGTTCATTTTGTTTGTGCTAATCGACATCAATATGCTTATTTATTACGCTTACTTTCAAAAAATATCATATCAATAATAATCAATGCGACACCGACACAAACACCTATATCTGCAATATTAAAAATAGGATAATTCCAGACATCAGCATAATGCACATGGATAAAGTCAACCACTTTGCCAATTCTTAAACGATCGATTAAGTTGCCAATCGCACCACCAAGCACTAAGGCTAACCCCACAGACAATAGCTTGGCTGTACGAGGCGCTTTGATTAAATAAACCGTCAAAAAGATAGCCATTATAAAAGCTAAGCCTGAGAAAAACCATTTCTGCCAACCGCCAGCATCGGCTAAAAAGCTAAATGCTGCGCCATAGTTATAAGCGAGTGTCCAGTTGAGAAAGGGTTCAATGACCGGTACGGGATCATTGAAAGATAACTTGGTTTGGGCCAACCACTTAGTCCCTTGATCCAGTATTAATACCATTAGCGCCAGCAAATACCAAATAAAAGCGCGACTGCCATTGGCAACCATTTTTGGCGTTTTGTCCAACTGACCTTTAAGCGTTATCGATTTGCCTGAAGTCACGTACGTAGCTTCAGGCGTATGACTCATAGTTTCAGAGTCAATCCGTTGATGAGTGCTATTCACAGCTGCTTTATTGTCAGCAATATTAGTACTAGTCGATTCAACGCTATTTAATTTAGTACTATCTAATCTGTCGATAGGTTTAGTCATAGTTGTTGTCTTTATCTGTGTTTATACAATGAACAATGTTAAACGTATATGTTTTTGGTATACGACTATTAATAGCGCCACTTTCAAAAACTGCTCCAATTACCGCTCTAGTATTATGAAACTTACGGTAATAATTTTTTATTAGGGAATCTGTTGGTTGATTTCAACATTAACCTGAGTCTGTTCAGCGCTAATCACTATCGGATTACCCGATAAGTCGCCTGACTCTGCTATGGCATTACCGCTATGACTAATACGAGCAACGACTGCTAACTGAGTTTTGTCACTACGGGCGGAGTTTAACGTGCGCTCCGGCATCATCGCATCAAGATTACTTAAGCGGATACTGGCTTCACCTTGCTTGATAACACCAATGGGTAAACGTTTAGCGGCAAACGGTGGGCCCCCTTTAACGTCACGAATAGCAATAAATAGCACATCATCACCCTTTACTAACGGCAATAAACTGGCGTTAATCGTCACTGTCACTTCAATACCTTCTAGTGCTTGCTTTTCTTGCGTACTAACGTAGGCGCTTAACTCATCTAAGCTTGCTAAAGCTTTAGTATGGTCACCTGGTTTGGATATAATACTGTCTTGTAAACGTCTAATCCAACCTTGCGCTTGGGCAAAGTTACTACTGCGCGCCTCACCCATTGCCATTAACATTTGAGCTCGTTCATGCTGCGGATTTTTGGCTAATACATCTTGTAATACACGGCGAACATTTGCGTCTAACTGACCCTTATTAACAAAAAAGCTAGTCTGAGCATAAGTGATTGCAACTCCTTCGTCATCAGGCGCTAAACGATAGGCGCGCGACAAGGCTTCTAATGCAGAATCAGTCGCCTCCATAGATAAGAAAAGCTCTGATAGGCGCATCCAACGATCAGGATCATTAGCATGACGGTGGACATTGGTTTGCATAGCGCTAATCAACTGACGACCGTTTTCAGTCGCCCACTTTGGTGGCGTGTCGATCTTAGCCGTTAATAAGTCATCAGCTACTTGTCCTACTTTGTCTTCAGCCGCCCATAGATCAAACACGGGCGTACGATTACCTATTAATAAATACGCCATCGTGGCCAATATTGGGATCCAAGCTGCGACAATTAGACGGCTTTTAACATTAGGGGTGACCATTGGCGCTATTTGACGCTGCGCATCTAATAGCTGACGCTCAAGCTCCAGCTTTTGGTTTTGATAATGGCTGTTATCAATAGTACCGCTGTCTTTATCCGCTTGTAGCTCAGCCAAACGTTCGCGAAATACCGCAACGTTAATGTCTAACAGTTGGTTATCTATCGGTTTGGACTGCGAGCGTGCGGCTCTTAGCCATGGAAAAATAGCAATCAGCGCAAATACAAGAGCAATCAATAAGCCTAGAGCTATAAATAAACCAAAAGTAGAAAATAGGGTCATTTTTTGTCCTTTGGGATAGTAATGTCGTGGTCAATATTCTCAGCTTGCGATAATAGACGATCAAGTTCAGCTCTTTCCGCAGGGGTTAGAGCAGTGGCAGTATGGTCTACTGTGACGCCGCCTTGACCACGAGCGACTACTTGGCGACGCTTACTTTGCCAAAACCAGCCGATGACTAAGACGAGCAGTAATAATGGTGGAAAAAACCACAGTATCCATGTCGATGGTCGCATAGGCGGCTTATAGCTAATAAAGTCACCGTAGCGCTCTTGCATATAGGTGCGTATTTCAGCATCACTACGTCTATCTTTAATTAAATCATAGATTTTTTGCTTTAGATCTTGGGCGATAGGTGCATCAGAGCCTGCAAGGTTTTGATTTTGGCATTTTGGACAGCGAAGCTCTTCTATTAGTCCACGGTACTGAGCTTCTTGCTGTGGTGAGTCAAAATCGTATACGTCAATAGCTGCATATGTCGTCATGCTAAGCAGACACGCTAGTATTAAGCTTGCTAGTTTCAAAACAATATTAGATTTAAGAGGAGCTTTCATTCGAGCAACGTTCATTTGCATACCTTTTCAAGTTGACTCGGATCGGGGCTATCGTTGTTCTTGTTAGCCTCATTAAGCATTGTTAGGCACGGCTTAACACGCTGTTGCCAATTGGCTTCATTGATCTCACCAAGAATATGCTGACGAATGATACCGTCTCCGTCCACAACAAAGGTCTCGGGTGCACCCGTTATGCCTAAGTCTAGAGCAAACTGACCCCGTGAATCTTGAATAGACATAGAAAATGGATCGCCGCCTCGATTCAAGTAGCTGAGCGCATTGCCAATCTCATCCTTATAATTCACGCCAATGATATTAACTCCACGTTCTTCTAGTTGCATTAAAAACGGATGCTCAATAACACAAGTTGGGCACCATGAGCCCCAAACATTGATCAAAAACGGCGTATCTGGCAAACCATCATTAGTGATTATACGAGTCGTATCTGCTAATAACGGCAGCTCAAAAGTAGGCACTGGACGCTCAAGAGCGGTATTGGTCACAATATTTGTTGGTTTACCCAAGCGCATGTACAGTATCACTACTAAACCAAAAAAGAGGATAAGTGGAATTAAGAACCATAGCTTCATTTGCTTCTTATTCATGGTCTTTGGGTTACGCTGGGTACTGTTTTGGCTGTCCCCTTGCTCAGGAGCATTGTTAGACATAGTCATTTATTGCTCCCTTGTTGTCGACATCGTCGATGCTGGAGCTACGGTCTTATTTACATTACCAATAGCTCTATCATTGACTCCATCAGTAGCCAGATTACCACTAGCTAGCAACGGGGCTTTAACTTTTTTGATGCGATAGCGCTTATCGAGCATGCTGATTAAGCCACCTAAAGCCATGATGATTGCGCCCAGCCAAATCCAACGAATCAGCGGCTTCACATAGATACGTACGGCCCATTGATTGCTGTTCTCAGCGATAGGCTCACCAAGTGCTACGTATAAATCACGCATGAGACTGGCATCAATAGCCGCCTCGGTTATCGGCATCATACTGATAATATAGGTGCGTTTTTCAGGGTATAAAGTGGCGACCTCGCGACCCTCTTTCGTTATCTCAACTTGTGCTCGCGTACCATCAAAGTTACTTTCTTTAACTTCTTGAAAATCAACAAGTTTGAAGTCGTAACCTTGTACATTGACCGTATCGCCAGGTGCCATCGCCACATCGCGCTCAATACTTAAGCTACTGGTAAACGCCACCCCAATAACTGCTATTAAGACACCAATATGTGCGGTTTGTTGACCCCAATAGCTGAGACGTAATTGACCCAAACCGCTAAATATATTTGCAGCATTTTTAGTCTTATCTCTAAAATCAACCACCATCCAAAACAGTACCCAAAAGCTAACCGCTAAAGTGACACCAATATTAAGTATAGATGAGGGGTTGACAAAGTAAGTGACAATAGCGGCTAACACTAAGCTGCTAACCGCTATAACCATTCCAACGCCCAATAAGGGACGGCTATCTTTTTTCCAGCGAATATTTGAACCCATACCCATCGATATTAACAACAGCCACGTTAAGGGTACAAACAATGCATTAAAGTAAGGAGGGCCTACCGATACCTGACCTAAACTAAAGGCGTCGGCAATAATTGGATAGAGCGTGCCAAGCAGCACCACTAAGGTTGAAATCAAAATGATGGCGTTGTTGATTACTAAAAAGGACTCACGTGAAACCAGCTGATATTGACTCTCAACCGTCAAGCGCCAGCCGCGAATGGCAAACATTAATAAGCCGCTACCGGTGATAATGCCAAGAATAGCTAAGATGACCAAACCACGCGTCGGGTCAGCGGCGAACGAATGCACTGAGGTAAGGACTCCAGAGCGCACTAGAAACGTGCCAAGCAAACTTAAGGCAAAGGCAAAAATAGCCAGCATAATGGTCCAGGCTTTAAAGACTCCGCGCTTTTCGGTGACCGCTAAAGAATGCAATAATGCCAATCCAACAAGCCATGGCATAAACGAAGCGTTTTCTACCGGATCCCAGAACCACCACCCGCCCCAACCAAGCTCGTAGTAGGCCCACCATGACCCCAGTGCAATACCGATGGTCAAAAATCCCCAAGCCGCTAGCGCCCATGGACGTGACCAGCGTGTCCAAGCAGCATCTAAACGCCCTTCCCACAATGCCGCCATACAAAAAGCAAAGGGTACTACCATACCTACATAGCCCATATATAGCATGGGGGGATGAATAATTAGGCCAAAATCTTGTAGGACAGGATTTAAGTCAGCGCCATCGACTGCTAGATTGGGTAAGGTGCGCTCAAATGGTGACGAGGTAAATATCAGCATCGTTAGCATCATTAACTGCACACCGGCCAAAATCACTAATACCCGCGCGCGCATTGATAATGGTAGACCACGACTAAAATAAGATACCAGTGCACACCATGTCGCCATGATGGTCATCCACAGCAGCAATGAGCCTTCGTGTCCACCCCATGTCGCCGATAACTTGTAGTACCAAGGCAACAGAGTATTGGAGTGCTGAGTGACATAAACTAGGCTGAAATCGTTGTAATAAAAGCCCGCCATCAAAGCGCCAAATGACGTTATCATAGCGGTAAACTGTGCCCAAGCAAGGCTTGGGGCTAAACGCTGCCAGGCAACTCGATTACGCATAACACCAACGGTTGGCAGAACCACTTGCAATATTGCCAACACAAAAGCAATAAGCAAAGCAAAATAACCTAACTCTGTAATTAACATACGGTCTAACCTTGTCCACTTTGGTACAGTCACAGCTTACTGTGACTAACGCAATTTATAATATTAGAAGCAGATTGCCCAGCTCGTATGACTACTATCCATTTATAGCCAATTATCGTCAATTGATCCTATAGGCTTTCATTTAACTACTTTAGAGGGAGTTTCCAGTGGAGGCGCACCTTTGAAGCGCAGTAAACGCAGCGCATTAAGAGTGACCAGCACGGTCGCTCCAGCGTCAGCTAGCACCGCAATCCATAGACCAGTAATGCCGAATACAGTGGTGATTAGGAATACCCCCTTTAAAGCTAATGAGAAAATGACGTTTTGATGAATATTACGCATCGTTGCGCGCGATAGCGCAATCAGATGAGCCATGTCCGTAACCCGACTTTTCAACAATGCGATATCAGCCGTCTCTAGAGCCACATCAGTACCACCACCCATCGCAATACCGACATCGGCGGTTGCTAGTGCTGGCGCATCATTAATACCATCACCTACCATCGCTATTTTGCGATTATCTTTCATCTCGTTAAGCAGGCGCAGTTTATCTTCGGGCAACAGCTCCGCTTTCCACTCAATATCTAAATTACTGGCAAGCGCCTGAGCGGTTAAGCGGTTATCGCCTGTCAGCATAACGGCGTTCACACCCATTGCTTTAAGCTGAGCTACCCCTTGATGAGCGTCGTCTCGTAACTCGTCTCTTAATGCGACTAACCCAAGTGCTGCTCGACTTTGCTCATCAAATAGAACTGAGACGGTCTTACCTTGATTTTGCAGCGCCTCAATTTGTGCCTGTTGTTTGGCAGAAATGACTGCTTCGTCAGCCGCGTAGACGGGCGAACCGATAGCTAGCGTGCGGCCTGACACAGTTGCATGCACCGCTTTACCCGCAGTAGCAGAAGCTTTAGAGGCTACAGGTATGACCACATTGGCAGCTTTAGCATGGCTGACAATGGCTTCAGCAAGCGGGTGACTAGAACCGGACTCCACACTAGCAAAGAGCGCCAATACCTTATCTTCATCTTGAGAATCCTGACCTTGAGAGTCCGTATACTCTTGCGTAAAGGCAACAACATCAGTCACGCGGGGCTTGCCTTCCGTTAAAGTACCTGTCTTATCAAAAGCGACCGTCTTCACTTGACCAATAGTTTCTAAGGCACTACCGCCTTTAATGAGCAGACCACGACGCGCACCGACCGCCAGACCAGAAGCAATAGCAGCTGGTGTTGAGAGCACAAGAGCGCAGGGACAGGCTATTAATAATAGCGCCAGACCACGATACAACCAAGTTCCCCACTCTCCACCCATCGCTAAAGGTGGCACGACGATAATCAATGCGGCAATGACCATCACTGCTGGAGTGTAATAGCGACTAAACTTTTCAATAAAACGTGCGGTGGGCGCTTTAGAAGCTTGTGCTTGCTCTACCAGCTCAATAATTTTTGCAATCGTATTATCGGCAGCCGTTTTCTCCACCCGCACGTGTAGCACGCCATCGATGTTAATCGACCCCGCGAATACAGTGTCACCCATCGTCTTAGCAACAGGAACCGATTCTCCAGTCACAGGCGAATCATCGAGGCTGGATGTACCTTGAACAATGGCGCCATCGGCAGATACTCTATCGCCAGGGCGCACGAGCACAAGATCATTCACTTGTAGTGAGGACGCAGGAACGTCGCGCTGTCCCCCTTGCGCGTCAAGTAAAATGGCAGTTTTTGGAACTAGTGATGCCAAAGCTCTGATACCAGCGCGAGCGCGATCAGCAGCGATACTCTCAAATAACTCACCGATCGAAAACAAGAAGACAACCGCTGCGGCCTCTTCAGCCTCACCAATGATAAGGGCACCAAGCACGGCGACGGACATCAGCGTTTCAATGGAAAAAGGTGAACCCGACTTAGCCAGTGCTACCGCTTTGCGCACAAATGGAAAGACGCCCACAATCACGGCAACAGCGAACACCCATATGCCATAAGCGGGGAAAAGTAGTGACAGAATATAAGCGCTGCCCATCAGAATGCCGAGACCAACAACCTGTTTGCCTTTTTGAGTTTGCCACCAACGCTGACGTTGCGAGGTCAACGGATTGTCGCTGTCAATATCAATAGCCGATACAGTCTGTTGGCCTGTATTAGCAGAGATGCCAAACCCTAGGCTTTTAATGGTTTTTTCGATATCACTGACCTGAGTTATAGCCTCAGGGTCTAGCGTCAACTCTAGTGATTCTGTAGCAAAATTTAGCTTAATATCAGAAACCCCAGGCATACGTATCAAGGCTGTTTCAATCTTGCCGATGCAACTAGCACAGTCCATACCTTCAATACGATATTTCATAATATTCTGCCCTTCAAATAGTGTTATTATGAACCCTCTAGTGGGTTCAGAGTCAAGGGCTGTATCTACAGATTTATGAGTTTTATTTCTCCAACATCAAGCTTAAAAGTCACTTCAACGTTCTGAACCATCGAGGTTATTATGTTAATTAAAATTGGTGAACTTGCTGAACGCACAGAGACCACAGTAGAGACCATTCGCTATTATGAAAAAGAGCGTTTATTACCTGAGCCTGCTCGTAGCTCAGGAAACTATCGTTTATATAATGAGGAGCACATGGAGCGTCTACAATTCATCCTACATTGCCGTATGCTTGACATGGCTTTAGATAAAGTGCGACTCTTACTTGATTTTTGGGAATCTCCTAGCGAGGACTGTGGCGATGTGAATACCTTGCTAGATGAGCAAATTCACGCCGTGGAAATACGGATGAAAGAGCTGACGCACTTAAAACAGCATCTCACGGTTTTACGTCATAAATGCACCAGCAGTGTACCAACGACATCCTGTGGCATACTCAATGCCCTTGCTGATAACTCTTGTCATTAATAGCATCTATTTTTACTAGTCAAATTCTGAAAGATTGAAAATGGCATAGTAGCAAGCACAAAAAAACCCAGCAATGATAGTAAAATCACGACTGAGCTGGAGGAAAATCAGAACTATGCTGCGTTAATTTATTAGGACTGTGTTGACTTATTAAATCTTATTTGTCAGCCATAGCAAGGTAGATGCCACGATCCGATGCGTCATCAACATATTTTGAATCGCGCCATGTTGTATAAGCATAGACACCACTGTATGGGCTAATGCTGTTCTGACGGAAGTCAGAAATCCAATCTGCACCATCGAAAATTTGGATATGGCCATTTGGACGCTTTGATGAGCGATCATAGACAATAACATCACCAACTTGGGTTGGCATATCATTGCTGATTTTGCTGAAACCTGCTTTATCAAGCGTGCCACGAGTAGCGTACTGATAGGCTGAAGGGTTCGGGGTAAACTCGTAACCTGCAGACTGTAGCGCTTTACGTACGTAACGGGCACAGTAACCTGAGCTTTTAGATAGCGCAACTCGTGAGGCACGTGCAGCGGCAATAGCGGGTGCTGAATTACTGTCAGGAACCGTATTAACTTGTTGCTGTTGTTGTTCAGTATATAAACGGCTGTTCAATGAGGAAAGCTGACTCTCTTTTTGTTTGGCCTGCATACTTAAAGTGCTAATGGCTTGACTGATTTCGTCATTGCTAGAAACGTAAGCACCACTGCTAGTACTATAGATGTTTTTTGATGAACCGTAGTTTGATGCCACAGAAGCATTAGTGATGGTATTATTTGTTTGAAAGGTCGTTACAGCAGCACCACTTGTTTGTGCTATGCCCATGCCCAGTACTGACAAAATCAATAAAGCCTGTTTCATAAATTTACTACCTATGGTTAATACAAAATAGCCTGTCATCCATAACAGAGCGGTCAATTACATGTCAACAACTCGAGCATATACACGTCGTAATGAGTAATACTTATGCTGTGAAATGCTTATCTAAAGCAGTTAGTAGTGCTGGCAACCTTGCTAAAGTATTACAAATTCAATAAAAATCAGGTGGTTAGCCAAAACACAGAGCCGACTTTAGCATAGGGTGTAAAACATGTCACCACTAATAAAAATCTCAAAAACACTCTTTTATTGCGGATGAAATGACTAAAAAATTCAATTTTACAATGTAAGTTTGTGTATCTTTTAGGAGGTGCAGCTGGCCAATTTGACATGTTTTTTATTATTTTATGAGCAAAAAAAAGGTCTGATTGTTAAATCGATAATTTGGATTTAACAATCAGACCTTTTTTTATTGGATGAAATTACTATCGCATATAGGATTAAGATGATAGTAGTCACAATATAATGGTCTATATCATCACTGCGACTTTTAATTAATTAACAATGTATGTAATCTTACGTAATTGTTTCGATACATCCTGTATGTTCTTGTATTAATCCTTAATTACTTATCTATTTCAGAGGTAAATAATGGATAGATTAGCTTACATTGTCATCAAAAGTTACAAATTTAGCGTTATTTTCGGATTCCAAAGTTTCAGTAACTACTGAATTACTCTACAAAAAGTCGTTTTTACAAACAATAAAACAGTCTCATATCTTTCTCATTTGCTTTCAACGCTAATACTATAGTCAATTATTCTTATCTGCGAATATTTTATAGTTGCTGTTCTATCGATTTAATATCAGCATAAATTTGGCTTGTCCCGTCTTTATTAATCTGCATAACTTGGTAAGGCGTGAATTTATTTTGATACTCCATACCTGGGCTACCTACAGGCATACCGGGCACAGCAAGACCGATTGCTTGTACTGGCGGATTTCCTAAGAATTTCGCCATATATTTAGCGGGAACATGGCCTTCAAAAATATAACCATCAGTAGTGACTACTGTATGGCAAGAGCGCATCTCAGTTGGCACTTTGTAGCGGTCTTTAAGGGATGACAAGTCTTTTGGATGCTCAGCCGTTGAGCTCAATCCATTACTTTGTGCATGGTCAATCCACCCCTTACAGCAACCACAATTGGCATCTTTATAAACCGTTGCTGAGACGTTCTTAAGTAAACTTGGATTATTTCCTGATGTTGCCGTTATAGGAGCGCTTTGAGCGTTTGGTTCAACTTCCTTTAAAGTGATTGTCGCTGAATTTTCGGTTGGTACTGATGTTGCGTTTGCATTAGAGACGCTACTATTCGATTGGTTACAAGCAAATAGTGATGTGGCGGCAAGTAACACTAGCGTACCACGCAACCCCTTAGACAATTGACTATCACACATAAAGCTGGATTTTAGTTTCAAGGGGGTCATAGTGCTGCCTCATGTATTGTGAATATTGTAAGCCATAGAAGGCTAAGTGACACTTCATATCGTTTGATAATGTAGCATAATAACCCATCAAATAAGGTATGCAAATTTATCCATTGAGCAGTGCGGACTGGTATTATAGGCAGATTTTATTTTGAAGTACTGTCTGTAGTAATGAAGAGTCTATCTAAGTCTTAGATTTTGAGACTCATATTTTTGGATGATTTGCGATGCGCCTGTCTACTATTAATCTACAAAAGCGTCTAAATACTAAGTCAAAGCCTCTGCCACTATGGCTTACGCTGCCAACAGCCTGGCTTGCAGGGGCTGTTTTCTTATTAGCGCTAGCACCTTATGGGTTCTGGCCGCTAGCAATAGTGTCACCAGCGATTTTATATTCGCTATTAGTACCACAGATGAGCGGTCGCCGCGCTTTTATTATTGGTGAAGCTTACGGTATGGGACTATGGTGTGTCGGTGGCTTTTGGTTATATACAGCCATCCATGATTATAGCGATACCCCGACGTGGCTTGCGTTGATTCTGATTGCGTTGATGGGTCTCGGTATGGGGCTGTTTCATGGCTTTTTAGCACTAATCTTTAACCGAATGGTAGGCAAACAACCCTTTTCCTTTGCTGCGCTTTGGGTGTTACAAGAATGGCTAAAGACTTGGCTGTTTACAGGCTTTCCGTGGCTGTTTGTTGGTTATGCATTTACTGAAGAGTACTGGTTGTCGTCCTTAGCACCTATTGCTGGTGTCTTTGCCGTCTCTTTTGTTGCCATACTATTGGCTGCAAGTTTGGTAGAGTTAATGCGTCAGCGCAGTAGTTATGCCGTCGTTTCTGTAATGTTATTAGCCATTAGCACATCACTATGGCTAATCAATCCACAATGGACGAAACCTAAGGGCACACCTGATCTGTCTGTTTCATTGATTCAAGGCAATATTTCACAAGATATAAAGTGGCTGACTCAATATCAAGTAGAAACCCTAAAGATTTATGCAAAACTAACGCGCACTGAGTGGGGGCGTGATGTTGTGGTATGGCCTGAATCATCTATTCCGATGTTTCAAGATGAGGCTGTGGGCTTTATTAGTGAAATGGTAAAAATGGCTAATGCGACCAATACGACATGGATAACCGGTATTCCTTATAAGGATAAAGCAGCGTTCAATGCCAGTACTGACAAGTATCCTCCATTTTATAATAGCGTGATGGCTTTGGGCGCAGAAGCCGATGGTCTATATAAGAAGCAGCGCCTGGTACCGTTTGGGGAATATATTCCATTTGAAGGTGTGCTTGATATTTTCCCTAGTTTGGCTGGTAGTCAGGACATTAAAAGCTATAGTCGCGGTAGTGATCAACAGTCACCGCTGCAGGTGCGTGGACACACTATAGGAACAGCTATCTGCTATGAAGTCGCCTATCCAGACACCACACGCAAAAACGCAATGGATACTGACTTTTTATTAACGGTCTCTAACGATGCATGGTTTGGCACTTCAGCAGGCCCATTGCAACATTTGCAAATGGTACAGATGCGCGCGCTTGAGAATGGTCGATGGTTTATACGAGCGACCAATACTGGCGTTACTGCTATCATCGACTACAAAGGGCGTATTGTAAAACGCGCACCGCAGTTTGAGCGTACTGTATTGCGCGGTGAAATAGAGGCACGAGTTGGCAACACCCCCTTCATGCTTATGGGTAATTACCCTATTTTGATAATAATAGCGCTGCTATTACTAGTAAGCTATCTTGGCAGGCGTTCAAGATCAACGAGAGATAGAAGAAGTATTGTCCATACTAAAAAATCATTTAAAGTAGAAAATAAAGAATAAAAACATCTTAAAAGGAACGATTTTTTGATGTTAGAAATACTATTATTGGCGTTAGCGCTTACTGCGGATGCGTTTGCCGCATCAATCGGTCTTGGCTCCACGCACAGAGGTGATTCTAAGCCGCAGTTTATAAAAATGACCTTACTGGTTGGTTTGTATTTTGGGGTTGCTCAGGGAATAATGCCGCTGATTGGTTATGCGCTTGGCTCTACCATGCTGGGTTGGTTTGCTGAAGGCGCTTCTTGGATTGCTTTTGTCATACTAGTAGCGCTTGGCATCAAGATGCTCTATGAGTCGCGTTCCGTTAATGACGATGATACTCGGATTAATTTAAGTCATAAAACACTGCTATCGTTGGCTATCGCCACCAGTCTTGATGCGATGGGCGCAGGATTTACGTTAAACCTGTTGGCGGTTAATGCTTATGTTGCCTGTTTAATCATTGCACTCACGACAGCTATATTAAGTTTTTTAGGTGCTTATATAGGACGCAAGTCAGGAACGTGGCTTGGCAGTTGGGCAGAAGCGCTAGGTGGTTTGGTGTTGATCGCTATTGGTGTGAATATGGTGCTATAACTTGTAATGAGAGGTACTCATCACGAGCGTAGCCACCATTTTATTATACCGTTAGATTGAGTATTTCTACCTTCGTTAGTAGCAGCATTTTTGAAAAAAAGGCTAGTGAGCGCGCAAGCTATCGTCAATGACAGCAGCATCGAAACTAAAGTATAGCTAACTAGCAAAAACTCAAAAAGAGCTGAGCGATTCGCAAATCAGTCATGTCTATATAGAGAGCTTGATCACAAAGCTTATAGACTATTATGAGATGATTGCCGAGGATCGTGAGATAACCTTTGAAAAATCGGGTGATTTTAAAACAGTATTAGGTGATGAAGGCTTATTGCAACGGCTGTTTGCCAACCTGATGTCAAATGTGATTTATTATGCGGCTAGTGACAGCACTATCATGATATCCTCTACTGTCCTCACTTCAAGCACCTCACTCAATGAGCCAAAAGACGATGTTCAATCCCCAGAGCAGCTCTGGTTAAGAATAACTATGACCAATCGTTTAGACAAACCATTAGATCAGATTGAAGCCGATAAACTGTTTGAGCGATTCTATCGTCATGATAAAACGAATACGATGCATTCAGGAACAGGCTTAGGCTTATCTATTGTGCAAGCTATCTCCAATGCCCATAATGGCAAAGTTAGTATTACTATCAAAGATGAGTGTCTTTTTGAGGTTACTGTGAAGTTGTTGATTACCAGGTAGTAAATACCTTCATACTATCTATGAACCGCTCCGATTATATCGAAGGCTAGTTTACTTGGAAGGTCTCTCTATCCATAAGATGAGGTTCTGACTTGCGATAGTTGTACTTTGCAATTACTGGACAAAAAATTCTTATATAAGTCTATTCACTTATAAACCTTATTTTATACATTCTATTACCAATAATTATGATGCCTTTATGATGATTCATCCTCAGTATGATCCGATAGCGCTTTCCTTGGGTCCAGTAGAAGTGTACTGGTATGGCCTCATGTATCTGCTAGCATTTGCCGCGGCTTATGGTCTGGCTTGGTATCGCAGCACCAAACGCGACAATTGGACCACCGATATGGTGTCTGATTTAGTTTTTTACGGGTCGCTTGGCGTTATTTTAGGCGGTCGGATTGGTTATGTGCTGTTTTACCAGTTCGGCGAGCTAATGCAAAACCCTGCCTATCTACTAAAGGTTTGGGAAGGCGGAATGTCTTTCCACGGCGGCTTTATCGGCGTCATGTTGGGCATGTGGTTCTTTACTCGTAAATACAAAAAAACCACCTTCCAAGTATTCGACTTTATCGTTCCTTGTGTGCCAACTGGTTTACTTTTTGGTCGCATTGGTAACTACATCAATGGTGAGTTATGGGGACGCGTATCAGACGGTGGCTATAACTGGCTAACGTATTTCCCGCAAGCCGCTGCCTTTGACAGCCAGCAATTACAGAGCAATCCACAGTTGCAAGAATTGATGATCGAGATTAATGGTCAGTATGTGCTGCCTCGTCATCCATCGCAGCTATACGAAGCCTTTGCCGAAGGTCTGCTATTATTTATCTTTTTATGGTGGTATTCATCGAAGCCGCGCCCACGTATGGCCGCCTCTGCTGTGTTCTTACTAGGCTACGGCATCAGCCGCTTTATCATTGAATTTTTCCGCCAACCAGATGCTGACCAAGGATTTATCCTATTAGGCTGGATGACCAAAGGGCAATTATTAAGTGCACCAATGATTATTGCTGGTTTAATCATGCTGATTTATGCTTATAAACGCGGCATCTATGATTGGGGTAAGCAGTCAGCTTATTAAAATGGCTAAAATATTGCAAGAACTGTTAGCTAGCCGCTCTTCGGAAAGCCAAGCTCGTATTCAACAACTGGCTGAAAATTTGTTTTTAGAAAATCAGCTTTACCGTATCCGTGAAGAGTTAGAAATTTCTCAAAAAGAGCTTGCTCAAACCCTTGGCATTAAGCAACCCTCACTATCTGCTATAGAAAATCGTGGCCATGATCTTAAGATATCAACCATGAAGAGATATGTTGAAGCTATGGGCGGCACGCTTCGTATCGACGTTGAGCTGCCAACAGGAAAACATATAAGATTTAATGTTTAACCATCTCTCGCAAAAGTCTTCTTCCTCTAGGATAATGAGAAGAATGCATATTCCGCAATCCTTGCCTCAAGATTGAAATGAGCTTTGAGACGCCCTTCATTAATTGCTTTTTGAAACCACCTTGAACAGCCCCTAGTTTGTCGTATTCTCTCAGAATGGTTAGTCTCCGAAAACCTGAGGCGGTTCAGATAGTTTTTTTTGAGAGACTATGACACTCCCAAAGCGATCTGAAGTACTTGAGCCAATTGATTATGACAGCACCTAAAGATTTTACGAGAATTATATCAAAAGACTAAACAAAAAAATGCCTCTGGGAGTTGACTCCTAGAGGCATTTAGTTTTAAATGTAGATAACGGTTACAGCGTGTTGAAGCACACTGTAACGAACAAATAAGCATGTACAGTGCGTTATTTGAACAGCATTAAATGCCCGTATATGGTCATTTTATCTAAATTATGCTTTCATATCAACCTTATTCACTATACATTTTAATAAGCTACTTATTCGTTCGTTACCTCCTTGTACTGCTCTCTCTGTAACCGTTACCCGTCAAATGGGTGGCAGGCCTCGGCGACGACTGCGTTTGACATAAGGGTGAGCTCCCTACAGGGGTGACTAGACAAAGGATCAGAGCAACGCAATGAGTGGTTACTCGTGCATATCGTAGCGGTATATTGGGCGAACGCCCTTACTAGCGTATGACAGCACAGTAGCGGTTATGAGCGTGTCTAGGCGGTGCTATCAGCCGTAATCATAACAACCGTAGCTTGATACAGTGATACGGTCTTGATGACGCGATGGGCGATGAAGTCGGCATACGATGAATCACATCAAATCCAAGGAATGCACTAAAGTGTTTATGAGTATGACAAAATACTCAAGATTGCTTTAGGGTGAGTGTTCCTTGAAATCTGCTCAAGGCTCCAAAATTAGCATGAATTTACTTAGGCTAATTTAAGTGGTATATAGCCCACTAGGCTATATACCATAAGAGTACAGAGAAAAATTCAGAATGTATATTATACAACATTCACTTATTCAGTGAGTCGATATTGTCATGGTTGATTCATAAGTTTAGTGTGAATAGAACAGGATCTATCTCTTGGGTGGAGCCCATCCCAGACTCTGTGCAACTGTCCTTTAGCTTGAAACCTTGATTACATCAAAACCTCGGACACTTTTATTTAATCAGCACCCGAATCATTATTTTTATTCTGAGCGACAGCCAGCTCTCTTTGCGCTTCCTTAATTTCAGCTTGTAACGCGGTCACTCGTCCCTGCTCTGATAGGTAATTAGTTGATAGCTCATCATACTGCTTATTCAATACTCTATGCTCGGCTTCAATCTTAGCTTGCGTTTGAGTCAGCTGATCATAGATTATTGACAACTTATCACGTTCAGTGGTTATCGCCTTTAGCTCTCCTTTCACCTCTGCCGTGACGGTCGTTATCTCATTGCGCTCAGTAGTCACCGTTTTTAGCTCACCCTTAATCGTTTCAAGCTCTGTCTTCAAACGTGCGATCTCTGCTTTATCACTCTCAGCTGTGGCCTCAAGCTTAGCCACTGTTGATACACTGGAACTCAGCTCTGTAGACTGCTTATCAAGCGCGGTGCGTGCCTCAATAAGCTGCACCTGCGCAGTATCTGCTTTAATGTGTTCAAGCTCTAGCTGGTGCTGAGTATCACTTAGCGTCTGTTTAAGATTGTCACGTTCAGCTGTGGCTTGATTCGCTTTTATAGCTGCCGTCTCTGAAGTCGCCATTACCTCGTCCAGCTGCTCTAATAAATCGGACTGCTCACCTTCCAACATCTTCACCGCCTCTTGCGCCTCGTCCGTCTCAGCTTGCGCCTTCGCCTTAATGACCTCTAACGCCTCACGCTCTTTCACCAGCCGATCATTGGCCATATCAATAGCCGTCTGCCACACATCCGCACCAAGCGTATGCAAGCGCTCAGTGATACCGCTGGGCAAGTCCACCTGTCTTAACTGCTCTTCTTCTTGGTGATCCTGTCGCCAAGACTTCATTGCCTCACTGATAGTAGTAAATGAGCCACCACCCAGCGCTTTACGCACCTCAGCCAATGTCGGCTTGATTCCTTGCTCTTGTAGCTGGTCAGCGGTGGCATGAATTTGCTGCGTCGTAATCGCCATGATGGTCATCCTTAATTTTGTAGGATCAGATAGTACTTGTATAATATGTATGTAGTATAATACTATATACAACATATTACAATATAAGATAAAAAAAAACCTTAAGGTATCTTAAGGTCTCTGCTCTGATGATAGCATTAATGATCAAGCAGATACTCTTCTAGTGCGTCATTAATCACGTCTTAGTAGTTACCGCCTGTTTGTTGGTCCCTGTCTTTAAATTTGGCGATGATGCTTGGATTGATGACGCTTACTTCAGTAGAGGTCGCTTGTGGCTCGATGTTGCCACGGATAGCACCTGACCAATGGATGACTTCTGGGATATCCGACAAATCTATATCGTCGTCCGGCAGTGTGGCCAGATGTTGTAAATCCTTTTGCTGTTTGCTGTTTGCTGTTAACGGCTGCAGTTCATCTAAGTGATATCTAACATTGTTCATAAAACCTTCTTTCAGCTTTGGTGGCACGCTTTGCAGAAATGATTCTTATGACTCCACCACCGTTTATCTCTCTTTGTGTATGAGCAACCAATAGTACAGCTGTGCCATTTACTTCACCTAATGCTTACCACCGATCCTCGCCATTTTCATGCCGATTTTGTTAACGCAGACATAAAGGATCAAGAAACACACGCACTGCTACGTCAAATGCTAATCGGTACTTTTGCTGATTGATGATTTTTTTTATTCCACCCAAATTCAATCATCTACCATTAACACCGTGTAAGTTTTGACGGTTCTCATTCTTGATCCCATCAGCTAGCGTATTTATGCCAGATGTCGCTTGATACTCAAAAGACAGCGGCACTGTTTTTGTCTGCGCCACTTGTGTGAGAAATAATTTGATCGCTTGCGAGGGCGTTAAACCATAACTTTCAAACACGGCAAAAGCACTATCTTTGAGTTCTTGCTCGAGCCGGATATTATAATTAGTTGTTGTCATTGCATCACTTGTCGTTTACGTAGGTACGCTTAATATAAGCCAATTGTATAGGCAAAGTATATTACTCACTTTCTTCTATTCTATTTTTGCTGCTTAGGATAGGTATAGCCTACCGCCAGCAGATGCTTTTTGTGAGTCTTTAAAAAAGCTTCATCTCTTAATTGGGTATGTAACCAGCTGATCACTTCTTGGGTACTTTTCCCTGAAGGCGCATAGCTACCAAATGGGGCATAGTTGGCCAACAGAGGAGCAAAACGGTCAATCTGTTTGACGGTTAAGGATGGTATATCTCTATTCTCATTATTCTGATTTAGCTCTTTAAGGTTTTTTTTCTTAGTAGGCTTAGCTTTAACCGTGAATGTCAAACCCGTGACGGTACGTCCACGTTTTATGTTCTCATAAGTTATTTTGATGTCGGTTTTTTCCGTAATTTCTTCAACGCTTGGATTGATAACTCGAGTTTTTAGGTTGTTAATACGCTCATAAGATCTAGAAAGTGTCAGCTCCTCTCTAATTTCTTCAAGCGACATTGTCCATGATGTCATACCCTCATGTTTTTTGGCTAAGTGATACATATCTATTGAATACTCACCCTTTAGCTTAAGGACATCTTCTTTTTTATATTTGGTGAATGGGTTATTTTCATCAAAAACTTTTAACATCAGTAGTACTTCATCTGTAAAACACAGAGATACATAGCCATCTTCATATATTGATCTGATAACCCACTGCACATTGACACGGCTACCGCGTTCGTTTCTATAACTAAAGAACCGCCGCATCATCTTCTCACTAGCCTCTTTTAATTGCGTATAAGCAGAATCCACCTGAATATTGCAAGCCTCTGCAAATGCTTTTGCGGTTATTTCTATAGTGTCTTTTTCAGTAGCATCTCTCAAACGTACTACTGAACTAGCAAGCAATAGTAGCCGTTTTTCATCAAGCGTCATTTCATAAAATGCTTGTAAAATACGATTTTGCATAACAACCCAGTTTGCAGGATACTTCTTTTCATATAGATCAACTTGATTACTCATAGCCACGCCTTAATGCTCATTATTTTCTAATTGTAGCATATTACCTGCTGATTGTAGCTTTTAACCTAGCTGATTGTAGCTTTAACCTAGCTGATTGTAGCTTTAACCTAGCTGATTGTAGCTTTATAGACTGTAAGACCCTTTACGCTCAAGGCCTGCAAGCTGCCTAAAAGTATTTAAAAGTATTTAAAAGTAAAAAATATATTTTTGTTTTAAATACTAGAAAAAAAGCGACTCAAGAGCCAAATCTAAAACTATATTTTGGACCTATACTTTGTATTTTAGA
>NZ_CBCPJH010000027.1:0-45040 GCF_965118485.1 Psychrobacter glacincola | reverse complement strand
TACTGAATTAAACACCTAAGCCATTGATAGTATTGTTTTAGTTAATCTCAATAACTTAGATTACTGTTAATTTTACTGTTATTAATTAATATCAAGCTTCGTCGTGCTCTGGTACCGGCACCGGTTCGAGCTGTAAATTATGCACTTTGACAAGCCATGCGTCAAGCTCATGCTCAAACCAAAAAGACGAGGACCCATCTTTGTATTGAGCCGGAAAGGTACCAGTTTTTATCTTCTCATAAATAGTTGATTTTGGTATTGCCACTTTATCAACTACTTGCTCGATTCGTAATCGTCGTAAGTTAGTCATCTTGTACCTCGCTTAATTTCACTTGCAGCGCTTTTGTCATCGTGTCTATATCGTCAGCGCTAAACTCTTTTAGTGTATATAAAACCCATATTGCCATTTTCTCGTTACTCACAATCACTCTCCTTAACAAACAGCGTTAAATCAGGCTCGCTATAACTATCAGGCTTTGCAATCTTACCGTTAGCATCAAACTCAAACTTACCGTTGACCATCTTGCTATTGTTTGAGCGTATAACCTCTTTTAGTGCGCCTTCAATATCAAAGCCCATCATATAAGCGACACCAGTAGCGGTTACGATTTGGTCGCATAGGGCGTCTAGTAACTCTAAACCATTAATCTGCTCGACAAACATAGCTATATCATCGGAAGTTTCTGACCTTCCTGCGCCTTTCAAGTCGTTAGCTGCGTCATGTATGTCACTTGCATCGCCATTAATAGCCTCTAGGTTTTCAGCAAACTCCTCAAAATGGCATCCAATCTGAACGCATTTATCCAAGTCAGTCGGCTCAGGCTTTGCGGCTTTAAACCAGTTGCGAATATCAGTGATAGAATCAGGCTTAACATACGGCTGCATCTTGCTAGGGTAGTGGTCTGTTTCAATCCAACTTTTAGCCTCACAGATAGAACCTAGTTCTTTGGCGCCAGTGCTGCCCTCAGATTGGTCATGCCAAGTAACAGCAGCCTTGTCACCTACTTCTGCTATTCGATAAAATATACCTGCGCCTTGCGCTCCTATATTCGGAATAAGACCTACTGAATACTCAGTTTCAAACCAAACCAACGGCTGTAACGGTAAATTACTCATGACTTGCCCCATATTTATTATGATAGTTTTGCGCCCATTGCTTAGCTTCTTGCTTGCTCTCTAAGTAGCAAGATTGCATGGCCACGCCGTCCGGTAACTTGCTGTAGATAACTTGTATCGTGTGGCCTATCTCGCTTATCCGATAGCTGTGAGTATCAGTGTTCGCTACGTCGTTTGTTGACCAGTTTAGTTTTTGGGTCATAGCGCATTGCTCCTATATCTATCTATATTTTTAATGGTGTGATTGATCTGCTCAGTCAGTATGATTGCGTGATTAATATCAGGATTATCGCTATTAGCAGGGTTTTGGTGGTTTATAACCGCATTAGCCCCACGATGAATACACACCAGGTTGTCGATATGGCAGTTGGTACGGTCATTATCTAAAAACCTAATGCAATAGCCGTCAGGGATTTTACCGTTGTGCTGTTCCCATATAACAACATGCTTGCGCCTCCATGTTCGTGGCTGCTTAGTTTTAATAATAACGTAACCATCTTTACTGCAAAAACGCTCTGTGCCAACCTCTTTTGTCTTAAACCCACCATGCCCTTTTTTAAAAAAGTAGTCTGAATTTGTGCGGTGTGGCTTGCCTTTGTTCCAGGGTATGCCGCCTTTTTTAAGTTGACCGCCATTCACTCCACTCTTAAAGCCGCATCTTCTGCAGAAAGATGAAACCACATTAACGCTAAAATCAGTGTTAAACCGCTTGTTTAGCCTGGCGGTCAGGTCAGCCCTTGATATGCCTTTTTGATTGTCTCGAACCCAATCAACCAACTCTTTGTTGTAAACGCTGCACTTAATCATAGCCAAGCGCCTGATTACGCATAACATCAACCATCTTTTCAGGTGCGTACTCACTAACAATCTTCACTCGCTCATTGATAACGCGCTCACCATCAATAGCTTGGGCGATAATAGGCGTAACAGCTTTTGCTCTAGCAATTTCAGCGTCTAATTGTTCGGGTGTTAGATCAGGGTTCATCAGATTATTCAGCATATCGTGCGAGAAACCTATGACGGCATGTATGTCTCTACGTGTATTACTCATTCTTATTATCCTCATTAGTAAATAGATGACCTGCACCTAAGTGCTATCGGTGGTCAACCGGCTTTGCCTCGACTGCGATTTAAACGCACGTATGACGTGTGGCATACGCAAGGAGTGTCAATCATTGCTGCCAGCGTTGTAACGTCACTACTGGCTAGGTAACGGCTCTATTAGCCCTGAGCAAGGTAATTAGTTAAAGTTGACCGTCATAAAATCGATTGAATGGAATATCATCGTCTACTGGACCCATTCCACCACCTGCCATAGCTGTGTTCTGGTTATTCTGTGCCATGTGGTTATTAACCTGACCCTGCATACCTTGCGCGTTCTGTGCGACTTTTTGAGCGTAGGCGTTAGGCGCTTGCTGACTGTTTGATGGCTGCTGATAGACTTGGCTGCTTTGCTGCTGACTTCCGTTAGCACTATCTAGCATTTGCATTTGCTGTGCTCTCACGCTTGTGGCGTAGCGGTCAGTGCCGTCCTGAGCCTGATATTTACGTGTCTTTAAGTTACCTTCGATATAAACCTTACTGCCCTTGCGTAAATATTGAGCTGCAATCTCACCCAATCGACCAAACATATCTATGCGATGCCACTCAGTTTCTTCTTTAGCTTCACCCGTCTGCTTATCTTTCCATTTTTCAGTTGTGGCGATTGATATATTAGTCACACCGCCACCATTGTTGAATTGACGTACTTCTGGATCAGCGCCTAATGTACCGACCAAAATTACTTTATTAACTCCATTCATACTGTTTCACCTTCTTTGGTTTTGGTTAAGTTTTCTATAATTTCATTCAGCTTGGCATTGCAAGCCGCAACTTCGTTTTCTAGCGCCTCAATATCAACATCGTCGCGCATTACGCGGATAATAATGGTCTGCAAGTCCTCACTAAATCGCGGATCATAACTCACGAAATCGCACCACTTGCGACCAGTGCAAGCCAACTGCCATGTAATCTGTGGCATATATTCTTCAGGCACTTGCTGCGTTAATATCGTATTGGTGTGTGTATCTCTGTTAGGACACTTGACCTCGATTAAGCCATCATCACCGATTAATCCGTCAGGACTTGCACCACTCATTGATATGGCAGGGTGAGTGATTAATCCACAGCCCACCACAAACTCACCAGTTGCATTCTCATAAGCTGCTATTGCGTTTGGCTCGTTATCGATACCCCATTGCATAGCATCACTTATGCGCCTATCTTCGATTTCACCAGTTAAGCGCTCAGTTAATAGCGTGGTCATCGTTGCATTAAGCGCCTTGCCTTTACGTGGTTTGGCGCTAATATCTTTGACACGGCTGGCAGTTATCTTGCCAACCCTGTCAGACAGCCATTCATCATGCCGTTGTAGTAGGTTCATCTTCGATTATCTCCGCATCAATAATATCGTCTGCATTATTCATATCTGCTTTTTGTGCTACCTGCTTTAGCTCAGGACTGACAGCAGCCCATAAGCGTTTGGCGTGGTCTTTATTGTCAAGCGTATTTAGCAGTTTTTGCGCCTCTATTAGCTCGCTAGTTCCTTTGTTTGCTGCTTCAAGTAGTCTTGGGTATTCAGCGTTATAAAACTCGCTATAACCGTCATTCACTGGCTCTGCATCGCTGACAACGGTTGTTATGCCGCCGTCAATGCGTTTTGCCTCATCTTCATCATAAATACCACTAAAGCCAAAAGCGATACGGGCACACTGAATAAGGGCTTTGTGGCGTAACATCCGTTTTGGGTATTTTTTCCAAACCGGACTATTGGTCATTTCACACTCTGACAAATACTCGGTAACGATTGTCGGATGCGTTCTGTCTTTGCGATAAATCTTACAAGTGGCGCTTACATCATCTTGCTCAAACTGGATACCATCGCATTGCGGATTGTCGTTAATGATTCTCGACCAGCCGTCAACCGATACAATAGGGGTAATACTGCCCTTGCTTGGAAAGGCGTAAATCTCTTTTGTGAATGGGTTTAAACCGTACTGATTAGCGACAATGATTAGCGACACAAGCTGATCGTAATTAGCGCCTTTAAAAACTGTATTTAACAATGTGGCTTGTAGGCTCTCATTGCTCACGTTTTTCATACTTAGGTTTTCAGCCATTACTGCTATTTGGCTGCTTAAGCCGTCTATGTTTTGATTGTTCATAGTCTTACTCCTTATTAGTTATAAACCGACTTCGCTAGCGGTCAACGGTTCGCCTTGGTTGTTGATAGGCACAAAATAATCCCAAGAATTTTGAGCGGAGTGAAAACAATGGCTATAGCGTGTAACGGTATCAGCAAACGTAGAATATACCGCGCCATCATCTGATTGATGGTGACCAAAACCGCTTACATACTTGTCACCCCTTGCTAACATAGCCCTTGCCAAATCACTACCCGTCAGCTCACTACTCAAATCAACTTCTAGCAGCTCTTTTGCTATGTCACGCTCGATTAGCGAGTTTTGCTTTGGCTTTCTAAAACACTCATGGCAAACATAAAATCCATCACGGAACGTTTTGTGTTCAGGTACAGAGATAATTACCGTCAAGTCGCTATCTTCATTAAAACCCATCACCTCGTAAGACTTTCCTATCTCTAAAACATCAAAACCAACATCACCGCCATGCTTATTTTTAGCTTCTATAAAATCGCCGATACTTATATTTTTAAGTTTCATAATCTACCCCTTAATCCGTTTCAAACTTTCATTAGCCGCCTTAATCTCTTTAGCCTTGTCCGAGCTGTCGTAGTCGTCGATATAACCGTCAGCGGTCAATGGCTGCCACTCATTACTTACTAAGCCGTCAACCATCTTGTAAGCCTTACCATCGATTGCTTGATAAGTAATATCATCATCAAGGTCGGCTTGATTGTCTAAGTTGTCGAACTTGTGATTGATAACAGATGCTTGCTTGCTGCTGTACTCGCTATCGACTGCATCAGGTAGCATCGCAAAAGCGATACCACCCCATAGCAAGCCACCTACCAATGCGATACCTACTAATTCGTTGCTCATGATTTCACCTTTCTATCTATTGCACTATTCTGCCAGTCAACGGGGTTGGGGTGCTTTCCTACAAACTTAGACCTGCGAGTTATCCATACGCTTATAAAGTGCTCGCAATGTGTTTGTGATAACTGGTCTTTGCTTGCGTTGTACCAATAAACCTCGCCGTCTGCGTTGATAGCAGCGCTCTTAACCCACTTAGGCGCACTACTGAATATAGCTTTCGTTAGCTGCTTCACGCTGCCACCTCCACCGGTTTATGTGTTTCTTCGTCAACCACTCGCTCAACTTCAAAAATCACTTGATGTTTTAAGCGCTGGACTACCTGACCTCTCGCTTGCATACGTGTATGACCCCAGTGATATTCAATGCAGTAAGTGCCATGATCGTAAAATGCTAGTTCCCAAAGTTTCATGTCATGCCCCTTATGCGTGATGGTCGATAAAGTCTTGAGTATCATCAAAGACCAAAATTTGACCTTTAAGCCCTAAATCAATGTTGAAGCGCGCTGCCATTCTCACGAATGAATTACTGTGACCGCGCATAATCATGTGACCGGCGCACTGTAAATCAGTATTCTTGTGGCAAACAAACGATGGACTTTCGGCTATTTGCGTCGCTCGTTCTTCTCCAAGCCAACCCTCTAAGCTATCTTCACGAAAAGGGCAGTCTTTGCATGGTTTCTTGACACATGGTATTTTCATGATCTGCTCCTTATGCGTGGTCAGCGTGGTAGTCTTTAGCTTGTAAGTCGTAAGCCTTGTCTAGCGTTCCGTACTTGTTATGCAGCTCGATAAACACAGCATCTAAATCAATCTCTGATATGTCACATGCAGCGCAATCTTCATCGTAAGAGTCCGCGTAAACTAGCTCGATAGTCACTTCATCACGGTTGCCGTCATAACCTAAATCAACATCAACTTCGATGGTCGTATCTTCGATATACATCGTGAAACTTGCTGAACGTCCGTCACGGCTTACACTAGGGGTCGTTGCGTCATAGCCAACATTGGTGTTTGTTAATCCTTTGAAATAATCATCTATGTATGTCATAATCTCTCTCGCTTATTTAGTAAGTAGCCCTGCATTTGGTTAGTCGCCTCGCAGGGCTTTTTTGTGGGTGTTCGTTTAGTTGCTTACTGCCTACGATTGACGAATCGCACGTAGGTATGTAAATAATCAGTGATTGGTGTGTGTTCCTAATCAGTAACGCTATGTTCGCATATACGAACCAAGAGGTCAAGTACTTTTGTTCTAAAAAGCGAACTAATTTACGACAGGCAATAAAAAGCCCCGCAATAGCGAGGCTTTATGATGTTATTTTTTTATATTCGACTATCTATAGCGAGTGTATTTACCGTCAACAATACCTACTAAATTACATTCACCCATTGGCGTTAATCGCTGCTCATGCCAATCAGGATTTAATGGCTTGAGATACATATCATTGTGACCATCGCCCATGACAAGCTGCTTAAACGTGGCATCCGTATCATCATTGCATTGCACCACAACCAAATCCCCGTCTTTTAAATCCCACGGTGTTACGTCTGGCTCAACGTAAATTATTTCATCGGGTTTAAATTCAGGCAACATACTACGACCACGGACAATCAAACCAAAAGCCCTTTCTGATAAATGCTCAGGCTTTGGAATCCACTGTATAACGTCATCCATCGTGGTTGGCATGACTTCTATCCAGTCACCTGCTGCCACCCAACTGATAACCGGCATCTTACCAGCCATATTATGATCTAAATCGACTTGCTCAGTGCCTACGGGCGCATTAGTCATGCTGCCTATGCCTGATAGCAGCCAGTCAGTATTGCAGCGTAAGTATGACGCTAATTTTGTAGCATACACGCCCGATGGCTTGGTATCACCTTTAACCCAGCTACTTATAGTCGCCTTACCCGCGCCAGTTGCTCTTTTTATGTCAGCTTGACTTATCTTTAAGTCAGCCATTCTTTTGCTGATTCTATCTGCTGCATCATTCATCTGTAAGCCTCCTTAGTAGTGTTCGTATATCAAAACATAAAAGCTTGACATAAATACGAACAATGTGTTCTAATATACGAACATTAAGAGAACGGGAATACGAACATGACATTTGACCAGTTACTAAATTACTTTGACGGTCAAAGCTACAGAGAAATCGAAAAGCAAACAGGTATCTCTTTAGCGCAATTGACCTATTACAAGCAACACGGGATTCCAGAGGGCAGACAAGCAATTTTAGAGCTGCAAACTGGGGGTAAATTAAAAGCGGATGTACCGCCACTGATAAAACTACAGGATTTAGAACATGGCTAGTAAATCAAAACTCACTGACTGCATACCAACCCACTTAACCCGTGATAGCGCAAATGCGGTTAAAAACTTTGCGTTTGACGAAGATGCTACGCCTAGTCAGTGGGTTAGACGTTTGATTGATGATGAAATCAATCGTCGTCGCCTACAAGCTCAAGCTACGTTACGAGCACTTGGCAATCTAGCGAACGATGCGAACGAAACGAACGATTTTGAGGATGAAGACAATGACTGAACGCGAAATCGCAGACTGGGAGCGTGAGATTAGACACGCTAAGAAGATGCAGGAACAGCGAGCGAGTAAGCAGCGCCTCGATGTTATCAAAGCTACTTATGACGTACCAAAAAACACCTACACCGTTAAGGATAACGACAATGAAATCGACTGACAAAGACTTATTTGCTTGCGAGAGACAAGCCCATCTTTATTACGAAAATGCGGCGCAAGTAGAGAGAGACAGAATTGCAGACCGAAACACAATCACAAGGTTTGAGGAAAGCGAGCGTAAGAAGCGAGTAAACGAAATCTTTTGGCATGGCGTGATGCGGTTCATTACTCATATGACGTTAGCAATCATTGTCGTTTATACATTAATTCACTTTGCATAGAGGTTGGTCATGTCTCATAAAAACAGATGCCCAGAGCTACGTAAAAATTTAGACCTACTTTGCGGTAAGTTTAAAAAAGGTCAGTTTTTAGACTGGTTAGATTTTGAAGCACTAGGTATCAGCGCAGATGGTTCGCGGTATGCAATCAGAACACTTAAAACAGAGTACGAACTGGATATTTTAACGGTATGCCGAGGTAAGGCGATAGTCGGCTGGATTTTAGCAGAAGAAATCTTATAGGTGAGATATGGCAATCAGTGAATCAGCTATTGAACAGTTTGATAGAGAGTTTGGCATTAAGCAACTCACAGCATTGGATAACACAGGTCTTTATTGCAACAGCAATCACTACAGCAAGCACACCAAAATCATCATCTTGGCACAGCAAAAAAAGGTCATTAAGAAAGCAAAGAGAGGTAGTCATGATCGGTAAGAAACCCACTCACCCACTTTACAACAGGGTAGCAGAAATAGTTGCACAGAAAGTCGCTTACGGTGAGATACGCCATAGCGAGTTTAAAGGCATTAGAAATCAATCGTCAGTTAAAGCGGTATTAACAAGAATGGGGTTTGAAGCCAACTGTACTAACAATCCTATCGTTTGGAGTTTGGCTGGCACAAAGAGAGCCGCACCAAAGATAGATAAGAAAATAATCATGCCGAAGTACAAGCGCAAAAGCACGTCTTTATCTCAACAGATAAGAGATGACTTGTTGGAAGGCAAAACTATTTACGTTGATGATATTCCGCTATGCAGAAAGTACGTTATCAAGATTGTTAATGACATTAGACGACTAGGAATAAGAGTTGATATGAATAGGCAGGGTTATGGAGTGAATACAGGTCTGTCTTACAAAGTAGCAGAGAAATAAAAAACGCCTTATCAGGGCTAACTGATAAAGCGCATACAACAAACTTAACAAGTGAGAATTATGACATGCAATTACCAATTATTCAAGAAAATCAAGATTTGCAGCAAGCGGTCGACGCTAAAGAGCTTTACCAGTCATTAGGTCTAGACGTTACGCACTGGTCAAGATGGCACACCAAAAACATAGCTGAAAACCCATTTGCTACTCAGGGCGTGGATTTTGTGGGGTTCGCCATCATGGCTAGCGGCAACCAAACGCAAAACTACCTTTTATCCATAGAGTTTGCCAAAAAACTAGCAATGCAAGTACGCACTGAAATGGGCGAACGAATCAGAGATTACTTTTTAGAGTGTGAGCGCAAGGCAAGCCAACCGGTCGTAGCATTACCTGATTTTACTAATCCAGCACTAGCAGCTAGAGCATGGGCAGATGAGTACCAAGCCAAACAGATAGCGCAAGAACAGTTGGCGCTTGCTGCGCCTAAAGTTGCTCACTATGACGCTGTGGTCGAACGCTCAACGCTATTAAACGCTACGCAGGTAGCTCACTCAGTTGGCTTGTCGTCACCTCAGAAATTAAATAAGCACCTAGAGGCTATGGGTGTCTACAACGGTAGCTGTAAGCGAGGTAAAGAGTTTAGAGCGTGGTTTATAGAGAAAGGTCTGGGTGAGATGAAACAAGGTAGCACAGGGCATCAACAGCCTTTATTTACCACTAAGGGTCAGGCTTGGATATTCGACAAATTAGCGAGTGAAAGCGTTGCATGAGGGAGAGAGCAGTGAAGATTCATAGCTTTTATATAGAGGACGCTGAAAAGCATGGTGTAGAGAAGGCTGTAATTCTCTACAACCTACGCTTTTGGCTAGAAAAAAATAAGGCTAATGAGAAAAACCTACACGACGGCTATTACTGGACTTACAACTCAGCCAAGGCTTTTGCGACCTTATTCCCTTACTACAACTCAAGCAAGATTCATCGTTTATTAACGCAGATGGAAAGCGAGGGTTTAGTGCTATCTGGCAACTATAACAAGAAAGGTTATGACCGCACAAAATGGTACTCAATGCCTGAATTTTCGGTTGAAAGCATTGATAACAGCCATTTTTCACTTTTGCAAAATGCCATTTTTCATTATTGCAAAATGGATATTTCATTATTGCAAAATGCATTTTGCAGAAGTGCAACACCTATACCAGATATAAACACAGATGGTAAACCAGATAGTAAACCTATTACGTGTGAGGCGGAAATGCTGGTTGATTTGTGGAATGAAAACAGACCATCAAACGCTCAGGTAAAAAAATCGGTTTGGGTAAAAAAGGTTAAGACAAGGCTAAAGACTTTTACAGCAGATGAAATCAAACAGGCAATGCTCTTTTTAATTAACGACCAATGGTATCAATCAAACAGCCAAGTGCTAATTAAAAACGTAATTGATAGTGATGAACGTTGTGCAAAGGTCTTAGAGAAAAGCAGCCAACCAGCTAAAACAAATTATCAGGGGAATAACAATGCAAACCATCAACCAGCTAACAACAGACCTCAACGCGAAACTCAAGACGAATACGAACAAAGAATGCAGCGAGAGTTTAACCAAGAGTTTGGAGTGGAAGTACAAGCCGGAAGTAGTGCAGACAGCTACAGCTAGAGTTTTAAAATTGTTTGCAGAATTCAAGAGTGAGTACGGCGATCTGTTTGAGTACAAGAAACATCGTTTTGAGCCAGCAAGAGCAAGAGAGTGGGCGGTTGAGTTACTAGAGTCAGGTATCAACGCAGAACAGTACCAACACGGACGCTATCAGGCAGTAAAGAATCAAAAATACCCAGTAGAGCGCGCATACGATTTCATTCAGTTATGCAAGCAAGGTCAAGCAAGCGAATACCCAGCAGCACAATCCGCTTTCAACACAGCTTGCCAAAACTGCGGCATGAAAGGTGATGTTAAGCGAGATTGGAAGCATGAGGTGGTTTATGAGACAGCAAACCGCATCGGTTGGGGAGTGTTAGCCAGTGCCACCGAGTATTACTTCAAGACCTTTCAGGAGATTTACGAGCAAGTGGTGAGCGAGCATAAGAACGGCGACCGGTTTGTTATTCCTGAAGAGCGACAGTTGGCTTATGAGCATACACCGGTACAACAGGGCACAGCAGCAAGCGCGAACATTGACGCATTTTTAGCCAAGTTTGGCAGCAAAAAAGGTGAAGCGGTATGAGCATTATCAAATTCGAGAAAAGAGAATATCAAGTCATAACATCGTGCGAGCACCATCAAATAACTATCGATAGAGCAAACAAGAAAATTACGTGTAGAAACTGTGATACCGAGCTAGATCCTTTTGATGAAATCATGAATTACTCAGACGGGCTAAGTAACTATAAAAAAGAATTGGACGAATACCGAGAACGTACTGACCGCGAAGCAGCTCACAATCGAATTGTTGCTCGCAGACTTGAGAACAAGAAAAGAACCAAGTGTCACCACTGCGACCAGATGACAGAAATCAAAGTCAAAGAACCTACGCTTTGGGAATCTCACGAAGAAATGGTAAAGGGGTCGGTATGAGAACAATAACAATGCAAACAATCAAAGACGGCAAGCTATCAGGCGAAATACTAGAGGACGGCAAGTATTGGCAGATAGCACCGTTTGAGTATGACGGCAAAGACCAAGAAGCGGCACTGATGGATAGATTGGACATTGTTCAGATTGAAGCGCAGATGGAGAAAGATATGGCAGGGAGTGAGCAAGCATGAGCCAAACAGTATTTAAACCAGTATTCGACGGTTACTTCAAGATATTTTTGCACGATGACGATTATAAGAAAGCAGCAGATAGAGCAGATTTTACCGGTCAATGGATTAAATCGAAGCGCCACCGGATTATGAAAAAAGACCGCAAGTTTCAAGTCACCTTGCACATATTCGACACGGACGGACATAAGCGAGGATTGCAGGGCATGGTTTTCAAGGACAGAGGCGGCAAGGGTGATTTGTCCAAAGTGATATTCGGTTTTGGTAATGACTTCGTTGATGAGCTGAGAGCAGGGGATAAGGATTTGAAAGTAGATTTGGTTAATTCGTACGCTGTTGTAAGGGCTTAGAGATGGGTAATTTAGAGCATATAGGAAATAAGAAAATAGTAATCCAGCAAACATGGATTGGATTAAATAAGGTTGAGGTTGTTTATCAGGATTTTAGCAAACAGACCTACGACAAGGTGACGTTTGAGCAAATGCACAAGGAGGTTAAGTAATGGCTTTATCAGAGGATGACATACAAAAACAGATCATTGGCTGGGCGCGTCACAAGAAAGTAAACGGCAAGCCATTATCTGAGCTGATACATCATTCACCCAACGGTGGTCAACGGCATATCGTGACAGCAACAAGGTTTAAGGCGATGGGGACGCTCGCAGGATTCCCTGATTTATTTGTCTTTATCGCAAGAGGTGGTTTTAACGGGTTGTTTATCGAGCTTAAAAAACCAAAGGGCAGGGTAAGCGCGATTCAGCAGCAAAGGATCGATGCACTCAATGAGCAGGGTTATAGGGCAGTCGTCTGCTACGGATTCGATGAAAGCATCAAAACAATAACTGATTACTTGGAGACATGGCCTTAAATACGCAAGCAGTGCAACACTAACAAGGGTACAAGCGCTTTAAATCCCATTTATATGCCAATGGTGCTGAATGGGATTGAGAGGCTTAAGACGGAGATATGAGAATGATTAGTTCGGGCAATGAAATAACAATCAAACAAGGTGCAGGGAGATTAACAATTGATATTGATACGGGCGATGTATTTATCCATGACGATATTAATAACGAGTCTGTTTTTATAGATCCATCTGTTTGGGGTGAGGTCAAGTCAGCTGTAGATGGATTGCTTAAGGAGCATGGGGAATGAGTGATATCGAGATTGGTAGTGAGTGGGTACAGAAGAAGAAAACGCCAAAAGAGTTTGAGGTTGTTGTTTTATCAGGTGATAGCTTGATGGTCAAAGAAAATGGAGAGGGTTTTTCTATACCGTGGTACACCAGTGATTTTTTAGAGCATCACGAGCCAAAAGCTAAAGCAGACATGGTAAACCATCCGCCGCACTACAAAGATGCAAGCGGAATCGAATGTATCGAAGTGACTTCAAAAATGAGTTTTTGCGGTGGGAATTGCTTCAAGTATTTATATCGGGCAGGGAAAAAAGGCTCAACGGTTGAGGATTTGAAAAAGGCGGCTTGGTATGCAGATCAAGCATGGCTTATGGAGGAAATCACCGATATTAGATTGATAGATAATATTGTAAAAATAGCTGAGCATCGGAACGTGAATATAGCGGATGCCATGCATTTTATTTATGAAGATATGTGGGCTGATGTGAAGCGGAGTATCGAAGCTGAAATCGCAAGGCTAGAAAGTGAGTAAGCGCGATAACAAGCGACTTGAACAGGTCCGGTCCTTACCGTGTTGTGTTTGCGGCATGGGGCCGCGTTCACAGGCGGCTCATTCAAACTTTAGTGAGCACGGAAAAGGTCGGTCCATCAAAGCCGATGATAAATATACGATACCGTTATGTGATGCGGACCATAAAAGATTTGACCAGATGCTCATGGGTATGGACCGCAATCAATCGCTCGAATGGTTCACCGAAAAACTAGAAAGCACAAACGAGACACTAAAGAGGTTAGAGGATGCAGCCATTCAAAACTATCCGGAGAGTTTTTAGAGTTATCAGCTTAGACGTATTCACAAACCTATGTGCTTATATCATGTCGATGTACCAAGCCCACAAAGAAAACAGAGAAGTTGAAACAATCGTAACGGTTGAGGTGATTAGTAAAGAGCGAGCGCGGTCAGTGGCTCAAAATTCTCTCTACTGGAAATGGGTAACGATAATCGGCGGTAAGGACGGCAACACTAAAGAGCAGCAGCACACGATATTAAAACGCGCTCATTTGGTCAGGATTTATCAGCGTGACGACTTAGAGACAGCGGAGACAGTGCTAGTGCTCAACGAGGCTAAAAAGCATTTAAGTGCGCAAGAGTATGAGCGACTGGCACAAGGGGTTGCTAGGTTATTCAGTACAACTAAAGCGAGCACAAAGCAGATGGGCGAATATCTTGATGAGATATATCATTTTTACAATGCACAAGGGCTATTCCTTCCACAGCCAAGCGACTACCAATGGATTAAGGGTGATATATGAGTGACACAGTTGAATTGCTAAAAGCATGGGGTCAGTGGTCAAGAGACAACCATAACTTAGGATGCAAAAGCCCTAGTTTGATGTTGATGCGTTCAGCGCCTCATAAAGATAAGTCAGATGCACCCACGAAGGTAGCTCAGTTGACCTATATCAGCGATGATGATGCTTTGAGGGTAGATGATGCTGTGGCAGATTTAAAGAGCAATAGCGAGCGACTAGATGCGCTTGTTGGTTACTACTGCGACAACAAGGATATGAGTTTTTTATCTAAAGCAATGCGCCATCGTGTAATCAAGAATACATACATAGGCAATATGAGTCTAGATGATGTAGCTAGAGATATTAATTATTTTCTAGGTAAGCCGTTGTTTAGTCCAGTAAGGGTAACAAGGGTGTTAGAGAGTGCAATTGGTTTCATAGATGGGCGTTTAGTTGATTGACTTCATAATATAGACTATGGTACATTTATGTTACGCTAAGCAATTTGTGTACAGCGAACTGATAATACCAAGCCTCATCTTCACGGATGGGGCTTTTTTATGCCTACGATTTAGCATGGAAGCTGCTATGAGCCAATACCAAGACAGTCACGAAGAAATATACAATCGTTATCATGAGACTGATAACCCAGTTACTAAGCGGTCGTATCTCGATATATTAAAGACACGCGCTAATAACGGTAGTAAAGATGCTGCTAGTTTTGTGCGTAAGATTGAATTAAGTAAATAAACACTTTGCCCACTTAACCGCGGGCTTTTTTATACCGATTAACGCTGGGAGGTGTTATGTCAAACGATACGCCTAACAGCGTTGTGAGTGAAGAAGATATTCCGCTTGAGCCAAGACAGCAGTTATTTGTAGATGAATACATTGTTGATTTCAATGCGACTAGAGCAGCGAAGGCAGCAGGATATAGTGAGAATAGCGCGGCATCTATAGGTAGTGAAAACCTAACAAAACCTAACATTGATATGGCAGTTGATAAAGCAATAGCAGACAGACGTAAGCGGCTTAGAATTGACGCTGACACAGTTTTATGTAAGTGGTGGCAGATTGCTAATGCAGACTATAACGAGCTGTCTAGTGTTCGTCGTGTTGCTTGTGGTTGGTGCTATGGCGGCGCGCTTACTGAAGACGATGAATATGAAACGCCCGTCGTTGATATAAGTCAAGAGCCAGACGCTGATTGCATAAAGTGTAGAGGTGAAGGTTCGCCGCATGTTCATATTGCTGACACGAGCAAGCTATCACCGACAGGTAGGCTACTCTACCAAGGTGCTGAAAATACCAAGTTTGGTATCAAGGTTAATGTGGCAGACCGGATGAAGGCATTGGATAACGTAGCAAGGCATTTGGGTATGTTTAAAGATACGGTCAATCATGTGTCGGAAGATGGCAGCATGACGCCAACAGTTAATAACTTCAACGGTGACGCTCAAGCAGCAAGCCAAGCCTATCAGGATATTATGGGTGGTAAATAATGCCTATCCCTTTTGCATTTGATTTTAAAAATCCTGATTATGCACAGGTTTTCGAATGGCGTATTGAGCGATTACAGCGCATTAGACAAAACCCTGAGTCACTACCAGCACTAAAAGCATTTTATAAAGACAATCCAGCTCAATTTATTATTGATTGGGGTGTGACATATGACCCGCGCAACATTGAGCGTGGCTTACCGTCATACATACCGTTTTTGTTATTTCCTAAGCAAGAGGAGTGGATTCATTGGCTGATGGACGGTTGGAAGTTGCAAAAACCGTCCATCACGGAGAAGACACGCGATATGGGTATGTCGTGGCTCATGATGGGCTTGTCATGCTCGCTAGGGCTGCATAACAACGGCTTATCAGTTGGTGTCGGTAGTCGTAAAGAGGAATACGTTGACCTTATCGGCAGTCCTAAAGCACTGTTTGAAAAAGGTCGTATGTTTTTAAGTGGTTTACCGCCTGAGTTTCGCGGTGGTTGGATTAGAGAAAAGCACAGCCCATTTAAAAGAATAATATTACCCGAAACTGGCAGCGTGATTACTGGTGAGGCAGGTGACGGCATTGGTCGTGGTGATAGGGCGTCATTGTATTTTGTTGATGAGGCTGCTTTCTTAGAGCGTCCGCATCTTGTTGATGCTTCACTGTCAGCTACTACCAACAGTCGCAATGATATATCAACACCCAATGGCAGTAATAACTCATTTGCATTACGCCGTCACAGTGGGCGTATTCGTGTGTTTACCTTCCATTGGCGTGATGATCCGCGCAAAGATGATGTTTGGTATAACAAGCAATTAGATGAACTCGACGCGGTGACAGTCGCGCAAGAGATTGATATTGACTACTCAGCGTCGGTTGAAGGCGTATTGATACCGTCAGCATGGGTCCAGTCTGCTATTGATGCTCACAAGAAACTGGGAATTACTATCAGCGGCAGTAAGATTATGGCGCTAGATGTGGCGGACGAGGGTATTGATAAAAACTCAATAGCCGGTCGTTATGGTGTGTTACTTAACAGCTTGACTACTTGGAGTGGCAAGGATTCAGATATATTTGCTACATCAAAAGAGGCGGTTGAGGCTACTGCTGACAGTCAGTCAGAATACTTTCTGTACGATACTGATGGTCTTGGCGCAGGGGTTAGGGGCGATGCCAGGGTAATTAATGAGCAGCGCACAGGTCTGCCTGACGTTGTCGCTCACCCATTTAGAGGTTCAGCCGGTATTTATAAGCCCGAGCGTGAAGATATCTTAGGTAAAAAGAACAGCGACGCTTTTGATAACTTCAAAGCTCAAGCGGGATGGGCGCTACGCAAGCGCTTCTTAATAACACATAGGGCTGTCACTGACGGTACTGCATTTCATCCTGATGACATTATCAGTATTGATAGCACGCTCGATGAACTTGCCAAGCTAACTACTGAACTTTCACAGCCTACCTACGCAAAAACCAATGCGGGCAAAATTTTAATCAATAAGAAACCAAAAGGCACACCATCGCCAAATCGATTTGATGCGGTGATGATGGTGTTCGCTGACAACATGGTTGAGAAGAAATCCACTAAACGACATAGAGCCACAGCTGGCAAACGGACGTACAGATGACAGACATGACTAAAAAGCCGCGTTACCGTGTCAAAGCTGGCGGCACACTAAGCCAAGAGCAAGCGATTGATTTTCGCGGCAAGATGTTTTATCAACAGCTCATACGCCAAGACACCGACGAGATACTTAAAAAAGCAGGTGTCAGTCGCTATGCGCTCAAGACGCTACTTACTGACCCCGATATTGACCAAGCGGTTGATAGACGTACTGAGGAGCTAACAAGCTCGCTTTATACGTTGATGCCAAGTGAAGGTAAGGTTGCTGAGTTTATCTATGAGCAATTAGATTTGCACTTAGAGCCGATATTGCAAGGCGTTATTGACAGCAAGCTGTACGGCTATGATGTTGCTGAAATGGTATGGGGGCAAGACGATAAAAAGCGTAACGTCGTCACTAAGCTAACGAGCAAGCCTATCGATTGGTTTGAGCCTAAAGCTAACGGCGATTTATTGTGGTATCCAAACGATGGCAGCAAGGCAATTACGGTCAGCGACCAAGATGATTATCAGTATCGTTATCTATTCCAACAGCACAAACCCACGTACTTAGAGCCAAAAGGCAAGTCATTACTAAGCCGCATTTATTGGCTGCATTATTTCAAAACTAATGGTTGGCGTTTTTGGTCTAAGTTCTTAGAGCGTTTTGGTTCCCCACTATTGATCGGTAAGACTGACGCGACCAGTGATGAGGACGCGCAAGACTTTGCTAATGCATTACTGGCAGCTCATAACTCGGGTGTCGTCACTATCGGCATTGAGGAAAGCGTAACGCCGGTAACTGGTGGCAGTCATGGTGAAGCGTTCGTTGCTTATAATGATGTTGCTAAGCAAGGCATTACGACTTATCTGCTAGGTCAAACGCTCACCAGTGGTACAGACGGTGGCGGTAGTTACGCACTAGGCAAGGTGCAACAAGAGCAGCAAGAGATTATCTTTAGTAGTGACCGTAAGCATGCGCTGAAACCTATTCAGAATTTTATTAATATCATCTGCTATGCCAATGGTTTAGAAGCGCCAGAGTTTAAATGGATTGCCAAAAAAGTTATTCCGATTGACCAGTTAGACGCTGACAAAAAAGCGTATGACATGGGGCTTAGATTCAATAAGACATACTTCGTTGATGAGCTTGGTTATGAGGAGCGCCATATCTCACACGTTGAGAGTATGAGTCAGCCAGTGACCGCATTACCAATATCAGCTAAGGCTAATACGTTCGCTAAACAAACGTGGTTGCCGTTTAAAGCTGCTGATAGTGACCGCGAATTTACCGATGAGCAAATGGAGCTTGAGCAAGTCGCAGATGATGCGCTAAATGCGAGCGTACAGCCGTTTGATACTAATGTGGTGCTATCGGCTATCAATAACGCTACGGACGCAGATAGCCTGCGTGAGGCACTGTTTAATCTATGCGGTGAGGGATTGGCTGATAATGAGTTTACACAGTTAGTTAATACGGCTATTCAGGTCGCTGATGTGCATGGTTTTGCTGATGAATCGAGTGAGGTTTAACCATGGCAACGCTAACAGCAGGATTTGACGTACAGTTTATTGAAGCCATTGCTTACGCTTTAAATCGTGAGATTGTACTGCCTGATAATTACTACAACGTCATGACACCTATACAGCGTCAGCAAGCGGTATCAATAGCAGGTCTAGCACAGACTGAGCAGATCAAGCACGTGATGGGCTTGGTTAATGAACAATTAGTTGATGGCGGTACGTTTGCAGACTTCCAAAAGGCGGTCAAAGCGGGCGATATTGATATTAATTTGCCAAAGCATCGGCTAGACAATATCTTTAGGACTAATATCCAAGGCGCTTATGGGCGCGGTCGATGGTATCAGCAGCAAGAAAACAAGGCTGAGCGCCCTTACTTGATGCGTGATGGTATCAATGACAGCAGACAAAGACCTGCTCATCGTATTTTAGATGGCATTGTTAGACATATTGATGATCCGTTTTGGGATATACACTACGCGCCAGACGATTTTTTATGTCGATGCCATATGCGCTCGCTAACCAAGTCGCAAGCTGATGCTAAAGGGATTACGACGGATGGCGACTTGCCGGATGTTAACCCCCAAAACGGCTTTGGTGGTACACCAGCGCAATACACAAATCGCATGACAACATTAGTCAACAATAAGATAGCCGAACTTGCTATAACTTATTACAAGCAGTCAGGTGCGATACTCGCAGCAAGACAGCGGATTGAGGCAGCTATTACAGTGATGTTAGCACAGCCGATACCTGAACTTGCAGCGATGATTGACGAGGCTAAAAAACTGGTTGAGGAGCAAGAGGCATGAACAAATCACGAATACTCAGAGCTATTGTGCTACTGATAGATATAGCCGTCGTCACTTACTCAAAGAGACGTAAAAAGAAGTGATATAATAAATCTAAAATAAGGGGTTTATTATGAGCGAAATAAAATTCATGTATTTTATGATGGGTGCATCAAGCGCACTTGTTTTGATTTGGTTGATACTTGTAGCTGTGATTTTCTACTTTGATATTAAATTATCTGACTTCAATCGATAAATAGCGCTGCCAAATAAACAAACGAATTACACCAAGCCTTTACAGAAATGTAAGGGCTTTTTTAATGGGTGAAATATGAACTTACAAGCAAAGATTAAGCGCGATATTGATAGTCATGCGCTCATGAGCTGCACAGGGCTTGAGCATCAGCTTGCGTCTATCGACTTTAAGGCGCTATCACGCTATGACGACGATGATAGCGAAGCGGCTTACACAGTCGAAAATGGCGTAGCGACTATTGATGTGCGCGGTCTGCTAGTACCTGAAACATCAAGCGACTATCGCTCATGGGGTGTGACGGGCTATGCAAACTTAGCGGACTACATACAGCAAGCCAATGACGATTACACGGTGACTAGCATTGTCTTAGATATTGATAGTCCCGGCGGTTATGTTGCTGGTCTTGATGGGATCATCGAAAATATTTACCAGTCAGAAAAGCCTATTGACGCATTTGTCAGTGGCGATATGAACTCAGCCGCTTACTGGATGGGCGTAGGTGCAAGAACGATAACTGCATCCAAGCATTCAGAGATTGGCAGTATCGGTGTGTTGGCAACTCACTCAGAGTTTAGCAAGGCGCTAGACATTGAAGGTCAGAAAGTATCGATATTCAAGTCAGGAAAGTGGAAAGCCGCCTTTAGCTCGCTTATACCATTAACCGCTGAAGAAAAAACGCGAATACAAGAAAGCGTCGATGAATCAGCAAGTATCTTTTTTAATCATGTAGCAGCACAGCGCAATGTTGATGCTAAGACAGTCAAGGGCTGGGAAGGTGATGTATTCACCGCCGTCAAAGCCAAAGAATTAGGTCTAATTGATGCGATTGCGGATAGCGTAGCAGTGTCAAGCAGCACCAAACAGAGCAACACTAATCCGCAACTTGAGGAGAATTACGTGGATGAATTAGCACAGGCGAAAGCCAAAATCACAGCATTAGAGGCATCTGAGGCACAAGCCAAGCAAGAAGCCCTTGATGCAAAAGCCGCAGCACTGACAGCGCAAAACGCACTGGCAGAAACGCAAGCCGCTACCCGTCAAACAGCTATCGATAAGTTGGCTGCTGATACTGGTCGCACGTTTACCGACGAGCAAGTGACAGCGTTTAAAGCGATGGATAACGCACAGTTTGCTGTTGCTGAATTTATGGCAAAACCAGTTGAGCCTAAAGCACCAGCATTACCCGATGGCTTGGACAAAGAACAAGCAACCAATGGCCGTGAAAGTGGCGAAAGTAGAATCATGGCAGCAGTAGCAGCCGCACAAGCACAAGGAGCTAAATAATGGTTGATTTCACTTATACAACCGAACAGCCGTTACCAGTTGATATCGCGCCTGTCACGGATAGCGTCGTACCAACTACGGCAACCGCATATCATAAAGGCGATTTGCTAATCATAGCTGCTGGCACCAACGTAGCGACGCACAGTAATACTAGCACTGGCGCACAAGCTGATTGGCATGTTATCTGTTTGGCTGATGTGACCGCTGAGCAAGCAACTGAAAAACTAGCGATGGGTGTTGAAATGCCCGTTTATGTGGCTGGTAAATTCGATGTTGCAGGTGTCAAGCTTAATGGTGTGGCACTTAATGCGACTCAGAAACTGGCAGCGCGCGCGTATGCTAATCGCTCAACTAAAATCACGCTTAGCGTAGTTAAATAGGAATAGAATTTATGGCTACTTTTGTATTTGATGATGCGCAAATTGATACCGCATCTTTTGAGGAGCTTGGCGCGGTTTATGACCACAGCAAGCCAGTTGATAGCTTTTTACGTGACCGTTATTTTGGCAATACCATCTTACTAAATGGTCAAGATAAAGTGCCAGTAGGCGAGATTAAAACCTATGTGCCACTTGCACCAGCCGTTTTGCCGACTGCACAAGGTCGTGTGATTAAAGATAAGGTTGAGCTAAACGTCAGTTATATCAAAGCGCCTTACTTAAAACCTGCTTGTGTGGTTGAGCCGTTAAGCGACATTGACGCTAAGATGCAAAAACTATTGCAATCTATGCGCGTTATTTCAACCAATGCTGCCGGCACACCGCCAAGTATGCAAGACGAGTGGGAAATGGCAGCCGCCAACTCTTATTGGACTATTCGTCAGTCAATCGCTGCACGTATCGCTTTGATGTGCCGTGACGCCTTGTTATATGGCAAAGTTGTCGTACAAGGTGATGATAATGCTGGTGTGACTGTCGATTATGGTCGTCATGTTGATCTTAAAGTTAACCCGCTTATTGCATGGGATCAAGTGGGCGCTACGCCTTACGAAGATATCCGCAAGATGGTTAAAAACCTAACCAAGCATGGTAAGCGCCGCGCTGTGGATGCGTTGATGTCTAGCCGTGTGTTTGAAGCATTGGCAGACAATGAAACGTTTAACAAACGCTTTACCAATGCGCTTGATACCAGTGCGACCCGTGTGTTTGGTGGCGGTTTTGGCGGTGAAACAGAAGCGACATTACGCGGTACTTTAGAGGGTATCGAGTTTTGGACGTATGACGTTGAGTTTGAGAAAGACGATGGCACAAGCGAGCTGATGATTCCAGAAGATGGTTTTTGGTTGGTGTCTGAGCGTGGTAATAACTTGTATTTCTGTATGATTAAGCATCGTAAAAACCCTGCTAAATTAGCAATGGAATTGATGCCATATCATGTGTTTAGTGATAACCCATCTGTTGATGAGTTTATTGCTGATTCAAGCCCGTTGCCAGTGACCATCAATAAGAACGGCGCTTGTGGTGGTACTGGTTTTATCACTCTTTAATAAACCCTTAACTTAATTGCCCTGCCTAATCAGTAGGGCTTTTTTTGGAGCAAATTATGTCAAAAGTTTATATTGCAAAAAATGCAATCGGTCAATTTAACGCCGGTGAAGAAGTCGTTGGCCTAGAGGATGCCGAGCGCATCGAGTATCTATTAGATATTGGTGCTATCGAAGAAGCTAACAGTGATGACAAGTCAAAGCCTGCAACCAAGGCAGCCGCCAAAAAGGACTAAATTATGTATGCGACTCATGACGATTTAATAAGCCGCTTTGGTGAGCTTGCTATAGCTGAGCTTGAGTCCATGCACAATGACGGCTTGCTTGCAGTCACCAATGCACTGTCTGACGCTAGTGAAAAGATGAACAGTTACTTATCCATACGCTATAAAACGCCATTGAATAAGACTGAGCATCTAAAGTTGATTTGTGCTGATATTGCTCGCTATTTGCTTTACATGAACGAGCCGACCGACGAAGTGGAGGCACGTTATAAAGAAGCGCTTAAGTGGCTGCAAGACGTGGGTGCGGGTAAAGCCAATGTCACGTTTGCTGAACCATTGACTGACGATGAGCAGCAATCTACTTACATCAAACCTGCGGTGCCCATCGGTGATAGTTATCGTGGTCAAGTCTTTGGCGATGATGTGTTTGCCAAGATGCCAGGTATGAATTGAGGTATTTATGATTGATGCTAATTTATCAGGCGGTGACGAGATAATCAGGCGGCTGGGCGCTTTGTATTTTGATAATCAAAAGATGCAGAAGTTTAGCCGTATGGCTGGTGCTGAAATGGTCTATCAAACTGAGGAGCGCTTTTATAATCAGCACGACTTAGGGCGGCAACCGTGGAAACCATCGTTAAGAGCCATTGAGCAAAGCGGTAAAACCTTGCGTGATACTGGTCGATTGATGGCGTCTTTGACCTACATTGCGTTACCCGATGGCGTCAAGTGGGGTACAAACGTAGTGTATGCAAAAGCCATGCACTACGGACTACCTAAGTACAACGTGACTGCTAGGCCGTTTATGGGCATGAATGACGACGACAGAGCTAGTGTGCTTAACATTATTAATCGAATTATGGACGTAGACTTATGAGTAATTATTTTGCAGTAGGTCTTGGCTTGATTGACCACTTAGAGGCTAAAGCTATCGAGTGGGGCATTAAGCACGTCGGTACTGTTGCCAGTATCAATAAGATTAATAAAAACACTACACCGGCGCTATATGTCATCAATACCTCAAACAATCCACGCGCTAACGGCTCGATAGATAGTCGTGACGTGCAGCAATGGACGGTTGTTGTCGCTGTTAGTAACCAAGCAGCACAGGACGATGTTAGAGCACTGATGGAAACGTCAGGCGAGCTTATCAGCAAAGTGATTAATCATGTGCAAGGTTATGAGGTGGACGACTATCACGAGCCACTAGAACGCACCAACACATCAGGCAGACCGGACTACTTCAGCACGTTTGCGCTTTATCCGCTTACTTTCAATACTAAATTTCAGCCTTAGAGGACAAACACCATGGCAGAGAACTTAAACCAATCCCACGCCTTTATCGGCAAGGGTAAAATATATTTAACACCGATTACAGGAGCTGTGCGCGGTAAACCTTTTTGGGTTGGCGTTGCATCAGCATTATCTTTTGCTCATAGTGTAGAGGATGAGAAGGAACTTATTGAGCATCATTCTGGCACCAACCAAGTTTGGGATGTGTCAGCCGGTACTAAAAAGACTACCGTGTCTTTGACTATCCAAGAGCGCCGACTTGAAGCAATGCGAGCAGCACTACAGGCCACTGTTGAAACCGTAGCGACTGGATCAGTCACAGCAGAAGAATACGCTGTTGACGCAATCGGCGATATTGTGTTTTTAAAGCATTCAAATATCAGCGTTACGACTGTAACCGATAGCGCGAGCGCCGCATTAGTTGAAGGTACTGATTACAAGATAGACAATCAGTATGGCCGTGTTGAGATACTAAAAGCAGGTTTAACAGGTATCAAAGTCGGTTACACCTATGGCGCTGCTACAGTTATGAAGCCAATGACGGATAACGTAGATTTCTACGAGCTACGTATTGACGGTCTGAATACAGTCGGTCAAAAAGATAAGCAGATTGTGACCGCTTATCGCGTCAAGCTAAACCCATCTGATGCTTACGACTTAATCAATGATGACTTTGCTGAAATGCAAATTGAAGGCACAGCATTGTTTGATGAAGCGCGTAATGCCGCTTATGAGATTAAAACGATTTAGTGTTTTGCCCTAGTCATAACATCGGCTAGGGTTTTTTATTTAACTAAGTCATTGCGTGTCGATGGCTTACTCAAATAAAAAGGATAAATTATGCGTACTAATGCACAAACCAAACTGACAAATATTGTCACGGGTAACGTTATTATCTTGTCTGATAGCTTATATCCTGATGCTGAGCATGATTGGTCGGCTATCGTATCAAGTACCAAGTACGCGCTAGACGGTACGATGATTGTCGAGCAGTCGGTAAGACAAGCTGGCAGACCGTATGTGATGCAAGCGCCTGATGGTCACGGCGTACTATCACGAGCAACGGTTAATGCGCTCAAATCTGAGTGTGACAAGCTAGGGGCGACCTTTTGGCTAGATTATCTAGCCGATGGAGTAGTAAAGCGCGTAAAGGTTATGTTTGATACAACACAAGAGGCTATCAATGCGACGCCAGTCAAAGGCTCGACAAGCCCAAAACTCACTGATTATTATAATGTAACGCTTAAATTCTTAGAGATACCGAGCACATAACAATAACAACTAGCACAAACACAGCCCACCTACACGGTGGGTTTTTTAATGCCTAAAATTTGACGGATGATGACAATGGCGATTACTCAAAACGATTTAGAGATATTAAAGTCCGAAATCATGGCAGATACGCCTGATGGTGGCGGATTACCAACGGGTATTGCCGTCATTGATGGGGTATCTAATAACTTATTCCCTGATGTATCGGATATTGACCGCTTACTTGGTCGTGTGCGTTTGCGTAAGTTGTATTTAGCAGTCAAAACAGCAAGCACAGACTTATTGCAAGCGACACGTATGCTTATAACCGAGTTGCCTGACAATCCTAATATCAGTGTATTTTTCTTTAAAGCGCCGAGTTTTGCGGATAGACGAGTAGATGCTCAGAATAAGATTGAATCATATCTTGCTTTTGGTACACGGTGGGCAGGGCATGTATTAGAAACCCAGTTATCAGGTCAACGCGTTATTCAAATCTCGTTAGACAAAGGCGACCCATTGCCATCTATAGACCAGCCGCTTGTCTTGGTGCAAAACGAAGGACAAAGTGACGAGTTTTATCAATACCTACGACCTTTAAAAATTGAGACTGTTGAGCGACGTTTTCAGAAAAACGCACAAGATACGGTTACTCGTATTGTCGCTACTATTGAGTTTGGCGATACTTTAAACAAATCATTTGTCGGCTTAACTGTGCCTGAGTTTTACCAAAATGCTAGCACTTCAAGACGCGCTATCTTGCGTGAGGCTCGCATTGCTGATGCTGCTAAGTATTACAGTGCAAGCCGTCTTGCTGAGCCTGTTGTGGCGATGCTATCAAGACAAGTGGTGATTGATTCAATTTTTACGCAAGTTGTGCCTAGCACCATGGTTGAAACACCATTACTACGCTTAGACCCTGTTAATCAGAGCGAGTCACAGTCTGTCAGCGATGGCGTGATTATTATTAATCAGTCAGTTAACGCTACCAGTGGCACAGCATTTAACTTATCAGGTGGCGTTGGTGTTGGCACGTTAAGTCTAACGGTTGGCGATATTGTACTGACCGATGCAAAAGGCGAGCTACGCACAGCGCTAGGCGTGTCATACGGTGCGATCAATTACAGCACAGGACAAATCACTTGGTATAGCAACATGAACAAAGGACAGGTAACGGTAACAGGTAGCTATAAACCTGCATCCAATATTATCCGCGTTGCTCAAACTGACTATCAAATCGTGGGCGGTAACGCAGGTTATAACTTTGTACGTGAGCTGGGTGTTACGCCATTAGCGGGTAGCTTAAAAGTTAGCTATGTTGTGCAAGGTTCTGTCTATACCGTTACTGATGATGGTCGCGGAAACTTAGTTGATGTTAACGGTAGTGGTCGCGGCACGATAACAGGCAAAACGGTGCTACTCACTACCGAGGCGATACCAGATGCCGCAAGTCATATTATTTATAGCTTTGCGGTAGATTTAGATACTTACAAGTACGGTGCAACGGTATTAAATAAGCCCTATCACGCGCTAGGCGTAACGAGAGCTGTCAAAGGTGACGTTACTATCACATGGGGCGCAAAGTCGGCTGTATTAAGCGGTGGTGATATCACAGGTGATGCAAGCGGTAAAGCATCAAGTAGTCAGATTATGCTTGCACCTAATAGCACAGTGGCAAAAGGCACTTCTTATACATTAGCTTATGATGAGTATGACGAAGCAAGTGTAAAAACGGTTACTGATACAGTGCAAGGTGGTAGTGTTAGCCTTGATTTAGGTCAGGCGTTTACCAGTGCAAAAATTGATGTTATCGCATCAACGATTGACGCTAGCAAAAAGAGATTGAAAGCGGAGCTTAATATTGATTCAAGCACTGAGACTGTCATAGTTCTAAACACGTATATCGAAGCAACAGAGGGCGTTTGGTCAAGATTAACAGGTGTTGGTAGTGATTATTTAGCATCTATCAAAAGTGTATCTGTCAGTAAATCGACAGGGCTAGTGAGTTTCATTATCGCGTTCTCTTACTATTTTGATATTCATGGTGGTTTTTATGCGTCCATTGGGAGTGATTACGTTCCTTATGAGTACCAAAGCACTAACACATACCCGATTGAAACTAGCGTATCTACAATGACAGCCGTTATCGGTACAGCGTCAACCGCTCAAACATCATCTGGTATTTTTGGTGATATGCGTATTGATTTAGCGCAAGATAATGCTGCTAGAGTTATCACTAACTCTGTTTATTTGACGGCATTAGGTAAGACGCTAAACGATAAGTCAGGCTCGGTTTATAACGGAGCTACTAAAGTTGGCGTGATTGATTATAGCGCAGGTGTTATCACTCTTAATGAATGGCAAACAGGTGTTACTAACAGCGCCAACTTAATCTCAATGATGCGTGAGCAAAACCCGTTATCAGTGGGCAATATCATATTCAGAACGCCAAACGCGCCACTTAAAGAGGCATCATTACAGATAGATGCAATCCTTGAAGATGGTACGGCAATCAGTCTAACGACAAATACACTAGGCAATATCACGGGCAGTAAGTACGCACACGGTACAGTGGATTTTAAAGCAGGTGTTGTCATGCTTTATTTCTACGAAAAACTAGGCGTTATCGCTAATCCTACGGTAGTTGATGAGCCGTGGTATGACGTTAGTAACGTCTATTCTGATGGCGGTCTTGATTATATCAATAAACCAATCTACGTTAAGCCTGACTCAATCCGTTATAACGCGATTGCATACAGCTATCTACCGCTTGATAAAGAGCTTATCGGACTTGATCCGGTGCGCTTACCTACTGATGGTCGTGTGCCGTTTGTGCGTAAAGGTGACAGCGTAGCGATTACTGAGCTTAAAACAATGGTGCTACCGACCAATGCGCCTAATGACTTGTTTGACTTAGGCTTTGAGCGGTTATCTGATGTCAATGTCGTTGATAGCACAGGTAAAAAAGTGAGCTTTGACTATCTCGATATCGACCTTGACGCGGGGACATTGCAGCTTAACGGCTTATTTGATATGTCGTTCTACACCGCGCCACTGACTGCAAAATATCGCATTATGGACATTGCGCTAGTGATTGAAACTGATATATCAGGTCGTGTGACGCTATCAACACCTATCACGCATGACTATAGTACCGCAGCCGTCTTTAGTTCAATGCTATTAGCAGGGGATATGCAAGCGCGTGCGTTTAACGTCTTTGGTCAACAGTCGTGGGGCAGTGTATTTAGCGATACACTCATTGGTAATGCTACAACATCACAGCTTCAAGTGACGAACAACCCTATCGTGATAACCAATCGTGATGCGATTGAGGAGCGATGGGCGCTAGTTTTTACAAGTGCAACAGCTTTTAACATCATCGGTCAAACAGTTGGTCAAATCGGTACAGGCACAACATCAACACTGACAGCACCTATTAATCCAATGACAGGCTATGCGTACTTTACGATACCGGCAGCAGCATGGGGTACTGGTTGGTCAGCTAACAACGTGGTACGTATCAATACAGCGGCAGCTAAATATCCCGTATGGATTGGCAATGCCATTCAGCAGCATCAGGGTAGCAGTAGCGATAATTATGACTTTACGATTGGTTATCATGCCAATATTGACCGCGAGCGAGGTGACGTATGATATTGAGTGTTGATGCAAAAAACGCAGCACTAAAAGGCATTGCTGATAAATTAAACGCTGGTACTAATTCGGTTTTATCAATCTATGTAGGCGCTACACTTGCCGCTGAATTTGCCTTGCTTAATCCAGTGCAGCAATCAATCACTGGTGCTGTTATGACGTTCAGGATACCGCCTAAAGTGCTAGCCATTGCGTCAGGGATACCAACAGATGCAAAGGTACTAGCAGCAGACGGAACACTGATAGCGACGCTTGACGTGGCAACAGAGATTACGCTAGATAAAGCTCAAATCTATCAAGGCGGTTATGTGACGCTGACAGCGCTAACAATGAGTATCTGATATGGCAACGATAAACGGTAGGGCAAAACGCTTTGACGGCTTGCCGATTGATTACGTGCTTATTTTTCAGTGGAAAACAGGAAAGTGCTTAGGTAAGTCGATACCAAATGCAGCAGGTAACTGGTCGTTTGATTACGATACCAACTTAATAGTCGGTATCACTTATATAGCTGATGGGTGCGAGCCTTTAACGCATGGCGCGTATGAAATTGTAATAAATAAATAAAACAGTTTAAAAAAAGGAGAGTATAGATGGAGCCAATTATTTACAGCTCGCAAGATAGTGGTGCGCCGCAGCTAAGCGTTGGTTCGGGTATATTAAACACTGTGATAAAAGGCTGTTTAGTTACTGGATATGGTGATAAAGCTGCGGCTGGTTGGGAGGCTGTATATGAGGATATGGCGACGTATAAATTAGCGATACGCCCAAAAAACCCTAAAAGCATAAAAAGTGTTTTATTGCTAAATGATGCACCCCAAGCCTCTACGATAGTTACAGCATATACGGATTGGAGTCTCCCGACCCAAAATGGAGTAAATCAATTTGGGTCAGGTTATTTTGTCAAAGAATGGACAGCAGACAATCCCAGGTGGATACTTTTAGCAACAGACTCATTCTTTTATCTTTTTGTTTATTTCCAGTCAGTCGCTCCTAATTTTGTGGTGATGAGTGGGTTTGGTGATGTTAATTTGTTGATGCCAGGCGAAGGTAGTAGTGCTCTTATCGCAAGCATCGAGCCAAGCGTTAGTTCTGATAATACGGGGCATAAATCAGTTGCAGTGAGCAATGGCGTAGTAGCTAAATTCCCCGCGCCCTTATTTCCGCAAAAAAGTACCGCATACGGGTGGGGCGATGCTTCCCCCACTTTAGCATCTGGCAATAGCTATCGGTCAGAAGTGGTTATACTTAGTAGGTTCCTCATGTATCAAAACAAAGACGGAACAATGCAGCCTACGTTTGAGCTGCCAGGTATGCTCATGCCGTACTCCGAGATAACAAGCGGTGTATTGGGGTCGTATGGTATGGATATACTCGAAAACCAGCACCCGTATGTCAATCCGATTCTAGGGTTTATTCAAGTTTATCACGGGAAAGTTTGGATACATACTGATGACTGGGGGTAATTATGATATTTAACTTATCGATTATCGATAGAGGCTTTGCATACGGCAGTGGGTATATCGCAGGTACAGCAGATGGTATCGTCACAGTAGCAGGTAAAGCTGCGTCGAGGGCTATCTATCTGTATGCGCTGTACAATCATAAGCCGATGGTGTTTGTTGCTAAGGTGTGGAGTACAGCGCAGGGTAATTATATATTTAGCAATCTTGATACATCGATGCGATATTTAATCATGGTACGCGATTATGCGGGTCAATATGAGCCGTTTGCATGGGATTATGTCGTACCTGCAACCGACCTCACGCCGCGTGAGCAGTATATTTTAGAGCAAGCGCAGCAGGCTATTTAAACTAAACTGAGGTAATTATGTCTAACTCGTTACCTCTTTTGCTTGAGCGTGCGATAAGTAGCTCGCGGCCGTCTAACGCGCTAGAGCTACCGCTTGATCGCAAACTAGGCGAGCTATCACGCTACACATACGTCTATGCTGATGCGTTACCGTTACGGCTTGAGCGCAGGATTGACGAGCAGCCAGCCGCTAACGCGCTATATTTAGCACTCAGTCAGCCGCTTGGCACACTTGCGCCTGTTTTGTATGTGACAGCAAACGCGCTACCCTTGCCATTGTCTGAGATGATTAGCGAGCAGCCGCCTAGTAATAAGTTGCCGCTAAGTATGACGCGCAAGCTCGGCGCGGTCACAGGTAGTTATGTGCCGCCTGTTACACCGCCTATAGATAACGATACTAGCGTAGCAGTCACAGCGATAGCAGATATAGCGCCCACAGCATCGGCTAGCGTTACCGTTGAGCTTGGCAATGTAAGTATGACAGTCATTGCACGTGCAGAGCTAACGCCCACGGCTATCGCAACGGTTAGTTATGACGCCAATGTATTTCGCGGTTTAATTGCTGATGCGTCTAGCGATATGCAAAACGCTAAATTGCAAGGTATTGATAGGCGGTCAGGATTTGAGTCTAACGAGAATCTAACGCACCATGCAGCCACAGACTGGCAGCAATCAAAGCTAATCGGCACAGACAACCAAGCACAGTTTGAAGCCAATGAGCAATTAACAACAAGCAGTCAAGCATTGTTTGAGCAATCAAAGCTCATAGGTGATAGCAGCAAGCAGCTTTACGAGTCGCAAAACTTTATCGCTAGTAAGTCACAGCTAAAAAATGAGCAATCAAAGCTAGTCGGTCATAGTCAGTGGTACGGCTTTGAGGCGATGGTTAAGCGCCAAATTGAGCGAGCTATTAGCGGCGAGAGTGCGAAGCTATTAACGGACAAACTTAGCACTTATAGCGAGTACGGCCGTTTATTAAATACCCGTACCGATTTTTTAATCGAAACAGCAAGATTGCCTTTTAGTAAACTGCGTTATGTACCGCCGCCAGTATCACAAACCGTTATCCTCAAAGAGCAAATCATTGAAGGGTGGGAGTGTGGTTCAGGCGCGTTACGTCACTATGTTTATAATGACGAACTAGCGTTACCGATGACACGGCGGATTGCTGATAGAGATTTATCTAGTAGTCTAGCAATGCCCTTATCAATGCCACTTGGCACATTAGTGTTATCGGCTGCTGACGCTGATGCAATGGAAACCTATCCATGCAAGCGCAAAACACTAGGCGTTAATCCGACGCTTGATGTGACGATGTGTGAGCCTAGAGTATTTGGCAAGTCGTCAGGCGTAGCGATACACTCACAGGCAACGCTTGATGCTATTGCATATCTACAATTAACTATTAGCGACACAAACGATGCTTACGGTCAAGGAGTCATATTTGTGACAAACAGTGTGTCATTAGTGCGCACCGATGATGGGCGTGAGATTAAAATGCTAGGCTTTAGCGTCGGCATTGATAGCAATAGCTACACATGGTCATTTAGCGCGACTGTACCGCTATCAGAGCTGTCTAAAGTTAATACGGCATTAGAGCAACGCATAGGTGTTGAGTTTACTTGTAACGGCAATCTATGGCGATTTATCCTAGATGGTTGTGATGACAGTGTATCGTTTGGTGAAAGCTCGCTAACGATTAAAGGTAAGTCACGAGCTATACTTTTGGCGCATCCTTACGCACAGCAACGAGGCTTTAAGTTTGATACCGGCATGAGCGCAAGACAAATTGCTGATGCAGAATTAAGCCGCAATGGCGTACCGTCAGGCTTTACACTTGATTGGCAATTAGCAGGGGTTAACGGTTGGAATGTACCGGCTAATACTTACAGCTATACAGGCAAAACGCCTATCAATAGCTTGCAATGGATCGCCGAGGCCGCAGGTGGCTTTATCAATGCTGATATGAGTGCTGATATTTTGCACGTACTCGCACACTATCCAATACCAAGTTGGGAGTGGGCTACGCAAACGCCTAGCATTAACTTGACGCAATCATTGATTACCAGTCGCAGCCGTGGCCGTATCAATAAGCCTAGCTATAATGGCGTATTATTATACGGTGAGCATGATACCAGTTTTGGTGGATTGATTAAGCGCACAGGCACAAGCGGAGGCTATCAGCCGCCTATGGTCACAAGTGACTTAATGACTGACCAAGTCGCCGCTATTAGCCGAGGCAAGATGATATTAAGCGATACAGGTGATATTGGTAATATCGGTATCTCAATGCCATTGGTCGCTGATGTGGGCGTATTAAAACCATCTACCTTAATCGGTGTGAATGATGGTGAATCATGGGTTGGCATGGTCAGAGGCACGACTGTTACAGGTCGTCTATCGAGCAATCGAGTGTTAGAGATTGACCAGTCTATTGATGTTGAGCGTCATTTTGATAAGGGGTAAATAATGGCTAGCGGTAACTTATGGCAGTTATTCAAAAACGTCACTGAGCAGGGCGCTAAACAACTTGCAACCGTCATTGACCGTACAGGCTCAAACTATACGGTCACGATGCAGGGCGGCAACGTATCAGTGGCGACCAGTAGCTCTGCTTATGATATTGGAAACAAGGTTTTTGTGCGCGACGGTGAGATAATTGGTATCGCCCCTAATTTGCCCTTTGTTGAAATCGAAGTGTGATATAATAACTATGTCGGCTAGGTTGAGATTAATTACCTCAACTGAAAAGCTTTTAACCTGAAAGTTGCCGACACCTTCCATCAGGTTATAACAAGAGGTTGTTATTATGTCTAAGAAATTAACACACGGTGTTGGTTATAATTCAAAAGGTAAGTATAAGGTTAGGATAAATGGCAAACGAACGTCAACCTACCTAAAGTGGCAGAGTATGCTGATGCGCTGCTATAGCACTCAACGACAAAAGAAATACCCTACTTACATTGGTTGCTCAGTTGCTAGCGAGTGGTTCGATTTTCAGAATTTTGCTGATTGGCTTGAGAGTCACGCCTATAGCGGGTTGGAGTATCAGCTAGATAAAGATATTCTATATCCCCACAATAAGATATATAGCCCTGATACGTGCTGCCTAATCCCTTTGGAGTTAAATACCTTGATTACAGATTGTGGGAGAGCTAGAGGTAGTTACCCTCAAGGCGTTAATTTTGATAAAGCCCTGAAAAAGTACAGAGCGCAGATAAGGGTTTGCGGTAAAAGTAAACATATTGGTTATTTTAACTGCCCCAACGAAGCGCACTTGGCGTATAAAAAAACTAAAGAGGCTCATGTTAAGACTAAGGCGATAGAGTGGCAAGATAGGATTGCACGTGATGTTTTTGACGCATTAATGTCATGGGAGTTGGTGTAATGAAACAGTTAACTCAAGCGATATTTAATGATTGCCCTAACTGGGTTAAGAGCGCAGCGGTTGATAGCGATGGTTATGCTTACCTTTATGAAGAGAGCACAGAATTATTAACTTTACACGAACTAGAATTTAGTAATTCTAGTTGGGGAACTGCAAGAAAATCATTAGGTGGTAACTACGACACAACTAACTGGCAGAACAGTGCAATAGATCGAAAAGGGTATAGGTGTCCGAAATGTGACTACCATCACTCGCCAAATCAATGTAGGGAATGTGAGTGCATTAACTGCTACAGTCTTATAATTTAAACCAGAATATACAAACAAAAAACCTCACCTCACAGTGGGGTTTTTATTACCTAAAAACCGAGGTCTAGTATGACAGATAAAAAAGACGATAGCGTTAAAACTATCAAAGTAGCAGGGCAAGAGATTGCGATCAACCGCGTCAAAATGAAAAATCTACATGAAGTCACACGAGCTTTTCAACCATTTGTCGCTGAATTTGAGCGTATCGTTAAAGCCAAAAAAGGTATGCCGGAAAGTGAATTAATGGGGCTTATCGGTACGTTTACCGATGAAACGGTTATCTTAGCCTCAACACTAACAGACCAGCCGCCTAGCTTTTATAGAGAGCTTGAGCCATTAGAGATGCTGCAAGTCATGCAGGAGGTAGTATCGCATAGCGGTGATTTTTTTATGCGTCAGATTTTCATGCCCCTAAAGCAACTGGGGGCACAACTAGCGTTACTTGGTACGACAGCTTACTACCATTCTACAAAATCGGACTCAGAGAACGAGACATCTTAGATATGGTTTTTGGTGAATGGTGGGGCTTATCTAAAGCACTGGCTAAAGATAAGCAGCAAGAGGTTAAAAATATGGCAATCGCTATGCGAGTGTCACAAGCGGATAGCAAAGGTTGGAAAGAGTTTATGAAAGGTTGAGCTTTAATTAGCCGTAACCTCAATACGGGGGTCAAGGGCCACCGATTTGATGACCGTTGCAGTCTGCATATTTGTAGAGTGGTTAGTTCCATTTTGGAACATACCACTATTTAACATTAAGAGCTTTGAGCCTTACGATTATTTCATCTAGCTTGTCGTGAGTGTTGTCATCGTCGCTTAGTGACTTTTCAAGGCGATAAACGAGTTCAGCATTAGCCGAGCGATTATTGCTTGCCGCTGCTTGTTCTAGTCGCTCTTTTAGGTCGATAGGCATCCTATGGCTAACTGGCACAATCTTAGACATTGTTAATCCTTATTTTGTTGGTTAGTGATGGTTGAATAATATAGTAATTAATTGCACATTGCAATGATAACGTGATATTATAACCATGTGCTTGAGAAAACTCAGGCACAAAAAAACCCCATAACATTACTTTCGACGGAATTGTTATGAGGTTGTTAACACAACTATCAGAGAGGTATTAACATGGCTAGTATAGCATTGAGTTTTAATAATGTCGATTTAACGACCATTGATAGAAATGACGGTCAAATATGGGTAACATCAAGCGAGCTTGCAAAGGCACTTAATTATAAGCGTTCTGATACTGTTAGCCGTATTTACAGCCGAAATGCTGACGAGTTTACAAGTAGTATGAGCTTGACCGTCAAAATGGGGGTCAAGGGTTTTGGCAGTGGCAATAGCGAAAAAGAAGTTCGTTTGTTTAGCTTGCGAGGCTGTCACTTAATCGCAATGTTTGCCAGTACCGATGTATCTAAGAAGTTCCGAAAATGGGTGCTTGACCTTATAGATAACCACACGCAAAAAGAAAAGTTACCACTTAGCGTTCAACAGTCGCTAGATGCAGTTTATGCAATACGCGCCATTGAATCAGATAAAGCTAGTGGTCACGGCTATGGTTTAAATAAATGGAAAGGCGACAAGGTGGTATATGATGAGGCTATCACTACCATCATGGAATACATACAGCCCGAATTACCCAACCTTAGTAATAAGGAGGGTTAACCATGGCAAAGCACTCAGTACCGCTATCGAAAAGGCAGCGAGATTTTGACCAACTAGAAGCCTTTAGCTTAGACATTAAGTCGTTTAACGAGCTTTATCACATAAGGCTGACAGCGCCAACCGGTCACGAAATCAACTACTACCCCACTAGCGAGAAATGGCAGCGAATGGGCAGATGGTATAAAGGTTTTGGTGACTTAATTGAATACTTAAACGAGGTTTCATAATGACAAAATATGAAGCCGAAAGACTCGCAAAACTAGCGAAGATTGAGCGCGTTAAGGGATTGCTTGAAGCCAATAACATTGATTTCGAGCAGCACAAAAACGGCGTTCACATTCAGATAAAAACAAATTTTGGCTTGGCTCATGTGTGGGCATCAACCGATAAGATACAGGTTGAGGCGGTGAATTATCAATACGAAAATCACGCGCAGCTAATCACTATGATTCAGAGTTTGATATATAGACCGCAGTGGTTGGACGCAAAGCCTAACCTAGACAACTAAACAAACATTACAGCTCGGTGAGTGTAATGTGAGTTGCACTCATGGGCTAGGGGATTGAGATGGAACGCGAAGATATTAAAATCGGTAGTCGTTGGCAGTTAGGCAAGAGCTTTGTTTATGTAACAGTTAGATTGGTGACTGATAATAAGCATACGTATAACAGCGTCTACTTTGTTAGTGATAACGAGTCGTTTCTAGATGATTTGCCAATTGATGTATTTTTAAGTAGATTTACCGAGGTGGCGAAATGAGCGCATGGATAAGAGTGACCGACAAGCTACCTGAAAACAATGGCATGTACATTGTGGCTGTAGCGGACAAAGAACACCTAAACAAAGTTCCTGATGTCACCGCTGCATTTTTTAAAGATGGTGAGTTTGTGCATATTGAGAACCATAGCTTCTACGACCGAAGGCTTTTTGTCACTCACTGGGATTACCTACCATCAACGCCATGTGATTATTACTACTAACAATTAAACCCTTTTGTCAGCTAGGCAGCGCAGCCGAAAGCAAGACACGCTAACTTGTTGCTGACAATCCTATTAGCGATTACTAAGCGAGTAATGATATGGAAAAAATAACCAAAGAGATGGTGATTGCACTTATAGTGGCGGCAGGATTGTTTTGGGGTTTAATTTTTTATCTAAATAACAGCACTATGTCACCTGAAAGCCTTGATGCTATGATGGAGCGACAAGCTGATTATGAAAAAAGAGAAAGCGAAAAGCCTAAGAAAAGCAGTAGTAACACTAAACTGATTACCGACTGTCAGATTCGATTGAAGTCAACGCTGCGAAATCCCAGCTCTTTAGAGCTTAAATTTTCATCAAACCAAGCTACAAACACAAGCGATGGCACAAGGGTATCGTTTCCTTACTCTGCTGAAAACGGCTTTGGCGGCATGACAGCAGGACACGCTGTCTGCGTTTATGATGCCAGTGGCAATGTGATAAGTACGCAGTTTAATTAATAAGTAACGAATAAACCAATAAGCCTTACTTTAATTAGTAGGGCTTTTTTATGTCCAAAATTTGAGGTAATCCAATGGCAGGTGATTTAGATTTTAACGTACAGTTGCGGCTATTGAATGACCAGTTCAATAATGGCATCAATGAGGCACGTGACAGGTTTACGCAATACGCGCAATCAGTGCAGCGCAATGTGACACAAATGAACGCTGATACCGAGCGAGCGACGACGATGCTTGCTGGGCTTGGTAACGTCAGCTCAGATAGGTTGACGGCTGAGATACGCGCAACGGCTGACCAGTTGAGACAGATGGGCGCCGGTGCCAATATATCAGGTGAGCAAGTTGAAGCGGCAATGCAAGCGTCTGCCTTGCAGGTAACAAGATTAGGTAATGAGCTAAATGAAGCAAGGCTTGAGGCGGTAAGACTAAGCCAAACAGGTGCATCACCTAACGAGTTAGAAGCTGCTGCTGTCAAAGTCAATCGCTTAGAGCAAGAATTAGGACAGGCACGTAGCGCAAGTGTCAGCCTCGCAAATGAGCTGTCAGGTGCAATGAACAGAGCAGCCAACACTGCTGACGATGCACGTAATGCCATCTATCGAATTACAAACGTTCGAGTGCCGGAAACGATACGAGGTGAGATTGACCAGATTAGCCGGTCATTAGTAGATTTTCAGAACAACAGTGGTCGTCCTGCTGCTGAGATTGATCGCGTAACCCGTGAAGCAGAAGAACAGATTAGACGGCTTGAGCGTGAGCTGAACGGGCTTGGTGACACTCAGAATAATGCTGCTAATGGCGCTAACAACTTAGGCAATAACGTCAATAAACTAAAAGGCGCGTTTGGTGGCTTGCAAGGTTTATTGGCAGCAGCAGGTCTTGGTATTGGTGTTGCTGAAATCATTGAAACAGCCGACGCATTTAAAACACTTGAAGCACGTATCAAGCTAGCAACCGGTGAGGGCGCAGCGTTTGTCACTGGCTTTGAGGGCGTTAAAGAAATTGCCAATGCAACATTTAGTAGTATCGAATCTACAGGTGAATTGTTCTCTCGTATTGCAGCAGCAGGTGAGTCTTTAGGGTTAGCGCAAGGTGAGATTCTAAGCGTCACCCAAACTATTAACGAGGCTATTAAATTATCAGGTGGTAGTGCTGCTAGTGCTGATGCCGCAATTACTCAGTTAATTCAGGGCTTGCAATCAGGCGTGGTACGTGGCGAAGAATTTAACTCCATCATGGAACAAGCGCCACGTTTAGCTAAAGCAATGGCTGACGGTTTAGGCGTGACTCGTGGTGAGTTACGAGCAATGGCACAAGATGGCAAACTCACAAGCGAGGTCGTTATTAACGCGGTACGCTCGCAGGGTGAGGCTATCGCTGGTGAGTTTGCAACACTACCGACCACGGTTGGTGACTCTCTACAAGTGGTTAAAAACCAAATATTTAACTTTGTCGGTGAGCTTGATGGTGCATTAAATCAGACGTCGAAACTTTCAGAAGCGATTAGTTACGTTGGCAATGGCTTAGAGAATTTAGATCCCAGCACTGTATCGGCTTTAACTGGTGTGTTTCAAAACACAGTTGAAACTGTTGTTACGTTAGCTAAAGGAGTTAAGGGTGTTTATGACATCTTTGTTGATTTAGTTAACACGATGATAGGCGGCTCTGCGGATGCATCTGAACAAGTCGGATTAATAACGGCTGCGCTTCACGGTCTAAATGTATTCATTGGCTTTATTAAAGATGGTTTTAGCGCAATTGGAGTTGCGGCTGGGTTTGTTGTTGCAAGTCTGTATGGCGCTATGTCTGATTTAGCAAATATCGCAGCAAGCATAACGTTTGGCGGTGTATCTGAGAGCTTCAAGAAAACTGCTGATGAGCTGCAAGCAAAGTCCCAAGAAACTTGGGCAAGCGCTGAAAAAGACGTTTTAGATTGGGAGTCGTCGGGCGCACAAGCTATCATTAACGCAGGTAAAACCTCGAAAGAACATTTCGCAGAAATAGCGGCTGATTCAGAGGCTACATACAACAAGATGATAGCCGATAGCAGTGCTACAGCCGAGGCTATTGAAGGTCAGCTTGTTAAGATGGTGTCAGACAGAATCAAAGCTAATGACAATATGGTTAGTGATGAGGATAGATTACTTTTAGCCTCTAAAGGTCTGCAAGCCGCCATTAGCGAGACAGGCGATGTTGCCATTACATCCTCAGAAAAGATGCAAGCAGCATACTTAGGGGTAGGTGAGAGTTTCGCAGAGGTCGCACTAAAAGGTAAGGAGGCAGGTAAGAGTATTGAGCTGTCACTTACTGAGGCGATTAACAAAGCGAACACTAAAGAAGCGGTTGATGACATCGTGCTATCACTGCAAGCGATGTCAAATCAAGGCTTGGTGACTGGTCAGCAAATGGAGTTCGGCGCTAATATCGCAAAGACCCGTTACGAGGAAGTTGACAAACAGATACAAGTTAACATCGAGAGCTTTGCGGAATACGCGGCTGATGCCATCGAAAAGCAAGGCGGTATTAACGCGGGTAATCGCCAAGCTATCGAGCTTGAGTTACAAAGGGCTGCTGCATCTAAAAATCTAGGCGTTCAGATTAGCGAAACTGGCGAGGTGATGATTACCGAGTTAGATAAATCTACTATCGCCAGTATGCGCACCAAAGAGCAGATTGACGAGTTAGCAGGTGCGGTCGGTATCGGTCTATCAAAAGAGTTTGTCAAATCTAGCGAGGGCTTGAATGAGCTTGTTGATGGTTTTGATGACTTGGAAAAAGCAGGTTATGACGCAGGTGCAGCGCTAGTAAACTCACTTACTGAAATGTCCGAGAAGGCTAAAAACGAAGTTGAGATTGAGGCTTTAACCGCTAGATGGCATGAGCTGTACAAAGAAGGCAAGATTACCACTAGCGAGCTTGCAGGTGGTTTAGAGCAAGTCGAAAACCGCGCCAACATACTAAAAGACGGTATCAACGGCATCACAGAGGCTTATGGGTTTTTAGGGCTTAAAACTCGTGAGGAGTTAGCCAAAGACGCAAAAGCCTATACAGACTCTTATCAGCTTGTGATGAAAGAGGGTGAGCTAACAGCACAGCAATCTCGTGAGGTCTTTGAGAAAACAGCCAAAGCAAATATTGCCGCTAACAAAGGTGTTATTGATAGCTTTACTCGCACACAGGCAGCAGCATTAGGTTTAACTGTATCGCTTGATGAGCAAGGTCGTCTTGTTGTCGAGGAGGCAGGTAAGTCGGTTAAAGCGAACGATAATGTCACAACGTCAGTCGGTCGTATAAAAACAGCTTATGACGGCATAGCATCAAGTGCCGGTACAGCAGGTCAGGCAATGGTGCGAGCTGCAAATGATGCGTCGTCTGCTTATGATAAGTTACAGCAAAAAATTAAGGCGGTCAAAGAGGCTCAAGAGCTGAAAGTTGGTGACGAAACGCTTAAAAACTTGCGGGTTTATGGTACTGAGAAAGCGCCAGTTGAGGGTAATCAATTTGGATCAAAGCTAGCGGTTGAAAACTTTTTGAAATCACAAGGTTTATCAGAGCTGCAAGCGATTGAGGAGGCTCGTAAGTTATACTCCAAGCAAGGATCAAACAGTGGTGCGCTCAATTTTGGCAAATTACAAGGTTTTGATGACGGTCAGATGATGACACCTGCTGATATAAATCGCTTTAAAACAGCATCGGTTTATCTGGCTGAGGTTGCAGAAAAAGCGCGCAACCTTGAACGTCAGCGTGACAATAGAGATGTGGCAAGAGAGGCGACAGCTAGGATCACGACGCAGGAATACAAACGATTTGATAGTCAGCCGTCAACATCGAAAACTATTGATGTTAACTTTAAGTTGTACGGTCAATCAGCAAAAATGACCATGCCGGAAAATCAAGAAGGCGCATTAATGGCGCTACTGCAACAACTACAAGACAGTAAAGCAATCGCAGGTTACTAGCCACTCATTCGAGTGGTTTTTTTATTGTAAAAATTTGAGGGGGCTAGATGCTTAAAATCAAGGAGGGGCTATGCAGCAAGATATGGCGATTGCAACCGTAAAGTATTTGGCTGTATCAGGCTCAGGTACATTGGCAGCAGCGGCAAGTCTGGGAGCGCAGTTAAATACGCCTCACGTTTATTTAAACTTGCACTTGCCATACTGGGTGTTTCTATTGTCGATGGTATTGCTAAATTTCATCGGCGCATTTTTCGCGCTTAAAATCGATTATATGCAAGCGAATGGCAGCACGATAAGTAACTTTTTTACGGCTGTAATGGTTGGTCTGATCTTATCATTTATTGTCATACCGACTATCAGTCCAACGTCGGGCGTCGGGCTAATGCAGATTGCTTCATTCATATCAGGCTTATGCGGCACCATTTTTCTACGAGTGATTATCAACATACTTAATCGTCAAGATTTGCAAGAAGCACTTGTTGATCTGATTGTGAGCAATAGTATCAAGCTTGCAAACATAGTCATTGGCTTAGCTGTAGAGCATACCGCTAAAATAGTAACGGCATTGCTAGCTGGCTTAGTAGCATCACTCGTATATACGAATAATGTGAGTAATAAGAGTAACGACAATCCTACGCCGCAAGCTCAAACAACGGAGGTATCGAATGATTAATATTATTAGTTACCTTGTGCCTTTTTTTGGCTTAGCTGTGTGCCTTATCGCCGTGTTTACTCGCAAGATTGACACTAGATGCCCTATCAGAGTGAGCAAGATGTGCCTATGGATGACAATATGGACAATCGTATTGTTTTACGACTATCCCTATGACGCATTAAAAGCGGCATCAATAATGATAGTCAGGCTGTGTATGTTGATAGTCAATGTTTTATACATTGCCGAGGCGCTGCGAACAAAACGCAAAAAATTCAATCAGTATTAAATATAGCTCCTTTTTAGGGGCTTTTCTTGGAGCTAAAAATGAGTATTTTTGAAAGTCTATTCAATCGGCTAATGGAGCACGAAGGCGGTTACGTCAATCACCCAAGCGACCCGGGCGGCGAAACCATGTGGGGCGTAACTAAACGTGTTGCCCGTGCTCACGGTTATACTGGCACCATGCGTCAATTACCGAAAGCCACTGCTCAAGCGATTGCTGATAAAAACTATTGGCAAGTTGTCAGAGGTGACCAGTTGCCCAATGATGTTGCTTGGCAGGTTTTTGATGCTGCTTATAATCATGGCAATAAGCAAGCTATTAAGTTTCTTCAACGGGCGATTGGTATTACTGGTAAAGATGTTGACGGCATCATTGGTAATCAGACGCTAACCGCAGTTAAGTGCATGGACTCAGACCGCATTGTTATATTGTTCATTGCCGAACGCTTAGAGTTTTTCACCAATCTCAAAACATGGAACACTTTTGGCAAAGGTTGGTCACGTCGCATTGTTGGCAACTTACGTTGGGCAGCTAAAGATAATTAGGGGTTAATATGCCAATATATTTAATACTAAGACGCTACTGGTTGCCGTTACTACTGCTGCTAATCGTTGTTGTGTCGCTAATCACTATCAAGTGGTATGGCGCTAATCAGTACAGCAAAGGCGTGTCCAGCGCTAAATCGACGATGCAAATTAAGCTTGATGAGCTAAATATCAAACAAGCTCAGAAAATGGCGCAAGCATCAGCCAATTACCAGATAGAAAAAACCAAGCGTGAGAATGAGCAAGGAGTAAAGTATGTCGAAGTGGAAAAAATTGTTGATCGCGTCATTTACCGTAACGTCTGTCTTGATGATGACGGGCTGTCAGCGATTAACAGCGCCGCAGGTCACAAGTAATTTACCTAGCGACCTAATACAGCCATGTCCTGATTTGCGCTTATTAACGGGCACTACGGGCAAAGACGCGACACTATGGATGATTGATACTGCTAACAAATATACGGACTGTAAAGCGCGTCACAGTGCGATAGTTGATGCCATTAAGGTTGATTAGCTATATCAAGACGTTTATACACCTATAGCGATGCTCAGATGTGAGCATCGCTTTTTTATTTGCCTATTTTTTGAGGTCATCAAGATAATCAGCCCATTTTTGCATCATCTCGGTTCTTCTTGATAAAAAAGTCATTCTATTATAAGCCCTGCCGTTTCCATCAACGACTTTATGCGCTAGCTGCATATCAATAAGCTCATACGGGTATTCCAGCTTTTCCTCTAACAGCGTTCTAGCAATGGCCCTAAATCCTTGCACCGTTTGTTCGGTACCGGCAAAACCCATGCGCTTCAATGCCTGATTCATTGTGTTATCAGACAGCACTCGATTTTTTGATACTGTGGACGGGAATACATAATCACCGGTTGCATACTCTTTCATTTCATCGATAACTTGCAATGCTTGTTTTGATAATGGCGATACCATATCGACGCCGGTACTCTTTTTAGTCTTTGGCGGTGTATAAATCCAAACGCCTTGCTCAAGGTCCAACTCAGACCATTTCAAGTTACGGACCTCACCGACGCGCGCAAACGTCAAGATAGCAAAGCGCAATGCTCTACGTGTGGCAAAGTGCCCGTTATATTCGTCAATAGCCAGTAGTAGCTCAGACAGGCGCCGTTCATCTAATATTGCAGGTGCATGGACCACTTCGCCGGTACCAAAAACGCCTCGTAAATGTAATGCTGGATTTTGTGTGGCCCTACCGGTAGCAATTGCGTGTGTCATCACTTGGCTAATCTTGGTCCGTGTCTTTTGAAGCTTGGTAAAATGACCGGCCGCCTCGATAGGCTTTAATACTGCCATGCAGTCTTGTGTTGTTATCTCACTCACTGGCTTATTGCCAATGACAGCGATTATCTCATTAATAGCTGATTGCGTTTTCTCAAGTGTCTTGGGTGAGTAGTTCTTAGTTTTAATCCACTCATCATAGACCGATTTAAAATCATTGGCCATTTTATGCAGCTCAAACTGGACCCTATCTTGCTCACTTACTTTTGGATCTATATTAGTTTCTAATAGTCGCTCACAATCAGCGCGCTTTTTACGTGCATCTGCCAAAGTCAAAGCAGGGTACCGCCCTAGCTTGAACATATCGCTCACACCGGTATAAGGTCGGCTATATTGATAATACCAAGTCTTAGTACCGGATTTAGCGATATTAAGGATTAAACCAGACCCATCATATAATCGATATGGCTTATCTTTGGCTTTGGCTTTGGCGACCTCTGTATTGGTCAGTGGGTTAGTGATACGGGCCATAACAGTAAATCCATTTTAATTAAACAGTAAAAAGCGCAATTACTACTTAGTTTACTGTTATTAATCTCAGTTTGCTACAGACGAATACAGACAGCTACGGACACAAAAAAGCCCTTACGCTATTAAACATAAGGGCTAATCGGTCATCATTGTACTGCTACAGACTGCTAATTGGTACCGGTGGTCGG
>NZ_CBCPJH010000026.1:0-45148 GCF_965118485.1 Psychrobacter glacincola | reverse complement strand
TAAGAAAATAAGCACGTTAATTGAACATATAAAGGATATCCGATGAGCGCATTACAACAGCTTCGCACTATGACCACCATTGTTGCTGACACCGGCGACCTTGCCGCCATTGAGCGTCTAAAACCTATCGATGCGACCACCAATCCTAGCTTAATAACCAAAGCTCTCATTAATCCAGATAACGAAGCATTGCTATCAGAAGCCATGAGTCGTCACCGCGATGACATCGATGCGGTGATTGATGAGCTAACCATTCAAATTGGCTGTGATATCTTGTCTTTAATTGAAGGTCGGGTCTCAACCGAGGTTGACGCGCGTTTGTCCTATGATACACAAGCGACCATTGATAAAGCTTTGGAATTTATGGAAGCCTATCAAAAAGCGGGTATCAACTCAGAGCGAGTGCTGATTAAGATGGCAGCGACATGGCAAGGCATTGAAGCTGCCCGCTATCTTGAAACCCAAGGTATTCACTGCAATCTCACCCTACTATTTGGTCAGCATCAAGCCATCGCTTGTGCCGATGCGGGCGTGACCTTGATATCCCCTTTTGTGGGTCGTATTTTGGATTGGCAAAAGCACCAGCAAAACCGTCAAAATATACCGGTTTCTGATGACATGGGTGTGCAATCGGTTAAGCTCATTTATCAATACTACAAACAGCATGGCTACAAAACCCAAGTCATGGGAGCAAGTTTCCGCTCAACTGAGCAGATACTGGCGCTGGCAGGCTGTGATTTATTGACCATTGCACCAAACCTTATCGATGAGCTGGCAGCAATGGATGTCGAGGTCACGCGTCAACTATCAGAAAGTATGTCGTTGGATCTAGCAGATATGAAGCGTGTGAGCTTGAGTGCTGAAGAGTTTAGTACAGCCTATCAGCAAGATACCGTCACTCAAAATTTGTTACCCAAGGGTATTGATGGTTTTATCGGTGCGCGTGATGAGCTTGCTCAAATGTTATCAAATATGCGCAGCTAGCTTGCACACTAACCATCAAGACGATAGAAAACAGCGGTGATATTAAATGGATGTACATCATAGGCAATAAAAGATATTTGCCTACTTATGTTAAGTTGGCTATCATGAGCGACTTAAAATGACGAAAAGCAAGGCTGAAACTATGAAACGGTTAGCAATGATAGTAGCAAGTAGTACGCTTGCAATTGGTGCGCAAGCAGCAAACTGGTCAACAGTAGCAGAAAGTCAAACCGGTTCAATTTTTAGCTTGGATTTGGATTCTATCGAACGCTCGGATATCAATATTCTTGACGAAAAGCAAGTTGACAATATTACTGTCGCTATCCGCCGAGCGTATCCTGCACCCAAAAGTGTCGCGAGTGATAGTAAAGAAAGCGGCATCCATCATAGCGATCAGCAATGGCTCATCTCTTGTAAGGATGCCAGCTATTACCGACGAGCTTACGTTTATTATACCGCTGATAATAAGGTCATAAAATCTTGGCAATCAGATAAACCCCTTCTGACCAGCAGAGATTTTAAAATCACTAGTCCAAAAACGGTTAGCCGCATACTGACCGAGCAAGCATGCAAAAATTACGAGCAAGCAAAGACTAAGTAGGATCAACAAAAGAAGCAAAATAATTTGATATTAAATAAATAAAAAAAGCGCTCTGAATGATTTCAGCGCGCTTTTTATTTGCTATTTCTTATAAATAATTTTTATGACTGTTTTTTAATTACCTTTAACCTTTGATGATTGAAGCATTAGATAAAGTACTATTATTAATTTAAGCTTTTAATACTGTATAAATAGGAACGGGAAACTCACCATGCAAATCAACCAAATCTAATAATACTAATGCGCCAACGACCGTATGATTAGCTGATTTACACAGCTCATAAGCAGTAGTCAAGGTGCCGCCCGTCGCCAAGATATCGTCAACTAATAATACGCGCTCTGGTGGTAGATTGTTTTGCATTTCAAGGGTGTCTTTACCGTACTCTAAAGCATAAGATTTATTGGCGACTGGTGGTGGCAGCTTACCGGGTTTGCGTAGTAAGATCATCCCTTTACCCAAACGACCTGCCAACAAACTGGCAAAGACGAATCCCCGAGCCTCAACTGCTCCCAAACAATCTATCTCATCCATCAATCCCTCAGGCAAGACAGCAAGCAACGCATCAATCACCTCATTAATGTGACTGCGTAGTAACGGCATAATATCATAAAAATCGATGCCGACTTTGGGGAAGTCTGGTACTGTGCGAATGATGTGCCAAAACGGATGATCGGTATTGAGCGTAGTAGATAATTCGGTTGCGGTATCAGCTGCTGTAACAGCGGTGTTAGCGCTCATAATGACCCTTAACTTCTATAACTTAAATGGTGACATAATTGTGGTAAAAAATGCCTGAATCTGTAAAATTAACGGCGGTTATTATATCATAAGCGCCTTTTATTTGACGGTAGGTGCCGCAAAAACATCTCGCCTTATAGCATAAAACCCTAAACAAACACTTGATAAGTGCGTTTTAATCTCAATATACAAGTGTAAACTTAACTATGAAAACAACGGTTATATGCTAAACTACTTGCGTTTTTACAGTCTAAATACTGACAGTAAGTATGCTCTATGTTCAATAAATAGCTACCCAAAAATGCAGGGTAACTGGCAATAATCGATAGGAATTTTTATGAAACGTTATGAATGTATTGTCTGCGGCTGGATATACGACGAAGCACTGGGTTGCCCTGAAGAAGGTATCGCACCGGGAACCAAATGGGACGATATCCCTGATGACTGGACATGTCCAGAGTGCGGCGTTGGCAAGCTTGATTTTGAGATGCTCGAATTTTAAGCCAATGACCTTTTTAGATAGGACAGTTCATGACAGAAAAAAACGACATCAATAGCGCCGACTTGCATAAAGCAGCAGATAGCAGCGTTAGCTACCCAACACCTGAATGGCAAAAATTTGGTGAGCACCCATGGCGCGCCTCGGATCTGAGCGAGCATCTTTATCAAGCGATGATAGATATCGGCGATGGTATTGAGCTGTGCGTTGAAGCAGGTGGTAATCCCAATAACCCGCCTCTGCTGATGATTATGGGGCTTGGCTCACAAATGGTATTTTGGCCAAACAACTTTATCAAGCGCTTTATTGATGCAGGTTTTTTTGTGATTCGTTTTGACAATCGTGATATCGGTTTGTCCTCTAAAGTACAAATTGATGGCTTACCACGTATCAGTCAGCTCAAAATGATGATGCGCTTGCAAACAGGACTGTCAAATAAAGGCGCGCAGGTCGCTTATAACTTGACCGATATGGCAGAAGATACCGCGCGCTTAATCAAGGCGTTACAGCTTGGTAAAACACATCTGCTTGGCGCCTCTATGGGCGGTATGATTGCCCAAATCGTAGCGGCGCGTTACCCAAGCCTGGTACAGCGCATGGCATTAATGTTTACCACTACCAATCGCGCCTTTTTAAAGCCGCCAAAGCCGCGACAGTTATATACACTAATTAATCGCCCGGAGAGTCATTCTGAGCGTGATATCGTGCGCCATAGTGTCTGGTTTATGAAAACTGTCGGTACGCCAGGACATGTGAATGTACGTATGGTACGAGATATTGCCAAGATACGCTATCAGCGTAATTTCCATCCGCTTGGTACCGTACAACAGCTCAATGCTATTTTGGCGTCAGGTTCTATCAGTAAATATAGTAAACAAGTTAAAGCACCAACGATCGTCTTGCACGGCAGTGCTGATGGGCTATTGCCTGCGTCACAAGGTCGCGTCGTTGCCAAAACCATCCCCAATGCTACATTTCATTTGATTGAAGGTATGGCACACGATATTCCTGAATATTATCAACCTTATATGGTTGATTTAATTAGCAATCATTTATTAGAAAAGTAGCTTTAATAAATTAACTGGTAAAATTTACCACCTAAAGAATAGCCTCTAGTGATCAGATCACTAAAGGCTATTTTATTCAAAAAAATGTGCTGCTATGATTCAATCACAAGCGACAGCCGTGCCTTCTTTATCAATACACATTTTATTGCCATTTTCTAAGCTGCCAATCCAAGCTTTGTTGTCTACGAATACAAAAGAAGGCTTGTCTTTATAGCTATTATCAAAAGTCACACTTTTGTCATTAATGCTATCAAGAACATTAAAATCATTAAAGCCAAACGGAATCACCAGCTCGCCGCCAAGACTAATAAAGCCCCATTCGCCATTAATACGCACGCCTGCCAAGCCTTCTGAAAATGGTCGTACTTCATCAAATGAATAGGTAATCATGGTCACATTTTTATCATCAATAAAGCCCCATTTACCGTCTTGTTGACGTGGCTGCAGGGTGGTAAAGCGATTAACTGGTATAGAAGCTATATTGTCTGGTGTGTTATTTACGCGGCTATCTGTGGTGCTTTTAACATTGGTATTTTGAGTTTCAGAACTCTTAGTATTGCCATTTTTATCAACCCAGCTAATTGCTTTGTTTTTGCGTACACGCGCCATACCGCCTTTGTAATTATCAATATCGCTAATCGCTGCTGAAAACGGCACAATGGTTTTATTGGCAGTATCGATAACGCCATAATGACCGCCCTGCTTGACCACAATGCGACCCTCAGATACGGGGCGTGCCCAGCCTTGACCATCATTTGTCGCATTGTACATCACCGGAATGACTTCACGACCTTGCATATTCAAATAGCCGACATGACCATTACGCATGACGGGCAATAGACCTGATGATATTTTATTCGCATCCACTTTTTGATAGCGCGATAAATCGACAAGGCTTTTACCTTGCTTATCGATAAGGGCAACCGGTGCACCAAAGTCTTTCACCGCTAAAAAATAACCACTACTTGCCGTACAAGAGACGTTTTTATAATAACTTTTTGGAATTTTACAGCTGGCAGCTTGGGCGCTTGGCATCATAAAGAGTAATGCCACTAAAAAGCTGATAATAAAATAACAGCGTCTCATTATTAGTGATTGATGTTTAGATGTTGTTTTGGATGCAGTTAATAACAGCAGTCGTTTTGATAAAGGGCGTTGGAGCATAAGCACACCTAAGATAAAAGTATTAACGTCTATTTAAGTATTTTAATAAAATGTATTTTTAATCTAATGACATTAGACCATATAAGGAAAGATGAAAGTAAAAAATAGCAGCGTAGGCGCCAATTACATTCCTATAAGGATAGTCCTTTATTACAGACTCATATGATATTTTAGGTGCGCCTTAGCATTCATTTCAATAAATTGTATATTTGATAGATTCATAAAACATCACCATAAAGTAGAAATAAATAATATCAAAGCATTTCAATTTTAACTCAAAACATCGACAATATGCCCTGCGGTCACGATGACGTCTTTATCAAGCAATAATTGAACTAAAAATCGTCATGATACAAGGATAATTTATGGCTACTGCCTCTTCACGCTCCGCTGCTACTGGTTTGGTCATCGGCTGTGTTGTCTTCGGTTTAGGCAGCTTAATTGTCGCTCATGTAGATATCGGTGGCTGGGCAATGGCGTTTTGGCGCTTAGCTATTTCTGGTGTGGTATTTGCAATATTGGCAAAAATGACAGGGCAGCGGTTACCGCGCTCAAAGCGTGCCGTTTTTTATGGCTTATTATCAGGTGCATTTTTAGGCTTAGATTTGGCTCTGTGGCATGAGAGTATTTATGCGGTAGGTCCTGGCATTTCAACTTTACTCAATAGCTTGCAGATTTTCTTTTTGGCAGCCATCGGTTTTTTGTACTTTAATGAACGCCAATCTATATTACAGCTTGTCAGCTTGGTTTTGGCAATGCTAGGTGTGGCAATGATCGGTAGCCCTGAGTTTGCCCAAAATACGGCTGCTACTTGGGGATTTATTACTGGTATTGTATCAGGAGCGATGCTTGCCGCCTCAATGACTTTTATCCGTAAAACCCATGATACCGAGCCGACGTCGATATTTATGCTGATGCAACTGGTAAGTATTGGTGGCGGACTGGCGATGATTGTGCCGATGTTTGTTTTTGATATGGGTAATATGTTGCCCAATAGTTGGTCGGATATTGGCTGGATATTGATTTATGGAACGGTGATGCAGTGCCTAGCGTGGGGGCTTATTGCTTACTCTATTCCCAAGCTGTCTTTGGCATTAACTGGATTATTATTATTAACCGAGCCGGTTGCGGCATTGGTGATTGACTATACTTGGCTTGATAAATCTATCAATACCCTACAGTGGAGTGGCGCGTTACTCACGATGTTTGCCATTTATTTAGGCTCACTAAAACCTAAGCCACGTGCCCTACGCCGTTATCGGTTTTTTGCCCGGTTTTATAAGCATGATTATAAATAAAGAGCCTAACAAATCACATTAGTTATAAATAAGCAGCATAATCAATAAAAGCCACAATGATTACTGTGGATTTTATTGATTAATATATTAGGTTTTTTAGTTTTTGATGATTAAAATTTAATCTTTTTGTCGGTTAAACAGAGCATTAAGGACAATTGCCGTTAATGTAGCGGTACCAATACCACCCAAATCAAAGCCGCCTAAATGCAAGCTAAAGTTACCAGTACCCATAATAACAGTCACCGCTGCGATAATGAGATTACTGTTTTTACTAAAGTCGATATGACTGTCTATCCAAATTTTCGCCCCAGCGATGGCAATCAAACCAAAGACTACGATAGAGGCACCGCCCAGTAATGCTGGTGGAATGGTTTGAATAATTGCGCCAAATTTCGGTGACAAGCCGAGCATGATAGCAACCAAACCTGCAATGACAAAAATAGTGGTGCTATATACCTTGGTTACCGCCATGACACCGATATTTTCCGCATAAGTGGTCACACCTGTGCCACCAAAACCCGCTGAAAAAGTCGTTGCTAAGCCATCTGCAAAGAATGCACGTCCCATATAAGGAGTCACGCGCGCCTTAGTCATACCTTCTACTGCTTTAAAATGCCCTAAGTTTTCGGCAATTAAAATAAAGGCAACTGGGGCAATCAAGATAATGGCGCTTAGCTCAAATTTCGGCGCATGGGTACTCGGTAAACCAAACCAAGAGGCAGCAGATACCCCACTAAAATCAATCGGAACACCATAACCCATGAGATTGGTCATGACATAATAAGCGATATAAGACAGTATTAAACCAACCAATAACAACAGACGACGTAACATGCCGCGCGTAAATACCGCAACCCCGCTGATTAAAAGTACGGTTAAAGCTGCCATCCATGCATCAAATTGATTGGCAGATACTCCTTGGATGGTTACAGGTGCTAGATTTAGACCAATAATCATCACGATAGCGCCAGTAACAATTGGTGGCATCAAGCGCTCAATCCAACCTGTACCAGTTTTCATTACCAACAAACCGACCAAGGCATAAATAATACCGCAGGCCATGATACCGCCCAAAGCAACGTTCAGATTCGCATTGAACCCTACACCCGCATACGCTGTTACAGCAATCACAGGACCAATAAAAGCAAAGCTTGATCCTAAATAGCTTGGCATACGACCGCCGGTAATCATAAAAAACATCACCGTACAGATACCAGACATCAAAATAGCTAAGTTTGGATCAAAACCCATCAACAAAGGCGCAAGTACGGTCGAGCCAAACATCGCAAAGGTATGCTGTACGCCGAGCAACACACTTTTTGATGGCGGCAAATACTCATTAATACCGACTGGCGTACAGTCTAAATCCCCTTGAAAGGGGCGCCATGTTGGAAACCAGCGTCCATTCTCAAAGTCGGGATTGTGCGATAAGCTCATTGTCGCCGAACCCTTTGCGACCTCAATACCCGCTGCTTCTAGTGCGTTTGGCGTTGATGGTTCTGTTGGGCTATGCTGCGTTGATTGAGATGAGTGTTCTGGAGGAGTTGCCATGCGCGATTGTCCTATAGAATTAGGCTAATAAGAGACTAGTAATGGCTCACTAGTAATATAGGCTAATAGTAGCTCGGATAAATAAGGAAATAATAACTAACCGTGTTTGTATAATACAGCGTTATAGACAGCGCTTATTATAATGAATAGCCAGCTTGCAATATAATAAAAATGACTGAGCATAATGGTCAATAACTATGTATTTTTATACCATATTCTACTATCTCCAATCAGCTGTTTAGAGATACGTGAATAATAGGAATTATTTTATAGAATCGCTATATTTTTCTAGTTGTATTGACTAAGATAGTACTTATTGAACTTATTTTTTTGATACTTATTACCTATACTTTACAATGATACCTAGCTTACAGGATGTTACATAAGTACTGATGCCGAGCATCATAACGGAATTTAATAACAAACAACAGCGATTATTCAGCAGTCATTGAAGCGACCACGCTCAAACGTTTTTATAGACCATGCTCTACATTTACTAATCAACCGTACCTGATATCTATTGTTGCCTATTATATAACCATATAAGTACGATAGTTTTTGCTATACGGTTTTCTGATTTCCCCTCATCTTTTTGGTAACTTATTATGATTAGTGTTTTTGACTTGTTTAAAATCGGTATTGGTCCGTCAAGCTCTCATACGGTCGGTCCTATGATAGCGGCGAATTTGTTTGTACAGTCACTCATAAAGCAGACCAATCTGAGCGATATCCAATCTTTAGAGATTGAGCTATACGGCTCGCTTGCGGCAACCGGCAAAGGGCATGCAACCGATACTGCTATTTTACTTGGCTTACTCGGTCATGCGCCTAGTACTATCGATACGCGTTTGACCAGTCAATATTTGGCACCGATTTTCTCAGATAAAGCGCTCAATATTGCAGGTGAGCATATCATTAACTTTGATACAGAGCGTGATATTCATTGGTATGATGAAACGGTTCTACCCTATCATCCTAACGCTATGACTATTCGTGTGTCCTTGGTAGATAGCAGCCATTATCAGCAGACCTATTACTCTGTCGGTGGCGGCTTTGTTATCAATGAAGAAGATGCGACCAATCCTGATGAAGATAGCGCCGCACCGACTATCGATGTGATTCCTTATCCTTTTAATAGCGCCGCAGAGCTATTAGAGCAATGCCGTCAGCATCATTTGAGCGTGAGCGAGCTGGTACTAGCGAACGAATGCCATTACCGTGAGCAGGCAGAAGTATTTGCGTATTTAGACTCTATTTGGGAATCAATGCAAGATTGTGTAACCCGTGGTTGTCAAAACAGCGGCATTTTACCGGGCGGCCTAGATGTAAGACGCCGTGCTCAAGCCCTATATGTACAGTTGTGTGCTGAAAAAGACCAGCCAATTGCGCAAAATGACAAATTAGTTGCGATGGATTGGATTGATTTATATGCTTTAGCAGTCAATGAAGAAAACGCCAATGGCGGCAATGTGGTTACCGCCCCTACTAACGGCGCGGCAGGTATTATCCCTGCAGTAATGCATTATTACCGTGATTTTTTATCAAACTATAGCCTTGATGGCGCGCGCAAATTTTTGTTAAATGCCACGGCGATTGGCAGCTTAATTAAGCAAAATGCTTCAATCTCGGGTGCTGAAGTTGGCTGCCAAGGCGAAGTAGGTTCAGCTTGTGCAATGGCAGCGTCTGCATTGGCAGAAATACTAGGTGGCGATCCTGCTAAATGCTTGAATGCTGCCGAAATTGGTATTGAGCATAATCTGGGTCTGACCTGCGATCCTGTTGGCGGCTTAGTGCAAGTACCTTGTATCGAGCGCAATGCAATGGGCGCAGTTAAGGCGGTCAATGCCGCAAGACTTGCCTGCCGTGGTAATGGTCAACATTTTGTTTCTTTAGACAAAGTTATTGAAACCATGAAAGTCACTGGTGCTGATATGCTTGATAAATATAAAGAAACTTCTCGCGGTGGCTTAGCAGTATATGCCGATAATCGCATACCAACTGCTACACATGGCGTCAGTGTAAAATACAGCCAATGCTAATATTATGCAGCTTATAGCTGAATGAAATATATCAAAGCCCATTATAAAAAAGACCTCTAATCATTAGAGGTCTTTTTTTAAGCTAATTATTCTTAACTTAACCATAACAACTACTTAATAAGCAACTATTCCGCTTTTTTCGACACTACTTGGTTCAGTATCCAAACTGGCTTAACTACATTGGTTACTTCATCCATCATTGCTTCTTGGCGAACGTCAAGAACATAACGATAATTTGGCTCATAGGTAAAGCCTTGAATATCACCATTTAAAGGGGTGTAATTTTTCTGATACGTTTGACGATATTGCAAGCACTCTGACTCAATCATAGTACCATTAGAGGCTTGTAGCTCACACACCGCTTTTAGTGGTGCTATCTCTATTTTAAAACTTGGAATGTTAATGACTTTCACCACTGCTGGTTCACCTTCAACGACCATGGTACGAGTATCATCTGTAGCCATTGTTGAACAACCTGATAAAACAAACGTTGCCATTACTGCTGCTAATGCTAATTTTTTCATTATAAGATCCTCAGAATATTCATAGTTATTGTGTTTTTTAAATTTTCTTTATTCATTTTAAAGTAAATGTGTTTTTCTATACTCGTTTTTAATTTATTCAACAAGTATAGGGCGCAAAGTCACTGCGCCTCTACAACTGCTTTGTAACGTAACGTCAGCTTTTGCAACTGGTGTTAATGAATAGTAATGGTAAACTATTTGGAAAAACAAAAGTTAGAAAAATAAAAAACGTTCAGAACAATGAAGATTCTGAACGTTTACAATAATAAAATTTTGCTATAAGCGATTACCAATATGCCTTAGCTACGATAGTCGGCATTTATTTTGACATACTCATAAGACAAATCGCAGGTGTAAACCGTATCACTAGCATCACCGCGCGCAAGGTCAATATGAATGGTAATCTCAGGACGATTCATCACATTCTTGCCAGCCTCTTCTGTATAAGTTGGCGCAATACCACCGTTTTGACAAATCATAATCTCGTCCAAATAGACATCGACTTGCTCGGTATCGAGGTCTTCAATCCCTGCATAACCGACGGCTGCTAATATACGACCCCAGTTAGCATCACTGGCGAAAAACGCTGTTTTAACTAATGGTGAATGCGCAACTGCATATGCTACATCGCAACACTCTTGTGTAGTTTTGCCGCCGGTAACTTTGACCGTCATAAATTTAGTAGCACCTTCGCCATCACGTACAATCAATTGTGCCAAACGTATGAAGACTTGAGCTAACGCATCAAACATCGGCTGATAATGGGGATGCTCAGGGCTGTCAATGACATCTAAACTAGCAGCGCCTGTCGCTATTAATACGCAGCAATCATTGGTTGAGGTGTCACCATCGACCGTAATGCGATTAAAAGACTGCTCATTAATCGCGCTTAGCATCTCTTGCAATAAGTCAGCAGCGATATTGGCATCGGTTGCCACATAGCCAAGCATGGTCGCCATATTAGGGCGTATCATACCTGAGCCCTTTGACATGCCAGTAATGTGATAACAGCTATCCGCAACATCAATCTTTTTACTGGCAAGCTTTGGAATGGTGTCTGTCGTACGGATACCATTCGCTGCAGCAAGCCAATTATCAGGCGCTAGGCTAGCTAATGCATTGTCTAATCCAGTGATAATCGCTTCACTATTTAATGGCTCACCAATAACACCCGTCGAAAATGGCAATACCGTATCACTATCCACTCCAGCTTTAGCAGCAAGCGCCGTACAGATATCTACCGCACGTCGTTTGCCATCAGCACCGGTTCCCGCATTAGCATTACCAGTATTGGTCACCAAATAGCGCGGAGAAGCGTTAGCAAAATGTTCACGCAATACACGCACAGGCGCCGCACAAAAGGTATTCTTAGTCGTCACCACTGCAGTGGCAGCATCAGCTGTAATCTCAATAACCACCAAATCATCGCGATCTTTATAACGTACGCCTGCTGCGCTAGCGCTTAATTTAATGCCTTTGATAGGATAAATAATCTCAGGTACTGCAACATTACCAACCGCCATAACTCACTCCTTAATTATTGATATTGGTATATTTTTATTAATTATAAAACTTAATGATAATGCCAAAAATATTATACTTTATTTAAATTAAATTCCGTCCAAATAGGTGCATGGTCAGATGGTTTTTCCATACCTCTTAGTTCATAGCTGATACCTGCATCAACACAATGCTCAACCAAATCAGGTGTGCATAGAATATGATCGATACGTAGTCCACGCTTAGGGTCATCATCAAAACCGCGACTACGATAATCAAACCAGCTATACAATTCAGTACTTTCTGGATAATGCAAACGGTAGGTATCGGTCAGCTCACGTGACATCAGATCGCTATACCACTCACGCTCTTCTGGTAAAAACGAAGTCTTTCTGTTTTTTAGCCAGCGCTTAGCATTCACCTCACCAATACCAATATCGATATCTTCAGGGGCAATATTCATATCACCCATAATCACCAGCGAACGACCTTCTGCCTTTAGCGTATCAATATACGCCATTAAATCGGCATAATAAGCGCGTTTCATCGGAAATTTAGTTGGATGGTCTTGGCTCTCGCCTTGTGGGAAATAGCCATTGAGTACGTCAATCTCACGCCCATTAAACTCATAGCGCGCATGGATAAAGCGTTTTTGTGCCTCAGCGTCTTCACCAGGAAAGCCTTTTTGCACAAAAATAGGCGCAACTTTTGATAATAATGCCACGCCGTAATGCGCCTTTTGCCCAAAATACTCGACGTGATAGCCCAAGCTTTCTACATTTTCAAGCGGAAACTGCTCATCATGTACCTTGGTTTCTTGGAGACCCATAACATCAGGATCGATAATATCTCGCACCGCCTCTAACTGATGTTGACGGGCACGGATACCATTGATATTAAAACAAACAAAACGGGTCATAAATTATCCTAATCTAATAAATGAAAGCACGGTAATTTTATAAATACCAACTCTATAGATAGCAATTTTATAAACAGTGCTTTTACAAGTAACTGCTTTGATAGATAAATGCCATTATAGAATGTGCTTAGAAATAAATATCGCCACTCTAAAATAAAAAAATACGCTTATGATAACAGACATAGCCAGCGCTAGCTGTTGCGCCGTTTTATATCTTGAGTTAGAGTGGTTATTTAGACTGATTATTTGGCTATTTTTCGTACCATTTTATCAAACCATACTATTGAACCCTGATCTTAAGCCACCGAACCACGCCTATCATCTTTTTATTGAAAGATGTTATCTATATCGCGCAACGGTATTTAGTCAATTTATAATGCACTATTATTAAAATATTCATTGAGCCCTATTATGACAAAAGTAACTGATACAAAACCAGCCACTATAACCAAATCTGAATGCGCGGCCACACCGCTATTTGCGACCGACTATAATGTCTATATCAATCATACTGATGCAGGCGGTATAGTTTATCATGCCAATCACTTGGTATTTTTTGAAAACTGTCGCCGCGATTGGTTTACTCAGCTTGATTTAAATGGCTATTTTTTGCAGGCTAATGACGGTCAGATTCAGCATTTTGTGGTTAGCCAAGTAGACTTACAATATAAGCGTGCTATTTTATTAGATGAAACTATCAAAGTAAGTGTTGATAAAGTCGAGCTAAAACCTGCCAGCATCATCTTTTATCAAAGTATTTATCGTCAATCAGCTCAGGATGAAGCGGCTGACAATGCCAAAGCTGTTTTGCTGAGTAGCGCCAAGATCGTTGTTGCCTGCGTACAGAATCAAATCACTCCAGATGCCGTGGGCAATAATGAGTCGAATAAAACCGTCAATAATACTGCACCTATGCGCCCTATTCGTGTGCCACAACTATTACGAGATGCTATAGAGAAAGCGATAGCTGAACATAACAAGTAACCTCTTAAATATTTTTACAAATTATTACTCTAAAGCTTTCAGCCTTTCTCGATTTTTCTTTAAACCTAAATATACATTCATCAATCAAGATATTTCCTGTACTGAGCAGTACTCGCATGCGTGTAGTACCATAGACTAAATTCATGCTAACGTATTGCTTAAATGTATCCTTATATATTTGATATATTATTTTTTTGTGTTAATAACAGGCGATATAGTGGCGTTGAGTTCTTTTCTTAGATTAGACAATATTTTTAGATAGCTTTCTAATTAAATACTCATCTTTTCGCTACTCATTAATAGCAAACCAATTAAACCTTTTAGTAGTCCGTCAATAGATAAGGATATTGTCAAACTCAGCGATTATTATTTTACGTCAGCGCTGTTTTTCTTATTGACACGGATCTGACTGCTTAGATACCCACATTTAACCCTCTTATATTTCAAGGACGCTGACTATGACGCCGAATAAACCTTGGCTTGCAAACTATCCTACTGGTGTACCAAAAACGATTGATCCAGATAGATATAGCAGCATCATGGAGCTGTATGAAGAGTGCTTCGATCGCTTTCGCATGCATCCTATGACTATCTGTATGGGCGTGAGCCATACTTACGATGACATTGATAAAGCGTCTATTGCAGTTGCTGCATGGCTACAGGCTCAAGGGCTGCCTCAAGGTAGTGTGGTTGCACTTATGATGCCAAACGTACCGCAATACTTGCCAACGATGATTGGTATTTTGCGCGCAGGCTATGTCTGTACTCCTATTAACCCTCTTTATACTGGTCGCGAGCTGCGTCATCAATTGAATGATTCAGGCGCTAAAGTTATTTTTGTGGTTGATAACTTCGCTCAAGCACTTGAGCAAGTCATCGAAGAGACTAACATCAAACGTATTGTCCTATCAAAAATGGGCGATATGATGGGTTTGAAAGGCATACTGGTCAACACTATTATCCGTCAGGTCAAGCGCTTGGTACCCAAGTATAATCTGAATGACCCTAAGTACGATGTCACCAAGTTCCCTGACATGCTAAAAAAAGGCAGAAACCTGCCGTTCAAAAAGCCAAAATTATCTTTGGATCAAACAGCGTTTCTGCAATACACCGGTGGTACAACAGGGCTGTCTAAAGGTGCTATTTTATCCCAGCGTAATATTGTTGCAGGTGCAATGCAGTCAGAAGCATGGACTCGCCCAATTACCTCAGAGATTAATGAGGTTTATATCAATATGGTTATGGCACTGCCGTTATATCATATTTTTGCCTTTATGCTGAGCTCACTGGGTATGCGCTCAGGTTACACCTTTATATTGATTCCTAACCCACGTGATATACCAGGCTTTGTTAAAACTTTATCAAAACAGCCGTTCCATATTTTTCCTGCCGTTAATACTTTGTTTAAAGGCTTGCTGGATAATCCTAACTTTAAAAACTTAGATTTTAGCTCGCTACGTATTTCACAAGCAGGTGGTATGGCAGCGACTGAGCAAACGGCAAGACGCTGGCTTGAAACCACAGGCTGCCCTATGATTGAAGGTTGGGGTATGACTGAAGGCGTCGCCGTGGGTACAGCTAACGTCGTGACCGATCGCAAATTCAATGGTACGATTGGCGTGCCTGTACCGAGTGTTGATGTCATTATTATCGATGACGAAGGCAATCCTGTCGGTGTCAATCAAGCAGGTGAAATGTGCGTTAAAGGGCCTAATGTTACGTCGGGTTATCTTAATAAAGACAGTAGTGCTGATTTCACTAAAGATGGTTACTTCCGCACCGGCGATATCGTCAGCATGGATGAAAAAGGCTACTTCCGACTCCTTGACCGTAAAAAGGATATGATTTTGGTATCAGGATTTAACGTCTTTCCCAATGAGATTGAATCGGTCATGCTCGATTGCGAAGGTATTATTGATTGTGCAGTGATTGGTATTCCTGATGACAATCAAGGTGAAGCGGTCAAAATTTATGTCATTCCTGCTGATAACAATGTGACCAAAAACTCTATCAAAGAGTTTGCTTTAGACAATATGACAGGCTATAAATGTCCACGTCATATCGAATTTGTCACTGAACTACCCAAAAGTAACGTTGGTAAAGTACTACGTCAAAAACTGCGTGAAAAGCATATGGCGGATAACCCGCAGCACTAATAACGCTAAAGCATTGATATCAAAAGGCACTCTATATTAAATATAGGGTGCTTTTTTATTTATCCATCATCAATATAAGCACATTGATTGTCAGAACAACTTGGCACTTTATTTACAGCATATATTTTTATTTATCAAGCATCACGATAAACTCTCAAGTTCTTGTATACTCTTAACCCACTCAATTACAGTTATGTTAATGTACTGCCAAATTATGTTACGGTAATATTTACAACTTATCGTATTGTAGCAAAAGATAACAGTATCTTGATATGAGGTTGATTTATTAACCTTATGCAGAAGTACACTTTTTAGACAGTAGTAAAAACCAGCGATTTAATCTATTCAGGCGCTTTTTCTGTATAGTTAAATAAAATAAATTGTATCAAGATCGCCGTATTTTAGCAGTTTGTGAATAGATGGATAGCACTCGACAATGCATCGCTTAGCTTGCGATGATTCATATTGTTGACATGGATGTGACTACTTTTGTATAGAGCCTTAATTGATCGTAAAATTTAAGGACACTCAGTATGACAACAGATAAACCTTGGCTTGCTCAATACCCAGCAAACGTACCCAAGACTATTAATCCTGATCAGTATGAAAGCCTCGTCGAGCTGTATGAAGAGTGTTTTAACCGCTTCCGTATGCATCGTATGACTATTTGTATGGGTGTGACTCACACCTATAATGACGTCGATAAAGCCTCTCTTGCTGTTGCTGCTTGGTTGCAGGCGCAAGGTATTCCTAAAGGTAGCGTAGTCGCGCTTATGATGCCGAACGTGCCGCAATATCTACCAACGATGATTGGTATTTTGCGCGCAGGCTATGTCTGCACGCCTATCAATCCACTATATACTGGTCGTGAGCTGCGTCATCAATTGAATGACTCAGGCGCTCAGGTTATCTTTGTAGTGGATAATTTTGCTCAAGCACTTGAACAAGTCATTGAAGAAACTGATATTAAACGTATTGTCCTATCAAAAATGGGCGATATGATGGGACTGAAAGGGATTTTGGTCAACACCGTCATCCGTCAAGTTAAACGCTTAGTGCCTAAATATAATCTAAACGATCCTAAGTATAACGTCACTAAATTCCCTGATGTACTTAAAAAAGGTAAAAGCCTGCCTTTCCAAGCACCAAAAACTTCCCTGCAACAAAAAGCTATTTTGCAATATACCGGTGGTACAACCGGCCTATCTAAAGGCGCGGTGCTCACGCAGCGTAATGTGGTAGCTGCGGCCATGCAATCAGAAGCATGGTATCGCCCTATTACCTCAGAGATTAACGAAGTCTATATCAACATGGTCATGGCACTGCCGCTATATCATATTTTTGCCTTTATGCTTAGCTTGCTCGGTATGCGCTCAGGATATACTTTTATTTTGATACCAAACCCACGTGATATGCCTGGATTTATCAAAACGTTATCAAAACAGCCGTTCCATATTCTTCCTGCAGTTAATACGCTATTTAAAGGGTTACTTGATCAACCTACCTTTAAAGACTTAAATTTTAGTTCGTTACGTATATCGCAAGCCGGAGGTATGGCGGCAACTGAGCAGACAGCAGCGCGCTGGTTAGAAGTGACTGGTTGCCCTATGGTTGAAGGTTGGGGTATGACAGAAGGGGTTGCTGCTGGTACTGCCAATATCATCACAGATCGTAAATTTAACGGTACTATCGGCATTCCTGTGCCAAGTGTCGATATTATCGTAGTCGATGATAATGGTGAGCAGGTTGGCTTACATCAAGCTGGTGAGATGTGTATCAAAGGACCCAATATCACCTCAGGTTACTTTAATAAAGACACGACCAATGACTTTACCAAAGATGGCTATTTCCGTACGGGCGATATCATCAGCATGGATGAAAATGGCTATATCACCCTACTTGATCGCAAAAAAGACATGATTTTAGTCTCAGGCTTTAACGTTTTTCCAAATGAGATTGAGTCAGTTATGCTCGATTTTAAAGGTATTATTGATTGTGCTGTGATTGGTATCCCTGATGAACATCAGGGTGAAGCGGTTAAAATTTATATCATTCCTGCTGACAATAACGTGACCAAGAGCGATATCAAGGACTTTGCTATCGATAACTTGACTGGCTATAAATGTCCGCGTCATATTGAGTTTGTCACTGAGCTACCAAAAAGTAACGTCGGTAAAATACTACGCCAAAAACTGCGTGAAAAGCATCTGTCAGACAATCCTCAAACCTTGTAAGGTTTAAGTGTTTCAATTTCTAGAAGAAATAAAAAGCCCGCTATATTCAATATAGCGGGCTTTTTAGGGTTTTAACTTATCTTTATTATTTCTCATATAAATATCAAAGCAGCTGCTATTAGCTCACTCTATTTACTATTTGTAATGGCAAGTGCTTCATTGCTTGACCGACAATTGACCATGGTAGGCTTGGTACGCAAGCTTCATCTACGCCAGCTTCAATCGCTGCAACGATGGCTTTGGTGCCAGTGTCAGCATCGACTTCAAACGGTAAAGGTTTCGCATTGGTATTGATTTCAGTACGGATATAACCTGGATAGATAGTAGAGACTTGAATCGGCAGTTTGGTTAACAGCATATCAGCACGAATGCCTTCGGCAAGATGCGCTAAGCCTGCTTTACTAGCGCCATAAGCAGTTAGATGCTTTGGTAATCCGCGCATCGCTGACATACTCGATATCACCGCCAGATGACCGCTGTTTTGCGCGCGAAAAATATTCATCGCCGCTTCACACTGAGCCAATGCTGATATGAAATTAATTTCTACAGTTTTACGATTGGTATCAAAGCGCCCTTTACCAATACGGCGACTGTCACCAATACCGGCATTGACTACTACTCTATCAATATGACCAAAATTAGCAGCGAAAGCGTCAAAAACTTTAAAAATTGCATCGTAATCACTGACATCTAATACGCGATATTCAATACGAATATCAGGATATTGTGCTATCAGCTCTGTTTGTAGACTCTCTAAACGATCGGTACGACGCGCACAAATCGCTAAATTATAGCCTAGCTTGGCAAACAATCTTGCCATACCCTCGCCCAATCCTGAGCTAGCACCTGTGATTAAAATCGTTTTACCACGACCTACTTGTTGTTTATTTAAGCCTTTTAAATAGCGTGCTGGCTGTACGGCACTTAATAATTGATTTTTACGTTTGCCAGCCGTTTTTGTCGCTAAGCTTAATAACTTATTTTGCATGAACATTCCCTTATTTGTCGATGACGCTCTCAAGATAACGCAAACACTGTTAACTGTCTATCTGGCTTTAGTAGTATCTGCTGATAGACTAATCGCAACTATAAGAGCACGCATTACCTTATTAAATCATCGCCATGTGACAAAACGCTTACCATCAGCGAATAAATGACTGTATTCATTTAATGATAGTAAGCGCGATTCTTGTTCTTTTAAGGTCACAGACGTTACACCGGTATTTACCAAGCTTTTATTTAGCTGATAAGCACTTTGACTGCCTTGTTGTAATAATTGTGCCGTAATAGCCGCAATCACACCGCCCGAGGTAAATACTAATACCGTACTATCACCACTCAAATTTAGCGTGGTTATTTTTAAGCGTATTTGCTCAAGCGCTTGCTTCGCCCGCTCATTAAACTGTGACCAGCTTTCTATGTAATCATGATCATAATCACCACTATGCCAGCGCTGCATGGCATTATCAAACAGCTCAGCCAGACGTGTCATCGGCACCTCCGCTTTAGCAATCTCAGCAGCAATGGCTCCTTGACTGCTAAAAGCAGGATTTGACTTAATAAACACATCTTTATGATTGAACTCATCGAACTGTGGCAGCACGTAGCTATCTGGCACATTTAAGTCGATAGCAGATAGACTAGATATATCGCTATTAGTATCAACAGATGATTGATAGCTGTCCCAAAAATGACGAGCAGAATTCTGTTGCCTGACCAAGCTACCGGTAAAAATAGCATCAATTGAACGCTGGGTGCTCGCATAATGCTGACCGAGCATTTGCGCTTGAATGCTACCTAACTCTGAGAGCTGGTCATAGTTTTCTTGACCAAATGACGCTTGTCCATGACGCGCTAACAGTAGGGTTGCCATAAATTATTGCCTTATTATTATCTTATTGCCACTTTATTAACGATAAATTCGAAATTTTTATTTATTTGATTTAAATGCTTATTCTTCAGGTTTATCAGTATTTTTCGTAAAATAAATCTTTGGCAAAATGCCTTTAATAACACCTTGTAAAGGCATTGGAAGCTGCTCGATCATAGTAGTGTCAACACCCATATCTTGTAGATGCGGCTGCACATGACTGGTAAATAGCACCTCGCCTTCATACTGAGCAATCAGCTTTAGACATTTGGCATGTAATACATGAACGATAATCCAAAAGTTCTTAAACGCAGGATTGGTCGTTTGTTTATGATAGTAGCGGTAGTAAATTTGCTGCACGATACCCGCTAAACGGAATAAACCAAATACTTCATAAAAAGTCCAGTTATCTACCTCTAAGCCGGTCTGTTTAAGATAATAAGCAACCACTTCATCACGCGTCATCATGCCTTTTAAATGCGTTGGCTGACGACGTGACTGCTGCATAATGATATTATCGTCTGCTTCAATCCAATAGGCCAAGGCGCTACCCAAGTCCATTAAAGGATCACCTAAGGTTGCCATTTCCCAATCAAGAACGCCTATCACTTTAGTAGGATCTGCTGCATCCAAAATCACATTATCAAAACGCCAGTCATTATGAATGACGCAGGTTTTGCTATCGGCAGGCGTATGCTTACCCAGCCAATGGCGTACTAAGGCAAAGCTAGGTACATTAGGCGTTTTCGCTTTCACATAGCGCTTATCCCAGCCACTGACTTGACGCTCACAGTAACCATCACCGCGACCTAGATTTACTAAGTCCGGATGTTCGGTATAATCGACTTGATGCAGCTCAATCAAAGCATCAATGACATTGGTACATAAGGCGCGAGTTTGCGCTTCGTCTAAATCAACACCTTTTGGTAAATTGGCACGCGGAATAATGCCTTGCATACGTTCCATGACATAAAAATCAGCACCGATAACCTCTTCATCGGTACATAGAGCGACCATTTTCGGTACATAAGGATAAGCATCTTTTAATGCTTTTTGTACCGTATATTCGCGTACCATATCATGCGCAGACTTGGCTTTGGTGCCTTTTGGCGGGCGACGCAAGATTAGATCTTGGCTTTTACTTTCAGCGTTATCTTCACCATCATGTTGACCGTCATATTGTAAGCGGTAGGTCCAGTTTGATGCGCCACCTGAGAATTGAGTAACGGTAGGCTCGCCTTCTATCTCAACACCCTGAGCGCGCAACCATTCACTGACCGCTTTGGCATCAAGCTCCTCACCTTCGCGGACAGCACCGCCTTTATCTAATACTTTATCTGATGTTTTATTATCATAATTTTTGGCATTATTAACAGTTGCCATGAGACATTCCTTATCGTTTGGTCAGTTATTTTTAGCTATGTAAGTTTAGCTATATAAGTATAGGGATGAAAAATTCACTATCAAATATTCGATAGTGAATTTTTATCAATCGTTTTTTTACACTGATTTTCTATTTAAGCTATAAGTGCAATAACATTTATAATTATTATTTAGCAGGTTTGGACGAACGACTAAAGCCCTGACGCTTTAATTCTAATTTCGCAATCATGGTTTTATGCACTTCATCAGGACCATCAGCTAAGCGTAGCGCGCGTGCTTGGGCAAAGAAGCTTGGCAATAACGTATCTTGGCAAACACCCATACCGCCATGAATTTGAATCGCCATATCAACGACTTCTTGCAGTACCGTTGGTGCAACCACTTTAATAGCTGAGATTTCAGTCAATGCCGCTTTTGTACCTTGGGCATCCATTTTTTGTGCGGCATATAAAGTCAGCAAGCGTGCTTGGTCAATTTTAATACGTGCTTCAGCGAGTCGCTCAAAGTTGCCGCCTAACTGTAGTAATGGCTTACCAAAAGCGGTACGCTCCATACCGCGTTTAATCGCCAGCTCTAGAGACTTTTCGGCAGCACCAATACAGCGCATACAGTGATGAATACGACCTGGCCCTAAGCGACCTTGGGCAATCTCAAAGCCCATGCCTGGTCCACCAATAAAGTGACTGACTGGCACGCGTACATCGTTAAAGCTGACTTCGCCATGACCATGCGGCGCATCATAATCGCCAAATACTTTGAGCATACGCTCAATATTAACGCCCGCTGTTTTTGCCGGAACCAAAACCATAGAGTGTTGATGATGACGATCTTTATTTTCATCAGGGGTATAGGCCATAACAATTAGCACATCAACCGCAGGATCGCCAAGACCAGATGACCACCATTTGCTACCATTAATGATAATCTCATCACTATCGACGACAGCCGTCGCTTGCATATTGGTCGCATCACTGGAGGCTACATCGGGCTCAGTCATACAAAACACCGAACGGGTTTTACCTTCTAAGATTGGCGTTAGCCATTTATCTTGCTGCTCTTGAGTACCATAACGCCATAACAACTCCATATTACCGCTATCTGGGGCATTACAGTTAAACACATAAGGCGCTAGTGAACTGCGTCCGGTCAATTCTGCAATCGGGGCATAGTCGGTCACTGACAGACCTGCACCTAAAGTATCATCAGGCAGAAATAAATTCCACAGACCTGCTTCACGCGCTTGTTTACGTAAGCTTTCATACTTTTCTGGCCACTGCCAATTTTTCCAATTGCCATCAGGATTTTGCTCATGACAGTCCTGCCAAAACTGCGCTTCTATCGGCTCAATATGGGTTTCGATAAACGCTTTAACTTTGGCATGCATGGCTTGACCATGTTCTGTTGCCGTGAACATTAATGAATTATCAGACATAGATGACTTCCTTTTCTTAGCTAATGGTTGACTATTTTCATCAAAGCTTAGTTAAAGATTGATGAAAATTTTATAGTGTACGTACGTATACTGCTTTCTGTATGCATCATTTATAACATAGCGCCTATTAATAAACAGAAAAAAGGCGCGACCCGTTAGGACACGCCTTTTACAAAATACAAACAATCAATCAATTTAGAGTGGAAATCTAAAGACTACTTTAAGATATTTAAGCGGCTGTTAAAGTCAAACCGTGCTAATGCGTCTGGAAGCTTATCAATCGCCATATTCACTGTTGCTTCTGCCGCTTGCGACAATCCTAACTTTTCAGCAAGCGTTGGTTTTTGGCGTGAATGTAGCGCATAGACTTCATTATTTTCCATGCGCTCTAAAATATAACTGTCTGAGGTTTGCAGCTTGTCAATTAAGTTCAATTTTAGCGCGTCTTCACCATACCAATGCTCGCCAGTAGCGACTTTTGCAACATCCAATGCTGGGCGGTAGGTATTAACAAAATGCTTAAATAACTCATGCGTCTGCTCTAGCTCTTCTTGATATTTAGCGCGGTCGTCAGCGTCATTTTCACCGAACATAGTCACCGTGCGTTTATAGTCACCAGCGGTAAACATCTCAAAATCAACGTCGTGGTTTTTTAGCCATTTATGAAAATTAGGCAATTGCGATACTACGCCGATAGAGCCAATAACAGCAAATGGCGCAGCGATGACATTATCAGCGACACACGCCATCATATAACCACCGCTCGCTGCGACTTTGTCCACACATACGGTTAATTTTAAACCCGCATCTTTTAGACGCGCCAATTGTGCAGCTGCCAGTCCATAACTATGTACCAAACCACCACCTGACTCCAAACGCACGATAACTTCGTCACCTTTATTGGCTGTACTAATCAGCGTGCTAATTTCTTCACGTAAGTGTTTGACCGCTGTGGCTTTGATATCACCATCAAAATCTAAAACAAACACTTGTGATTTATCATCGCTATTTTTCTTTTGTTTTTTAGTTTTCGCTTTCAGCGCTTGCTTGGCTTTTTTGGCCATGTTTTTTTTCAATTGCTTAAGCGCCGCTTTGCCTTGGGTCGCTTCCATCAGGTCTTCACGGCGTTGCTCTTGGGTTTTATTGAGATGGATAACTCTTAGCTCAACAGGGTTCTTACTAGGATGAAAAAGCATCAACATAATTCCTTAAATGATAAATAGTGTTTTAATAGGATTTTATAAGTTAGCTTGATATGTGCATAGTGAATGGTGTTTTCAAGCAAAATGTGAATATTTATATTGATACAGATGTTACTAGATAAATATCCATGCTATCGAAGCGTTCTTATACTTTAATTGGGTTGTATTGATTTTTACGTATTAAATACTATGCTTTCATTCCTAAGCGTTGATTAGGCGCCGCTGGTTGTATAAAAGGGGCAGATTAGGCATAATATGCGTTTACACTAAATTTTCTGCAGCCAACGTGATGACCATTAGTCTTACTCGCGTTATTTGTGCTTTTTTAGCGGATAGCTTGAATTGCATAATAATGGCTGCATACTGTACTTCGAATTGATTATATTTCAAACTGGGCTGACAACTGGATAACTATATTATGACGCAAAGCACTATGACGCACAGCGAATACCGAGACGAATATTGCGGCGCTGTAACCGAAAGCTTCATCGATCAAACCATTAGTATCGTAGGCTGGGTACACCGTCGTCGGGATCACGGTGGCGTGATTTTTTTAGACATGCGTGACCGCGCTGGTATCTTGCAAGTCGTCATTGATCCTGATACTCCAGAAGCCTTCGCGACTGCTGATGCCGTACGTCCAGAATACGTGTTAAAAATTACCGGTCGTGTTCGTCGTCGTTACGAAGGTACTGAAAACGCTAATATGACTAGTGGCCATATTGAGCTATTGGCAAAAGAGATTGAAGTATTAGCAAAATCTGAAACCCCGCCTTTCCCGTTAAATGATGAGAAAACTACGGTATCAGAAGATTTGCGTTTAAAATACCGCTACCTTGATATGCGCCGTCCGCAAATGCAAGAGCGTATGGTATTCCGTGCCAAAGCGACCTCTACCATTCGTCGTTATTTAGATGACCATGGTTTCTTAGATGTTGAAACGCCTATTTTGACTCGTGCAACGCCAGAAGGCGCGCGTGATTATCTCGTTCCTTCACGTACGCGTCCAGGCAATTTCTTTGCTCTACCGCAGTCGCCACAGTTATTTAAGCAATTATTGATGGTGTCAGGTTTTGATCGTTATTATCAAATCGCTAAATGCTTCCGTGATGAAGACTTACGTGCCGATCGTCAGCCTGAATTCACCCAAGTGGATATTGAAACTTCTTTCTTAAATGAAGAAGAAATCATGAATATCAACGAAGGTCTGATTAAGCATCTGTTTAAAACCATGATGGATATTGAATTTGAGCAATTTCCACGCATGACCTATGCAGAAGCAATGCGCGACTATGCATCAGACAAGCCTGACTTACGTATCCCATTAAAATTGGTCGACGTTGCTGATTTAATGAAAGACGTTGATTTTAAAGTCTTCGCAGGTCCTGCTAATGATCCTAAAGGTCGTGTGGCTGCCCTACGCATTCCTGGCGGCGCGTCATTAAGCCGTAAACAAATCGATGCTTATACCAAGTTCGTTGGTATTTATGGTGCACGCGGTTTGGCTTATATTAAAGTCAATGACGCAGCTAACATCAATAACGGTGTCGATAAAGAGTCTGGTCTACAATCACCAATCATTAAAAATATGACTGATGAGGTACTAGTAAGCTTAATTGAGCGTACTGGTGCAGAGAGCAATGATATTATCTTCTTTGGCGCAGATAAAGCCAGTGTCGTAAATGATGCCATCGGCGCGTTACGTCAGAAAATTGGTCTAGATCTTGAAATGACGACTTGTCAGTGGGCACCGCTTTGGGTAACTGATTTCCCAATGTTTGAAGAGACTGACGATGGTCGCTGGACGTCAATGCATCATCCGTTTACTAAGCCTAAAGGTACCGTACAAGAGCTAAAAGACAGCCCAGAAACTGCGCTATCTATCGCTTACGATATGGTCTTAAACGGTACTGAAGTTGGCGGTGGTAGCTTACGTATCAATACTTTTGATATGCAGCAAGCAGTACTTGAAGCCTTAGGTATCGGCGAGCAAGAGGCTGAAGACAAGTTTGGTTTCTTACTTGATGCCCTAAAATTCGGTGCACCGCCACATGGTGGTTTGGCTTTTGGTTTAGATCGCTTAATTATGTTGATGGTAGGCGCGGACTCCATTCGTGATGTCATTGCTTTCCCAAAAACCAAAACTGCTGAATGTCCACTAACTCAAGCGCCTGCGGGAGTGGATAGCAAGCAGCTACGTGATCTTGGTATTCGTGTACGCGAAAAAGTACAAGCTGATACCAACAAACCTGCTCAGTAAATGGTTTAATCATGCGTAAATACTTTCTACAGTACTTGTTATGTGATTCGTCACCATGTGAATGGTTATGAATCCGTATCAAATTTTCAAATACGTGCCACTGTCTGTTTTGCAGATGCTGGCACGTTTTGCGGCTTGGGTGATTCTAAGAATGCCCAATGCCAGCATCATGCGCACCGTAAATATAAACATCGCACTAATTGCTCATACCTTACCTAATTTGCAAAAACAGACCATTGTCAAAGATATTATTTATAATCAGTGCTTAACCAGTATTGAGTCGATTAAAAGCTGGGCAATGTCACCCGAGTGGAGCATTGCCCAAATTCGTGATGTGCACAATAAAAATATTTTGCTTGAGGGGCTTTCTAGCCCTAATGGCATGCTTGCCATCGTACCGCATTTGGGTACGTGGGAGATGATGAACGCCTGGCTCAATCAATTTGGCTCGCCAACCATCATGTATAAACCCGTAAAAGGTGACATTACCAACGATTTTATATTACAAGGTCGTGCCCGCCTCAATGCGACTTTGGTACCGACAGATGGTAGCGGTGTTAAGGCTATCTTTAAGACGCTTAAACAAGGCGGTTTTAGCATTGTGCTTCCTGATCATGTTCCTGACGCCTCAGGCGGTGTTATTGTGCCTTTTTTTGGTATCGAAACCTTAACCAGCACCCTAGCTTCTAAGCTGGCTAGCAAGACCAAGTGTGCCCTAGTTGGCTTATCTTGTATACGCCGCGATGATGGTAGTGGGTTTGATATTCATTGTTATAAGCTTGATGACCCAGCATTATATGATCGCAATACTGAAACAGCAGCTTATGTGCTTAATCATGCGATGCAAACTATGATTGAAGCGCATTTTAGTCACTATATGTGGGGTTATCGCCGCTTTAAGCATATTCCAGTCATAGATAATCCTTATACTGCTAATGGCAATGATTTAGCAGCATTTATTGATACTTATCATGCTAAAGTTTATAGTGAATAATTGATGAGAGCACAACTACTTTAAGTCGCGTTTGCTATTACTATTTATTCTATTGACTGCTTTATTTTTTAATATGACTTCCTTACTTATATAAATATGAGTGCATTATGGCAACTGATATAACCTCTGATCTACCATCTCTTCAAACGCAGGCAGATAACAATCTATCTGAGGAGCGTTACATCATTTGCATGAAATGGGGTAATAAATACGGTGCTGAATATGTCAACCGCCTTTATAATATGGTGCGTCGTAATCTGACCTTAGATTTTCAGATGGTTTGTTTAACTGATGATAGTAATGGTATTGATCCTGCTGTTATCTGCCATCCTATTCCTGAGCTGAATCTACCCGCAGGACCTGAACGCGGCTGGAAAAAGCTGACAACCTTTAAACCAGAGCTTTACGACTTAAAAGGTGTGGCGCTGTTTTTAGATATTGATATTGTCATCGTTGATAATATTGATGCCTTTTTTACTTATCAAGCTGAGCACGATGATAGTGTCGTTATTATACGTGATTGGAAAAAACCGTGGCGGATGATTGGTAATAGCTCAGTCTATCGCTTTAATATCGGCATGGGCACGTATCCTGATTTATTAGCAAACTTTGAGCGCAACTTTGAGACAATTCGTACTCAAGTTCGTCATGAGCAAGCTTATTTATCTAACTATCTACGTGAGCATCATCACTTAGAGTATTGGGATAAAGACTGGTGTGTCAGCTTTAAATATCAATGTATCGCGCCGATTCCATTTAATCTAGTACGCGCACCTACTCTGCCAAATGCTGCTAAAATTGTTATTTTCCATGGTGAGATTAATCCACCAGATGCTATCAATGGTGGCGGCGGTAAATGGTATCGTCATGTCAAACCAAGCCCTTGGCTCAAAGAGTATTGGGTATAATTCAATCATCAAACCGTCAAATCATCGCTGCTTTAAAAAATTTGGAGTTGAACTTGGCCTTACCTACTATCGTTGAGTTTGACATTAACAATCAAATTGTATCTATTCATGCCTTTAATGCAACAGATATTGGACAACCGTTAAATAAGCAAGCCGTCAATATTATTGCTTCAGGTCCATCTATTGCTGATGTAGATTTTACCAACTTATTGAATACGGCCACGATTTTTATTAATGGTAGCATCAGCCTGACCGCTCAGCACAAATTTACCAATATCGTTGGTTATGTCATCAGCGATGCGCGCTTTATTTTGCATCAGTATGATATCTTAGAAAAGTACTATAACGGTCAGCCGTTATACGCTACCTTAGCAGTACTAGAAGCATTGGCTATTGCTCATCCTGAAATAATAGAAAAGTATCATCATCAGATTTATATTATTTACCCTGTCGATAGACCGTGGGGTGTAAAAGCAAATGGTTCAGAATTTAGTCGTTTGTTATTAAAGGATGCGCTCAAATATCAAGCGCTCAATAGAAAAAGACCCCTATCAGCATTTGCTAAGCATCCTCAATTTATTATCGATAGCCAGCATCAGCCAACGCCTATCGGACTGTCTTTAGATATTACTCACGGCTTTGTAGAAGCTGGAACAGTGGCTTATGTAGCCACGCAACTGGCTTTCTCACGTGGTGCAGGTACGCTGCATTTATATGGTATTGATTTGCTCAATAATGATAAGCCGCGATTTTATGAAAACAAAGAACGTAGTGCGCCCACTACACTAAACGACGTTATGAGCAATACTATTGTGCCCTCATTTAATTTATTAGCTAAAACCTATCAGCATCTTGGCGTGAATATTGTCAACCACTCTCCGATTTCTCAATCACTGTTCGACTTTAATTAATACCTTCGTTCATACTGTTTTCTCTTAACTATTTTTTGCTAAGCATTTCTTACTAATAATGCAAAATCTAAATACTGCTGTGCAATCTGCTTTGGTAATAGCTGTTGATTCAACGGCGTTATAAATTGATCATGATCATTAATTGCCTGAGTCATTAGCGCTGCCAACCCTTCGATGTCACCGACGGTAACTAGATTTTTCTGAGGTAACAACTCTCTTGGACCAAATGGACAGTCAGTACTAATCACCGGCACAGCCAGTGCCTGTGCTTCGACAATGACATAACCAAAGCCCTCATACTTAGATGTCATAATAAGTAGTGCAGCGTTAGCAATTAAAGGATAAGGGTTGGTATAAAAGCCCAAAAAACATACTTTATCCTCAATTTTCAACTCAATCGCTAACTGCTTTATTTCATCTTCAAGTCGACCTTTACCTACCAAAATCAATGGTAGCTTGCTCTCCGTTTTGGCATAGGCTTGCAGTAACTCACGATGACCCTTCATAGCGTCAAACGAGGCCACATGAATGATATAACCTTTATCAGTCAAGCCAAACTCTTTAATAGATAAAGGCTCGCTAGCCAATTGTTGAATTTGACTGACATCACATGGATTATAAATCGTCGTGATTCTATGCTCGTGATGACCAATCAGCGCTAATAAATCTCGGCGGGCGCCTTCGCTGACACAGCTACAAGGGTGAGCGCCATAGACCATTTTTAGATGATTTACGGTCTGATTAGTAGTCGTTTTGAGTGGTATTTGAAACTGCCTTGAAACTGCAGTATGCAATACATTGACGATATTAGGCAGATTGCTATACGCCATTATCCAATTGATTTTGTAGATATTAGCCAAGATTAATTTAGGCGTTCCTATATGGCTAAGCACATAATCATCAATGCGGGCGGCAACCTGTTTATAAGCGGTGGCTTGCTCATACTCTGTCTCGAATAGAGGCTGATTATAAGTGACCACATGATAATGTACGCGCGAATCTAAGCGCATATCCTTTGTATCCTCTAAACAAAGCACATGGACGTTATAGTCCATTTCTAGGTAGGCACGCGCTAATATCGTGACCATGCGTTCTGCACCGCGCCCTTCGAGTGCTTTTAATATAAGTAGAATTTTATTTTGTTTCATACATTTTCAAATATAGTCTTAGATTTTATCAATATTATTTTAATACTGCTAAATATTTACTTACAGTCTAATCTAAATAGAATATTTTTCTAAATATTGTTCTCTCTCTTAAAAAAACCATAATAAGTTAAATTATCAAATATGTCTTTTTCTTTAAGCTCTTCATGTAGGCTCAGTTTATGTAAGGAAGCTTGGCCTATAATGAACTGATATTCCTCTTTTTTAAATTTTTTACTCATTTTATTTTGAAGTAAGTGAGGTAAAGTATCATCTTCTGTAGGAAAATTAAAATTAATAACATTCATATTTTTTAGTTCGTTAATCATTATTTGAAAGAAAAAATAATGAGGTATCTTATCTTCGTATTTCCAAAAATATAATAATAAATCCAACATTACTGAAGATAGATCGCTTTTTTCATGACCATAAATAATACTACTCAAGTGCTTAACTTTAAATTCCTCACGCCAGCTAAAATAAAAATGTTGATCGCCTTTGCCCCAATGCTGATTAATAGAATCACTATCTCTTGAAAACATAAAAAAATCATAATCTGCATAATTAGTAGGTATTTCATCGGTCAGTAATATCGAAGCATCTAGCCATATACCTCCATAGACGTTTATTAAAGCAACTCTTAACAAATCAGAAAAAAAGACTGCACGGAACTCAGAACTCTTTCTTTTTTCTTTTATAAATTCGGGTAAATCAAGATAATCGTCTATATTTTTATCTGTAATTCGTACAACCTCATAATCACCTTTATATTTATCTACGGAAGCAAAACACAATTTAGCAGTATCTTTAGCATTCTCTATGCCTTGAGCCCAATATTGCCATATGATTTTTTTATTTTTAAAATATTTTTTTGGCTGAATATTATATTTTTCAATTTCACTATTAAAATAGGCTTGTATAATATTATTCCAGTAGGTTGCTACTTGTGCCTGTGCTGGAAGCTCTGAATACCGAAATCCCCATTCTTTTCTTTTACTTCTAGGTACTAGACCATTGTAGAAAATCTTATAGGGCTTATTACTTATAATGTTAAAAATATTTTCCATAATCTATATACCTTTCAAAATACTTTTTAATTTTGAATTTCTAATATTAAGTATCATTCTTTGATGTAATGGCAGCTCTTTATTAACTATTAAATATAATTCTGAAAAATAGCTATGATATTGATCATAAGTATCTTTCAAAAAATCTGGCTGACCATTCTTAGCTATTCTTTCGAGCAACCCTATATAGCGCTTATATACTTTATACAATAAGTAATGATAACTATCTTCTTCTTTATCCCTTTGATAATTTTCAATCCGATAAGTAAAAGCAAATAAATAATCATTTACATATTTTTTATCTAAATTTTTTAAAATTGATCCTTCCCGCTCACGGTACTTTATGATAGGTTTTTTGAGATAGCTATATTGGAAATATTTTAATGAAATATCAGTCATATATAAAATATCTTCGAAATTTAAACCTTCTTTAAATCTTATATCTTGTATCACCTCTCTTCTAAATACTTTATTCCATACATGGTTACTATTATTTTTAATAATATTATCTAAGAAACTGTTGTTAATATTATTTAAATTTTTATTAGCCTGACCTATAAATGCTTTTTTTCTTACCTCTTTTTTCCCTCGTAATGATACATAATCAGCAGATAGAACATCCGAGTTCAGTTTTTCTAGTTGAGATATTACAGAGGAGTAAGCATTTTCATATAGCAGATCGTCTGAATCAATGAACCATATATAATCTGCCTGTGCCATATCAAAAAGCGCATTACGTGTTGCAGATAGACCTCTATTATGAGGTGCATCAAAAACATCTACTTGAGGATGCTTTTTATAGCCTTCTATAATAGATGCACTGCTGTCTGTTGATGCATCATTCATAATTATAACTGATGCCTTACTGTCTATTTGAGCAAGTATTGAATCAATACATTCCTCTACATATTCCTCTACGTTATAAACAGGTATTAAAATATTAATTGTTATTTCTTTTTTTTTCATATTAAATCCATATAACAAAGTTATCCAGTTATTAGCTACCTGATAGTAATTTTTGAAATAAATCGTGGTAAGCCTTAGTAACACGGGTTTCATCATAATAGCTTAAAACTTTTTCTCTAGCTGCAGTTGCCAGCACTTGGTAGTTTGATGGATTAGATAAAATAGTTTCGATAATACCTGCTAGCTCAGCCGCATCACCAATTGGAAACAAAAAGCCATCTTCTTTATCCTCAATCAACTCCTTTACACCAATTGCTTGACTACCTACTACTACACATCCACTTGCCATCGCTTCCAATACCGCCAGATTCAGCCCTTCAAAACGGCTCGACATAACGAAGACTTTATGTTGTAGTAATAGCTTGTCAACCTCGCTACTATATCCAATAAACGTTACTTGGTCATGTAGCTCATAGCGCTCGACCAAATTATGTATCTCTTTTTGGTAATACTTACGCCCACTGCCAACTAAGGTAAGATTGGGTTTTATACTTTTTTGCTTTAACTGATGCAGTGCTTCAATTAACGTAACGTGATCCTTACTTTTGGCATATCTTCCTACCATAATCAGGTCTTGTGGTCTTTCATTAATAGGCAAAAGGTTCATGCCGCCAAATCGAGTAGTATCAATGCCATTTGGGATGGCTTGAATAGGCGCTTTAAGACCTTGTCCAGATAAGACTTGAGCTACACCCTCAGAGACAGCAATAATACTGGCTGTAGATTTACTGAGCTTACGCGTTTGGTACAGCTTCCATGGTGTATAGCGTTCTTGAGAGTTGTGCTCCACTTGTACTAAGTAAGGTACTTTAGCTAGCAGCCCCGCTCGCCGTCCCAATAAGTGCTCAGGAAATCCATGAGCAACCAATATATCAGGTCGCCATTGCTCACATAGTTTTTTTAGCTCATGAATAGTAGCCATGTGGGTTATACCCGTTACCACTTCATAATCAATGTCTTTTTCTTCAAGCTCAGCAAACTTTTCTGGTACTGTCGTTTTTTTACGGCGCAGTACCAATAAATTCTCAGTTGATTCGATTTCATTATGAGCCTCGACCAAATCAATAGCAACTTTAGTGGCTCCTGAAAAACCACCTGTGACAAAATGCAGTACTCTCAATGCTTTAACCCTTTATTATCTATATATTGATATAAAAACCACTAATTGTAATAAGCTTTTAATGTAGCTTTTATACAGTCGCAATTACATCAATAAGTGATTACAATGCGTATCTCTTGATATTACTAACTATTTATTCTAGCAAGTCAAAATTCTGTATTTTACAACATTCATACTATATTGACGAGTTTATCCATGCCTAACCCTAATAAAAACATATATCAGAACTGGCGACCATTTTTTGTATTTCTATGCTTGTATTTTATAGCTTGGAGTATATTTCCTGCATTTATTTCTAGTAGCGTACCTTTAGATGTGAGTGAAGGTATCAGTTGGGGTAGTGAGTGCCAATGGGGTTATTATAAACATCCGCCGTTTTCCTCTTGGGTTTTATACAGTTTTTATCAAATTTTTGGGCATATAGGTCCTTACTTACTCAGCCAATTATATGTGCTACTCACGCTATATTTAGTTTATCAGCTTGGTAAAAAAGTTTGGTCACAAGAAATTGCATTGTTAGGTAGTGCACTGACGCTTGCGGTTTTATATTACACCTATCCTAGTCTTGAGTTTAATCATAATGTTGCTCAGTTTCCTATTTGGGCAGGATTGTACTTAGCATTTTATCAATCGCTGACTAAAAATTGCTTAAGAGACTGGATCTTACTCGGTGTACTGGGCGGACTTGGAATGCTTACCAAGTACACGGTGATATTTTTACTGATACCAATGGCGTTGTATCTAGTATTGCCAAAACAATGGTCACTATTAAAACAGCCCAAACCTTGGATAGCCGCATTTATTATGCTTGCTATCTTCTCACCACATTTGTACTGGTTAATAACGCATGATTGGCTGCCGCTCAGTTATGCAAATGGGCGCTCACATGAGGTTGATGATGCAGCATATAGCATCAAGCGCCACTTTAGTTGGATAGGGTTTATTACCGCCCAACTTGTCGCTCATCTACTATTAATAATGATGCTTATATTCAATCGTAAACGCTTAGTTAGCATTAAAGAATATAAGAATAACCTGTCCAATAATGCATCATTGCTATGGTACATGTGGCTATCGCCAATAGCAGTAATCATGGTTTTAAGCTTAGTATTCGGAGTCGGTCTACGTGATATGTGGGGCATGCCAATGTGGGCATTATCAGGTCTGATAGTTGCTTCATTTATAGCGCCTGCCACCCAGTTATTGACTGCCACTAAGCTACGTAAAGCACTCATTACTTGGTTATCACTTGTGACAGTGCTAATGATAGTATATGTGGGCTTCGGTGATAAAATTCGTCATAAACCATCAAGGATGCAATGGCCAGAGCAAACTTTAACCACTCAAGCACAAGATACTTGGCAATCACTGAGTAACTGTAATCTCGATAGTGTCTCAGGGGATCGCTGGCTTGGCTCTTTGGTTACTATAAACAGTCATTTCCCTTCGCAGATGATATCAGGGCCGGCGATTCATTCGCCATGGATGAGTGTTGAGCGTCTTCAAAAGAATGGTACGTTAGTGATGTGGCAAGATGGTGAGCAAGATGTCGAGCTGCCTTTACTTAATAATCTAAAGATAATGACAGCTAATCAGGCAGTGAATAATAATCAAAATATGACAGGCTTGATTAAGCAAGAAGGTCAATGGCAACTTAATTGGCGTGACTCTAAAATAGGAAAACCACTGCTGATAAACTGGGTCGCTTATGTTCCAAGCCATTGTTTCAAGCCTTTCTAGTAAAGTACTATTTAAGATTAGCTCTCTAGCAGTCAATTATTGATTACAGAACAACTGAGTATTTCTATGCCAGAATCTATATCACAGTCTCAACCTTACTTGTCTATTATTATCCCTGTTTATAATGATGCAGAAGCATTACAAGTATTTTTGCCAGAAGTTTTTGCCTTTACCCAGACAATTCATATTCCGATAAAAGATACTCAGACTACGCAGAGTAAATATGGCTTAAAAAGCTGCGAGATTACTATTGTTGATGATGGTAGCCAAGATAATTCAGTTGCTGTCGTCACAGATTTGATGAAAACACTTCCTACAAATACCACGCTTGAGATAATACGTTTATCTCGTAATTTTGGCAAAGAGCCTGCGCTTAGTGCTGGTCTTTCAGCGGCGCGTGGCGAGCTGGTTGCTATGATGGATGCCGATGGTCAGCATCCTTTATCAGTATTGGCACAAATGCTAACACTGATTGAGCAGTCAGATATTGATATGGTTGCAGGCATACAAGCCAATCGTCCACACGAGAGTAAATTGGCCAAAACCTTGAAAAGCAGCTTTTATCATTTCATACAAGATAGCCAACGTTATGAGATACGACCTAATGCTGGTGATTTTCGTGTGATGAACCGCAAGGTATTAAATGCCCTGCGCTCATTACCTGAACGTCAGCGCTTTATGAAAGGTTTATATGCTTGGGTTGGTTTCAATACCGTCTACCTACCCTTTACCGCTGATAATCGTGATACTGGTGAAAGCAAATTTAACTATAGTAGTTTGTTTGAGCTGGCCTTAGTGGGTATTACCTCATTTTCTCAGCGACCATTACGCTTAATATCACGTATGGGTTTTATGGTATCAGCATTGGCTTTTTTATATGGTTTATATATTGTCATAGATACTTTAATATTTGGTAGTGATGTGGCAGGCTGGGCAACGGTTGCTGCAGGCATTATGTTTTCTACCGGTATTCAGTTGGTGTGTATTGGCGTCATAGGCGAGTATGTTGGTCGCCTCTATGAAGAGGTCAAACAGCGCCCACTATACTTAATCGATGAAACTATTAGTAGTAATAGTCAGACGTCAAGCATTAGTCATCAACCCTCGACAGAATATCCTCATACCAATCTTGATAATACAAACCCTGATAGAATGGTAATTAACAGATTAACGGATAAATAAGCTGATGAATAAAGTAGCAGCAACAAACGCCACATCTATACAAGCACTTTGGTTTTTAGTGGTTGGCGCAAGTGCGGCTTTGGTTCACTTTCTAGTGCTTATTAGCATCGTTAACTTGACAGCCATCAAGCCAGTTTGGGCGAACGTGTTCGCTTTTTTAGTCGCTTTTGTAGTGAGTTTTCTAGGACATTTTTACCTTACTTTTAAATCATCGGTAAATGATAATGGAAATAACCAACCCAGCCGCGCAAATAAAAATAGCAATGGCCCGCTATCAGCACTTGGCAAATGGTTTGGTAGCTCAGCTTTAGGGTTTATGGCTAACCAAGGTTTATTTGTTTTAGGTTTACGTTCATTTGGTGAGCAATACTATATATTGATATGGCTGATAGTGACTGCCATTATTACAGTCATGACCTTTGCTTTAGGTAGGTTTTGGGCGTTTAAATCATGAGCCATCCTAACTATCAAAAACAATCTTCATCACTAACAGATAGTTCACGTCCTATTATTATCAATGTTGATGACTTAGGCTTGTCTACTGCAGTAAATGATGCTGTTATTCACCTTGCTGAGCTTGGGCGGATTGGTGCTAGTAGCTATATGGTAGGCGGCGCCATCACAGATAGCGATATTAATCAATTAAAAAAACTCAATGTCGATATTGGTTTGCATTTAGATTTGACTGGGATATTTCCTTCTACTCTTCGTGGCTCACTAAAATCGATCATCATAGCAAGCTACTTACGCCGTTTTAATCCCATGCAAGTAACTGATGTGATTAAACAGCAATTGGATGGGTTTGAAGATCGCTTTGGATATGCCCCTGTATTTATTGACGGGCATCAACATATCCATCAGTTTCCAGTTATAAGACAATGCCTAATTAAAGAGCTGTACAATCGTTATAGTGCTGAGATAACACAAGGTACTCTTAGCGCACGCGTAACAACGCCCCTCGTTAACGATATAAAATCTTGGATAATTTATATTTTAGGCGGTTATGCGTGGCGTCGGTCTTGTGAATATAACCATATTAAAATCAATGATAAATTTGGCGGGGTATATGGTTTTGATTCTGATAGTCAGCAATTAGCTAACTTATGGGAGCAATGGCTGCAAAGTGCGCCACGCAATACTGCTTGCTCGTCCCCAACTCTCATTATGTGTCATCCTGCTGTTCCTAGTAATAACTGGCAAGACGAAATAAAAGTCGCACGAGAGCTTGAATATGAATGGTTAATAAGTGGCGGTTTTGAAGATTTACTGCATAAACATGATGTGAAATTACTACGATGTTCAGATATGACTTCTGACTTATTAAGCTTTTAATAATTTATCAAACCTATAATAAAAATCTTTAAATAATAGAAATAAAAAAAGCTAAGACTTAAAAAGGTCTTAGCTTTTTTACTTTATAAAACTAGTTTTAAAGAGATTAATCAATAAAACTTAACCAATCCATATACTGCTCATTGCGACCATGCACCACATCAAAGTACAAGGTTTGCAGTTTCTCAGTCAAGGGTCCACGTCCACCATTACCGATAGTACGATCATCGTATTCACGAATAGGCGTCACTTCAGCGGCGGTGCCAGTCATAAAGATTTCATCAGCTAAGTAGAATTCATCACGAGTGATGCGTCGTTCAATGACTTTGATACCCAAATCATCGGCAAATTGGATGATAGTACGACGGGTGATACCGTCAAGCGCACCACCTGCTAAATCTGGCGTATGTAGCACACCATCTTTCACTAAGAATAAGTTCTCACCAGCGCCTTGGCAGACATAACCTTGTGGATCCATCAAGATAGCTTCATCATAGCCATTGCGGGTGACTTCTTGGTTGGCCATGATAGACACTGGATAGTTACTTGAGGCTTTTGCCTTACACATGGTCACGTTTGGCAAGTGATGGGTGAATGACGACGTTTTTACACGAATGCCATTTTTGATCCCTTCTTCACCAAGATAGGCGCCCCAATGCCAAGCAGCTACCATCGCATTGATACTATTATCACGTGAAGACAACCCCAGTTTTTCGGCACCGACCCAAATAAGCGGGCGAATATAAGCTTCTGCTAGTTTGTTTTGCTTGACCACATCTTTGTGCGCTTGCTCAAGCGTTGCAGCATCAAAAGGCACATCCATCTGAAAAATCTTTGCCGAACCTAATAGACGCTCGGTATGTTCTTTTAGGCGAAAAATTGCGGTACGGTTATCAGCAGTTTGATAAGCACGGACGCCTTCAAAGACAGCCATACCATAATGAAGGCTATGTGTAAGCACATGAACCTTAGCATCTGGCTGTTCAATCATCGTGCCATTCATCCAAAGCTTGCCTTCGTCTGTTGCCATATTCATCTAATAATCCTTATGTTAGCGCTGATGTCTAACTTTTTTGTTGAGTGTTAAGTAAATATTTTAATTGGATTTTTATACTGATACTGAGTGCCTGTTTTAAAGCGTAAATATCATTTGCTAATTTAAAGCGCAAATGATTATATCACTGGCACACAAAGCAAATACAACATTTTAGTTTATCACTGCATGGCTTTTATTTATATACTGTCGAATACAAATTGTATCATCGTTCTAACAAGATTATTCTGTCGACTCCACGCCCATCAGATGCTGCCACTGCGCCTGTACCAATGTGCGGGTTTGAGTCCAATGCGACTCATCAACTAGCAATGACTGCTCAGATAGCGCTAGTTGGTGGGTAGCTGCGCGTATGCGTAAATAAGCATCGGTCAAATCCTGACAGACTGTTGCTTCCCAAATACCCAGTGTCGCCATCTCTTCAAAGATACGGACATTATCACTCCACTTAGTCAATGTTGGATGCTCATGCGAATACGCCAATACTGCAAATTGCGCCAAAAACTCAATATCCACAATGCCGCCAGCATCTTGCTTAAGATGGAACTTGCCCGCTTGCTGTTGCCACTGACTGGTTCCTAGATGCTTTTGCATCTTAATGCGCATACTCGTCACTTCGATACGAACTTGCTCAATCGTACGTGGTAACGCCAAAACAGTACGGCGAATATTACAAAAAAGTGCCGTCACTCGTTTGTCACCGCAGATTGCTCGTGCCCGCACCAATGCTTGATGCTCCCATGACCAAGCTTTCTCAAGCTGATAGGTTTCAAAGGCGTGACAAGAAACCACCATCATGCCAGCATTACCCGAAGGTCGTAGACGCATATCCACCTCATAAGCACGGCCGTCACGGGTTTGGGTATTGAGATAGGTCATCAGCTTTTGTGCTAAGCGTGCCGCAAACTTCATACCACTGACAGAATTCTCACCGGTAGTCATGCCCTGCTCTTTTATTTTATGCAAAAATACCAAGTCTAAATCAGACGAATAAGATAACTCAAGACCACCAAGCTTGCCATAACCGATAATTGCAAAGCCGCAATCGGCTTCAGTAACCGGATCGCCATCTTGACCGATAGGATAACCATAGCGTTTGACAATTTCAGCAAAAGCGCGTTCTAGCGCTGCTTCCAATACCACGGCAGCAATATAAGTCAGCGAGTCTGATACTTTCATTATAGGACGCTCAGCTAACACATCGCTGGCAGCTACTGCTAATACTTGGTTCTTTTTAAATAGCCGCAGTACGCTTAATAGTTCTTCTTCATCGTTAGGCTCAACCCGCAATAATTGCTGACGTAAGATATCACGTAGTTCAGGCTTATCTGGTAAATGCCGATAGCGCTGCTGTAAGAATGTATCCAATAACACTGGATACTGAGCCAATTCTTTTGCAATCCAAGGGCTGGCTGATAGCATCGGAATCAGCTCGACGGTTGCATTAGGATTTTCAGCAATCATGACCAGATAAATAGAACGACGACAAATCGCTTCAAGCAAGGCAATCAAACGTGGCAATGCGGTATTAGCAAGTTGCTGTTGATCTTGATGCGCTAGCAGTGCATGCACGATCACCGGATACGCCCCATCCAAGCGCTCACGCGCTTCATCGCTCAAATTGGCAACCATTTTTGACTGCCAAAAATTTTGCAATTGAACACGGTTTTCTTCAGTCAACACTTCATTTAAACGAGCAACTTGTTCATCAAGGTTAACAGGCTCTAGCTCATCATCATGAGTCGGTACTTGTCGATCAGTCACCATGCGCTCAAACGGTACATTGACGTTATATCGATGATGATTGAGCGTCTCTAATAATCCAGGCCAATTCTCAAACCCGAGCGTCAGTGCCAGATTATGCTGCCAATGGGCATCATGAGGCAGGCGCTGGGTTTGTTGATCATTAATCGCTTGAATACCATGCTCAAGCCGACGTAAAAATCGATAAGCGCCTTGCAGTTCTTGATAAGTAATACCCTCTAAATATTCAAGCTCACACAGTGCATGCATCGCCTTTAAACAAGATTTTACCTGTAGCTGCGGATGCCGACCGCCATAAATTAACTGAAAGGCTTGAATAATAAATTCAATATCTCTAATACCACCAGCACCGAGTTTGATATTATCCAAATCTTCACGTTGCGCCACTTGATTTTGAATGAGAGACTTCATTTCTCTGAGTGCCGAAAAAGCACTGTAATCAACATAATAGCGAAATACAAATGGTTTAATAAGTCCTTGTAATTCATCATAAAATGGCTGCGCTATCTGCCCAACCACACGGGCTTTGAGCCAAGCAAAACGCTCCCATGCACGACCGTGCTGAGCAAAATACTTCTGCAATGCCGATAAATGAATCGCTAAGTCACTGCCATCACCCCATGGGCGCAGGCGCATATCGACCCGAAAGACAAAACCATCGGCCGTATTATTATCGAGCAGCTTGATGATACCTTGACCGAGGCGAGTCATAAAACGCTTGTTATCGATACTACGTGTACCTTTGGCCTTATCTCCATCGGTTTCACCACGTGCTTGATGGATAAAGACAAGGTCAATATCACTCGATAAATTCAGCTCATGGGCGCCAAGCTTACCCATCGCCATAATAGCCATATCATCAACTTGCACATTACCTTTAACATTAATAAAGGTTGGCTGCCCGTACTGGGTAACAAGATGCTGATAGGTATAATCCTTCGCAAATAAAATACAGCCATCGGCAAACTCAGACAGCTCATCCGTCAATTGTTCAAGCTCAATTACTGCTAACGCATCTTGCCAAACCCAACGCATCATTAGCAGCATACGCAAATGGCGCAACCCACTCATCACTTTGGCTTCGTCCGCGAGCTGGTAGTTTTCGTCTAAAGTATAATCTTGTATCAAATCATCAATTTGCTGGCGAGTTAAGGTACTCTCCAAAGGATAGCTACGCAAAAATGTCTGACACGCGCCCGTCCGACTCTGCCAAACCTGATAGGCAAACTCACTCGCTGTTTCTAGCATTTTTAACTGGTCTGATGTGGGCTGAAAGCCTGTACCATTAGGTACGGTAGATAGCATAATGACGATAACTCCATGCAGCAGGATATTATGAAACTACAGTAAAACTAAAACATGACCTAAATTTTGCATATAATAATCATGTTTTATCTGATTAAATACTCACGATAACTACGCTTTATGCTAAGTCTAAGATTAACTTTAACAACATCGATAGTATTTGATTTGAGCATTTTTATGGTAGCATAAATAGCGTAAGTATAGATGCTGACTGAATTTTTACGCAGTAAGATGTAGTAAGTTACTACATATATAACGGTGAATAATAAAATACGTTCATGCTAGTATGTTCCGTCTACGTTAAAGCCTTAAGCGCGTTAACAGTACTAAATAGGTAATCAAAAATGAAAACTATAAATACAAAAGAACAAAACCAAGAAATTGTACTGGCTAACCATCCTTCAGGTGTACCGACGATAGACACCTTTAAGATTAATGACATCGATATGCCAACACTCAAAGAAGGCGAAGTGCTACTTAAAAGTATTTACGTATCCGTTGATCCTGGGATGCGTGGCTTTATGAATAAAGGCACCGACGATGCAGCCGGCAACAAATTTCAGCTGAACAAAGCTATTACCAGTCGAACAGTTGCTCAAATCGTGGCCGTTGATACTACCAGCAACAATAAAAGTAACGCCAATAATTTCGCCGTTGGTGATATCGTGCATGGTCGATTTGCATGGCAGAAATATCAAACGGTTAACATTGCCGATATTGAAAAAGTAGATCCGACTCTTGCGCCTATCTCTACTGCAGTCAGCATGCTTGGTATTCCTGGTCTCTCTGCCTACTTTGGCATGCTAAGTATTGGTCAACCAAAAAAAGGCGAAACGGTCGTTGTCTCCGGTGCAGCAGGCTCTGTGGGCAGCATTGCCGCACAAATCGCTAAGATAAAAGGCTGTAAAGTTATCGGTATCGCAGGCTCTACCCAAAAAATTGCCTTCTTGGAACACGACTTAGGTTTAGATAAAGGCATTAACTATAAACAAGTCGATGATATGGCAGTAGCCATAAGAGAAACTTGCCCCAATGGCGTTGATGTCTTCTTTGATAATGTAGGTGGGGAGCTGTTCGATGCTGTCTTTGCCAACATCAACGAGCATGCTCGCATTGCTATCTGTGGTCAAATCGCAGATTACAACGAAGAACACCCACCACAAGGACCAAGACCGATGCACACTTTAATCAAGAAAAGTGCGCGTATGGAAGGTTTTGTGGTCTATGATTTTAAAGACCACTTTGCAGAAGCTAAGCAACAGATCGCTGACTGGTATAATAATGGCGAGCTAATCTATAAAGAAAACCTCATTGAAGGCTTTGAAAATATTCCTGACGCCTTCATTGGGCTATTTTCTGGAGAAAATATAGGTAAGCAGATGATTAAGGTTAGCGATGTAGCCTAAAGTTAAAATAAAGTCTGAGTAACTTTTGAAAGCTTACAATCAATGATACTGATTGTGAGCGTTTACCATAACCACTAACCGCTTCTATTAACTATTTTTATTAATCAGTATCGCTAACTAACGATACACGCTTATGAGCAAGCTTATGATCAACACCTCTACGCCACCTCTATTATTAATCACTGCCGACCCCAGTCATCCGCTTGCGCCTATAGCACTACGCTATGCTCGTACTTATCTACAAAGCGCGTCTTTAGTCAATAATGCGGCTAGTAGCACAAGTCATGAAAACCCTGTATTAAACATCTTTTTCTATGCCGATGCCGCACATACCGCCAATCGTTTACGCTGGCAATCAGCCGATCAGATAAATATTACCCAAGAGTGGCAGGCACTTGCTGAGCAATATCAGTTGTCTCTTCCTGTTTGCGTCAGTACCGCACTCAGTCGCGGTATTAGTGATGCGGACAATAGCGCGCGCCATCAGTTAGAGACAGAAAATCTAGCGAAAGGCTTTAAATTGGTCGGTCTGAGTGAGCTTGCTATGATGATGCAAGGCGATTGCCGCTTATTGCAGTTCTAATAAATATGCTTGCAATAAAAATATGGCTTAAATGAAATCGAGCTCTTATAAAAAATAGCCAGTTTAATATTAATCGTTAGCAACAAAAAAGATTAGGAACACCTCATGAAATTACTCATTCGGCTGCATACGCATACAGAAATGGCAAGCTATGAAGGCTGCGCGCTCGCTTTGACATTGGCAACCTTTGGGCATGAGGTGCAGCTGTATTTGGACGCGCCGGTATTTGGATTTTTAACGCAGCCAAACTCACGCTTGCAAGGTATGATTCAAGCACTTGAGCTTTATGATATGCCGCCAGCTTGGTTGCCTGATGATGTCTTCAGTGGTTGGATAGCAGGTATGCTACCGACAGACTTGGCAACGCAGTTAGTTTTGATTCCAGAAGAAGTAGATTTACAAGTATTTGAGCAAATTCTTACTTTTTAATCTTAATACCTTTAATAGCAAAGCCGCGTTTTTATTATATAAATATCTATATAGTTGAGTCGCTTTAAAACTGACTCTAGCAAACCATTGGACACGAGTATGGCAACTTTATATCAATTACATAGCAGCATGGATACGCTCAGACGCAGCACAGAACAAATGGCATTGTCGTGGCAAGCGGGCGATAGTGTCCTTTTATTAGGGACGACCGTTGTGTATGTAGACTGGCTTAATGCGTATTTGGGCGATATTGAGACTATGGAGATAGAAACCATTACCGGTATTTACGCGCTTGCCGATGATGTGGCACAGTTACATGAAAACACCGCAGCGAAGCTTAACCTAGCGGCAAAGCTCACTGGTATTTTAAGCGATGCAGAATGGGTAGCAATGACCAAAGACAGTCGTTTTGATAAAGTGGTAACGATAGCTTTATGAGTATTTCTACTGACTCCCGTGCGTCCTCATTGAGTTTAATCGACGTGGCATTAGACCAAGATGGGCATTTATGTGACCATACCATTTGGACGCCCATTATTGCACAGCAGCTTGCCAATACCTTGGATATAGAGCTAGATACTGAGCGCTTGGCAGTGTTGCAGCAAGTCCGAGCATTTTTTGTAAAATTTAATCATGCGCCAGCCACACGTCCGCTAATTAAGTGGCTACAACAAAACTTGCCTGATAATGCTATCAGCAATCAAAAGCTACAGCATCTATTTAATACTGGCTTAGTCGCCCGCCACGTCAATCGCCTTGCTGGGTTACCAAAACCACCTAATTGCTTGTAGTAAACGTCAATTAGTAAACGTCAATAAAAAAGGCAGATAAATAAT
>NZ_CBCPJH010000025.1:0-45872 GCF_965118485.1 Psychrobacter glacincola | reverse complement strand
CTAGCTAACGATGCTTCCATAACTTTCCATTTCCCGTTTGGGTCAGACCGTACTAAAATATTACCGTCAGAATCTAAGTAATTCGTTATGATTAAGACCTTCTCGTTTATAGTTCTATTTTCTTTTTGAAAGCTGACTTCTACTTCTACTTTCGTAACAACTGGTGCTGTATCTTCAACGCTAAGCACTTTAAACGAGATAGGCGCATTTCCACCATAATCATTTTTTGCTTGTACGGCTTTCTTAGGGTAGACAAACATATTACAGATAAGCTGAAAACTCTGTTTTTGCCAATATTCTAAGAGTTGAGCCACAGCATGTTCGGGTGTGTTTTCTGGCAGACTATCACTCCCGCCACAAGAAGGTAGATAATCAAGATCTGCCATGTTTCTTGGACGCCAAGCTGCTATAGCGTCGTTGAGATTTTTCATTGCTACCCGATGAGTAAGGTACTGCTTCAATCCATATTCTTCTTTTATCTCAGGTTCATCTTTTAGTTTTTCATAACTTTCAGCCCAGTTTCTTGTAGCAAAAAATGCAGCCCAGCATTTTGCTGCGACTATCTTATTGTCGAAAGCAAGTTCTTTCCCATGTAATATACCGTGTCTATATGGAATATTGCATGGACTCTCATTTGTTTTTTTCGCACTTTTTGTCATTATCTTAGCTAAAACTGTCAATCCAGTTTCATGTGCAGCTATAGAATCCCGAATTTCCAAATTAGACTCTTTTGCAAAGAACCCAACATGCCCAGATGTGTCGTCTACCACACCATCCAACAAGCTGAGCAGCAATGGCACACAAGCATGATACCTACCTTCCAAATAATCTATTTCAGCTAATTTTAGAAGTCGTAACCTTTTTTTGAAATGCTTGTGACCTGAAAAACTCATTAAACCTATTCGTATTGTGTCCTTATCATAGGTATCAGCTAGATAATTTTCAGCAATTTCTTTGCCCTTTGCAACATATAAATCAACTGCTGTCGCCATAACATCTAGGCTTATGCTTTCATAAGCCACCCATCCTAATTTTGAGAATATTTCGTTAAACTTATCAGGTGTTTCTTTTGCTTTAGAAAACTGAGGCTCAGTTTCAAGAAACTCTGATAGTGCAGTATGAATGCGAGGGCTGACATATTTAATTAAAGGTATTTTAGAGATGGTTTTTGCTATTTTAAATGCATTGTCTAGTTCCCTTAATGATGCGTTATCTGAAATTTTTGACTTATCATTCATAAGAGTTTCTCAATATTTAAATGGTTTGTAGATTTCTTGGCTCTTAAAAAATGACATTCTCAAATGGTATACCCCAACGGAACCAGTTATTTTACCCTCCAAACCTATTAACAGACCACTTAAAACAGACTGCTATAATCGAACCACTTATATCAGGACGTATTTAATGATTCATAAATAGCTATTATTCACACTAAATTTACCTAATACTAAGTCACAAATCTCGCCAAGGCACCGACACTTATGCAAGAGGTCTATTAATAAGCGATTTATCCGCCATCTCATTTGCCATGGTTAATGCTTGATACAAGCTAGTAGCACTAGCACCGCCGCGTCCTGCCAAATCAAGCGCAGTGCCATGATCGACAGAGGTGCGAATATAAGGTAGCCCCAAAGTTAAATTAACGGTATCACCAAAACCATGGGATTTAAGCACTGGCAGTCCTTGATCATGATACATAGCGATCACCGCATCACAATTCGCCAAATGCCTTGAAGTGAATAGCGTATCAGCAGGCATCGCCTCAGAGATATCTACGCCTGCCTTTATAAACTCTTGTAATACTGGATTAATAATATCAATTTCTTCCGTACCTAAATGCCCACCTTCGCCAGCATGCGGATTGAGACCGCAAACCAATATACGCGGCTGCATTAAGTCAAACTTCTCGCGCATATCATCGATGACAATTTGTACCGTTTGGCGTACATTCTCAGCAGTGATGGCAGCAGGCACATCTTTTAACGCCAAGTGTGTCGTAACGAGTGCCACTTTCATGGCTTCATTAGCAAGCATCATAACGACTTTTTCACAGCCACTTTGCTGCATAAAAAACTCAGTATGACCACTAAACATGGTGCCATCTAGCAGTTTAATGCCTGCATCGATCAGCGCAGATTTTTGTAGTGGACCCGTTACGATAGCGGCAACAGTATTACTTGATGCCAGCTGGTGAGCAATCTCTAATTGCTGAGCGACCATTAGGGCATTATTAATATCAATATGACCTGCGACTACAGGAGCGCCACAAGGAATATCAAGTAGAATAAACGTATATTTATTATGATTTAAATCAGCTGTCTGCTGTGCAATTTGCTCTACAAAATCCTCAGCATTCACTTGTGCCGTGATTATTTGCCACGATGGACAAGTGGTTAACACGCCAGCGGCGACTAATTTATCAGCCCGTGCTTGCATGGCTTCAGCTTCAGCAGTTACCCAGATAGGTCGCGAAAAATCCTGTAACTTACCTTGTTGTGCTAATAGCAGCACCACATCCATACCAATACCAGCAGGCTCTCCAGTTGTGATTAATAGCGGTAATTTTTTTTGCGTATCTTGTATTTCTTGCATATTCGACATAGCAATAGCACCTTTACATTCTTAGTAAATATTTAATTTTATTGTATTTTTTGGTAGAAAAACGAATATCCATATTCATATTATATAGCTGGTTTCTTTACCTATTACAACCCTAATCTAGGAGTTACAGTCGTTTATAGCACCCGAAAAAATCGTATTATGTGTTAAACTTTCGCTTTTCATTGTAGCATCTACAACTAAACATTGAGGTCATGTTTTAATACTTCTACGATAGCGACGCATGGCGTCTTATCTGTTGTATCATCACTCAGCTAAACCCTCGTATTACATAATTTTTATCGCGACTTTTGAAACTGACTTTTTAAAATTAGGCACTCATGGCAGACAACGAAAAAACCGACGACTTACTCAATCAAACACCGCCGCATAATATTGATATTGAGAAGGCACTGCTGGCGTCTTTGATGAGTATCGAAGAGGCATACGACAAAATCGCAGATATCGTCACCAAAGACGATTTTTATGCGGGGCGACACCAGTATATTTTTGATGCCATCGCCCATTTAGCCGTGGTTAATGAACCTTATGATACGGTTATGGTACATGATTGGCTCGAGGCGCAAAAGCTACTCAAAAGTGCCGGCGGTGACAGTTATTTAGCCGATATTTTGAGCCAAAGCCCTGCTACCTTGTTTAACCTAACAGCTTATGCTCAGCGCGTGCGCGAACTTTCTACTTTACGTCAGCTGATTACCACTGGCAATGACATGTTGACCCTTGCCTATAACCCAAAAGACCAAACGGTGAGTGATATTCTGGATACTGTCGAGGGTAAAATCTTTAGTATCAATGAGCAACATAATAAACGTGCAGAGCAGCGCGGTCCTGTTGGTATTACAGCCGTACTGACCAATGTCATCGATAAAATCCAAGAGCTAAAATCAAATCCTGATGGCATGATTGGTCTGCAAACACCCTTCGTTGAGCTCAATAATAAAACCCAAGGTCTGCAAGCAGGTGACTTAGTCATTGTGGCTGCCCGTCCTTCTATGGGTAAAACCACTTTTGCGATGAACTTAGCAGAAGGAATTCTATTTAATGAAGACTTGCCAGTGGTTGTATTTTCAATGGAGATGCCCGCAGAATCTATCGTCATGCGTCTATTATCATCTTGGGGCGCGATTAATCAGACCCACCTGCGTTCTGGGCAAATGAATGAAGATGAATGGGCAAAAATGATGAACGCCATTCAGCATCTGCAGTCCAAACATCTTTATATTGATGATAGTACTGCCCTACCGCCGTCAGAGATGCGCTCACGCTGCCGCCGTATTGCCAAAAACCATGATGGTAAGCTTGGGGCTGTCATCGTCGATTATCTACAATTAATGAAAGTACCCGGCCTAGACGGTAACCGTGTTGGAGAAATATCTGAGATTTCTCGTAGTTTAAAAGCACTGGCACGTGAGCTTGAATGTCCCGTCATTGCGTTATCGCAGCTTAACCGTAGTCTAGAGAATCGTCCAAATAAGCGCCCTATCATGTCGGATTTGCGTGAATCAGGAGCGATTGAGCAGGATGCCGATTTGATTATGTTTATCTATCGTGATGAGGTTTATAATGAGAACTCAGACCACAAAGGTGTGGCTGAAATCATTATCGGTAAACAACGTAATGGCCCTATTGGTACCATACGTTTGGGCTTTGAAGGGCAATTTACCCGCTTTATCAATTTAACCCCAGAGTATTATCAAAATACCAGCTTTGAGAATGATGAATAATGCCTGCTTTAAATAAACGCTCAAATATTATTGATTAATAATTTATAAAAAATAACTTATAATTTATACCAATAGCCAGTGATTTATCAGCCGATGATGAATCACTGGCTTTATACCTTTATTGTTTTATAACTTTTCTAAAAAGAAGATGATTATGCGCACTATCACTATTAAACCTGCCGCCATCACCCATAATCTTAACCAAGTCAAAAAACTTGCCCCAAACTCTAAAGTCCTTGCTATGGTAAAAGCCAATGCTTATGGACATGGCGTGGCAGCTGTCCTACCAGCATTACAGCAAGCAGATGGAGTCGGCGTCGCAACGATGATAGAGGCGCTAGAGGCACGACAATTAGGCTGGGATAAAGCTATTGGTCTTATCGAAGGCGCGTTTACTGTTGATGAGTGGCTGCAAGCGATTGAGCACGATATCTGTTGCGTGATTCATCATGCGCCGCAATTAGAATGGGCGGTAGCGCATATACCGCCTATTAATACCGCCACACGAGTGGTTTGGATAAAGTATAACACTGGTATGAATCGCCTAGGTTTTAATAAAGAAACACTGATTACAGCCGCAAAATCTCTGCACGATGCTGGCTATCAGCTGATTCTGACCACCCATTTTGCCAATGCTGATGACCATAACCATCCTCTAAACGCTATTCAGATTCAACGTTTTAATGACATGCTTAACACCTTGCGAGAAACCATCAGTGCAGATATTAGAGGCTCATTGTGCAATTCAGCTGGTATTGTTAATTTCTCAGAGCATCATCATGACTGGGTGCGTCCAGGCATTATGTTATATGGCAGTGCGCCTGTCATCGATCAAAGTGCGCATGAATTAGACTTACAACCAGCAATGGATTTCAGCGCACAAATTATGGCTCTGCAAACTATTAAAGTGGGCGACGCTATTGGCTATGGTAGCCACTGGATTGCATTAGAAGAGACCAGAACTGCCTTGGTCAGTATCGGCTATGGAGATGGCTATCCACGTATTATTAGTAAAGATGCTTATGTCTCTGTCATCGATGCGACAACCAATAAAAGCTATCCATGCCCAGTACGTGGTAGGGTCGCAATGGATATGATTGTGATTGATATTAGCTCAACACCCAAAAATTTGGCAATAAATAGTAAAGTGATACTTTGGGGTAGTGTCCCGCATGTCGATGAAGTAGCATCACATGCAGGTACCATCGGTTACGAGTTGCTGTGCAGACTAAGCACTCGTCCAGAGCGCACACTAGCTTAATGGCTTTAATTTTGCTACTCAGTCTCAGTTATTAGTATTAGCACCCTTTCATTAGCGCAAAATTCAACATTTACATTGAGAGTAATTACGCTATACTAAAAGTTTGTTGTTATTCCAGTATAAGCGCACTGATGAATTGACGCGATATGATTACTGGCTGACAACCCATCATTTTCATTGACTTTGTTCGACTGCTAGGATTGCTATGAGCTTGCGCCATTTTTTGACCTTATCTGATTTAACCAAACAAGAACTAGAAAACCTTATCAAACGCGCCAGCGAATTGCGCAAGATGCAACACGCGGGCGAGATATATCAGCCTTTTGTGGGTCGTACGCTTGGTATGATATTTGAGAAGTCATCCACTCGCACGCGTATCTCGTTCGAGACCGGCATGGGACAGTTCGGTGGTAGCGCTATTTTCTTATCACCAAATGATACCCAGCTTGGACGCGGTGAACCGTTAGAAGATTCTGCTCGTGTCATATCTAGCATGGTCGACATCATTATGATTCGAACCTTTGGTCATGAAAAAGTGGAAACTTTTGCAAAATATTCAAGCGTCCCAATCATCAATGCGCTAACGGACGAATATCATCCCTGCCAGCTGTTGGCTGATATGCAAACTTACTATGAGCATCGCGGTAGTATCGAAAACAAAATCGTGACTTGGGTCGGTGATGGCAATAATATGTGTGCATCCTACATGCAAGCTGCCCATCAATTTGGTTTTGAGTTACGAGTAGCTGCGCCTTATGGTTTTGAGCCTGACCCTGAGCTGATGAAACGCTTTTCGCATTGCGTGAGCATCGTTGAAAACGTACAAGAGGCGGCGAAAGACTCAAACTTAATCGTCACTGACGTGTGGGCAAGTATGGGGCAAGAGTCTGAGCAAAACACGCGCGCACGCCGTTTCGCCTCTTATCAAGTGACACCATCGCTACTCGATAAGGCAGATCCTGAAGTGGTGTTTATGCACTGCTTACCTGCGCATCGCGGCGAAGAGATATCGCATGATATGCTAGATGATCCACGTTCTGTCGTTTGGGATGAGGCTGAAAACCGCTTACATGCGCAAAAAGCTTTGATGGAATTTTTGTTAAAAGACAAAATAAAATTATAGGCACATTTTTATCAGCTATCTATACAGTGATAGACAGTAAAAAAGGCAGCGCACATAAATTGTACGCTGCCTTTTTAATATTCAGTAGATAAATAAATCACTTATTAACGAGTCAGTACTTCAACCCCATTACTGCTGGCTTTTAACAATACATCGGCTTGATTAGCAGCAAAAATACCGTTACAGACCACACCAACGATATTGTTTAATTGCTGCTCAAGTGCTATTGGATGACTCACATCCAAGTCATAAGTATCTAAAATCACATTGCCATAATCGGTGACAAAGCCTTCGCGGTAAACAGGCTCACCGCCCATACGCGCTAATTGCCTAGCGACATAAGAACGGGCTTGCGGCAACACCTCTATCGGCACTGGAAACTCGCGTCCTAGTATCTCAACGCTTTTACTAGCGTCAACCATACAAACAAATTTATTCGATGCGGCAGCAACGATTTTTTCACGCGTGAGTGCACCGCCGCCACCTTTAATCAACTGCAAATGAGCGTTTACTTCATCAGCACCATCAATATATACATCGAGCTGACCCGCAAAGTTTAAGTCAACAATCTCGATACCAAGCGCGCGCAACTTATCTTCTGTCACCTGCGAGCTTGCAACCGCGCCCGCCAGCTTTACTGTTGGTAATAGCTCAATCAGACAGTTCACCGTACTACCGGTCCCTACGCCAAGTATCATATCATCTTCAATATAGCGTAGTGCGGCGTGGGCGGCGGCTTGCTTTTGTGCTTGCTGATCACTCATCATAAATCCTTGGCAGAATAGACGTATCGTTTTAAAAAAAGTAAATGGTACAAGAGGTAAAATGCGCCGCTATTATAACTGATAGCGATAACCAATGGCTATAACGGAGTAGGCCTGCTAACCACTTTAATTTACCCTTTATTTTTGTTGATATTTTTTATAAGTGCCACTCAATCCTTATAAGGCTATGTCAATTGCTATAGCCTTATAAAAATACGCATGAAAATTGCAATTGCGCCTTGCAAGATGCTAAAAATCAGCATAGGCTAATCTATTTCATTTTTATCTTCATATATCACCTCTTTATTTATCATCTAGATTAGGAACCGTTATGCTGTCACATTGGGTACGAGCCATCTTACAAGCCACCGTCTATGACGTAGCTATTCAAACACCACTTGAAACGGCGCCCAAGCTGACCCAACGTTTTGCTAATGATATTCGTTTTAAACGTGAAGACCTGCAGCCAGTCAAGTCCTTTAAATTGCGCGGCGCTTATAATCGTATAAGCCAATTAAGCGACGAGCAAAAAGCACGTGGCGTCATTTGTGCATCGGCAGGCAATCATGCCCAAGGCGTCGCCTACTCTGCTCGTAAGCTTGCCCTTAATAATATTATCGTTATGCCAACTACTACTCCCGATATCAAAGTAGATGCGGTCAGAGCGCTTGGTGGCAATGTCGATTTATATGGTGATAGCTTCGATGAGGCCAACCGTTACGCCATCGATCGCGCTGAGCGTGAAGGTCTGACCTTTATTCCGCCTTATGACGATGAATTGGTCATCGCCGGACAAGGTACTATCGGACTTGAGCTGACCCAGCAGTGGCGCAATATGGATTATGTATTTGTGGCAGTAGGCGGCGGCGGTCTTATTTCTGGCGTGGCGGCATTTTTAGGTGAAGTTGCCCCGCATGTAAAAGTCATCGCTATAGAGGCTGAACAATCAGCGTGTCTAAAAGCCGCGCTTGAAGCCAACGAGCGTGTCAAACTTGAGCAAGTAGGCCTGTTCGTCGATGGTGTGGCAGTTGCCCAGATTGGTGAACTACCTTTTGATATCGTCCGTATGCAAAAAGGGGATAAATCAGGGCCTGTCGTCGAACCTGAAGTCGTGACTTGTACTAACGATGAAGTGTGCGCTGCCGTCAAAGATATCTTTGAAGAGAATCGCAGCATCGTTGAGCCTGCTGGCGCGTTGCCAGTTGCTGGAATGAAAAAATACATTGAAGCTCACAATCTACAAGGTAAAAACTGCGTCGCTATCATTTGCGGTGCCAATATGAACTTCGACCGTCTGCGCTATATCGCTGAGCGCACTGAGATTGGTGAGAAAAAAGAAGCCATCTTTGGCGTGACTATTCCTGAGCAAACGGGTGCTTTCTTAAATTTCTGCCGTAGCTTACATGGACGTAATATCACTGAGTTTAACTACCGTGCAGATAGCAAGAAGTCACCCGACTCTATGGAACCTGCAGCCATCTTCGTCGGTATCGCATTAAAAGAAGGCGATAAAGAGCGCCAAACTATCCGTACACAATTGGCATCTGATGGCTATGAAGCACATGACTTGACGGATGATGATGTTGCCAAATCACATATCCGTCATTTGATTGGTGGTCATGCGCATGTTGAAAACGAGCAGTTATTACAAGTCACTTTCCCAGAACGCCCCGGCGCTTTATTGACCTTTTTAGAAAAATTGGGTGACGATTTTAATATTACGCTTTTCCATTATCGCAATCATGGCGCAGCTGAAGGTCGTGTATTGGTCGGCTTGCAAGCCTCTGAGAGTAACTCTCGCCAGCTGCAAGATGCCCTTCTTGATATTGGTTACGACTGCACCATGCTCAATGATAATATTGGCTATCAGTTGTTTTTAAAGTAGGTTCATAAGTTGATAAAGCAGCATAGATATAACAACGCTCATGGAATACTATAAGCGACCTCTGTTTTTAGGCGTGGTCGCTTCTTATTGTTAGAAGCTAAAGTTAGAAAACAATATTAAAAAACTGATGTTAGAAGCTGTCGTTAGCAACCGATGTTAACAACTTGATATATAGAGAATATGATGCACACCCCTTCAGTCTTTTGTGAAGAAGATTTCGATAATATAATCGACTTTATCGCAGCGAAGCCCTTAGCGACTATCATTGCTCAGACCAGTAATGGCATCGAAGCTTGTCATATTCCTTTATTCTTCTATGAAGAGCACTCTGATTCTGACAGTAAAAAACGCTACCTTTATGGTCATTTTGGTCGCAAAAACCCTATTTATTTGGATGCACTCGTAGATAGTTCATGGTTAATTATCTTTCAAGATACTGGTCATTACATCAGCCCTAATTGGTATCCAAGCAAAGCAAAAACCCAAAAAGAAGTTCCGACTTGGAATTACCAAAGCATACATATTCAATCTAGAATTGAGATGCTTGAAGATTCTGATACGTTGAAATGGATATTAGAAACTATGACGGCGCAGCAAGAAATTGTATCAGAGAATTTTTGGTCATTGGAAGATGCGCCTACCGCTTATATCGATGCTATGTGCCGAGGTATTATTGGTTTTAGACTCACTATAGACTCTATCCAAGCTCAGTTTATATTAAGCCAAAACAAAACAGCAGAAAATATCGCAGGTGTGATAAACGGCTTAGAGCTGTTAAATACGAAAGATGCTGCAGAAATGGCTGTAACAGTTGCTAACCATAATAGCCGAGTGCCCTTTTAATTAGCAAAAAGAACACCATTATTATCTTACTTGATTGATATTTATGAGGTTTTAATGAGTAAACACAATAAAAACCATAATCAGCCCAGTCATAGCCAAGCTAATACGGCGCGTATGCGGCTTGATAAATGGTTATGGGCGGCGCGCTTTTATCGTACACGCACCCTTGCTAAAGAAGCCATTGAAAGTGGCCGCGTACATTATGCAGGTAGCCGCGTAAAGACCAGCAAAGAGATTACTATTGGTGATGAGTTGCAGATTCGTCAAGGCTCAGCCACTGCCATGACTGAAAAGACAATCGTTGTTGAAGCACTAACATCGCAACGCGGTAACGCAACAGCGGCTGAAATTTTATATTCAGAGACTGAAGAAAGTGAAGAGCGCCGCGCCTATTATGCTGAGCAACGTAAACTTGCCAACCTTGCCCGTCCAGACAACAAACCCAATAAAAAAGAGCGCCGAGATTTGCAGCGCTTTAAAAGCAATCAAGACTAGATATGTTGGTAAAACCAGCAAGCACATCACACTATTTTAAATAATAATAGAGTCAGCAGTTATGCATGAACTACTGACTCTCTTGTTTACTCTCTACCCTTGCCATTCAAGGCATTAACCGTTACGCTATCATCCATTACTTTACTTGATAACATGCTTATAAATCACATCTTCAATGCTGATTTTGATAGCATGTTTTTTTATTGCGACAAAAGGTCATCATATGCCAATTAAAGCATCTACTCCCTCATCTGTATTATTGGTCTGTTTGGGGAATATCTGCCGTTCACCAACTGCTGAAGAGATTTTTCGTCAGCAAGCAGCGATTGCAGGGCTGTCAATGAAGGTAGACTCGGCAGGAACTGGGGATTGGCATATTGGGCACGCACCTGATGAGCGCGCGCAGCGTCATGCCAAAGCCCACGGTTATAACATCAGTAAGCTGGTCGGACGCCAAGTCAGTGTTGATGACTTTCACAATTTTGATTTAATTCTAGCTATGGATGCGCAAAACCTAGCGGATTTGCAGGCAATTAAAGACAATATAAGCAACACCGATACCAAGTTAGCCAAACTGGCTTTATTTAGTGAGGAGGATCCCACTTACGGCGGTGACGATGTGCCAGATCCATATACTGGTGATAGCGATGCTTTTGAAGAAGTGATTGAACGCATCGAATCAAGTGCACAAGCTTGGATTGAAAGTTGGAAGACTGCCTAGTAATAAAGCGCTATATTTCTGCTACCTTTATGTTTAGCATCCTTTATAATAAACATCATATGATTTTTGTTTATTTGTCAGATTAGGCTACGTTATGACTTCAGCTTCACGCCTTGATTGCCACACTCAACGTGCTTTAACGACTGATGACTTACCAGCGGACTTATTAAACCGTTCAATAACTGATTTGTCACATAGTAATACCATGGCATTGGCATGTCTTGCTGATTCTGTCGTCATATTGACGGATGAGGTGCAGCTTGATGCTTTCATGACGAACTATGCAGAAGATACAAAGCATCACAAGCCATTATTCGTACTATCTGGCGGTAGCAATGTGCTATTACCAGCAAAGCTGAATGCGATTGTCTTACGACCACAAATGCGTGGCATAAAAGTAATAGCGCAGACAGACGCTTATATTGATATCGAGGTAATGGCAGGTGAAAACTGGCATGACTTGGTAGTATATACGGTCACTAAAGGCTGGTATGGACTTGAAAATCTTGCGCTAATACCTGGTCTGACTGGCGCAGCTCCCATACAAAATATCGGCGCTTATGGCATGCAGCTAGAGGACTGCTTGCAGTCTGTACGTGCTTATCATTTACCAAGCCGAACATGGCATGATTTGAGCGCAGTAGACTGCGAGTTTGACTATCGTGATAGTATGTTTAAACGTCAGCCGAATACGTGGCTAATCAGCCGTGTGGGCTTTAGATTACATACTGATGCGACAAAAGTGCGGGCAAGCTATGGTGATGTACAAATAGTTGCACAGGACTATGCAGCGCAGCACGGTCGCAGCAAGCCGACGCCCGCTGATGTGATGCATGCTATCATTGAGATTCGTCAGCAAAAGCTGCCTGACCCAAAACACTTACCAAATTGTGGCAGCTTTTTTCAAAATCCTATTATTCCTCAAGCGCAATTTACCGCGCTACAATCTTATTATCCTACTATCGTTGGCTATCCAATGCCGGACGCCATGACTAAAGTGGCAGCTGGTTGGCTTATAGAACAAGCCGGCCTAAAAGGCGGTGGTATAGCGCCAATCGTCACCCATCAGCAACAAGCACTGGTATTGACCAATCACGCGCCGTATATTGCCACCAAACAAGATGTCGCTGCTGCGCAAAAATATATTGCCGATACGATCTATGAAAAGTTTGCGATTCAATTGTCGCGCGAACCAGTATGGGTAAATACTAACGGCTCTATCGGATATAAAGAGCATGTGGTCTAAACAGTCATGGTCGACGCGATTGTGGCGGTCTTACTTACGCTCAGCTGAGCGCATGGTGAAGCTATTTCGTATTATTAATGCCACGTTTTTGCTAGGTGCGACGACGGTTATTTTAGTACTTATCAGTTTATTTACGCCGCTATTTTCTCAAGCAGTGATCTATATATTGGCTCTTCTACCACTACCAAAAATGCCTCCTGCGGCTATGAGCTCTCCGCCTACCGCTTATGTGGTCTTAGGCGGCGGGCTGACCAATGATAATAATAACCAAATTATCCTTAATCAATATAGTCTTAATCGTGCGCGTACTGCTGCCACAGCCTATCACGACCTGCCTTTACCAATCGTACTTAGCGGTGCTGAAGCGCCTTGGCTTGGTCAATGGCTGATTGAGCATGGTATTGATGGACTCATCAGCGAAAATGCCAGTATGAATACCTGCGAAAATGCCCGCTTTACCGCAAAACGCATTCCCCTTTATCATGTTTATCTTATCACTGACCGTTACCATATGGCGCGGGCGCGTAGACAATTCGCTCTAAACGGTATCAATAGCACCGCTATCAACGCCCCTTTACCCGTCAGACGTGATTGGAGGGAGCCAGCACAAAACTTAAGCCATTCGCGGCGTGCGGTTTATGAAACTGCTGCCTACCTACGCGATGTGATACGCCCTCAAGCAAATTGCCGAGAGGCTAAAGAAGTGACGTCGCAGCAGTTATTAACCCCAAGAGGCAAGGTGGCAAAAGCATCTGATGAATAGCGTTTGCTATTTATTTGAACAATCGCCATTTGATAAGTATCTACTCCGTTAATTTTATTACTACAGGTTGTCCAACACAATTTCGTTAAGTGTATAATAATAAAACAAACTGCTATAAAAGAGATGTGCCATGCTTAGTATATTTTTATTAATTCCATTAAGTCTCATGCTGTTTGTGGTCGCGATTTGGGCTGTACGTTATGCGGTAAAATCTAATCAATTTGAAGATTTAGATAACGCCTCACAGCGTATTATCTTAGACGATCGTCAAGAGCGCCGACAAGTGATGCAGGCGCAGGAGTCTATTGACCCTAATCAAAAAGTAGATGAAAATAATGACCTTGCCCCAATTGAAAAATCATCTCATCCGATAAGTGATTCAGACAATAGTGCTGATAGCGACTAAACTCATGTCTCAAATACAAACAAGCACTCAAAAATATAGTTTCAATTTATATTGCCGATGTGTTACCTACTTATTTCACCTATATTTTAGAGTGATAAGTTAGTGCGCCTTTTACCGTTCTTAGGAGTGTCTTTCCATGACCATCGCTTTACTCGTTGCGGCATTATTAATGGGCTTTTTTGGTTCACCGCATTGCTTAGGTATGTGTGGCGGCTTAGTGACCGCCTTTGGTCTGTCAATGAAAGAGGTCAGCCCTGCCAAGCGCCGTGCATTGGTCGCGACCTATCATTTCGGTCGCTTGAGCAGCTATGCTTTTTTGGGTTTGCTCGCAGGACTGATAGGTACTACCGTCTTACAGCCATTGATGCAAGGCAATAGTATGCCTCGTATCTTACTTGGTTTGGTATTGGTGTTTGTCGGCGTGACCATGCTTGGTGCACCGTTCCTAAATAAGCTTGAGCGTTTTGGCATGCGCTTTTGGCAGTACCTAAGCCCTATTCGTCAAAAAGTGTTTCCACTAAACACCTTTCCGCGAGCATTGTCAGCCGGTCTGCTATGGGGATTCTTGCCTTGTGGCTTAGTGTATGGCGCTCTGCTAATTGCTGTGGTTGCACACAATCCACTTAGCGGCGCTGCCTTAATGTTCGTCTTTGGCTTAGGAACTGTACCGATGCTGGTCGCTACTCATGAGACCGTCGGTTGGTTAAGGGATAAAATTGGACGTTTTCGCTTGAGACAGCTTAATGGCGCTATTATGGTATTGTCTGGCTTAGCTGTCGTTTTCGTTCCTATTGCTATGACCAATATGCATGGCGATGGTCATAGCATGGGTATGGAGCATAGCGGCGATCATATAATGATGATGAATGACGCAGGTGACACCACCAATCACGATATGAGCCAGATGGATCATAGTATGCATAACATGGATGATGACTCAGCAACGATGGATCACAAGTAATAGTTAAGTTTTCTCACTATAGACAAAAATATATCATCAAAAAAAGCCCTTATTTATTAAGGGCTTTTTTATATTCAACGATTTCAAAGCTTTATTAACAACAATTCATTAAGGCTGCCATTGCTCAAGCTTAAACTTAGTATCCAAATGCTTCTCTAATGCCGGTATATTAAAGGCATCATCTTCACTGACAAAGCTAATACTAATACCAGTTTGCCCAGCACGACCAGTACGACCGATACGGTGTACATAATCATCCGGCTGATCTGGCAAGGTATAGTTAATGACATGGCTAACATCATCAACATGAATACCGCGCCCTGCCACATCGGTCGCGACTAGAACAGAAGCATGACCATCTTTAAAGCGCTGTAGATATTTCTCGCGTTTTTGCTGAATCACATCACCTGATAACATAACAATTTTGTGTCCTTGACGCAGCTTATGATACAAACGCTTAACTTGGTCTTTACGATTGGCAAAAATAATGACCTTCTCTACCGCGCTATCGGTAATGATACGCTCAACTGCTTCTAGTTTCTGATCTTCAGTTAATAGGTAAAAATGTTGATCGACTAGGTCACTGGTTTTTTGCTCAGGTTCAATTTCGACAAACTCTGGCTCATGTAGCCAGCGATAAGCCAAATTCATCACATCTTGGTTAAAGGTTGCCGAGAACAATAAGCTTTGACGATCAGTATTAGGCGGCATACGACCGACTAAACGCTTAATATCAGGGATAAAACCCATGTCGAGCATACGATCAGCTTCATCTAATACCAGCACTTCCACCCGATCCAAGTAAACCATGCCTTTATGCATTAAATCAATCAGACGACCAGGCGTTGCAACCAAAATATCAACATATTGACGTTCAAGCTCATGCTGCTGGGTTTCATAATTGGTGCCGCCCATAATACAGACGCTGTGCAAAGAGGTATATTTGGTCAAGGCAATACAATCATCAAAGATTTGCTGAGCGAGCTCGCGGGTTGGCGCCATAACGACGGCACGTGGCTCACCTAAATGGCGCTCTTCATCAGCAGCAAACGGACGCTTAAGTAAGGCTTCCATAATCGTCACTAGAAATGTGGCTGTTTTGCCAGTACCGGTTTGTGCCTGTCCGATTGCATCTTGATTTGCCAATGTATGTGGCAGTATCTTGGCCTGAATAGGCGTCAGTTCAGTAAAACCTAAGTCACTTACTGCACGCAAGGTCGCTGCTGAAAGTGGCAAATCCGTAAACGTCGTAAAGTTACTCAAAAAAATATCCTTTTGTATAAATCGCTTGTATATCATTTATCAATGATAAATGACAGGGAATCAAGAAACGGTAAGGCTTATAAATAATTTATTTTATTTATGAAGCTGAAGCCTTATAAAACTGATAAGCATAAAAAAGCCAAGCACTATGTCAATACTTACTGAATATGCTGCATTGAACTCAACATAAGTAAGACAGGACGGGCTTGACTCAGTAGTATATCAGTAGTTTGTACAGACATTATAGCTAAACTACACGAATGACTGTCGCGATTACTCTTCTACTTTTCTGACTTCTTCAGCTTGTAGACCTTTATCACCTTCTACAACGCTAAATTCAACCTTTTCGCCATCTTTGAGAGAGCGATAACCATCACCTTGGATCGCGCGGAAATGCACAAAAATATCTTCTCCGCTATCACGTTGAATGAAACCAAAGCCTTTTGAGTCATTAAACCACTTAACGATACCTTGCTCACGAGCTGACATAATATTACTTCCTAAAAAGTTTACTTAGTCCCAAATTCCTTTGCATCATTGCATATAAACGGATACTAAGATTATGAAATCAAAATTTAACAGTGACTATCCTGTATGCTATCGGCAATATAAAATCAACGAATTGACTTTTATGAGTTCACCCATAGCGCCTTTACCATATGAGATAAAAAGCATTAACCACTCTTTTATCATCAAAAATGGACTTAGCAACAAACACGTAATATATGTTGTGTAAAAAATATCATAGCACGGGTTTTTAGCAACACAAAGGTTTTTAATATGATTTTTATAACTTAGGCTATTTTTATCGTTTATTATTTTATAAATGAACTTACAAGCTGTTATGATAAAGGGATAGCGAGCACTCTAAACTCTCAAACCTATTATTGTCGTACGCTTATATAAATCAAAAATGATAAAAAAGATTACTGTCTATCCATCGAGACCCTTATGACTACCTCCTCTCAATCAGCAGCACTGACAAATACTACTCAACAAAACTCAAATAAAACCCTAACTCATAAATTATTATTAGTTAATGGCGTCAATCTAAATTTACTTGGTAAGCGTGAGCCTGATATTTATGGTCACACGACCCTTGCTGATATTGAAAAGGCGTTAATAGAGCGCGCAGCAGCGCATGGTATTGAGCTGATTTGTAGTCAGTCTAATCATGAAGGCAAGCTGGTCGATGACATTCAGCATTATGGTTTATTAGCAGAAGCAAGCGCACAAGTCGATGCCATCATCATCAACCCTGCTGCCTTTACTCACACATCTGTTGCGATACGCGATGCGCTACTCGCCACCCAAAAACCCTTTATTGAGGTGCATTTATCGAATGTCCACGCACGCGAGTCGTTTCGAGAGCACTCTTACTTATGTGATGTGGCAGTTGGGGTAATTTGCGGGTTGGGGCAGTTGGGTTATCATATGGCACTGGATTATTGGCTGACCCATACTTATGCGATAACATTGAATAAGTAACTTTTTAAAATAAATAGTCTTTTGAAGTAATGAGCTTTTGGCGTTGATAATTTATATCTCAATAGTATTGATAAAAGCCTCATACAATTATTATGAAAGTCTTATTAAGATAGCGCTAGAGACATTATTGGCACAGTCGTTAAACAGCATTTATTTAATTAAAACAATAAAATCAGGGGTTAGAAAATACCCCACTATACGGTGATAGGCATGGCAAAATCGTCCGGAGCACGCTTTATGAAACTCGCTGGCATGACAGCAAGCATTGCCGGCAAAGCTGCGAAAAACTCCCTAAAGCATCTGTCAAGCGACGAAGAAAAACGCCTACAAGCGCGTTCGGAATTGATGCAAGATGTTGGTATTCAAATCGCTGAAACGCTTGGTGAGATGAAGGGTGCAGTAATGAAAGTGGGGCAAATTGCCTCGCAATACAAAGATGTATTCCCGCCTGAGGTAGCAACTGCATTAGAGAAGCTACAAAAAGATGCGCCAGCAATGCCGTATGTGCAAATACGAGCGCAGGTTGAGCGTGAGCTTAACGCCCCTATTCATGAATTGTTTACTGAATTTGAAGAAGTACCCTTTGCAGCGGCTTCCATCGGACAGGTACACCGAGCAGTTTTACCATCTGGGCAAAGGGTTGTGGTCAAAGTTCAATATCCTGATGTCGATAAAAACTGTGATAGTGACCTAAAACAAGTGCGTATGGCGCTAAAAATCGCTGGCGTACTCAATATGAGTAAACAACTACAAGAGCAGCTATTTCACGAGATTCGCCAAAGCTTACATGACGAGCTTGATTATATTAAAGAAGCACATAATCTGCGAGTATTTGGAGCTTTTCATGCCGAAGATACTGGGCTTATTATCCCAAAAGTCATCAGCAGCCATTCTTCTAAGAGAGTTTTGACCTTGACGGAAGAGAGCGGCGAATCGTTGACAGTAGCAGCAACATGGGATAATGATATCAAGCAAAAAATCGCTGTTCGCCTGTTTCATTTTACGGCAGGACAGCTGTTTGGCTTATATCGAATGCACTGTGACCCGCATCCCGGCAACTTTGCCTTTCGTGCTGACGGCAGTGTCGTTGCCTATGATTTTGGTGGTATTCGCAGCTATAGTAACAGCGAAGTGCAGCTATTCCGCCGCTTTGCTAAGCATGCTTTAAAAGGTGATGTGACAGCACTTGAGCAGGATTTGATTGCGCTTGATATTCGCCGCGAAGACGATAAAATCGTACCTGGCGAGTTTTATGAAAGATGGTTAGAGATTGGGCTAAAACCTTTATCTATAAAGCCTTATCAAGAAGGTGCTTTTAATTTTTCAACCAGTCAAACTCATCATGAAGCCATCGCCCAGATGCGTACTTCTTTAAAATACTTTGGACAGTTTCAGCCATCAGCCGCTACGATGATGCTCGACCGCACAATATCTGGGCAATACTGGAATCTCGTCAACCTCGGAGTAACGATAGATTTATCGCCTTTAGTCCATGAATATATAGAGTTTTAGAATTTAGAGTATTGCTTGCAAAGATTGAATAGCCACAAATTTATAAAATCAATGTCAATGATAGCTAAATATGAAGTGCATGCCCACAGCGATCACAAAACTCTGCGCCAACTGCATGACCAAATTTACCACAGTTTGGACAGGTTACAGGATTGAGCTGCGGACGCATACTACGAGCCAGTTCAGCAGTAAAAATACCCGTTGGTACGGCAATAATAGCATAACCAGCTATCATCACCATAGATGCAATTGCTTGTCCAATAGGCGTCTTAGGTGACATGTCGCCATATCCGGTTGTGGTTACCGTTACCACTGCCCAATAAATAGAGACTGGAATACTAGTAAAGCCGTTTTCTGGTCCTTCTACGACATAGACGATAGAACCAAAAATAGTCACTAATAAAACCAGTGATAAGAAAAAGACAATAATTTTTTGTTGACTGGTCTTAAGTGCGGACGCCAAAAACCCTGCTTGCTGCATATAAGCTTCAAGCTTAAGGACACGAAACACACGTAAGATACGCAGTATACGAATAACCAGCAGATATTGAACGCCGCCAAATATTAGACTTAAGTAACTTGGTAATACGGACAATAAATCCACTATCCCAAAGAAGCTAAACGTATAACGAAGGCGATTTGGTGCTGAAAACAATCTTAAGCCATACTCAATGGTAAACAAAATGGTAAAAAACCACTCTGCATAGCGAAATAGTGTGCCATATTGCAAACGCATATATAGTACGCTATCTAGCATCACTACAGCCACGCTGGCTAAAATCGCAAACAATAATACGATATCAAACAGCTTACCCAAACGAGTATCTGTGCCTTCAATAATAATATGAATACGGTTGCGCAAATGCGTAAGGGCTTCGGTAGTCGGTTGTTTCATAGAGTCAATCAAATCACAGGATCAATGGTTATATAAACCGAAGATTTAGGCCTACGTGGGTGAGCTAAAATTGGTCAAAATACGCCAAAGTGGTTTATAATATGAGTACCAGCGTTATAAATCATATTTAAAACAAGATGATTCTCTACAGCGCGCGGTTACTAAAATAATAGTCGACCGCAGCTTAAAAGCCAGAAAATAGCAGTGTAGCAAAAAAGCGCTATTAACGACATACAAATCGTTAACTGAGTGATAGATTGATTACCTTAAGCTTACTGCTCAATCATATAAGTCATATCATAAAAACATCTCAGCAGATATAAAAGGTTTTTATTCATAGCCTTTTTGTTCTTACTATTAATAACCCGTAAAAAATTAAGGATGTCATATGGCAGGCCATTCAAAATGGGCAAATATTAAACACCGTAAAGCCCGTCAGGATGCGGTAAAAGGTAAAATATTTACCAAGATTATTCGTGAAATCGTTTCTGCTGCCAAGCAAGGTGACCCCGACCCCGATAAAAACCCGCGTTTACGTGCCGTCATTGAAAAAGCTTTGTCAGTCAATATGACTAGAGATACCATCAATCGTGCGGTAGCTCGCGGTACGGGCGGCGATGACAATGACAATATGGACGAAGTTAGTTATGAAGGCTATGGTATCGGCGGGGTCGCGGTCTTAGTTGAGACCTTGACTGACAATCTAAACCGAACAGTGAGTGAAGTACGTCATGCCTTTACCAAAAACGAAGGCAATCTTGGCACTTCAGGTTCAGTCGCTTATCTATTTAATAAGCGCGGTGAAATCATCTTTAATGACACAAGCTTAGAAGATGAGATCATGCTGGTCGCGTTAGATGCAGGCGCCGTTGATATTGAAAATGATGGTGAAAGCCTTCTTGTCATCACTGAATGGGAAAATTTCGGTCAAGTTAAAGATGCCTTAAATGCGGCAGGACTAGTGTCTGATAATGCTGAAGTTACCATGGCACCGCCTACCAGCGCTGAGATCGATAATATCGATGACGCGCTAAAAGTGATGAAAATGATTGATATGTTGGAAGATATCGACGACGTCCAAGAAGTTTATAGCAATGTGAATTTTTCAGATGAAGTCATGGCACAGCTTGAACAGTAATTTTCATTGATTACTAAGCACGAAAAAGCCAAACGTTTTTAGCGTTTGGCTTTTTTCAATTGATGAGAACACAGTTTTACATGGCTTTATTATAATTTACATCTCACTCCTTCCAAAGCCAATAAGTACTCCTTCTTGTCTAATCCGCCTGTATAGCCACCAAGTTTACCATCGCTAGCAATGACTCGATGACACGGAATGATAATACTGAAAGGATTTTTACCATTAGCATTGGCAACGGCGCGATAACCTTTTGGATTACCAACACGCTGAGCGAGTGTGGCATAACTAATAGCTTCACCGTGCTTGATGTCTTGTAACGCTCGCCATACCTGCTGCTGAAACTCAGTGCCCAACGACACATCTAAGGGTAAATCGAAATTCTCACGTTCGCCCTTAAAATACTCGTCCAACTGTTTTATAGCCTCTATTAATAGCGTTTGAGCAGAATTAGTTTTGCTTAGGCTATCCTTGTCGATAAAGTTAAAGTCTTGATCGACAAGTCTGTAATGCTTTTTGAGTTTAGGAATAGATTTTGAGCTATGCCAAGAGTCACCTGCCAGCAGCCAATTAACCTCAACCAGCTTAGGACTGCTATATTCATTGGCATTCGCAATTAATGTGAGCTGATAAGATCCAAAAACGGCTGTGGTGACTATCATGACGACTCCTTTCAAATCGCTATCTCTTTAAGACTTAAGTAGTGGCTAAAATAAACTGCTGATCGCTATTCTTTAGCGTCAGTCTCAAACAAGGCGGCGACAAATTGTTTTGGGCTAAAGGCGCGCAAATCATCAATCGACTCACCAACTCCGATATATCGAATAGGCACATCCGTGGTTTCAGCGATATTAAAGACCACGCCGCCTTTTGCCGTACCATCAAGTTTGGTAATGGTAATACCCGTCAATGGCACGACTTTATTAAAGAGTTCAACTTGGTTAATCGCATTTTGACCAGTACCAGCATCGAGGACAATCATCCCCTCATGCGGCGCGCTTGGATCGGCTTTACGCATCACGCGTACCACTTTTTCAAGCTCTGCCATCAGGTGGGTTTTATTTTGCAAGCGTCCAGCAGTATCAGCTATGAGTACATCAATATTTTTTGCTTTAGCAGACTGCATGGCATCAAAGATGACCGAAGCACTATCAGAGCCATGACCTTGCGCCACCACTGGGATATTATTGCGCTCACCCCAGATTTGCAGCTGTTCAGTGGCGGCCGCACGGAAGGTATCGCCGGCAGCGAGCATCACAGACTTACCCTCGCCTTGTAAGCGCTTGGCAAGTTTACCAATCGTTGTCGTCTTACCGACGCCATTAACCCCGACTACCAAGATAACAAAAGGCTTTTTACTGGTATCAATGATAAGCGGTGCAACTTTTGGCGTTAAGATATCAACCAGTTCAGTTTGCAGTGCTTTATATAATGAATGCGCATAAATCAAATCGCCACGGGCTGTCTGTTCAGTAAGACTTTTGATAATACGATTGGTGGCATTGACCCCGATGTCAGCAACTAAGAGCTGATCTTCGACTTCCTCTAACAGCTCATCATCGATTTCTTTGCCACCGATAAGAATATTGACCATACCTTCAGCTAGATTCTTACGAGACTTACTTAAACCGCTTTTCATGCGGTTAAACCAGCTGCCTTTTTTACTATCTTCCTGATCTTCATCTTTCTGAGCTACTGCTGTCGTTTGCTGTGTCTCAGATAGTACGTTGCTTGAGGCAGCATTATTAGCTGTAACACTTGTATGTTCGCCTAACTGCTCTTGCAGCGGCATGGTTGGGATTTTGGCTGCAGAAATAGACGGCGTGATATTGTCTATATTATTGGTATTTGAAAAGCTTTCTGAAGTACTTTCAGTCGTGCTGCGCTTTTCTGTCATGATAATAGGCGCGCCCAAAGCAATATTTTCTGCCGCATCAGAGCTTGATACTTGCTTATTAATAGTAGGCGTGGCTTGCTGATTCTGATCGCTTGCTGAACTTTCCTCAATAGCCGCTTGTGGGGCTACCGCCTCTTTAGGCTCATCAACGATGGGGACTGATTGCGCCGGCAGACTGGGTAAGGTAATATCATCGTCATCTAAATCATCAAGAGCGCCATCAAGATTGATGACCACACGATTGCTATTATTGGGGTTATTCATAAGTTTGCCCTAAAATTTATCATTATCGGTAATGTGTTTATTTTAAAAGTTAATCTGTCTGGCGCAAGCTTGCTATTAATTTAGCAAAAGATATTTTTAGCTTAGTTTAGCATAATTCAGGTGCTGCTCAGTCTTTAGCAGCTTAGAACGCAGTCAAATACTCATAAATTATAAAGTGGCATTGAAGGCAGCTTACCTGCTATATAGAAACTCTACGCTATGTAGATGAATCAGCGAGTAAGCTTCGCTTAAGGTTTGCATACAAAAATCTGACCTTTGTTAAGGTAATCTTCCCCTACTCTTAGCAAGCGTTATTTAATAATATTTTATGCGCTTTATTTGACCTCTTTATATTAGGAATCACTTATGCTATCTCTTTCTACTGATTATAAAAAAATGACTAATAATATCGCTACTATTTCACTATCAGTAACATTACTGGCAGCATTTGCACTATTAGCAACCGGTTGCAGTACGACGCCAACATTTAAACCGACTGCGAGCGTGATGGTTGGCGCACATAAATCTCTATAAAGTCTCAATTAGCTCATAAAAATGAGAGACTATCTTATCGATTTTTAAGCCATTAACCTGCAAGCAGCCCTTTTTATATAAGTAGAATACATCATGCCCGCACCTTTATCACTACCGGCTCTATCTTTACGCCTTGCCTGTGCTTTGGCGATGGCAACGACCATTACTGCCTGCCAAACCAGTGCCATCAGCACTAAACCAGTATCGAATACACAGACAGCTGTTACTCAAAATAAAGCGACCACAGACGCTCAGGCATCATCAGCACTGACCATGGACATGTCCGGTCGCCATGAATATCAGTTAGAAAATGGTCTAAAGGTAGTGATAAAAGAAGACCATCGTGCACCGGTGGCGATGACGCAGCTTTGGTATCGGGTTGGCTCAGCAGATGAACCGCTTGATAAAGGCGGTATCTCACATGTGCTTGAGCATATGATGTTTAAAGGTACTAGCAATGTTTCAAGTGCGGATTATGAGCGCCTGATTGCCAAATTTGGCGGCGTCAACAATGCTTTTACCAGCTATGATTATACTGGTTATTACGAGCTGTTCCCCGCCAACCGCTTTCCTTTAGCGCTGGAGCTTGAAGCGGATCGTATGAAAAACTTAGTATTTGATGAAAAAGAATTTGTCAAAGAGCATCAAGTCGTCATGGAAGAGCGCCGCCAGCGTACTGATGACAATCCACTTGCTAAAGCTTATGAGTCATTTCGCTTGCTTGCCCTGCCCAATAGCCCCAAAGGCGAGTCAGTCATCGGACCTATGAATGAGCTTGAGTCGATTACCCTCGCAGATTTAAAAGACTGGTATAAAATATGGTATGCACCAAATAATGCAACCTTAGTTATCGTCGGCGACGTTGAACCCACTGAAGTTTTAACCCAAGTAAAACGTTATTTTGGTGAGCTGAAACCAAGCAAGCTACCAAAACGCCCTGAAGTAAGTCAAAAAGGCTTTCGTGGTTATCAGCAAGTAGAATCTGAGCAAGCGGTACAAGTGCCTGTCTTATTAATGGGTTACAACGTACCGAGCCTTGTGTCCATAGATGCCAGCAATGAAAAACAGGCCTACGCGCTATCACTTGCGCAAGACGTATTGGATGGCGGCTTATCAGCGCGCCTTGAGAGCCGATTGGTGCGTGAGCAAGGGCTGCTGACCACAGTGGGCACCTCATACGACCTATTAGATCGCGGCGATGGACTATTCTTGTTACAAGCGACGCCGCGTGAGGGCATCAGCTTAGCGCAAGCACAGCAAGCCATTATCTCTGAAATAGAGAAGCTGAAAACCGATCCGATTGCTGCCGATGAAATCGAGCGTGCTAAAACCAATACAGTGACCGGTCTGGTATACGCCCAAGACAGCATGGAAGGTCAAGCGCGCATGATTGGCTCATTACAATCTATCGGGCTTGATGATAGGCTACTTGCTAAGCTACCAACCAAACTGGATAGCGTAACGGTTGCTGATATACAAGCTGCTAGTAAAAAGTATTTGGTCAAAGATAACCTAACAGTGATGCATATCGTACCACCTAAAAACGATACTAAAACACCCGCTAAAGAGCCTGTCAAAAAACAAGCCAAAGGTAAATAAAGGTGAAGTTTCGTCAGATTACCTCATCAAAAATTACCGCTTAAGACGCTATTAAAAAGAAGAAAGCTATGACTCAGAATACTCCTCTTAGCATTAACAAGACGACCAAAAAGAAAACCGTTTTACTGTCATTAATAAAGCCAAAATTTAAGCAACTACCAAGTTTGAGTGTGGGCTTATTTTTGGGGTTGACGACTTTGACTATGGCAGCGCAAGCAGATACGACCTCCAGCGAGGAAAATCGTGCCCAAGCATCTACAGTCGATATCAGCGCGCCAATTGCTGCTTTAGATAAATTAACCAGCCTAGATAATGCCAGGCCTTTAAAGGTTACTGTCCCAACCATTCAACAATTTAAAACCAAAGCCGGTGTACCGGTACTGTTTGTGGCAACGAGCGCCTTACCGATAGTTGATATAGATTTGCGCTTTAATGCTGGTAGCGCTCGTGATGGTAATATCAGTAGCACAGGCTTTGGTATTGCTAATATGACAGCAACGATGCTAGAGCAAGGCTCTAAGCGCTTGGATGAAAATGAATTTACTCGCGCGGTTGAGACGTTAGGTATTAATCTAGGCAGTAGTGCTTATAAAGATATGTTTACGGTGTCATTACGTAGCTTATCTGACGATAAACACTTATTTCCTGCTATTGATTTGATGACTCAAATGCTCACTGAACCGAGCTTTGATGAGCAAATTTTGGCTCGTAATAAGGCTCGTTTATTGGTAGGTTTGCAACAGCAAAAACAAGACCCTAACAGTCTTGCCAGCATTGCCTTTAGCAAAGCACTTTATGGCAACCATCCTTATGCGAACCCGACTGTTGGTACGCTTGAAACGGTGCCTAATATCACCAGACAACAGCTGATAGATTTCAAAAACCGCTATCTGGTAGCCGCTAACGCCACTCTTTCTATGACAGGCAACCTGACTTTACCGCAAGCGCAAAAGCTAGCTGAAGACATCACCGCCGATTTACCACTTGGTCAAGCAGCGCCTACTTTACCTGAGCCAAAACCACTTACCAAATCACAGCATATTCATATTCCCTTTCCTAGTAGCCAAACTACTGTGCTGATGGGGCAACTGGGCGACAAGCGGGCAACGGATATGAAGGCGCAGCAAAAGCAAACCAACTTTGCCGTTGGTAATGAAGTGCTGGCAGGTGGGGATTTTAATGCAAGATTGATGACTGAGATTAGGCAAAACCTTGGCTATACTTACGGTATCTCAGGCTCGATGAATCCGATGCTGGCACGCGGCCCTTATCAGATTGGTTTTTCAACCCGTAATGATAAAGCACGCGCTGCAATTGATGCCAGCTTAGCGGTAATAAATAACACCTTAAAAGAGGGTATTACCAGTGCTGAGATGACACTGACCACGGATAATCTAAAAAATAGTTTCCCGATGGGTTTTGCCAGTAATGCTGGGATTAATGGTTTGCTTAGTATGATGAACTTCTATCAGCTGCCAACAAGCTACCTGACCAATTATGTGAGCCGTATTGAACAAGTAAAACTGTCAGAGGTGAATCAAACCTTACGTGACACCTTAAAGCCTGAAGATTTTTTAATCGTCACCGTTGGCGAGGTCAATCCTTGGGATAAGAAAGCGACTAGTAAGAAAACTGCTAAATAGCGCCTTTTACCTTTCATACTGCACAAAAAAATAAGCTCAGTCAGTAAATATTACTGGCTGAGCTTATTTTTTGTTTTACCTCTAGATTATCGTATCAATAACGGCAAGGAGAGCCGCTACTGGCATGATTAAAGCCCCACTTACGATAACCATCGGTATCCAAATGAATAGCGCCGGTGGAATACAATCCTAGTCCAAAGTTGTGCGACTGACCCTGATACTGCCAAAACTCACATAAGCCGTCTTGCATTCGACTCCGCTGCCATGGACTACTTTCATATTCTGGCACCCAAATATCAATCGCCCCTGCCGTCATATGCTTACTGCTACCTGCTCCACCAGCGCATTCATTTAATCCAGGACTACGGTATACCGAGCGGATTTCACTACTGGCTGGCAGAACCCCTTGGCTTTTTAGCTGACTGTATAACTGTAATGTTGGCACGATGTTAGCCCACAGCTCTTGCGGTGGTAGCTGATATGGCTCATAGCCACATTTATCCCAACTGCGAGCGGTTGTCAGCAGCTGCGATAAAGGTGGTACATTTCCTGCTCCGACACGCGCGTTGAGGTAACGCTGGAAGCTCGCGACTTGACTGGCACGATAGCTATTACTATTGAGCCAAATGTTAAAATCTGTGCTGCTATAATTATTATAGTTGTTATTACCCGTATTATAAGTGGTATTGTAGCGTGGCACGCTCATATTGCTATTAAAGCGTTTGTTCTCTTCTATCGAAAGACTACCATCAAATTCAAACTCACGCTGTTTTTGCTGAATCAGTCCTTGCATGCTATCACCGCTTGAGCCACTTAAAACAGTCGCGCCTGCATTATAAGGTGAGACTTGCCTAGACGGTGTAATATAGGCATTGCCGCTATTATTGACACTATTGCCCTGACGTACTTGGATACGGCGCTCACTATTATCACTAATAATCGCAGCATGGGCGCTCAAGGTGCTGGCACAAATACAAAGTGCAATCATAGGCTTGTGCATTTGCCTATCAAGGTGTTTTTTCATATTGATCATTGCAACAAACTACCGCTAAAAACGTTTTATCGATACTATCAAATTTTAGGTAAGCAAGCTAAACTATCGTCATAAATTGGCAGCGACTTATTCGGTATTAACACTTATCCTCATTATTTTTATATTGACGTTACTTTATTACTGACAAGTTACTTTATTATTTAATGCTTGTTTGATTAAACACTCTATAATTACGAGTTTTCGTAAGTATTCTGCCAAGCATCACTCTTCTTTCACGTCAACTGCCAGTCACACTCTGCCTATGTCTTCTAACCCGCAATATCGTTTTTCCCGACAAAGCCATCATTTAGGTCAAGGTCATACGCCAACATTTTGGCAACGTACCCACATCGACCCTTGGTTGACCCTGTTATTACTCACCGTTTGTTGTATTGGTCTGACGATTTTATACAGTGCCGCAGGGCAAGATACCGATATGGTATTACGACAAATGCTCAGCTATGGCGTGGCGTTTACGGTTATGACTATCATGGCACAGATACCGCCGAGTATTTATCGTACCTTTACGCCAATTTTTTATGTATTGGGTCTGATACTACTGGTATTGGTTGATATCATTGGTGAGGTGCGTATGGGCGCGCAGCGCTGGATCAATCTACCAGGGTTCGGTAGTGTACAGCCTTCAGAGTTTATGAAGCTTGGTATGCCGATGATGTGCGCATGGTTTTTATCTAAGCGTGATCTGCCGCCTTCATTATCCAGTATTGCCGCTACCTTGGCATTGATTGTAGTGCCCGTGTTGCTAATTGCCAAAGAGCCTGATCTTGGTACGTCATTACTGGTCGCTGCTAGTGGTATCTTTGTATTGTTTTTAGCAGGGCTATCATGGCAACTAATAGCAGGCGCGGTGACTTTGTCGATACCGCTTGTTGCGTTTGCTTGGAATTTTTTATTACATGATTATCAGCGTACTCGTGTACTCACACTATTTAACCCTGAAGCTGATGTACAAGGTGCTGGCTGGAATATTATCCAGTCCAAAACAGCTATTGGCGCTGGAGGTCTCACGGGTAAAGGCTATTTAGAAGGGACGCAGTCGCATCTACACTTCTTACCAGAAGGTCATACCGACTTTATTATCGCCGCCTTTTCTGAAGAGTTTGGTTTGCTTGGTGTTATCTTATTGATATTTATTTATGCTTGCATCCTGACACGCGCCTTATATATCGCCTTTTCTCATCCTGATACTTATAGCCGATTGCTAGCCGGTGCGATTGCCATGTCGTTTTTTATCTATGTATTCGTCAATGTTGGTATGGTCGGTGGCATTTTACCCGTTGTCGGTGTTCCCCTGCCTTTTATTAGTTACGGCGGCACCGCTATTGTGACCTTAATGGCAGGTTTCGGTTTACTGATGTCCATTCATACGCATAAGTCAGAGTAAGTATCTCCATTTTTATATCTAAAGAGACTATATTTAATAATATGGTCTTTTTTTACCTCAAGAAAATAACGTTGGCATTTAAGCGGTTATTTCGTTCTATAAAACTATTAAATCTTCAATCATAAAGTCATACCCAAATACATAAATAAAACACAAGCTAGCCTCTTCTATGAATTCGTAAATTAACAAATAACTGCATAAACTACTCTTAGAATCTACTTACTCAGTAACTATACGTAAAGTAATAATGAGCAAATTATTGAGTCAACAAGCCGATTTTCAGTCATCTTATTTGTAATTAACAATGCATAAATTATGATAAAAGCCACTATTTTTAATTTTCATTAAATTACCTAAGATACTGTTTTAATTATTAATTTACTTAGGTAACTCTGATTTAAATCGTAGAGAATAGCCTGTATTTAGCACCTAATATCAAGAGGTTTTATTCCTTGTTATTTACAATTAATTGCGTTAATCTCTTATTACTGTCATTTATACATAACCCGTACAGAGCTACTAAGAAAGTTAGCATTTAATTATATTGGCGTTATAGCTCATCCGTATAGTTAGCAACTTGTAGATTTTGGACTTTCAAAGTCACTACTTAATTAACGGTTTAATAACAAACTCATACGCAAGACTCTCGAAACCCCTTATTAACTTAGCAATGTTAAAAAGGCAGTTTATTGAATATTAGTATCAGATTTTAGTTGTTGATGAATGTTTTAATTAAGATTGTTAACCATCATTTGAGCGTGTCATTACTGTGTTATCAAGATCTGCTAACCAGTAATGATGAATTAAAAATTACCATACATGAAGACTTATTGAAACCGAACGAGAACGTCAGTCATTATGAGAAAGATGAGTGATATCGGTTTTGGAGTTTGCGGCACTGTTAGAGTGGTCTAATACTGTCTCGCTCCCTCTAAGATTTTTTAGAGTTAAGTTTTGATGTATAAGTTATAGAGGTATTTATGAATAAGCGTTTATCTGGTTTACTGACAATGTCAGCCGTACTATTTGCTGGCTCTGCCCTTGTTTCTAATGCAAATGCTGCAGAACCAAAAACATCCCTTGCAATAGTTTCGCAAGATAACGCCTCCCATATCGACCGTGTACTCGGTGAACTTAGTCGTCAACATGACGGCGCATCCAGCTTAGTAAAGTCTGCACGTCAACCTACCTCATTAGCGCTTAGCAGCTCTCTGCTAGCCAGTGATACCACACAATTAAGTAATGATGAAGACGTTTTAGAGCGTCTAACAGCGGTCGCTTCTAACTCTGTGAGCAAATTTAAACAAACAGGTCTAGCTTCTTGGTACGGTCGTCAATTTCATGGTCGCAAAACTGCCAGTGGCGAGACTTTTGATATGAATGGCTTGACTGCTGCTCATCGCTCACTACCATTAAACTGTTACGTTAGAGTCACCAATAAGACAAACGGTAAAAGTGTTGTCGTTAAAGTAAATGATCGCGGTCCATTCCATGGTAATCGCGTGATGGATTTATCTTACGGTGCTGCCAAAAAGCTTGGTATTACTGCTAAAGGGGTTGGTAACGTCGCTATCGAGCGTGTTGCAGGACCATCTTCTTAAACCATTAACGTTTTAGACCATTTGCGGTTTAAACCTTTAACGGTTTTGTATCAATATTTTTAGATTTAAAAAAAAGCACTTAACTACCAATAAGTTAGGTGCTTTTTTATTGTTTAATTTTGTAAGGATTATTTTTATAAAGGTTAGTTCAACAAATTACAGTTCAAATGCACTGGCAATAGCATCGTCTAGGCGTTCGACTGCGATGACATTAATGCCTTTAAATTGCAGTGCATCTTTGGCAGGAGCATTGGCTTTAGGAATAATGGCATGCTTAAAACCATGCTTCATCGCTTCTTTTAAACGCTCCTGACCATTAGGTACAGGACGAATTTCACCCGATAAACCCACCTCTCCAAAGACAGCCAATGACGATGGTAGCGCTTTTTCCCTAATGCTTGATGCACAAGCGAGTAGTACTGCCAAGTCTGACCCTGTTTCTATGACTTTAACACCCCCTACGACGTTAACATACACATCTTGCCCACTGGTATGGATACCACCATGACGATGCATGACAGCGAGCAGCATAGACAAGCGCTGAAAGTCTAATCCTAATGCCATGCGTCTTGGTGAGCCTTGTGAATCATCAACCAGAGCTTGCACCTCTACCAATAGTGGTCTTGTACCTTCTCTGCTGACCATAACGACAGAACCAGCCACTGGCTTATCATAGCGGCTCAAAAATATTGCCGATGGATTGGCGACTTCTTTGAGTCCCATATCGGTCATGCCAAAAATACCTAGCTCATTGACCGCGCCAAAACGGTTTTTGACGGCACGAATCATCCGAAAACGCGAATCAGACTGACCTTCAAAATATAAAACCGTATCAACCATATGTTCAAGCACACGTGGCCCTGCAAGCGTCCCTTCTTTAGTCACATGTCCTACTAAGAATAATGCTGTACCTGTTTGCTTAGCATAACGAGTTAAAATAGCAGCAGACTCTCTAATCTGACTAACCCCACCTGGTGCCGAGTTGATTGCATCAGTATAAATAGTCTGAATAGAGTCAATAATGGCAATCGCAGGCTGCTCTTGCGTCAAAGCCGCGCAAATAGTCTCTACATTGGTCTCAGCGAGTACACGAAGTCTGTCAGCAGGTAAATCTAAGCGTCTTGCTCGCATGGCAACCTGTGCCAATGACTCTTCACCCGTCACGTACAGCGCACTACCTGCTAGCGAATCCGCTTTTGCCATATTGGTCGCGGTTTGCAGCAAGATAGTCGACTTACCAATACCAGGGTCACCGCCAATTAGAACTACAGAGCCCGCGACTAAACCACCGCCCAATACACGGTCAAACTCACTAATACCAGTCGGTAACCGAGTATCTAAGCCTATACTGACCGCATTGAGTGGCATGACCGCACTGCGAGTTCCTGCATAGTTGCCCGCATCTGTGCCAGTACCACTTGCGTTGCGGGGATTTGCAAAACCAGCATTGGGTTTTGCTGTATTTTTATTGTGGTGTGGCATGCTAACATTGGGTGCTTCAATCAAAGTATTCCATTCGCCGCAGTCGCTACATTGACCTGCCCATTTACCAAAATGAGCGCCGCAAGCTTGACAGACATAGCTTGTTTTATTTTTTGCCATAATGTATAAGCCTTATGCAGGTGTTCACGTTAAAAGAGAATGGTTTATAAAATAGGAGGACGCTTATAAGCGTATTTTAAAGATAAAATCTAAAGTATAGATATCAAGATAAACAAAGAGCGGCTATGAAAAGCCATATTTTATAGAGGAAGTAAAAGCAATGTAAAGGTGATTAAAATAAATAACAAGAGCTGACTGAGATTACATATGAGTAAACCTCATGCCAGCTTAAAGAATTTTTTAATGGAAGATTTAGCAAACTTACACTTGAAAGTCTTTACCAAGATAGACAGATTTCACCAGCTCGTTGTCTAATACCTCTTCTGAGGTACCTTCAGCAATGATAGCGCCTTCTGAGACGATATAGGCTTTTTCACAAATCGCCAGAGTCTCACGAACGTTGTGGTCAGTGATTAATACACCAATACCTCGCTTTTTAAGGGCTAAGATAACCTCTTTGATATCACCGACAGAGATGGGATCTACACCAGCAAAAGGCTCATCTAGCAAGATAAATTTAGGATCCGCTGCCAATGCTCGAGCAATCTCACAACGGCGACGCTCACCGCCTGATACGCTCATACCTAATGATTTTCGTACATGCTCTAAATGAAAGTCACCAATGAGTTTTTCAAGTTCTTGACGCTGCTGGTTACTGCTTAACTCTTTACGGGTTTGCAAAATAGCCAAGATATTGTCTTCAATAGACAATTTACGAAAAATAGAGGCTTCTTGCGGTAAATAACCAATACCAGCACGCGCACGCTCATGCATAGCGTACTTAGATAAATCCATATTCCCCAAGGTGACACGGCCTTTATCCATGTTAACAAGACCGACCACCATATAAAAACTGGTCGTTTTACCTGCACCATTTGGACCTAATAATCCAACGACCTGCCCTTGCTCTACAGAGAATGAGACGTCTTTGACAACCCAGCGCTTACCGTAGCGCTTACCTAGATTTTGCATCGTCAGACGAGCAACAGGCGCAGCACCATCATTCGCTGTTATTGTTGGGTTTTCTGCTAAAGTGGTATTATTTTTATTATCATTCATAACTTACTCATAAGGTGGTCGCTTTTAAATGTATAGCAACCACTGAAATTTTTAGTCGTTTGTTTATATCGTTGCAGGTGTTATGACATAACTTGTCATATAGCTTAACGTATACTGCTTTGGCTGCTACCATTGTTAGGCGGGAACACCAATTCCACGCGCTGACTGCCGCCTGCAGTGGCTTCCACATCGCCCGCTTTTAAGCTGTAACGAATAACGTTACCGGCGAAACTTGCGCCATTTTGTACCAATTTTGCATTACCTGTTAGCGTCACGATACCGGTAACGGCATTATAGTCAATCTTATTTGCTTGACCTTTTGCCAAACCTTTCTCTTGCGTCACAACTTGCTGCATAGTCGCTGGACGCCCAGTTGCTACTGCCGAGTTGATACTGCGACCTTGTGATAAATTGACCGTAATGTTATCAGCGGTCATTTTAAAGGTACCTTGAGTAATGACCACGGTACCAGAGTAGCTTGTGATGCCGCTACGCTCACTATAAGTGGCTTTGTCCGCCAATAATTTGATAGGCTGATTGGCATCTGATGGCAAAGCGTGACTATATAACGGCAGCGCTAGCAGCATAACGACTGGCAGTGTACGTAAGCTATGTGCAACTTGAATAGAGCGCGTCGATAGCAAGTGTAAAGCAGGCAAAGAATTGAATGTCATAATGTTACTCGTTTTATAATAGGTAATAGAGTTTACAAACTTACTGCTAAATACTTGAATAACAGGGTGCTTAAAATAAGGCTTTATCTTGGCGATCAGCAGGTGTAAAAGAAACTGCCACTTGACCAAATTCATAGTCGCCTGTTTCAAGATTGGCCTTCATGCTTGACGCCTCAAAGCGGTTCATACCTTGTTCAACTTTTACGGGCTCATTACTATACACTTGACCTGACTTGGTATTACCTTTCAATGTTGCTCCGGTTACTTTAATAGGCTCAACATTAGCATTGGCGGTCTTACCTTCACTGATTAAAGAGAAACCACCTGATAGGCTCAGCTCACCTGTCTGCTGACTGATAGCTGCTGTCCCCGCTTCAATACGATAACGCTGCTCATCTGACGGCTCCCAATTCATGGTGATGCCTTTCATCTCATCTTCATTGGTTGTCGGATTGTGCGTCAATGATTCAGCGCTCAGCTCATACTCTGTTTCGCCTTGCTCGTTTGTTTGTACCGCCTTGATATCTGTCGCTTCATAATCAACATCAGAGGTTTCAATATTAACGGGCGGCGTAATTTCACCCTGCTGCTTAAAAAACCAACCGGCAAGGGCTGCGATAATCAAGGCAATGACTATTAAAACACGGGTATTCACAATAAGTCATCCTGATTTTTTACTTCATCAAGCGTATAGTGCGCGATAAAGTCTTGATAGTGTCCATGACCTTTTAAAATCAGATCACATACTTCACGTACAGCACCTGTACCGCCGGCACGCGTGGTCACCATATGGCTGCGATTGATGACCTCCGCATGAGCGTTAGGCACAGTCGCTGCAAAACCAACGGTTTGCATGGCTTTAATATCTGGCAAATCATCGCCCATATAGGCACACTCATCGACTGTGATATTAAGTGCAGGGTTAAGGCTTGCCAACAGCTCGTTTAATGCCACTAGCTTATCATCACGCCCTTGAACAATGTAGTCCACGCCAATCTCGGCAGCGCGTTTGTCGACCATAGGACTGCTACGACCGGTGATAATGGCGGTCAAGATGCCATAGCGAGCTAAAGATTTCACGCCGACGCCGTCGTGTACAAAAAACGCCTTGGTCTCAACACCATTGGCATCATAAATAATTTGACCGTTTGATAAAATACCATCAACGTCCATTACCAATAGTTTTACTTTTCCGGCTTTTTTGATTAAGTCTTGCATCAGTCATCTCTTTTATGAATAGATAGTCTACTATAACGCTTACTTTACACCGGCTTGTAGTAAGTCATGCACCGTAATAATGGCTTCCAAACGCTGCTCATCATCGATAATAAGCAACTGGCTAATCGCATTCTCATTCATCACACTAAGCGCATCAGAAGCGCGCATAGATTTATTGATGCGGCGAGGATTACTTACCATGAGCTCACGCATCGGTGTCTGTAAGTCAATGCCTTTTTCTAGACCTCGTCTGAGGTCGCCATCGGTAAATATACCCACGACTTTTTTCTCATCATCTGTTACTACCGTCATGCCCAAACGTCCAGCCGACATAATAAATAACGCTTCTTGTAACGGTGCTTGCTGGTTGATGAGTGGCAAATTTTCTGATTTGCTATGCATCAAATCTTCCACACGTGTCAGTAATTGACGACCCAATGCACCCGCAGGATGCGATAAGGCAAAATCTTCTGAGGTAAAATTGCGCGCATGAACCAAAGCCACTGCTAGTGCATCGCCTAATGCCAGTGTCGCTGTGGTACTTGATGTAGGCGCAAGATTAAGCGGGCAAGCTTCTTGCGACTTGCCAAGCGTCAAGATGATATCCGCAGCATGAGGCAGCATACCGCGCTTGTCTCGACTGATACTAATCAGCGGAATATTTAAGTGTTTGACTACGGGCAAGAGCATCTTTATCTCATCTGACTCGCCAGAGTTAGAGATAGCAAGCAAAACATCTCCTTTGACGAGCATCCCTAAGTCGCCATGACCTGCTTCACCAGGATGCATAAAGAACGAAGGCGTACCAGTAGAAGCGAATGTCGCTGCTATCTTACGTCCAATCAATCCCGACTTACCCATACCGGTCACGACCACGCGACCCTGACACGCCAAAATAATATCACAAGCCTGTGCAAACCTATCATCTATCTGCTCTGTCAATAATTCAAGTGCCGCTTTTTCAGTATTGATAGCGTCAATAGCCTTACTAATAAACTGCTCATGAGTCAGATTGCGTTCAGGATTATTCATAGCGTGGCTCTATATTTTTAGTGGTTATATTTTTAATGGATGAGAGTATTTTACTATACTATTAGCCATATTAATAATGATGGTCAAAATTAATAACACGTAATAAGAATACAGGTATGAGGGGCTTGCAAGTGAATTATAGGTTTGTTATTTATACCTATATCCATAAAAAAACCCACTAATCTAGTAGGTCTTAATATGATATTTAATGTCTTAATACAAAGTTTTATGAGTCGCTATCATCAGATTCATCATTGGGTTTGTTATCATAACCCCCATTGTCTGACGGCGCTTCAAAACCACGGTCTTGTCCAAAACCACCACGCTCAAAACCACGCTCTTGTCCTTGACCAAAGCTACCACGCTCAAAACCACGCTCTTGTCCTTGGCTTCCTTGACTGAAGCCCCCACGATTAAAACCACTACGATTGGCAAAGCCACGCTCTTCAAATCCACCGCTAGTAGATGGAGTACTATTAGCGCCACGCTCAAAACCACCACTTGCACCGCCACCTTGACTTTGGTAGCCCATTGGAGCTGCGCCTTGGCTTTGAGTCGCCACACCTGGTGTGGTACTGCTACGTGGATTACGTGCTGGTACGACGGTTGAAATGGCGTGTTTGTATACCATTTGACTGACGGTATTTTTAAGCAAAACAACATATTGGTCAAATGACTCTATTTGACCTTGTAGCTTGATGCCATTAACCAAAAAAATAGATACTGGAATACGATCTTTACGTAGTGAGTTCAAGAACGGATCTTGTAAAGTTTGTCCTTTTGACATGAAATCTCTCCTAAATACTATATAATTATTGTTAGCGCCAATTATTTTAAAGGTTACTGCAATTATAATGGCTAAGGGTAGATACAATACTAAATTTTATCTATAAAATGTATCTACATAGGTACTAAAGATTGTTAAGTTATTCTACTTTATCTCGAATACATCATTATTGTCATAAATTAAGTAACCAGTTGTTGCGTTAGTTACTTTTAATATTAAATATGACGTGCTCATTACTCAAAAGCTACTTCACTTACCATAGTTAGTACTTTCATATAATCAAATTATACCAGTTATCTACATTATACTTTGAAACTAATTGTCATTAGTTTCGTATCTTTATATGACATTATACGGTAATGCTGTGCATTCATACGACACCATAGCAATGGTACAATAAGCCGGAGTAAATGATCAATAAAATGGATTAAAACAAATATTCTCTTGCCTGCTCCATAGTACTAAATGAGTGCAGTATCAACTTGTAGTTTTGAGAATCAGCTATACCACCAGATACAGTAGTCGCTGTCGTAGTTGCCATTGATGACTGTATTAGTGATTCTTCTGCAGGCAATGTTGCTGCCTTAGACAGTCCCATCACCTTTCGCAGCCACGTGTACTGGCGCTTTGCCAACTGTCTTGTGGCATATAATGCCTTATTTTGCATTTGCTGACAAGCAAGCCTCTCGGTTTGGTCATTTGCCGTCGATACATGCGCCTCAGTATTACCATCATAAATGCTGCTACTTTGATTACTATGTTCAGCGTTTAATGATTCAGGTTGAGAAAAAGCATCATAAAACTGTGCCTTATCCAGATGTGGTAGATCAAAGACGGGATGCTGAATTTGTACCAAGTATTCCAATACTTGCCGATAACCAACGCAGCGCATTGATGGCAAGTTTGGGGTTAAAGGATAATGCTTAAGCAAACTAACAACCTCAGCGACTAGTCCCTCACCCCACATAATGTCTAATCGCTGCTCAATACGCGTATGCAGCCACGGACGATCTGGCATAACAGAAATAGCATGCCATTGTTGATTAGGGTTATGTGCTATTGCTTGCTTAGGCTTGCGTTGCCATTCACTGATAGGGATGTTCGTTTGCAAATATACTTCAATCGCACGAGTAATACGCTGAGTATCAGTGGCATTGAGGCGCTCATGGGTACTGACATCAACTCTACCAAGATAATCATAGAGCGCACTGATACCTTCATCTTGTCGCCACTGCGCAACGCGCGCGCGAACACTATCATCACTCTCAGGCACAGGTGAGAGCCCATCAAGTAATGCCATGTAATACATCATCGTGCCACCGACCAGCAGTGGTATCTTGCCATTTTGATGGCAGTCATCAATCAAAAGGGCGACATCACTGACAAACTCAGCAACACTGTAGCTCTGCATAGGGTCAATGATATCGACTAAATGGTGTGGGTAGCGCGCTAGCTCAGTAGCGGTTGGTTTTGCGGTACCAATATTCATGTCACGATAGATGAGCGCTGAGTCTACCGAAATCAGCTCATAACGACCGGTATCGTAAAGCTCATAAGCCAAGGCAGTCTTGCCACTCGCCGTTGGTGCCATCAGACACACCACGCTATTGTCTGCTAGACTGGCGCTTAAGTGATGAGATAAGCTAGCTGACGGAAGTCGCATATAATTGCCCTTAATTAATGGTTATGTTTTGACAAGTGACAAGATAAGCGGTTGCTAGCTAAACAGTATGTATTCACTATAGAAAACACTCTATGTTCAAACTAGCCGCTACTCAAATCTACAGGGACGCAGATGATAACATCAATGTGACTAACCGATTGCTCTCTATCGTTTGAATAGCATATTTGCTTAATAGAGCCTCAATATCTGCTACAAAAGCTTGTGCATCTTGTACGGACATTTGCAGGCTTATCATGGCTAACTGCTGGTTAATAGTAGCGCCATTCAAATCATTAGGCGTTTTATAAGCGCTATCGCTAGAAACATTGGATTCAAACAATACTTTTAATGCTGACTGCCATCTCTCAGCGCCAATCAGTACATACTGACTTTTATGATAAAACAGTAACCAAGACAATGTTTTATCTCCACTCCTGTGTGCAACTGAAGGCTCTACTATCAAACCAGCGACACTATTTATAACTTCTAAGCATATTGGTAAAGATAGCGTCTCTACAGTGACATTGCCAATAGAATGACGACTGTCCTCTATAGATTTATTAACATGAAAGTCTGTCGCACTTTGAGATAACGACTGATTCCCTGAAATTTGATATGCTTGCTTAGGCGCTTGAACTTGCTGACTCCGCACTGAATTGTTGGCAGATGACGCTATTGGATCTGACATATTAAAAAAGTGGTTTGTGGAAACATGACCGCTTGGTGTTGTATTTTTAGGGCAAACAATCTTTTCAGTATTAAGCGATTTTAGCTTTGCCCGAAGTGCATGGCTTAAATGTGCCATGATATTATTCAGTGGACTGATTTTGATACGTTGCTTGGAAGGATGGACATTGATATTGAGCCACTCGGTTGGCAGCTCAAAGTACAGCGCATAACCAATACCTGCTAACTGTGCACTTTGGCCAAGTTGGCGCAGCTGATTGCTAATGATAGCCTCTTTGACCAATCGACCATTTACATAAATAAGCTTGGGTAAGCTATGATTGGCATCGTAACTTGTCCACAACCAGCCACCAATCCTAGCGGGTTGCACATGGAAAGCGCCTACATTATCAGTAGAGGTAGAAAGAGCGTTTATATTTGGCTGCTGCGTTAGGCTAGATAAATCAACAGCAACTTTAATTGCTTGCTCTGCCAATGCTAGCCCAGTCGCTTGCTCCAAACGTGATAATGAAAGACAACTGCCGTTATTGTTATTTAACGCACTTACCGATAGCGACAGACGTTTTTTATTATCATGAAAAAGGGTCAGCGCCACATCAGCGCGCGCTAAAGCGACCTCACGAACGATGGTTTCGATATGATTAAACTCGGTAGCAATAGACTTTAAATTGCCACGGCGGGCTGGAACGTTAAAATATAAATCCTTGACGGTAATAGTCGTACCACGTTGATACACAACAGGTATTAACTTTGGTGCCTCATCCAGTACACCAGCGACTTGCAGCTGACGACCGATGCCAGTGTCGTCATGGCTACTGATTAAGGTTAAACGTGATACGGCGGCTGTCGCTGCTAATGCTTCCCCGCGAAAACCCAACGTCGTAATACCATGCAAGTTTGCTACGTCAGCAACTTTGCTGGTCGCGTGGCGGGTAATCGCCATCACCATATCATCGGGATGAATCCCAATACCATTATCAACCACCTCAATTAGCCCCATGCCACCTTGGGTAATACGTACTTCAATATCAGTCGCACCAGCATCAATGGCATTTTCTAGCAGCTCTTTGACCACAGCGGCTGGACGCGTCACTACCTCGCCAGCTGCTAATTGATTAATGAGCAGTGGCGATAGTTTTTTGATGCGGGTATTGGTGTGGCTATGTGGCGTACTATCTGGCATTGAGAAATATCATATTTTTGGAAGTATTAGAGACTAACATTAGAGGATCAAGTGCTATTTCGACTAAATCTTTAGATGAGATAAGTCTAAATCTTGCATCTGGCCTACCTTTGACAGTGTTATTTCAATTCGACGGGCTTCTTTGTCAGCACTGTTATTAGCTTGCGTCATGTCAATAAACAGTGTCGGTGGCGGTAAATAGCTGTCCGCACGACTCGCCCATTCAATAATAACCAATGCGTTAGGCTCATCTAAATACTCATCAAAACCTATAAAAGACAACTCTTCTGGATCTTGAAGTCGATACAAATCAGCATGATAGACGGGCTTGATTGACCCGTCATCTTGCTGAATATGATAAGGCTCAACTAAGGTATAAGTCGGGCTTTTTACCGCGCCTTTATGACCCAATGCTTGCAACCAATAGCGAGTTAATGTGGTTTTACCCGCTCCTAAATCCCCTGCTAGCCACACGCTACCTGTCAGCGGTAAAGCTGCCAATTGCTTAGCCAGTGCTTGCGTATCGTCCTCAGAATGAAGTGTTAAGGTTTGCAGATATTTATCATTCATTATAGATTTATTGTTATGCATAGGCTCAATCCGCCTGTACTTGCATAGTGACAGTTGGATTAACAAAACTCTCACCACGAATCATTTTTGCATATAGCTCAGGGTCGTGCCACTCAGCACGAACTTGCTCACTAAACTCAAACTCTTCCAGATTAAGCTTACCCATTTGCTCATTGGCCACGTCATCAGCAAAACATTGCGCGTAACCAGTCGCAGTTTCGTGTGCAATGACCGAGTAAACACTAACATCGGCTTCACCATTTTGCATTTGAGTTTGTTGCAAAATCTCTTGCGCCCAAAAGAATATCACTCGCGAGAACTGCTCTGCCGACGGCGATACTGGCAAACTTATCCAACGCGCACTGAATTTTTTACAAGCAGCGATATATTCAGGATCGTCTTTACTCCAAAAACAAATCGCATGATCAAAACTGTCGATAATGTCTTTAATCGAGGATTTTAATAAGCCAAAGTCATATACCATCTGCCCATGATCTAAGCGTTTCGCTTCAAGTATCAACTCTATCTGATAGCTATGACCATGAATCGAGTGTTTGCAGCGCTCAGAGCTACAATTACGCACAATATGAGCATTTTCAAATTTAAATAGTTTACGGATACGCATAATAATCAACCAAAACAGTAAGCATCGTTGTGCTAAATAATAATATGATAAAGGTTTGCCGCAGCTACTTATCGGCTTGACGCTCATTATAGCAAATCGCTATGTATCCGTAAGTAAGCACTTATTAATACCGATATTGATTGAGCGAATCAACCACAACCAATTCTAAAAAGCCGTTTTTAAAAGCAACTCTCAACATCATTCCGAGTTAAAAGTAAGCTTATCTAAAAATAGTATTGAGAAGAAACGTAGATGAATTTTGCGGGTGCTATCTATTATAAGGCTTTAAGCCTATACTCGTTGCAATGCGCATAATTTGCGTTAGCGGCATCAATACAACCTTCTAAGTCTATTCAAATTTGACTTTAAAGGCATTACGGCTCATATCAAGAGGAAAAAACCATGAGTAAAGGTCAAGATAGTAAGAAGAACGTCAAAAAGAAACCACTTTTGACAGCCAAAGAAAAGAAGGCAGCTAAGCAATCAAAGAAAGATGACAATGGTAGTATCTTAGGTAAACACTAATATTAAGCGTATCAAACTGCTGATCGAACCTAATAGTTTGCTTGGCAGTTTTTAAACTAGGCACTGCGCGGTGCAAACATGATAATCGCCATGCCTAATAGTGCGACCGCCGAACCCAATATATCCCAAGTAGTTGGACGTATACCGTTCACCGTCCATAACCATAAAATTGCCATTAAAATGTAAACACCGCCATAAGCTGCATAAACTCGACCGGCAGCCGTTGGATGTAAGGATAGTAACCAGACAAAGGCGACTAAGCTTAACGCTCCAGGGATGAGTAGCCAAATAGACTTGCCTTCTCGTAACCACAGATACGGCAGATAACACCCTGCAATTTCAGCCAATGCGGTCAGCGCAAACAATCCAACCGTTTTTAATTCAGTCAAAACTCACTACTCCTCGATCGTGATAAATCCCGTCATATATTGCACAGCATTACCAGAAATAAGCACTCTATCTGATTTAACCACACAATCCAACACCCCACCGCGTTTTGAGGCTTGATACGCAAGCAATTCATTCTTACCCAAACGCTCTGCCCACAATGGTGCAAGTCCCGTATGAATAGAGCCTGTTACTGGATCTTCATCACCACCATTAGCTGGCCAAAAATAGCGTGAAATAAAATCATACTTATCTGATTCAGATTGGCAAGTAACTACTACATCAAGCGGCGCAAGTTTTTTAAGCTCTTCATTATCTCGAAGCACATTCAACACCTCAGACTCGGAGTTATAAATCACAAAATATGCTTGCGAATTACGGTAGAGCTCAACAGGCACAATAGAAAGACCCGCCAATAAACTCTTAGGGATACTATCAACTTTCTCAGGCATCCTATTTGGAAAGTCCATTTGTATTTTGCCAGTATTCGTTTGGACGATGGTCAAAACCCCAACCGCTTTAGCTGAAAACTGTATAGACGTCAAACTAGGATGCTTCTTAAATAACACAAACGCCGATGCCAAGGTTGCATGACCACAAAAATCAATTTCTGTCAGCGGTGAAAACCAACGTATGTGATATACACCTTTATCATCAGCTACTATGAAGGCGGTTTCAGATAAGTTATTCTCAAAAGCAATAGACTGCATTAATGTTGCGTCAAGCCAGTTATCGGTGATAATAACGGCTGCTGAGTTACCTTTAAAAACCTTATCAGTGAAGGCGTCGATAACATTGATTTCTAACTGCATATTATGTGCTCGTTTTTAATTATTTTTATATTGTGCTTACTTCTATCATTAATCAACAATAAATAACTTAGCGCCTACTGCGGTTGACGAACGATGAGCAATCGTATCATCCGCTACTTGATAAGTCATGCCGGGTGTCAGAGTAAAAGTACGACCATCTTTTAATTCGGTATTCAACTCGCCTTCAATACAAAATAACATGTGTCCTTTATAGCACCAGTGATCGGCAAGGTAGCCTGCCGAATACTCAACCATATGCAGGTTAATATTATTAAATTCGCATGTTTTCCAAAACCCTGTACCTGTTTCGCCTTTGTTTTCTACTGCTTCTATTTTCGTCCAGTCAGTAGTAGAAAAAGGTATATTTTTCATTTCCATAACAGTCTCGCCCTGATTTAACCCTCTATGAATCGGTAATAAATCTCTTTGCGTACGGTAGTTCAAATCCAACGACGTACCTTATTTAGATAAGCTTGATATTTATTGCCAAATTTCTGTTTTATCATTCTTTCTTTTGGTTGAATCTGAAAGCGTGTCATATACATCATAAAGATTGGTATTAAAATAAATGCAAAAAAATGAGACAGATATAGCGCCCAGCCTAATAAGATAAGCACCAACCCTAAATACATAGGGTTACGACTATATTGATAGATGCCACTGGTTACTAAACTAGATACTTTTTCAAGTGCTTGTGGGTTGGGTGTGGTCTGAGCTTTTCTAAATTGAGTCACGCCCATAATACCACTACTCAATCCTATGACTCCTAAACCAATGGCTAACGCAGTTGAGCCATTAAGTGAAAACTTTAAACTTGGCATGGTTTTAGATACGCCAACCATCGCGGCAGCGGTAATGATGACTTGCGCAACAGGTGGTATTTTTAGCTCTAGAAAACTCATAAGATCACCATAAAGTTTCATTGAAGGTATGCTTTTAGCTTCCTTCATTGTATCTGCTAACCTATATCCATACAATACGGGCTTTTATCTCATAAAATCAGACAAAAATGTAAAAAAGGTAGGCTATGAAGCAAGTCGGCATGTTGTTATTCGTGGTATTGGGCGGCATGGCATTAGCATTAGAAGCAGCATTTTTAGGACCATTGGGCGAGAGTATCGGGCGCTTGTCAGCGACTTTATCTATATTTTTAATTGGGGTTATCGTTTTTAGTCTTGCAATGATTGTGCTGATACTCGTAGGCAAGTGCAATTATTTACCCACGCTCTCTAAGCAACCGCGTTGGCTATTAACGGGTGGTCTTGTCGGCTTTATTTATACCATTGTGCTCACGATAACTACGCCGTTAGTGGGCGTTGGTACAACGATGGTAGGAATTTTATGTGGACAAATCACAGCAAGCTTAGCTATCGATCATTTCGGTATTTTGGGTAGCGAACGACGTGCCATTGATATCTATCGAGTAATGGCATTAGTGCTTATTTTGATTGCCCTTTGGCTGATTTATTAAGGATGTTGTTATGTTAAGGATGTTGTTATGTTAAGGATAGAGCCATGCTATTGACACTCTCGTTCCCATTATTACTGCTAGGCGGTATGGCCATCGCCGCGCAGTCTTCTATTAATGGGTCGCTCAGCATGCGTACCGATGTCGTGACGACGGCATGGCTGACCAACGTTGTCGCATCTATCATTCTATTGTTATTGGTAGTTTTTTTTGAACCGCCACAAGCGCAAACGATGTTTAGTGTGCCGACATGGCAATTGGCAGGCTCGCTGTTTGGGAACTTTTCGATGGTAGCTATCGTAGTCGCAGTACCGCGTCTCGGTACCGCGGCAACCATCGTTGCTGTTATCGCTGGTCAAATCATTATGGGGCTATTGGTTGATCATTTTGGTTGGTTTGGCAATACGCAGATAGTGCTCGATTATAAACGCGTGGCAGCTATCGCCCTATTTGCTGGTGCGTTGTATTTGATTTATTTGAGTAATGTGCGAAGTAAA
>NZ_CBCPJH010000024.1:0-51866 GCF_965118485.1 Psychrobacter glacincola | reverse complement strand
TCATATAAACTGATTAGCGTAACTGACTTAGCGCATCGTCTTGCAGCAGCTGGCGTGAGACAATTACCCGCATGATTTCATTGGTGCCCTCTAAAATCTGATGCACGCGCAAATCACGAACATGACGTTCAAGTGGATACTCATTAAGATAGCCGTAACCACCATGTAGTTGCAGGGCTTCGTTAGCGACATCAAAACAAAGATCAGTAGATAAACGCTTTGCCATCGCACAATAAGTTGACGCTTGCGCATCTTTATTGTCAACTTTGCTTGCTGCTAGATACAGCATTTGCCGTGCGGTAATAGTTTGGGTCAGCATATCAGCAAGCTTGAACTGTACCGACTGTAAGCTAGCAATCGTGCTACCAAACTGACTGCGCTCTTGGACGTAATTGGTCGCTGTCTCAAGCGCCGCTTGCGCAGTACCGACCGCACAGATACCAATATTAATACGACCACCATCTAGACCTTTCATCGCAATACGAAAGCCTTGACCTTCCTCGCCAATGAGATTCTCTGCTGGTACTTTGACGTCTTTAAAACTGATTGTCCGTGTTGGCTGCGCTTTCCAGCCCATTTTATGCTCGTTTTTGCCATATTCGATACCAGCGCTATCAGCATCAACAACGAATGCTGAAATGCCTTTTGGCCCTGCACCACCCGTCCGTGCCATCACTACCAATACATCAGTCGAGCCTGCACCTGAAATAAAGGTTTTTTCACCGTTGAGCACATAGTACTCGCCTTGCTTATCTGCTTTAGTGCGCAGTGACGCTGCATCAGAGCCAGCATTGGGTTCGGTCAAGCAATAGCTGCCAAGCCATTCACCGCTGACCATATTTGGCAAGTATTTTTTGCACAGCGCATCATTACCAAATTCGCCAATCATCCAGCCTGCCATATTATGAATACTCATATAGGCAGCAACAGCGGTATCGCCCCATGCCAACTCTTCAAATACCATGGCAGAATCTAAGCGCGGCAGACCTAGGCCATCATACTCAGGATTGGTATATAGGCCTAAAAATCCAAGTTCGCCTGATTTCTTAATCACATCTATTGGGAAGTGCGAGGTGCGATCCCATTCAGCAGCATTGGGCTTTAGCTCTTTTTGTGCAAACTGCCTAGCAGTTTGGCGAAAAGCGATTTGGTCATCAGTCAATGAAAAATCCATAGAGGCATCCTTGTGCTTGCATAACAAATATGGTGGATTAAAATTGATAAGCAGTTAGCTTAATACCGTTATTACAATCATTGTTTCAAATAATCTAGCGGTGTAGCGATCATAAGACTGCGTTTTAATAAAACTATAAACACATTAAGCAATATGAATGCTATACCGCAAGTATAAGTGATTAACCTTAAATTGAAATAGTTGTATTGACGCCGCGACTTGCTTCATCATCAAACCAACGTGCAGTAACGGTCTTAGTTTGGGTATAAAATTGCACTGCTTGCTTACCATAAGGACCCAAATCACCAAGCTTACTAGCACGTGAGCCTGAGAATGAAAACATCGGTAGAGGCACAGGTATCGGTAAGTTAATACCAATTTGACCGACTTGAATGTCTTGTTGGAATTTATGGGCAGCAGCGCCTGACTGGGTAAATATTGCCGTGCCATTGCCATGTGGATTGGCATTAAGCAGCTCAATCGCTTCATCCAAGCTATTGGCACGCATGATACATAATACTGGACCAAAGATTTCTTCTTTATAAATTTGCATCTCTGCGGTGACATTATCAAAAATAGTTGGACCAACGAAGTTACCCTTCTCATAACCCTCGACCGTAATACCGCGACCGTCCAGCAGTAAGCTCGCCCCTTCCTCTACCCCTGTACCAATCAAATGCTCAACACGCGCTTTTGCCGTAGGAGAAATCAGTGGACCCAAATCTTTATCATGTTTACCAGCTGAAACGATTAAACCTTCTGCTTTAGCTTTGATGTCATCAATCCACTCACCAGCGGCACCGACTAATACTACGACCGAAAGCGCCATACAGCGCTGACCAGCAGCGCCAAATGCAGCTCCTGCTAGCTGATTAAGCGTCTGCTCTTTATTAGCATCTGGCAAAATAACGCCATGATTTTTTGCGCCCATCATACACTGTGCGCGTTTACCTGATTGACTAGCACGCTCATAAACGTGTTTGCCGACGTTGGTCGAACCCACAAAAGAAACTGCTTTAATATCTGGGTGGTCACAAATCGCATCGACGGTTGCTTTGCCGCCATGCACCACGTTTAGGACCCCTTCAGGTACGCCTGCTTCAATGGCAAGCTCTACCAGACGCATGGTGACCATTGGATCTTGCTCAGAAGGTTTTAGGATAAAAGTATTACCCGTGGCAATCGCCATTGGGAACATCCAAAGTGGAATCATCGCTGGGAAGTTAAATGGCGTGATACCAGCACAAACACCTAATGGCTGCCAAATACTATAAGTATCAACGCCTGAAGCGACGTTTTCAACAAAATCACCAATTTGCAAATTGGCAATTCCAGCAGCATGCTCGACGACTTCTAAGCCACGGAATACATCACCGCGCGCATCAGCAATGGTTTTGCCCTGCTCTGCGGTCAAGATTTCTGCCAGCTCGTCCATATGCTCACGAATCAGTGCCTGATACTTCAAAAAGATACGGGCACGTGTGGTAATTGGCGTTTTGCGCCATGTCTGAAAAGCGGTCTTTGCGGCTGCAACTGCTTGGTTTATTTCATCATCAGTCGTTTGCGGTACTTTGGCGATGACTTCTTGAGTGGCTGGATCGGTGATATCAATCCATTCGCTAGTATTAGAATCAATAAATTGACCATTGATGAGCTGTTTTATGTGGTGCATAAGATGTCCTTATCTTGTTTGCAAGACTGTCCTTAACTGACGTCTTAGTATATTAAAGGCTTTGAATTTATAGCTTTATCATTATTTCATATAATTTTAAAATGATTTATTTCGTATCATTATTGACTATAACAATAAAACAAATTTATGGTCAAGCCCTTTATGATTCTTTTAACAAAGTTAATGTGATTGTGTGATTTATTTACTGATTTCATTAGAAGTTTAAAATCCAAAAAAAGCCCATGAATATTTATGAGCTTTTTTAGAGAAAGGAGGTTTTAAAATGTACTTAATAATCTTTCATAGATTGCTTGACCGCATCAATAGCCGTTGGATTATCAAGAGTAGACATATCGCCGGTTGGTTTATCCTCTGCTAACGCTCGAATAGCACGGCGCAGGATTTTACCAGAGCGTGTCTTTGGTAATGCTTGCGGGAAATAAATCGCGGCAGGTCTTGCAATACCGCCCAATGATTTTACGACAGCGCCAATTACTTGCTGCTCAAGACGGAAGCGGTTTTCAGTCGTTGCCACCAGTTCATGGTCTTTGAGTACGCAAAAAGCAATCGGTAGCTCGCCTTTTAGCTCATCCTGGATACCCACCACCGCACACTCTGCAACCTCTGGATGGGTGCTAATCGCCTCTTCAATCTCTTGAGTACCTAATCTATGACCGGCGACGTTGATGACGTCATCGGTACGACCAAGGATATGAAAGTAGCCGTCTTCGTCAACGACAGCATAGTCTGATGTTGAATATTGATTGCTGTCCGCTAAGCTAAAGTAGCTGTCAATAAAGCGCTTATCATTACGCCAAACGGTGGTTAAGCAGCCCGGTGGTAAAGGCGCACGAATCGCAAGCAACCCTTTTTCGCCAGCCTTACATGGCTCACCCGTTTCTTCGTTGATAACCTGTGCATCGTAGCCATACATAGGATAACCGGGCGAGCCTTGTTTATGCGGTTTATGATTAAATCTAGGCGTATTGCTCAAGATAGGCCAACCCGATTCTGTCTGCCAATAATGGTCTAAAATCGGTACACCTAAATGCTTGGTCAGCCAACTGGCAGTCGACTCATCTAGTGGTTCGCCTGCTAAAAAGAACGATTTGACGCTTGAGACATCGTAGCGTGTCATCCATGTTTCATCTTGCTTTTTGAGCATACGCACACCAGTCGGCGCGGTAAACAAAATATTAACCTTATTTGCTTCGACAATTCGCCACCAGATACCAGGGTTTGGTCGATGCGGTAAGCCTTCATACATGACACTGGTCATGCCAGCTAGCAACGGCGCGTAGATGGTGTAAGAGTGTCCGACTGCCCAGCCAATATCAGATATCGCCCAAAATGTCTCGCCTGCTTTACCATCATAGATATAATCCATTGATGTGGTCAACGCCACTGCATGCCCACCAGTATCACGCTGCACGCCTTTTGGTGTACCTGTTGTACCCGATGTATAAAGTAAGTAGGATGGCTCATTCGATTCAAGCCAGACTGGCTCTACGATAGCATTAGCCTCATAGCTGATTCGACGTTCAGTAGCATAATCGACATCTAACTCTTTTACTCCAAACGGCAAGATACCGCGGTTGACTACCAGCACATGCTCAGGTTTGATGGTTGCCTGCTCGATACCTTGATTGACAAGGCTCTTATAATTGACAACCTTACCACCGCGCAAACCTGCATCTACCGTGATAACCATTTTTGCTTCGGCATCATCCATACGAATGGCTAAGTTATGCGCCGCAAAACCACCAAATACTACCGAATGCACCGCACCGATACGCGCACAGGCGAGCATTGCATAAGCTGCCTCCAAAATCATTGGCATATAAATGATGACACGATCGCCTTTCTCAATACCGTGGCGCTTTAATACATCAGCAAAATAATTGACTTCTTTATATAAATCGTTGTACGTCAGACGGCGCTTGGTATAGTCAGTATAAAACTCAACGTTATTACCCAATTCTTTAAAGGCATCGACAATAGCAGGATAGGTTTCTATGAGTTCTTGATTAATCTCTGATGACAGCCAAATAAAGGCATCCTGCTCTGCGCGTTCTGCAAGGTGACGATCAACACAGTTGTAACAAAGGTTGGTCTCACCGCTGACAAACCACTGAGCGAAAGGCAGATTGCTATCATCAAGGATTTGTTCAGGCTCTTTATGCCAGTAGATACGTTTTGCTTGCTCTGCCCAAAACTGTTCTTTATTTTCAATAGAGCTACGATAAATCTCAGCAAAGGCTTGAGTAGTATTAAATGATGTTTGATTGGTCACTGCAGTGGCGGTGTGCTCGCTCATAATAGCTGTCCTTAGCATAAATGATGGGTAATGCGATATGATATTGTCTGATAATATCGTAATGTAAAACTGGCTATCCCTGCCAGCTATCCTTACTAGATTAAAAACCGATACACTACGTATCGATTTAGTAGGTATCGGTTTAAAATGTAGCAGAGCCAATCATAAAGGTCAACTATTAAGCAAAATATCTGCTCAATAGGTAAACCACTTTAAAAATCTATACCTCGGTTTGATTGGCATACATCTCACGCATTACTTTTTTATCATGTTTACCAACGGAGGTTTTTGGTAGCTCATCGACAAATTTAAACTGACTAGGTACACCATATTTTGGAATCATACCACGTGCCACTGCCTGCTCTGCTAGCGCTTTGATATCCTCGGCTTTGGTATCTTGGCAATTTGGTTTGAGTACCACCAAGGCAAGTGGACGCTCACCCCATTGTTTATCAGGCACCCCAATCACGGATACATCTGCCACCGCAGGATGTAGCGATAAAATCGTCTCAATCTCTAACGACGATATCCATTCACCACCTGATTTAATCACATCTTTTAGGCGATCAGTGATTTTAATATAGCCATCAGGGCGTATATAAGCGATATCTTGGGTGTGCATATAGCCGTTTTCCCACAGCTCTTTGCCAGCGTCATCATTTTTAAGATAACTTTGGGTCAACCAAGGTGCTCGTAATACCAGCTCGCCGGTGTTATCTTTACCTTTACCCACCGGCTGATTACTGGTGTTCCATACTTGAGCATCGACCATCAGTACGGGCTTACCAGTCATACAGCGGCGAGCTATATCCTCTTCTTCACTTAGCTGCGGCTCATTAAGACTGAAATCCGTCAAGCTAATCAAAGGTGCTGTCTCCGACATACCGTAACCGGTATAGACTTCGATACCTTGCGCCATCGCCGCTTTTGCCAAACCTTCTGTCAATCGTGAGCCACCGATAATCATTTTTAGACCATTAAAGCTAGCACCGCGATCTTGCGCTTCTTTAAGTACCATTTGCAAAATAGTCGGTACACAATGGGTGATACTGACCTTTTCATTGATAATCAAATCCATCAACAAATCGGGTGCATAACGGCCAGGATAGACTTGTTTTAGACCTGTCATGGTAGCCGTAAACGGAAAACCCCACGCATGAACGTGGAACATCGGCGTCATTGGCATATAGACATCGCCATAGCTAACGCCTTGCTTGTTTGGTAACATACCAATCGATGCCGCTTCAGTCAGGGTATGCAGTACCAATTGACGATGGCTAAAGAACACGCCTTTCGGATCACCTGTTGTACCTGAAGTATAAAAGGTCGTGGCAATGGTATTCTCATCAAAATCTGGAAAATTAAAGCTATCATCAGCAGCAGCAAGTAGCGCTTCATACTCACCTTTAACGCGGTTCTGATTGCCACCAAATACGCCCTCAGAGGTCACGCCATTATCATCAAGCCAAATAATATGCTCAATGCTAGAGTTCTCAAACTGATAGTCTTTAACCAGCGGCGCAAATTCAGAGTTAAGGAGCAGTACTTTTGGTTTCGCATGATTGATGGTATAGAGTATTTTATCCGGTGACAGACGAATATTGACCGTCTGCAAAATATACTCTGACATCGGCACGGCAAAGTAGGATTCAAGATAGCGATTGCTGTCCCAGTCCATGACAGCTACCACATCACCAGCATCGAGGTTCAAGCCGTCTAAAACATTTGCCAAACGATTGATACGGTTGAACAAGTCTTTATAGGTGAAACGCTTTTTATCCGCATAAACAATTTCTTGATCGAGTGATACGGTTTTGGCACGGTTTAATAGCTGTTTAATTAGCAGAGGGAAATCATAGGCAGATGGCGCACTGTGATAGATATTTGACATAGGTTTAACATCCTTGTTAATGGTATTTTGAATAACGGTATCTTTGTATAATGGTGCTTTTGAATGACTAAAAACAACATCGATTAATGCTTTGCTCGGCATGCTTATCTTTTTATTAGCAACTCATTGATAGTAAGAAAAAACCCTCCCTATGTAAAGGCACGGCACGTAAGTGGCGCAGCACTCAGTGTTCGATAATACTCATTTGATAATCCCTCAGCTTGTGCTAGCTTGTTTTAGGTAAAGATGTACGCGGTTTTGTTTTAATCATGCCAAAACTTGCTACTAACAGCGCCAATACCTGTACAAATAATAATAGCCAAACCGTCAGTGACCATTGCCCGCGCGCATAGACGATGCCGCACAGCCACGCACCCATCGTGCCGCCGGCATAATAAGCCATATAGTATAAACCTGAGGCTAATGAGCGACCTTTTGTAACATTGACTGCAATATAGCTGATGGTCGCCGCTTGGGTAATAAAAACGCCTGACGATAGAATAGCAAGCCCAACGATAATGCCCCATAACGGCGTAACTAGCGTCAATAGCGCCCCAAACATCGAAAAGACCACTGCCACTCGGACGGTGCGCGCGGCTCCAAATCGACGTAATAGTGTGGTCGATAATGGCGTGATGATCACACCGATTAAATAGACCGCAAAAATATTGGCAAGCGCCCCCGTACCTAATTCATAAGGCGTGCCAGCAAGATGCAGATTAATAAATGTAAAGCAGCCAACGAGAGAAAATAATACGCAAGCGCCTAGTAAACATGCGGTTACGACATAACGGTTGGTCAAATGCTCACCAAGCGTTTGCATCGCTGAGCGAAAGTTTGGATTGGCTATAAAATGCCGCGATGATGGCAACATTTTTCCGACCCAAACTGCACCGATAAGCGTCATCACTGCCATTACATAATAGCCAGCACGCCAGCCTATAAACTCATGTAAATGTCCCAGCAAAAACCGCCCCATAAAGCCACCGAGTACCGAGCCTGAAACATAGAAGGACATTAGCTCTGTGACAGCACGCCCCTCAAACTCCTCACCGATATAAGCAATGGTCACTACGGTAATGCCTGGGACAGACAATCCTTGCATGAAGCGCCACATACCCAACCAGCCAATACTCGGACTTTGGGCAATTAAAGCTGTAGGTATCGCCATAAATAATAGCGCCCCAACGATAAAAGATTTGCGCCCGACCGCATCAGACAACATGCCTAAAAACGGTGACATAATAGCAATCGCCATTACCGTTGCGCCAACAATCATCCCTGCCTGCACTTCAGTGGCTGAAAAATCAGTCATCAATACCGGCAAAATTGCTTGAATAGAATACACCTGCAAAAATGCAAACATACCTATCAGACCAATAGTTAGCTTCAATAGCCATGAAGGTGAATAGAATGGTGGCTGGGTTTTAAGCGCATCAATAACATTGTTTGTTGGCGTGTTATCTTTGGCGTCGTTATTGGTATTGTTATTAATCGCATTATTCAAAGTATGACTGACTGTATTGTAGGCCTTTTTAGCTGAGGCTAGTTGGCATAGGTGATAGAAATGAAGCACTGCTATATGAGCCGACAACTAAAAAATTATGGCTCACAGCAAAATGAATGACGATTTATTTTATCACATCAAATAACCAACTCAGGTTTCGGAGTGTTATTCACGTTGTGCTATTAATTTGATTTTAAGCACGTGATATCAATACTGGGCAGGTGATTTATATTTTTGACAAATAGCAGATTAATATCTACCATTATTTTTTACTAGCCCTAAGTTTTGATAGTAATTGACAACGCTCCACAATCCGCTAAAAAACCTTTATAAAACAGACTATTTATGATGCTAAACACACCTTCTTTTTCGACATCTATAATCGCTACTAGCGTACTACTATTCTCGCTAAACGTGAACGCTCTAACGACAGATAAAACACCTTCAATGGAAACGTTACTAACATCCAACTGTATTGCTGATAGCGTCATTAGTGCGGCTGAACTTTCGGATACTCGCGACAATGGTCCTTTTTCTGTCGCTAAAAAGCACGTACCGCGGCAGCTGGCAAACGGTTTTGGTGGTGGTACGATTCATTATCCAACCGATGCCAGTGGCTGTGGTCTATTAGGCGCTATCGCGGTGATACCTGGTTATGTATCTTACGAATCCTCTATCAAATGGTGGGGACCGCGTTTGGCATCTTGGGGCTTTGTCGTTATTACTATTAACACCAACTCTATCTATGACAACCCAGATAGCCGCGCCGCGCAACTAAATGCTGCCCTTGATCATATCATCAATGACAGTACCGTCGGTGCGCAGATAGACAGCAATCGCTTGGGCGCTATCGGCTGGTCAATGGGTGGTGGTGGCGCACTCCGTTTAGCAACCGAGCGCCCAAGCATACGCGCCATTATTCCACAAACCCCTTATCACGAAAAAAGCTATGGCGACATGGACACGCCCGCTTTGTTTATCAGTTGTCAAAATGATCGCATTGCAGCTAATAAAAATTATGGCAATGTCTTTTATAACAATGCTTCAGGTCCTAAAATGAAGATTGAGATAAAAAATGGTAGCCACTTTTGTCCAAGCTATCGTTTTAACGAGATACTACTGAGCAAACCAGGTATTGCATGGATGCACCGCTATATCAATAACGATACACGTTTTGATAAATTTTTATGTGGCAAGGAGGACTATAGCAGTAGCCCACGCATATCAGCCTACGACCATAAAAACTGCTTATAATCCGCTCAAAATAACAGCCGACGCATTGCAAAATGTCTGCTTACCGTTTTTAAAGCCTGCCAAAGCCTGCGCGTTGGTTCTAATGGCGGTCACCGCATCTTTAGCTTCCAAGACGACTAGAGTTGCAGGCGCGCCAATGGCAATTTCCGCTTGCATTGACAGTATCTTTGCCGCATTTTTACCAATCATATCAAAGACAGCTTCTATATCTTTGTCTTTTGAGAGTTGAGCGATATTGGCATACATATTACCCATTCTAATAAGCGAGGCATCACCATAAGGAGTAAAAGCATTGAGAATATTGTTGCTAGAAATGGTGGTATTAATGCCCAACTCTGCCAGCTCATTAGCATTCACCATCCCTCTTGGGATTAATGCCTCATAATCGCGCCCATTTAAATAGATATCGGTCGCAGGCAAGACGGTTAATGAAATATCCGCGAATTTTAATAGCCCTGCCATTGCGCCGCGTTGTAAGGTATTCATCGCCGAAAGCTTAGTCACATGACCAATCGACACACGCCCTTGATACTGACGTTTGAGAGTTTCTTCAACCACTTTAGGGATGCTCGAGCCTTTAGGATCTAAGTCAAAATCCAAATGAAAATCAACATTGACATCGAACTGCTCTGCTAAATCAAATATCATCTCGATATGGCGGTCTGGATGATCGTCTTTATAAGGGCAACCACCAACCAAATCCGCGCCTTGCGTCAAAGCTTGTCGTAATAGCGCATAAGTTTGTGGCGCCATGGTCAAACCATCTTGAGCAAAGGCGCAAATCTCGATATCCATTGCAAAGGCATATTTTTCCCGCGCTTTTTTAATGGCATTAAAGCTGCGTAATTGGGTTTTGGCATCCGTTTCTACAAACGTACGCAGTCCCACTGTGCCTTTTTTTATCGCCATCTCTATCACTTTGCAAGCACGCTCATATACATCGTCTTCGCTAAACTCTGCTTTTGCCTGCCCTGTCTCACTTACTGCTTCATCCAAATCACCAGTTTCTATATTGCAGCGATCAAGTATGCAGGCTTTATCAAGGTGGATATGGCTTTCATAAAATCCTGCACAGACGAAGTTGCTTTTAGCATCATAAATGGTGGGATTAGCATTATTTTCAGAAGCTTTATCTTCATAGCTTTCAGTATGACTATCTTCGATAGCGGCAATCAGCCCATCTTTTATCTTTATCGTGACCTTCTCTTGATAATTTGCCAAGCGAGCATTAGTAATAATGACATCCATGATTGTGATCCTTTCTAGTTTTTATTAATAATTTATTAAATCGCTTGGGCTGACTATATTTAACAAAACACTAATAATTGTTTCGCCAAAATCGAATTACTACAACCACTTTATCGCAACTGTTTAATTCTCAATCCTTCAATAATAAACAATGGATAAACTCAATCGTCTATTGAGTGAGCGCAAGTAGGATGCTATTTTACAGCCCCTGCTTACGTCTGCCGTCCAGCAGTAACACAAATAATGTTAAAATAACGATTTTCCCATATTCTAGCTACAGCTTTGCTCCTAGTTTCAGAAATATATTCTCTACCGCTTTACCTAAAACGCTACGCTCAATTTTAAAAAGGATGTGAATCATGATTAGTACTAAAATATATAAGTCCGTCTATACCTTAGCTGAAAAGCTCCTAGAAGCCGACAGAAAAGGACATCAAGAAGCCTTTAATTGGCTGTATAGCGAGTTAAAAGCGATTTGCATAGACAATGAAAACACCGATAAAGACCATCCAGAACAGTGGGAAACTCTTGCTGACTTTACCGCAGAGTTAGATGAAGCCTTGGTCATTTATGATAAAGCGCTAGAGAAAGCCAAAGCCATCAATTCAAAAGACCATCTGTCATCCATTGCATTTTCTATGGCGGTGATTCAAGTTGAGTTGGGGCAAAAAGAAGCGGCTATTACGAGCCTACAAAATGCAAAAATCACTGCCAATAAAATCGAAGATAAAGAGTTTAAAGTAGAAATTGATAAGTTGCTAACCAAGCTATTAGCCGAGTAAATAATCTGAACTGTCAATCCAGTACCAATACTACATCGAATCAATACATTTCTACCTTCGCATATTGATACACATCCTGCTATCTTTTTTATGGCAGACTCTATGCACGCTTTTTTATTGTAGGATTTATAAGCCTAAGAACACATAGGCATTATTATAAGCATTTATAATTAGCAGCTATCTAACCACTAAAATAGTTTAAGAAAACAAACCATAAGGATTAGTATCAATGAGCGATAAAATCATAGATTTGGGAGCAGGGTTTTGGAACATTCGTGGTACGTTTCGCCTAGGCGGTGTGCTAAATATCGGCACGCAATGCTCATTGGTTAAACTTAGCTCTGGAAAGTTTGTTTTTTTAGACAGTTATACCTTGACTGATGACCTGCGAGCGCAAGTAATGGCGCTGACAAACAATGGGCAAGATGTCGAAGCAGTACTTAATCTCCACCCCTTTCATACTGTACATTGTACGCAAATGGCAAAAGACTTTCCGCAAGCGACTTTTTATGGCAGTAGTCGCCATCATAAAAAAGTACCTGAAGTACAGTGGGCAAAGGACTTAGTCGAAAGTGATGCGGTCGCTAAGCGTTATCCTGAGCTGAAGTTCTCAATATCACAAGGCATCCACTACATCGCACCTAATGAGATGATTCATGCAGGTTCGCTACTAGCATTCCATCCTGCCAGTAAAAGCTTACACGTTGATGATACTTTTATGAGTCCACCGACCAAATTACTAGAAGCGGTATTACCTGAATTATTGCTGCATCTAACGACCAAAAAAGCGCTGAAAAATGATCCAGATGCCGGCAAGCAATATTGTGATTGGGCGAGTAAATTAGCACATGACTGGCGTGATGTACGCAACTTTTGCGCAGCACATTCTTATTTGGTCACATTTAAAGACGGTGAGTTCGAGAAAGCGCTATTAAAAGCCATTGATAAAGCACGTCCTAAACTTGAAAACGCATAAGTTAAGTTAGGTTAAAGTTTGAACCTCTGCACACACAACTAGCTATTAAGTATTAGTGAAAATATTATGGCGAAATTAGAATCCAACACCGAATTAGAAGCCGCAGCATTTCGCCGTCTATTAGCTCATTTAGATGAGCGTAAAGATGTACAAAATATCGAACTCATGAATCTTGCTGACTTTTGTCGCAACTGTTTATCGAAATGGTATAAAGCAGCTGGTGAGGAGCGTGGTATTGAAATCGACTATGAGGATGCTCGTGAACTCGTCTATGGTATGCCTTATCCCGAGTGGAAACAAAAGTATCAACAACCAGCAACTCCAGAGCAATTAGCACGCTTTAACGAGATTGAAGCGGCTAAAAACAAAGCTGATTAAAACTAACAGTGGTGGCTCAACTAAATTTAGCCACCACTGAATAATTATAGCGAAAAAGCCAAAATCGCCACTGAGTTAGCGGCTTTCTATTGCTTTGAGTATGCTACTAAATCCTACCGTACCTTGTTTTTGCATTTTGCGATCAAGCAAGCGACCGATTAAGGGTAATGGTACTACTATTCGACCTTCTGATATCCATGTGACGTGGGTGGTTCCATCGCCTAAATCTCTTAAATCAATAATACCTTTATCATGGTTAAATTTTACAGGTCTAGCTTTTTCTATTTTATATTGCATATGAGTAGGACGCTCAAACGCAGTGATGCGCTCCCAAAGTTTAATGGGTCCCGTTTGTACGCTTCGTAAAGCACCAACGCCATTGCGTTCATCATCACCCTCAGTTACTAACTTAGCAGTACTCACCGCTTTAAATGATCCATAACTGGCATGATCACTTATGGCCTCAAACACCTCATCAATAGGTTTTTTTACAATACGTTCTACTTTTATTTTAAACACTGGCTTATCTCTTTAAAGTAAGGTTTTAAGTTTATGAACTTATTTTTTAAATTACTCACAACTTGCTTTGCCAGTACGATGATTGATAGCGCCATTTGCTTTTAGCAATTGCTGCATCTCTACATGCCCGCGCGTACAAGCATAAGAGTACGCGCCTTGATTATAAGAACCTAATTTCTTATCTTTAGTCGTCGCTACCAAGTTTGGATTGGCATCTTTTGACAGTAAGTATTTGACCGTTTCGATGCGGTTGTTGCTAGCGGCAACCATAATCAAGGTCTCGCCATCGCTCTCGCGAGTTTGATCGTTTAAATCAACGCCTTCACTTGCATCTAGTAAGTTATATACCTTTTTGACCACTTTGGTATTTTTACCCAATACGGCAGATTTTAGGACATTATAGACATCGCCTTTATCAGTCGCCTGCAAGCTTGCGCCTTGAGCAATCAGATAATCAACCATATCTTCATAACCAATAAATGCCGCCCAACCCAATGCCGTTTGATCAAGACTACCAGTATCTTTGACTTCTACATTTTGACCGTTTGCCACCATATATTTAACAGTCGCCAGATCTCCATGTTTGACTGCATCGAACCACTTAGCATCTGTGCCTATAGATGGTTTGTCGTAAAATACACGCCACGCGAGCTTGTCTTTATTGGCAATATCGAAATTCTCAGCAGCGCTAAAGCGAAACCCTGCTTGCAGCGTCGGCGCCACTTGTACTGTGCTACCTTGAGTATTATTACTAGCAGCATCTAAACTTGAACAACCTGTTAATAACATTGCTGCCATAACAGCGGATGCGCCCATTTTACAAACAAATTTCATAGTATAACCTTATACGAACTTAGATTTAATTTAAATAATATACACTGGAGTATTATAAGGTTAATAATAACTTAACAATGGCCATTAAGTAAATCACAAAATCTTGTTATATCTTAGTCATCTCTTAAAAACCAAGAAAACAACTTATGATAATAGTGCTGCAAGCTCATCTTTATTAGTAATAATATCTGCCAAGGTATAGCCTTCAAGCACTGCTATGAAAGCGGTTAACGCTTCAAAGAACACTTGCTTTAACTGACAGACAGGGCTAATAACACAGCCTACCCTAGCCGTCTGTGCTACTTCATCAACCAGTGTTAATGAGACATCTTTAGCGATATGTTCTTCGTGGCTACTGTCGATATTTACCAAATTATTATTACTATCGGACTTTGGAGTAACGGACAAGTCTGTCGCAAAACACTCAACCAAATTAAAATCTGGCTCAATTTGTTTAATCAATACACCTAAATTAATGTCTTTTGGGGCAAGGGCCAAGCGAATACCACCGTTTTTACCACGCACACTATCGATATAACCAAGTTGTCCAAGCTGGTGAATAATCTTGGTCAAATGACTTTTAGAAATATGATAACTATCGGCAATATCACTAATATTCGCTAATAAATACGGATCAGGCTTGGTCGCCAAATATATTAATGAGCGCAGCGCATAATCACTATAATTGGTCAGTCGCATTTTAAGCGCTCCTATTGTTAATCAGTAATGGATTCATTTAACATATATTGTCATTCAGATGCATTTTTATCACTGTCGCTATCAGTAAACAGATAGCAGCAAGCATTAACCAAATAAACCATCTGGACGCGGGCTTGCTAGGATACGCAGATAGCTGCTGCAAAACAATATAAAGCAGGCAATCCAAGCCCCTTGCGCGGCCATTACCCACCATAAATAATGGCTATTATCGATAAGTGGCAATAGCACGCGGCTGATAAATACCAATACCATCAATGCAAACATGATATTGAGCGTTTTGGGTGGCTGATGAATACTACGCCCTGTATGTCCAAGCGACACACGTGCCATCATCGCTACCGTCATCATACCAATACCGGCGATTGCCAATCCATGTACAGCAATACTATGATTATAACCGAGCCACGGCTGTAGCGCGTACAGTATAAAACTCACACACATGCCTAAAAACGCGACGAACAGCGACCATAACAACGGCTTTTGCCAAAGACTATGATGATACCAACCCATCAAGCGTACGATATTCACCACTGCCACACCAAGAGCACTAATGGTCAGCAAGTATTTATTGGGATAAAATAAATCAGTGATAAAAAAGGCGAAGAAGAATAGCAAACTTGTAATATCTTGTACCTTACTATTCCGTACTGTCACCGTTTCTGCCACGCCTGCGGCATTTGGAATACTCAAACCGCGTTCAATAAAGAACGGCACTACCCGGCGACCGATAGTCAATACCAAGCCAATAATAAGATAAAAACCTAAATAGACGCCTATTTTGGTTACATTCATATTGGCACTGATAATACCCCAGTAGCACAAGCCATTACCGAGCGTGAGTAGCGCAAGCTTTGCCAAGATACCCATTTGCTTATATTGCTTAACTTGTAACACAGCACGAAATACCACAAAAGCCATAGAACCGACAAATAGCAAATCAAACACGGCAGCTATATACAACAACCAAGCACTTTGCTCAAGACCAATATCAAACCCTAAACCAAATGCTATCCAGCCTAAACGTGCCAGCAACCAACAAACAAAAATACCCAGCAATCTATAACCGTAAGGCATCATAACGCCGGTCCACGTTTTCACCGCGGTCAGCAAAAACCCTGCTACTATGGCTAACGCATAGCCATAAATCATCTCATGACCGTGCCAATATAATGGATTTAAGGTTTGTGCATCGATATCGGTATGCCCAGTAAACACAAATGCCCACAATGCCATTGTTATAATGGCAAAAATTGCCCCTGCACTAAAAAATATCCGAAAGCTTAAGTTGAGTATAGGATGCGGCGAGCTTGGCGGCTTAGTAGGTAAATTAATCGATTGCATAGCAGGCTTCTTATAATGAATGTTAGAAAAGCTACCTTAAAGATTCATTTTAAATGAATCTTATTGACTATTCAATGTTTTTAGCTTTTAAGTTTGTTTATAAAGCACAGTTATCATTTTTTTATTCACGTAAAACCAATTACTTTTCTGGGGATGTGAATAACATATCGTCAGCCATACGACCAAGAATGGTCTGCACATAGGCATTATGTTTTCCTGAGTTTTTTATGACTTTTGCTTCTTCCGGTCTATAGCCAATGACACTTTGATCGGTGTGGAAATTCCACATATAACCTAATCTGCTTTCCGATCGATGATATAAAGGTCGTAAAACAGTCGTGTAATAACGACCATCCGTTCCTATAGCATTTGGATTTTCATATACATATCGTGTCTCATCACAGAAACTATTCGTCAGATTTCCATTATCATTACGTCGATTTGCTCTACTATAATTTGGGTCTTGCAAGGGTATTTTGAACCATGGTTCTATGCCTCTGACATTAGGCATTGGCATTAGCGTTGCCTTTCCATCTTGCGCTTCAATGCCGTGACTATCATGGCTGTCATGACTGTTGTAGCTAGAAAAACACTCAAATTTTTTATATGGAGAATCACCATTCTCAATGGTAATAGAATGAGAAACATAGGGTATATAATGTCCAATCGTTCTTTTTTTCGCCAAATCAGAGAGCTTTTGTCCGATTAATCGCGCTTTTGGGAATGCTTTCCCAGTCACCCAATCATCTTTTGAGGTTAGATTTATCCAAAAGGGTCGTTGCAGTGTTAAACCAGAGTTAGGGTCAGGATCCGGCATATTTTGATATATTTTATCAAAAGCGTCTGCCCCTATTGCTGAGTTTAATGTCACTAACAATGAACGACTTCCCAGAGGCCAATCTTTAACCGATTTTGCTTGTGCTAAATCATCGATAAAAGCTCGGGACAACAGTCGCCCACCAAAAGATTTGCCTATGATAAGCGTGTATCCTGAATGAGGGTTCTCTTGCACATTATTTACCAAAGAAATAATATCTGCTCTTACCTCTCCTTTTTTACCAATCGTATCCGCAACTTTTGCTCTATTTTGTACCGATAAAATATTGGCTAGAGCATTCTGATGTTTTTTACCATTCCAGCCAATATACACACCGATGACATTCATCTCTGGATTCTGGAAATTGCGACGAGCGAGTAGATAAGGAAAACTGACTAAATCTGGGCTTGGCTGGTCGCTGCTCGCATTATTATTCCAACTATTCACATAAATAACCAAATAAACCGGTTTGTTTGAAGTTGCCATGGCACGCTTAATGACATCGAGCTGCCTAGTGCCCTCAAATTTTTGACCATTCTCAGCATATTCCAAGTAAAGTAAATTGAAGGAGGTATTAGCAATAGTATCTCCCTGTTTTTTCTCCACCTGATCTTCTCGAAATACTGATACGCCATTGACGATCACCATATTGGTGACTGGCTTGATATTGGCATCTAACTCTGTTTTGGCGCAAGAATCTTCTATATCGCAGACAACTTTATGATAAGCCTGATCAGGAATAGTCGCACAAGACAGTAAGCTAAAGTAGCAAAGAGAAATAAATAGGTATCTCATAACCAAGCTCCTTTACTTCTTCGACTAAGCAAAGCCCTATTCCTGTAACAATAACATCAATGATATAAATAGCGCTAAGCGTCAAATTAGAATCTATAGCAGTATTTATACCATTATTTTGAATATTGTAATTTTGAACATAATGATTTTTAAAATCAAGATAACCAATAAAAACCTACAACTGAACCCCTGCAATAATAAGTGCAACAACCACTATTATAGTGACGTACTTTCTTACTCTAAAATACTCATTATTAATAATATGCGCTTGATGCAGACCATAATCAATCACTAACATGCTAATAAAGCCCGCGACCAACAGCCAAATAAAACCAGCACTTGATAAAATTAGAAACCCTAACCACAGTGCAAGCGCGATAATATTACTAAATATAGGTAGCTTGACCGCCCATGTATTGTCATCAGCTAAACTCAGATGATTACCCCAATGCGCGCCTGCCATAAATGACGCTATCACCAAGCCGTAAATCGAAAGAACATGCCCAATTTCCCCCAAAACTGGGATAGCGTCAATACCGATAGTAATAAAAATAGCACTAAGCACAAATGGCATAGCGCCTGCAAAAGTTAAATAAGGACTAGGTTTTTTCATAGTATTCATTTATCTCGTATTAAGGTATCTAATCTAAGGCTTATTACCGCTATTCACTGATTTTATTCCCTTGCCATTTTTTAATAAAGTCACCGTTGGGGTCATACTGTTGTGTTTGTTTTTTAAGATTAAACTGTCTGCACCCCCGTGGATCAGCGCCTACACCTGCTAAATACTGCCAATTACCCCAGTTACTAGCAACATCATAATCGATAAGATGCTGCTCAAAATAGCTAGCACCATAACGCCAATCAAGATTCAACTCATGAATCAGACAACTTGCAACGATTTGCCTGCCTCGATTGGACATATAGCCTGTTGCTTTCAGCTGATGTATACAAGCATTGACGATAGGATATGGCGTTGTACCCATTTGCCATTGCTCTAAACGTTCTGTATCAAGGCAAGTTGTTGGTGCATGCTGACTAATACCGCGGAACCAAAACAGTTTTTGTTGATGAGCCATTGCATACCAGTGGAAATACTCGCGCCATAGCAGCTCAAACCATATCCAATAAGTCGAGTCATTTGCGATAACTTGTGCTTCATAAAGCCGCAAGCGATTCAGTAGCACTTTGACCGATAATGTACCATTCGCTAGCCACGCTGAAAACTTAGTGGAGTGCGTCCAATCGTCCAGCGCATTACGAGTTATCTTATAAGTACTAGGCGCTTGAGAATTAAAATAGCTATTTAAATGACTGGTAGCGCTTGTTTCACCGCCTTGAAATTCAGATGGTTTTGTTTGCTGTAATAAATCCTCAGATTGTTGATTTAGTAAATATTGGTGACCATTCAGTATATTATCGGGCATGGGTGGCAATGCTTCTGGTGTCTGATAAACCTCAAAACCACTTTCTGCGGTTAATAAATTATGATGTGCTTCTACCTGTTTACGAAATTGAGTAAAGCTTTTGGGCAGCTCATCCGTTGGCATAGCAGCAAATAGTGTCGCTGTTGACTGACTGTGCCAATTAATATGCGGGAATTTATGTTGCAAGGCCTTATAAGCTTGATTTTGATAATAGTCTGCAGTTTGACTGACACAAATATCAGTGACTTGTTTTTGCTCGATAAGTTGGCATAGCCGTATAAAGTCATTTAACTCTTGGGATGAATCGTCTTGTACTGAATGTTGTTTTTCTAAACACAGCAATCTATTGCCAAGGCGTTGTAGTGATTTATCCAAATCAGCCAAGCTCTCAACTAAAAACTTCGTGCGTGCCTGCCCCATATCGGCAAACTGATAAAGTGGTTTACTAGCCTGCTCGGCAAGCAAATCTGCCATGTCTGAGACATAAACACACAGCAGTCGTCCGTTATTATCACTGGCTATTTCAGCCGCTTTTAGTAAGGTTGCATTATCATTAATCCGTAAATCATTATGGAACAGCATCAACACGATTTTTCTGTCCATCAGTGTTTGTGATAACGTAGCTGCTGGCTGATTGCCCATTATTATCCCCAATATTTTTAATTAGATTTACTTAATAAATTACTTATGAATAAATATAATACTTTATAATAGAAAATACTATACATGCCTTGTTAAACAGCAGCCTGTGATATTTATCATTATTCTCAGTATCATGATTGACTATCATTCAAGCGCCTGCTTAAATAGTTTATACCTAGGAGAATGCCATGACCGAAGAACACACTTCCACTCAAAAGCATAAAATTATTAATAGATTTTTAATCAAGCTTACCCAAGAACAGCCGCAAATGTACTATGCCACGACGTCTGAGATTTCTCGCAGCATTTATACAATGATAAAGGAACATACCAACCGCTTAACGGTTGAAGAACAAGCGCTCGTTAGGCACATGACTATTGAAGAGATACAGGGTTTATTGGGCTTTCATCTTAAATAATTATGTTTGAATTTTTTTAAAAGGCCGCCATGTAGCGGTCTTTTAATTGATATCAAGAGTGATAATCTATTACTCCTAAAAACTGACTACAACACATTGAAATCTCCATGATGCTCTAAAGAGTTTGACTTATTTATATTGTTATATATTATATTCAATATAACGAATATATTGGAGTAATGGGATTATGCAAAACTGGGCTAAAACGACCTGGTTCTTAATAACAATATGCGCGATATTATTAATAATAGTAACGCTTTTGAGAGTAAGCCATGTTATCTAATATGACCTTGATTTTTAATAGTCTTAAAGATAGCCTCTATATATCTTTCGTTATCCTATACGAATAAAAAAAGACCGCCCGAAGGCAGTCTTTTTTTATACTAAAATTTTCATTTAAAATATTTAGAATGGGTTATTTAAAACTGCGTATTTAAAAAGGATAATCACGCGGCGTATGCTGCACCGAGATCCAATGTAAAGTAGTAAATTCTTCGAGAATCCACTCGCCATTAAAGCGTCCGATACCTGAGTTCTTCTCGCCGCCAAAAGGTGCATTGCTTTCATCATTGACCGAGATATCATTGATATGGGTCATGCCAGCTTTGATACCACGGGCAAAGCGCAAGCCTTTTGCCATATCTTGAGTAAACACTGCACTTGATAAGCCATACATAGAGTCATTAGCAATCGACAACGCATCGTCTTCGTCTTTGGCGCGAATGATGCCGACCAAAGGACCAAACACTTCATTACAAGACAAATCCATCTCACGCGTTACTTCGGTAAAGATATGAGGTGGCACCATTTGACCCTTTATCTCACCGCTCAATAGCATTTTTGCGCCTTCTTGCTGCGTTTTAGCAATTTTATCTTTGAGCGATTTTACTTGTTTTTCGTTAATAATTGGACCGACTGCGGTATCTGCTTTGTTAGGATCACCAACATTCAAAGTCTTAACGTGCGCGACAAAACGGCTAACAAAATCGTCGTAAATCTCATCTTCTACAATGATACGGTTAATCGCAATACAAATCTGACCTTGATGTAGGAACTTACCAAAGGCTGCCGCTTTCACCGCTTGCTCAATATCAGCATCTTTTAACACGACAAACGGACTGTTACCACCGAGCTCTAACGCCACTTGCTTAATATAATCGCCGCCATTTGCCAATTCGCCAATATGCTTACCAACTGAGGTTGAGCCGGTAAAGGAAACCAAACTTGGAATGTCATGGGTGACAATCGCATCGCCAATTTCGCTACCGCTACCGACGACGACGTTTAACAGCCCTTTTGGTAAACCCGCTTCTTCGAATATTTTTGCAAGCAGCAAGCCACCCGTAATCGGTGTATCACTAGCAGGCTTCAGTACTACCGCATTACCTAATGCCAATGCTGGCGCAATTGAGCGTTGGGTCAAATGTAGCGGGAAATTCCATGGGCTAATTACCGCAATCACGCCCATCGGCTCACGATAGATAAAGTTCTCTTTACCTGGCGTGTTAGACGGACGAATCTCACCATGGACGCGATTAGGGAAACTTGCGGCTTCAAGGGTAATCGCACGCGCACTACTGAACTCGACCATTGCCTTAATACGCGTACTGCCCGACTCTTTAATGAGCCAATCAATTATCTCATCTTGACGCTGATCAAAAATATTCACTACTTTATAAAGGATAGTAGCACGCTCGTTCGGGGTTTGCTGTGCCCATTGCTTTTGCGCCTCACTGGCAGCTTGATAAGCTTCATCCAACTGCTTATCTGTCGCTTGTTGAATCTCTACTAACGTCTCACCGTTAAAAGGATTGGTATCGGTATTAATACTATCATCATCACCTTTTTTCCATTCGCCTGCGATATATTGCAAATGGAAATCCGTATAAGCATTTGGCGGGGTATTTTTAGTCTCGGTTGACATAATTATCCTTATTTATTTTTAGTTGATATTTAATTAAACAAACTCTTTTATAAATTTATAAGTTCTAAGTTTTGCTATTTATCGTCTATGGCAGTTAAGCACCTATAATAAATGCAACTTGCTAGACGACTGGTCTAATGCTAACATAGACAGTATAGAAATAAACGTCTTTTAACCTTATTCTTTGTTGAACAAACGTAATTTATTCTTATAAACCATTCATATCTAATAATTTACACTTAAAAATACGTCTCTCTAAGGAGAACATAAGCACTATGTCTATACCCAATGCAATAAACACACCCAATACTGACAACCAAGCTTCAAATATTGCGCTATCAAATACCAAAGAACATCTATTGATGACAGGCTATAAGCTTATTGCACAAAAAGGCTTTACCGCAGTTGGTATTAAGCAGATCTTAGATACCGCAGGCGTCCCTAAAGGGTCTTTTTATCATTATTTTGCGTCAAAAGAAGCCTTTGGCGAGGCGATTATCAGCCACTACTTTACCCAGTATAAGCAGCGCTTAGATATTATTGGGTCACAAAATGTTAGTGCCCAGCAAAAACTATATGATTATTTTCAAAACTGGTATGACACCCAGCAAAATAACTGTGATCATGAGAAATGCTTGGTCGTGAAGCTGAGCGCTGAAGTTGCCGATATGTCTGAGCCCATGCGTAAAGTTTTGCATGCCGGCTACTTGCAAACCATTACTTGGCTTGCGACTCAAATTAAAGTCGGTTGGGAGGATAAATCTGTTCCTCGTCTCGATAATGTCGCCGCTGAGAGTATGGCAAAGCGTTGGTACTTTGCTTGGCTAGGCGCTAGCTTAGTAGCTAAGATTAGCCAAACGGATACACCGTTAGCAGAAGTCTGGCAGATGACAACGACAGAGATGGGACGCTAAGCACGCTCCTTTTGCCTTCTTCTATTTTCATACTTGTCTGTTCTCTATCCTTGTTTGGCTAACCTTCAATCGTTAGTAGGCAAGGATATTTCTAAGCACACTACTCAACTTTCTACTTAAAACCCAATTGAATAGCATTTTAATACTCCTATCGTGAAAAACACTTATACGATAGTTTTGTAAATATTAAAAATAATTACTAGACGACCGGTCTAATTAATATATAATGCGAACAGATGCAAATAACCTGCATACCTTATCTTAACTATTAAATACTTTTTTCGTACTTATGAATCTACTAGGAATCTTATGAATAACTTTCAATATTACAACCCTGTCCGTATCGTCTTTGGCGAAGGTCAAATCGAGAAGTTAGCTGAGCTTGTACCGACAGATGCTCGTGTACTGATTACTTATGGTGGCGGTTCAGCGCAGCGTACGGGTACGTTGGATGAAGTTAAAACAGCATTGGCAGCCAGTGGCAATCGTGAGGTATTTGAGTTTGGTGGTATTGAAGCCAATCCAGAGTTTACGACGCTATTAAAAGCAGCTGATATGGTCAATGAGCATAATATTGACTTTTTATTAGCGGTTGGTGGCGGTTCAGTGATTGATGGCAGTAAGTTTGTCGCGCTGGTCTCATCATTGACTGAAGAAGATGGCACGGTATCACGCGAGCAAGCGTGGAATGCGTTGACAAGTTATTGCCGAAACATCGACTCAGCGGTTGATTTGGGTGCGGTATTGACTATTCCAGCGACCGGCTCTGAGATGAACTCGGGCGGCGTGATCAACTATAGTGAACGTCAAGCAAAGCTACCGTTTGGTAATCCACTAGCTTTCCCTAAATTTTCAATTTTAGATCCAACCAAAACCATGACCTTGCCTGAGCGCCAAGTGATGAACGGTGTAGCGGATGCCTTTGTACACGTCATGGAGCAATACCTGACCTATCCGGTCAACGCAAAAGTCCAAGATGCCTTTGCTGAGAGTTTACTGAAAATTCTGATTGAAGAAGGTGCCGCGGTAAAAGCAGATCCAGAGAATTTAGAAACACGTAAAAATATCATGTGGACAGCGACCATGGCGCTAAACGGTTTGATTGGTACGGGTGTACCACAAGACTGGACGACGCATATGATTGGTCATGAATTGACTTCATTGCATGCGATTGACCATGCCCGCACCTTAACTATCCTGTTGCCATCCGTACTACGTGAGCTTAAAGACAGCAAAAAAGACAAGCTCCTTCAATATGCACGTAACGTTTGGAACATTAAAGCAGAGGATAATGGTACTGAGCTAAATGATGATGCCATCATTGAAGCGGCTATCAAACAGACTGAAAAATTCTTCCGCGAGCTTGGTCTGCCGGTGAGTTTAGAAGATGCAGATTTAGACGCTGCTGCCATCGACCCTATCATCAGCCAACTTGAAGCTCACAAAATGGTCAAACTGGGTGAGCATGGTAAAAATGACTTAGCAGTATCACGTCGTATCTTAGAGCGTGCCATTACCAGCGCAGCCTAACACCTTGAACATTATAATAACCATTAGCCTGTCACTTCAAAGTGGCGGCTAACCTTACAACCTAGAATAAATAAAAGAAGGTAATTTATCATGAGCTTTAACAAACAACAAAACCAACAACAAAACCGTCAAATCAAACTTGCCAGCCGCCCACATGGCGCGCCAACTGCCGATAACTTCGAGCTAGCCATTGGTGAGATTCCAACAGCAAACGACAAGCAAATGCTACTACGTACCGTCTATATGTCGCTTGACCCTTATATGCGCGGACGTATGAGCGATGCCGCAAGCTATGCTGACCCTCTACAAGTTGGTGATGTGATGCTAGGTGGAACGGTTGCACAAGTGGTCGAATCCAATATCGCTAATTTCGCCGTCGGTGATTTGGTTGTGTCAAATTCAGGTTGGCAGGATTATAGCGTCAGTGATGAGATAGGCGTACTAAAGCTTGATAAAAATATGACCAATCCATCTTACGGTTTGGGTGTGCTTGGTATGCCAGGCTTCACAGGCTATATGGGTTTAACCGATATCGGAAAACCACAAAAAGGCGAAACCTTAGTCGTTGCAGCAGCTACTGGTCCTGTCGGCGCAACCGTCGGACAAACGGGCAATCAGCTTGGTTTGCATACTGTCGGTATAGCAGGCGGTAAAGAAAAATGCGACTTCGCGGTGAATGAGCTTGGCTTTGATGTGTGTATCGACCATAAAGCGGACGATTTTGCCGAGCAATTAAAAGCTGCTTGCCCAGATGGTATCGATATCTACTATGAAAACGTCGGCGGCAAAGTGTTTGATGCGGTTATGCCATTGCTAAATGCTCATGCACGTATCCCAGTATGCGGATTGGTTTCACAATATAACGCCACTGAACTGCCTGATGGTAAAGACCGCTTAGGTGTACTGATGGGCAATATTCTAAGTAAACGCTTAACGGTCAAAGGTTTTATTATCTTTGAAGAATATGGCGACCACTTCCCTGAGTTCTTAAAAACCATGGGCGACTGGCTTGATTCAGGTAAAGTAAAAACCAAAGAACATATCGTTGAAGGCTTAGAGCAAGCACCACAAGCTTTCTTCGATATGCTTGATGGTAAAAACTTTGGTAAAACCGTGGTAAAAGTGGCTGACGTTCAATAGTCTAGATGAACGAGTAGTAAAAAGCAGCTGACATCAAGGTGTCTTAAAATAACCAGTTAACAACATAAATCGTTAATACAGCTACTGAAAGTCAGTCGTAAAAAAGGAATACTGTGAGCAGTTAGTTTTTCAGCATTGCTGATGCTTAGTAGCAACGCTGATTTTATAATGCTAACTGCGACACAGCCCTGATAGCTTTAAACTATAAATAGCAATCATAAACGTCAATAATAACTCTCAACAATAAACGTCAATTATAAACAAGGATAATTATGAATATTTTAATGGTACTAACCTCACACGATAAACTGGGCGATACTGGCAAAAAAACAGGCTTTTGGCTTGAAGAATTTGCCGCCCCTTACTACGCTTTTTTAGATGCCGGTGTCAATGTTACCTTAGCTTCTCCTGCTGGCGGTCAACCACCACTAGATCCAAGTAGTGATACAGCAGATGCGCAAACTAAAGATACCAAGCGCTTTAAAGAAGACTCTGAAGCTCAAGAGCATCTTGCGAATACTAAAAAACTGGCTGATATGAACGCTGAAGATTTCGATTCCGTATTCTATCCAGGTGGTCATGGTCCATTATGGGATTTAGCCGTTGACAAAAACTCGATCGAACTGATTGAGACATTTATCAAACAAGATAAGCCCGTGGCTTTCGTTTGTCATTCACCTGCTGCGCTTAAAAACGTCAAAATTGATGGCGAATACTTGGTTAAAGGTAAAACCGTAACAGGCTTTAGCAATACTGAAGAAGAAGGTGTTCAGCTTACAGACGTGGTGCCCTTCTTATTAGAAGATGTCCTTAAAGCTAATGGTGGCAACTATGAAAAAGGAGCGGACTGGGAATCCTATGTGGTAGAAGACGGCTTGTTGATCACCGGTCAAAACCCAGCCTCATCAGAAGAAGCGGCGAAGCGTTTACTCGCCAAGCTACAGGCTTAATATATAAAATACGCTACATTTAAAATAGCTAAAAGGTTAACCCCATGATTCGCTTACATCATCTCAATCAATCACGCTCATTACGTACCTTATGGCTTTTAGAAGAATTAGGGCAACCTTATGAGATTATTAGCCATCAGCGCGATGCCAAAACGCATCTAGCACCAGATAGCTTAAAAGCGGTACATCCACTTGGTAAATCTCCGGTTATTGAGATGGATGGCGAGCTTTATGCGGAATCAGGGGCGATCACTGAACTATTGATTGAACGCTTTGCTGCCGATAGCCTGCGCCCTGCTACTGATAGCGCAGATTATGGCCATTACTTGCAGTGGATTAATTTTGCAGAAAGCTCGCTGATGCTGCCATTATTGCTTGAATTATTTACCAATAAAGCAGGCGCTGGTGACAATGCCTTTTTGCAAGGATATATCGCTCAAGAAAAACATAAGCTGCTTAGCTATCTAAATGATGAGGTGGCAGGTAAGTCATTTATCGTCGGTAATAAGCTTAGCGGTGCAGACTTTATGCTGTCATTTGATTTGATTATGCTTGCCAAGCGTGAAGCGTTAGAGGATTATCCTCATATCAAACAATACGCGCTACAACTTGCTAGCCTCGATAGTTATCAGCGTGCGATGCGTTTAGAGGCGAATCATGATGAAACCAGCAACGTATATTAATGGAGATATAGTCAGTGTAATTTTATATCAATATTAAAGGATATTGACTATATCATTAAAACAGAAAAGCAGCCTACGTGATAGGCTGCTTTTTTATTTATAGTTTGCTAACTTCATAAAATAGACGCGGATGCTAAATCCTCAGCAAAAACTATGATAAAATATTTAAAGCAGCTTTTATGCACTTCTTTTGGTTCTATCACTCTATTACCGAGCATTACGCTTAATGGATGTCATTGCAACTGTCGTAAGTCCTGTTTAGGAGCTGTCTTATGTCAATCAATTCCCCTATACAGATCGACCCTGCCTTATGAGTACCGACTATCAATTTAAGCCTCATGAACAGCCGTTCATGCTGGGCTCGCCTGCCACACCCGACCATCCTACACGCCGAAAGGTATTTTATTTACTCATCGGTATTTTTATCGGTATCACAGCCAGTTTCCAAAACGGTTTATTGGTCGCTAACCTCTCTCAAATTCAAGGAGAGATGGGTCTGACACCTGTTGAAGGTGGCTGGATATCGGTCGCTTATAATATGACCAATGCTTGTGTCACCGTACTTTTGTATAAGATACGCCAACAGTTTGGTATGCCATTGTTTAGCAAAATCACCTTATTCTTTTTGCTTGCCGCCACTAGCATGCAGTGGTTGGTCAGTAGTAATTTACTGAGCTCAACGACTGGCATTAGCATCGAGCCTTATTATTTAGAGCTGATTGCTCGGGGGTTTAGTGGTGTGGTCGCCAGTGCCATGACAGTGCTGTCTATCTTTTATTGTCTGCAAGGTATGCCAACGGCGCGGCGTATCAGCGGGCTAATCTTGGGCTTTGGCTTGGTGCAGTTTGGGGTGCCTTTATCCCGTATCATCTCGCCTTATCTAGCAGCTGATGGTCAACTTGAAGGTTTGTTCCTATTTCAAGTTGGGCTGGCATTGATATGCTTTGGGCTCATTAATATTCTTGAGCTACCTCGTGGTAATACCGAAAAAGTCTTTGAAAAACTTGATATCGTCAGCTTTGCTTTTTTTGCGACCGGTCTTGCTGCATTGGCGGTATTTTTGGTACAAGGTCGTATCTTATGGTGGACGACGCCTTGGCTCAGTTATCCATTGATTATTGCTGTTGTCACCATTACCATTGCATTATGGATTGAAACCCATCGTAAAAACCCGATGTTGCAAGTACGTTGGATGCGTAGCCGAACCATTATCGCCTTTATGATAACCGGTGCTGTCATGCGTATTTTGCTGTCCGAGCAAAGCGTTGGCGCAGCAGGATTGTTGGCAAACCTTGGCTATGGCAACGATCAGCTGATTGTGTTTTATGCCATTATTTTAGCAGCCAGTGCGCTGGCATTGGTACTTAGTATCTTTACGACCAATGCAATGGACCTACGTCGACCGGTAATTTTTGCTGTTGCACTGATTGCGATCGGTGCTTGGATAGATACCGGTGTATCACTTAATTCTGCGCCTATTATGTTTTATTTTAGCCAATTTATCATTGCCTTTGCTGCCGTATATTTTATGGGACCGATGGTATTTGAAGGGATGTTCCGTGCGATTGCCAATGGACCTGCCTATATTATTAGCTTCTCTGTCATTTTTGGTATCTCACAAACGGTTGGCGGTTTGGCAGGTGCGGCAGGTATTCAAGCCTTTACCACTATCCGCACGCAGATGCACTATGCAGATATGGTCAGCTCGATGACTGCTGGTGATCCTGCTCAAATGACCCAAATGTTGCAAGGTATTCAGCGCCAAGCGACCGTCGCCGCTTATGATGACTTATTCTTTTTAATGGCAGTGGCTGCTACGATTACCGCGCTCTATTTATTGATGGTCTATTTTTATTACCTGTATCATAAGCGCAACCCGCTTGGCAAAGAGCTGGCGGCGTTAGCAGAAATGATGGGCAAAAAATAGCAGATAGTACAGATTTTATTGTGTATTCTATATCTATTACTCTCTCTAATTATTATTTTAAAGTTATCTATTATGTTTATTAAAACCCTTAGGAGCGCGTCATGAACGAAGACAAACCCAATCGCCTTGATGACGCAAACACACCTAACAACGCGAATAACAATGAACCTAACAATGCAATTACCAATCCTGATGGCACAAATCAGACTGGTTCAGCCATCAAAACCCCTATAGAGCCTGCAACAGCAATCCATGGAGCGAAACTAACTACTGGCGATGGCGAGATAAATCCTGATTTAATTAAGTCGGATACGGCTATTGAAAGCACAAATACTGATATTAATGACACTAATGCTAATAATACTGAGAATGTAGCAAATAAGACCGTTGATGCCACACCTATGCCACCCGTAGAGCCAATAACCGACTCGACAGGTTGGTCACCCAAAAAGAAATCGTTTTTTAATTTGGCTTTACTCATTGCTTTGATTGTTATTGGTGTGGCACTCATTCTCTATGCCTGGAAACTACCGCCTTTTACGCCAACCGTTCAGCAAACCAACAATGCCTTTGTTAAAGGTCAAACAACCATTATCAGCCCACAGGTTTCTGGCTACGTGACTGAAGTTGCCGTACAAGATTTTGCCAGCGTAAAAGCAGGTGATTTGTTGGTAAAAATAGATGACCGTAGCTTTCAGCAGCAACTTGAACAGGCAAGAGCTAATATTGAAGTGGCCGTGACCAATCGCTCTAGTAATGCGCAAGATACAGGGTCAAGCCAAGCACAGATTCAAGCGCGTGAAGCGGATCTAAACAGTGCGAAAGTCAGTGTCACAAGTGCTCGTGAAGATGTGAAGCGCTATCAGGGACTGGTCGCCATTGGCGCCGTATCAAGAGCAGAGGTTGCTCATGCCGAAGCTCAGCTTGCCAAGGCGCTCGCAGGCGTACAACAAGCGGAAGCAAACTTGCAAGTGGCACGTGAAGCCCGTGAAAAAACCAGTGGCAGCCGCTCATCTCTTGATGCTAACATCAAAAATGCAGAAGCCGGTGCCAAGCAAGCACAGATTAACCTTGAAAATACGGTTATTCGAGCACCAGAGTCAGGTCAGCTGAGTCAAATAAATGTACAAGCGGGACAGCTTGTTAGTGCTGGTACGCAGCTCATGTATATCGTACCAAAAGGTGTGTGGATTATTGCCAACTTTAAGGAAACGCAGGTAGCAAACATGACAGTTGGCGAAGCCGCTACCATTCATGTGGATGCCTTGGGTGGCACGCAGTTTAGCGGGCATGTCAGCAATATCTCACCCGCAACAGGTAGTGAATTTAGTGCTGGCGCTGCCAATCCCGCGACAGGAAACTATATCAAAATCGCTCAGCGCATTCCGGTACGTATCGACTTAGACCCAAATCAGCCAGAGCTTGCTCGGCTACGTCCTGGTATGTCCGTGTCGGTGGATGTAGATACCAAATAGATAAAATGTAAAAACAAGATAGTTGATCTGGTAATGAATGCAAAAAGCCACTTTATCTGCCATATGAATATGGCATGTAAAGTGGCTTTTTTATAGATATTAACTTCTCATAAGTTTATATCATCAACTATCTATTGCACTTAAGGCAATAAGCGTTTGGTGCTAAAGCTACCATCTGCCTTTTTATGATAGACAATGCGGTCATGCATCCGATTGGCGCGACCTTGCCAAAACTCAATATCACTGATAGTAATCTCATAACCACCCCAAAACTCTGGCGTTGGTACGGCGGTGCCTTCTGGATAATCTGTTTGCAACTGCTCAAACGTCTGCTCCATCACCTCACGATTGGCAACTTCACCGCTTTGTGGCTGGCTGACCCATGCCCCTACTTGACTGTCATGCGGACGCTTTTGGAAGTAAGCCTCAGATTTATCAGCATCAATTTTGGCAATACTGCCGCTGATACGAATCTGACGCTCAAGTTTATGCCAAAAGAACAATGCTTCTGCATTAGGGTTTTCAGCAATATCTTGACCTTTAGCGCTTTCATAATTGGTATAAAACACGATACCTTTATCCGTAATCTCACGTAATAAAACGATGCGCACGCTAGGTTTACTGTCGGCGCCGCAAGTCGCCAAACTCATCGCATAAGGCTCTTGTACCTGCGCCTCTATTGCTTCATTCATCCAAGCCTTTAACAGCTCAAACGGTGATGTTGGTACTGACTGTTGGTCAAGTTGACCTTTTTCATATGATAAACGCTGATCAGTAAAGTCCATACTCATGATGCTTCCTTTTTTTAATAGCTTATTTTAATAGTTTTATATTTAAATACTACTAGCCCAATATAGCTTTGATTTTATCTGCTAAATCATTTGCCATTACATCACATTCTATCTCATCATCTGACTCAACCATCACTCGAATCATCGGCTCAGTACCAGATTGGCGAATAAGTAGTCGACCACGACCTTCTAAAGTAGCACGTGCTTTATCAAAAGCGGCAACCAACTCTTCATGCTCAAACGGATCTTGCATTTGAGATAGTCGTACATTGACCAGCTTTTGTGGTAACACTTCAAAGCCTTCAGTTAAATCGCTCAGCGCTTTACCTCTTGCTTGCATAACTGCAAGTATCTGTAAACTTGCGATAATGGCATCGCCCGTTCGGCTTTTATCCAAGCATAAAATATGACCTGATGGCTCGCCGCCTAATATCCAACCGTTTGCTTCAAGCTCTTGCATCACATAACGATCGCCTACTTTTGCACGTGTAAACTCAATCTCAGCTGCTTTTAGTGCCAACTCTAAACCCATATTACTCATTAATGTCCCAACGACGCCTTTGGCTTTATTTATACCTTGGGTAGCGAGTACATATAAGATGCCATCACCATCAACCAAATTACCGGCTTCATCGACCATTACAATACGGTCACCATCACCATCTAAGGCAATACCGACATCGGCTTCGTATTTAAGCACCGCTGCTTGTAAGCCTTTAGGATGGGTTGAGCCGCAATCAGCATTAATATTGATACCGTCAGGCTTATTATTAATGGCGATGACATTGGCGCCAAGCTCACGCATGACACGAGGTGCCACACTATAGCCTGCACCATTTGCACAGTCGACGACCACAGTCAGATGATCTAAGTCATACTGATAAGGAAAACTACCTTTACAGAATTCAATATAGCGCCCTTTTGCATCATCGATACGATTATTTTTACCCAATTGCGCAGGGTCAAGAATAGGCATCAGTGTGTCATTACTACCTGTAGCAGCCATAATAGCTTTTAATTTATCGTTGATGGCATTTTGCATCTCATCGGTCAATTTTTTGCCGTCACCTGAAAAGAGCTTAATACCATTATCAAAATAAGGATTGTGAGAAGCAGAAATAACCACACCTGCATCGGCATTAAAACTACGTGTTAAGTGCGCAATAGCGGGCGTTGGCAGTGGTCCTAGCATATATACATCAACGCCAGCTGCGTTAAAACCTGCTTGTAATGCGCCTTCAATCACATAGCCTGACAGCCGTGTATCTTTACCAATTACCACGCTTGGCTTACGAGCAGAATTATCATTATTTTCTATCAGCACAAGCCCAGTTACATACCCTAGTTTCAAGATAAAGTCTGGCGTAATTGGCAGCTCACCAAATTTTCCGCGAATACCATCGGTGCCAAAGTAGCTCATTATTATTGTTCCTTAAGTATAAAAGTAAAAGGCCAGACGTACACGCAGGCTAAGTGGTTTTAATAATTAACAAGGATAAGTCATTATCAATTATTATTAAAATAATCTATTATTGTATTTTACAAAAAAAACAGCCAACAATAACAAGGCATTGTTGGCTGTTTGTATCTTAATGTCACTTGACGCAGTCAGACTGCCCGTTATTGCACCCTACAGCGTCAAAATTACCATTAGTCAACGCGATAGTTAGGTGCTTCTTTAGTAATCTGTACATCATGGACATGTGATTCTTTCATACCAGCTGAAGTCACTTTCACAAACTGTGGCTTAGTACGCATCTCTTCAATCGTTGCACAGCCCGTATAACCCATAGATGAGCGCAAGCCACCAACCATTTGGTTAACGATACCAGCAACTGGACCTTTATACGGTACACGACCTTCGATACCTTCTGGTACCAATTTTTCGACACCGTCTTTGGCATCTTGGAAATAGCGATCTGATGAGCCGTTTTGACCTGACATAGCGCCCAAGCTACCCATACCGCGATAAGCTTTATAGTAGCGACCTTGGAATAGCTCAACTTCACCCGGTGCTTCTTCGGTACCTGCCATAAGCGAACCAACCATTATACAAGAGGCACCTGCAGCAATGGCTTTTGCCATATCGCCTGAGTAGCGAATACCACCATCAGCAATCAATGGAATACTGTCTTGCAAAGCAGTTGCAACACTATCAATGGCAGATATTTGCGGCATACCAACACCCGCGATAATACGTGTGGTACAGATAGATCCTGGACCAATACCAACTTTCACAGCATCTGCTCCAGCATCACGTAACGCTTTAGCAGCGTCGCCTGTAGCGATATTACCACCGATCACTTGTACGTGCGGAAAGTTCTTTTTAATCCAAGATACTTTATCAATCACGCCTTTTGAATGACCATGCGCCGTGTCAACAACAAGGATATCGACGTCAGCGGCAATTAAAGCCTCAACGCGCGCTTGGGTATCTGCGCCTGTACCAACAGCTGCGCCAACACGCAGGCGACCTTGCTCATCTTTACAAGCATTTGGGTTGTTTTCAGCTTTAGCAAAATCATTAACCGTAATCAGACCGCGCAAACGAAAATCATCATTAATTACAATGACCTTTTCGATACGGTGCTCATGTAGCAGTCTTTTAATATTCTCATTGCTCTCACCTTCTTTTACGGTAACCAGCTGATCTTGGGGCGTCATGATATGGCTAACAGGCAATGATAGATTGGTCTCAAAACGCCAATCACGATGAGTGACGATACCGACTACTTTATCCGTGCCCTTCTCGACCACTGGTACGCCTGAGATATTATTGTCTTGGGTCAGTCTTAATAACTCACCGATAGTCATCTCTGGATGGACCGTAATAGGATCTACCACTGTACCTGCTTCAAATTTCTTGACGCGGCGCACTTGCATGGCTTGTCTGTCAATATCCATACTTTTATGCAAGATACCTAAGCCACCAAGCTGTGCCATGGTAATGGCCATCTCGGACTCAGTAACGGTATCCATAGCAGCAGAGATAAGCGGTAAGTTCAGTGTGATGCTTTTTGTAAGACGTGTCGTTAGATTAGTAGCTTTTGGCAGTATTTCTGAATAAGCTGGCAATAATAAAACGTCATCAAAGGTTAAGGCTTCATCGACAATTCGCAACATACAGACCCCTAGTAGTGGTTATTTTGATGGGTAGACAATGCAACATCAAGACAATAAACGAGCGCTTTATTCACCTTGTTAGGTCATAAAGACCCAGTAAATAGCGATAAAACTGTGCAGAATAAATTTTAAATACCAACATTCACTCAGCACATCATTCATTTATCATTGGCAATAATATTATTAGCTCGGTAAATTCGCAAATATAGCGCCTCTACTTACCCTAAAACACGATTACTCAACGCTTAATAGCTGAATTATCCTTTAAAAATAACGCCATATTATAGCAAATAATACCAGCATTCGCATAACTTATTTGTCAGCCTATTTTGCTACAGTAACCCTATTAATTACTTAAAAATAATAATCAGTATTTAACTGTAATTGGTTTTAATTATCAAACGCTCAGCTGGTAGATAGTTTTTTTGTTCCGTATATAAATAACTCATCATCTCCTCGCGCACTTCACATTCAAGTGTCCATGCGTTGATTGGGCTATCAGATGCTTGACTACAGCGCAGCTTAATACTACTCTCGGATACTGATACCGTATACAATTCAGGCTCAACTTCGCTATCCCATAGTCCATTCTTTTTTACAAGCTCAATATATTTCTGCCGAATAGCATCAATATCAGCGCCATAATCGACATAGAGATAAATCACTGACGTTTGATGCGATTCCGTATGTGACCAGTTTTCTACAATTTCCGTAATAAAATGACGCATAGGGACGATCAATCGGCGCTCATCCCATGTCTTGAGTACCGCATAGGTATAGCCCAAATCCTCAATCGTACTCCACTCGCCCTCCATCATGACTGTATCACCGATACGTACAGGCTGGGTAATCGCAACCTGCATTCCGGCGATAATATTACCTAAAATAGGTTGCGCGGCGATACCAATGACCGCACCCGCAATACCAGCTGAAGTTAATAAAGTCTTACCTAGTCCATCAATATTGGTAAATTCGCTCAAGCCAATCCAAATCCCGCCCAAAATCATGACAAAGATAAAAACCCGGCGAAAGATAGACATGTAGGTTCGGCGGCTACGACTTTTATCAAAATGCTCATCGCTTAGGTTTTCAATTTGCAAATCTTTATAACGATTGGCAAAAAAGTTAATGGCTCGAATACCAAGCCACATCGCACTAAAGACCAGTGCTATCCAAACAATGGGACGGGTTGATGAAGCCAAAGCATCCAAATAAGGAAAACCACCGGAAACCAAGGTATAAACAGATGAAAAACTGAGTGTAAAGGTTAAAGGCACGGTCAACTTATTGACCAAATCTTCCACCCCGTTATGATGAAGGGTACCAAGGCGGTTACCCTCTTTATCCATCACATACCAATTAAGGAGTTTCCCCGCGGCAATACTGAGTAGCCAGCCGATACCCATCGTAAAGGCGAAAAATACAAATAATGCCAAAAACTCCCAGATAGCAATACCGAAAAATTTAATCTTGGTCCAATCCGGTAAATAACGCTCAAATTTTGCCGGATGATACTGTTCATACAGTTTGTCAATATTTGCTACCGTCTGTGCTGAGAATACCCAAAAAGGCGTTCCATCATCAAGACGCACACGCTCTAGATGCAGTGGCACTCGGCGTTCGCGATAATCAATATACCCAAGCTGAATGGAGCGCCTAGGAATACCTTGAATACTGCTAGTACTACCAAGCGGCGGCTCAATCAAACCATCAGGTCGATCAGGCAGTTTATCGAACACATAGAGCTTTTTTTCAACCAATAAAAAATCCAGTTGCTTGACCAAATCCATGGCTCGACTTGATTGCGAATCGGCATCAATCAGATTCATATTTAGTGCATAAGCGGCCAAGTCATATTGCTGCTTCATCACAGCTGATTGGAAAAACTCTAAGGTTGCAAGGGGTGTCGACAAATTCGGCGGCTCAGATAATGGCGGCAAACCGGTATTGAGCTTATTTAAAGAATAATAGCCTTCATTATAATCACCAGTAAGACCTGAGTCTCCTTGTAGCACCCCTGCTTGCTGCACCGTGTTTTTTTCTATCGGACTAGTCATTTCTTCTGCGATGGCAGAAACGCTGACTCCTTCTGCTTTAATACCCTCAATTTTCTGCGCTGCATAATCAACTATATTTTCTGGTACAGTACTTTTTTCTGCTGCGTTATAATTTTGAGCTTTTACATCACTTTGATTATTAATCGCTAGAGCATCACTAGTAGCGGCATATACAGGAACATAAACGATACTCAATATCATGACAAATATACTGAGGGTAAATTGCCATACGTTTGAGTGTTTAATAATCCTTTTATCGCCAACAGTAAAAGCAGTAAAAACATCACTCTTGGCGTCGCCAGAATTGATGCCTTTGCCACCCATGCCGCATTGCAAAGCTTGAACGTTGTTAGAATCCAAGTTAGAAACCAAAGACTGATGATTATTTTTCATACGATATATATCTGACCTATGTATAAGCTTAAGCTAATGTACTCTACAAAAAAAAGCCAGCGTTAAGCTGACTTAATTTCTGAGCATAAATTTCTAAGCATACTGGTTGCTTGATGCATGTACTAATTTTAGCTTTTACGTTAAGCGCGTCGCCAAGTCGTGCCAGCGCGGCTATCTTCTAATTCAATACCCGCTTCCTTTAACTGCACACGTATCTCATCAGCACGGGCAAAATCTTTACTGGTTTTGGCATCAGTACGCTCGATTATTAAACCATCGATAGCGTCATCTGTTAAATCATCTTCTGCGGCTTCACCAATTACGGCTTGCAAGAACTGTTGAACAGGCTGCTGTAAAATATTGAGCGTTTGCGCCAACGCTTTTAATTGCTGCGCTAATTGCCATGCAGTCTCTACATCTTCTACTTTGCCTGCTTTATTGATATCACGTGCCAATCCAAACAGCACACTGATCGCAGTTGAGCTATTAAAGTCATCATTCATGGCTTTGATAAAGTCTTGTCCGGCTGCGCTTGCATAGGCGCTATTAATCAATGCGTCATCGATGATAAGCGTTTGACCTTTTTGTTGTTCAGCAACTTTTAATGCTTGATACAACCTGCTTAGGCTATTATGAGCTTCATCTAAAGCGCTATCAGAGAAGTTTACTTGGCTACGATAATGGCTCGATAATAAGAAAAAGCGCACCGTTTCTGGTAGATATTTTGCCATGACATCACGGATGGTAAAGAAGTTATCTAGCGATTTAGACATTTTTTCGCCGTCGACATTAATAAAGCCGACATGCATCCAATTGCGCGCGTATTCACAACCAGTAGCCGCTTCAGATTGCGCAATCTCGTTTTCATGATGCGGGAATTGTAAATCATGACCGCCACCGTGAATATCAAAAGTATTGCCAAGGCATTTGGTCGACATCGCCGAACATTCAATATGCCAGCCTGGACGTCCTTGACCCCAAGGCGACATCCATTGTGGCTCACCAGGTTTCGCCGCTTTCCATAAAACAAAATCAAACGGATTACGTTTATCATTTTCAACAACAACCCGCGAACCTGCCTGCATCTCATCAAGATTACGTTTCGATAATTTGCCATAATCAGCAAAGCTATCGACCGCATAATACACGTCGCCATTATCGCCCGCATAGGCATAATCGTTAGTGACTAGCGTTGCAATCATTTGTTGCATCTCATCGATATGGTCGGTTGCACGCGGCTCTGCATTAGGTGATAGGCAACCAAGTGCTGTCGCATCTTCGTGCATGGCGGTAATAAATCGCTGCGTTAACGCACCAATCTCTTCACCATTCTCCGCTGCACGATTGATGATTTTGTCATCAATATCGGTAATATTACGTACGTAATTCACCTCATAGCCTAGCTGCGCAAGCCAGCGCACTGCCATATCAAAGGCAACCATCACTCGCGCATGACCAATATGACAATAATCATAAACCGTCATGCCACAGACATACATACCAACTTCGCCTGCAACCAGTGGCTTGAATGATTGCTTGCGACCAGTGAGTGAATCGTAAATAGCAAGCTGAGACATAGCGTCTGCAAGAGTTATAGTCATAGTAATACAGCCTTTTTGATTAAAAGTATAAGAAAAAACAAGCCTAACAAATAAAAACGCACTTACATAAGCGGTTAATGTCTAAATTAATGGTAAGCAGATTACCAAGATAAAATTTAACTCATTATCTTAGCGAAAACGCTCGTAAAATACTACAATGAGCGCGCAAGTAAAACCCTGTAATGATAAAAATACTAAATAGTTAAGGATAGAGATATGGGTAATCGTTTAAGCAAAATTTATACACGTACTGGTGATGATGGCAGTACGGGCATGGCAGATGGCAGTCGTGTCAGCAAGGCTGATAGTCTATTTAGTGTGATGGGTGATGTGGATGAGCTGAACTCGCATATCGGCTTGGTACGCGCGCAGCTTACGCAAACGCCGATTGAGCATACTCAACAAGCTGACTTTGCTCAAGCCTTAGTCATTATTCAACACTTATTATTCAATATCGGTGGCGAGCTGTCGATGCCAGAGTATGAAGGTGTCAATGTCACTCATATCGATTGGTTAGAGCAGCAAATCGATGCGATGAATACGAAGTTGCCACCGCTTAAAGATTTTATCTTACCGACAGGCTCACTATTAGTCAGCCAATTACACGTGGCACGTACTGTTTGCCGCCGCGCTGAACGCCAAGCAGTACTATTGCAACAACAGCGCCCAGAATCTATTCGTCCGACAGCAGTAAGTTTTATCAATCGCCTATCTGATTGGCTATTTGTCGCTGCACGTTTTTGCACCGACCCTGAGCAGGTTTCTGAAGTCCTATGGGACAGTCAGGTATTACAAAAATTCGCTGATAAATAATAAAAATACTGAATCATCAATAAAAAAACGCCCGCAATTCATTAGTTGCGGGCGTTTTTTATTGAACTATATTTATCAATATTGAGCAGAAGAATTATTAATAAGTCGCGTCTTTATCTTCAATAATCACCATATCGATACTTTCATCTTTAGGCGTCGCTTTTGGTGCTTCTGGAGTGGCAGGTGCGGTATTACTAGGTTTAGGCGTTGCTGCTGCTTGATTATTACTCTGGTTATTACTACTCTGACTATTTTGATTCACAGTAGGCGGTGTAGCAGGTTGTGCTGGACGTACAGGCGCAGCAGGCGCTACTACTCGTGGCTGGCTGGCAGTATTGTTCTGTTGTGCTGGGCGTTCAGCTTGCTGAGCGGCACGTTGGGCACGCTGCTCTTCCATTGCTGACTGCAGCGCTGAGCTAGCAATCACTTCAGATACGACAGTCAATAATGCTGGCTGTCCTGCGATACGTGTCCGTACTTGACCACCTTGCTTACCAACGACATAAGTAAAGGCGTCGTCGATAAGCATATTATTATTGATACGAATATTGTCATTGGCTAAGCGTGATTGCAGACTTGGCTGATTGTTAGCGGCTTGCACTTGGCTGGCTTGATATAAGTCTTCACTTGGCAATGTCATGCTGACGCTTGCTTGACAAGTGGTCAGACCATTTTCATTAGTCGCTTGCAATACGGCAGCGTTTTGTACATCAATCATGATACCGCCAGCTTTCGTAGAGACCAGACCACTGCTTAAACCAATCTCTGCGTCATTGGCATAACTGACTGCTAGCGTTTGCGCTTGTTGATTGAGCGTATTTTTTAAAGCAGATTTAAGGCGATCTTGTACCATAGGGTCATCACAGCTTACTACTGTGGCAGCCGTGTTTTCACTGACCTGTCCTTCTTGCTCGGTCACCTCTACTGTATCAGTAGCGTCTTCTTTTTCTGAGCGATCACAACCAGCAAGCGCTAAACCACATACCATGCCGATACCAGCAACTTTATACCACTTGCTCACATTTTTATTTGCTACGCTCATATCTCTTTTGCTCCAATTCGCTGATTCGTACCACCGCTCACGGACAGTATTTGACGTTTAAACTATGACACTCAAATCTAACCGAAACAGGCTCTGTAATAGATTTGAAAACCACATTATTATACGGTGTTTGTATGAAATGGTCATCCATCTAGCCAACTGATATACAAATAACGCTCAACATTGTGTCCAAAATTCCGTTTTAGTTGCAAAAAAACTACAAATAGAAATTTGCTTAGCCACATATTGCAACATTTACATGAGGGAATATCAGTAGCTCTCTGTTTTATTTAGGACTGACGATAGTATTCGATATTGTCGCTCCTAAATAAAAGCAATAGGTAAAATATAATCTTAAAAGCACCATATCCAAATTATGGCGCTCAAAGTAGAATGATTGAAATAAAATACTTAAAACAGTTGGCAGTTACTGATTATGATAGATTTTAAAAATACCTTATTACTCGGTCATCGCGGTGCGCGTGGAGAAGCATTAGAAAACACTTTTTCAGGCTTTAAATATGCGCAAAAACTACAGCCTTCTGGTGTAGCAGGCGTAGAGTTTGATGTGCAATTTAGCCGAGATGGGCAACTGATCGTCTTTCATGATGACAACCTACAACGCATGTGTGCCCAGCAATCACGCATCGACCAGTTAAGTCTTATTGAAATTCAGCGTTACTTACAATTCGGTCAGCCAATTATTGCCTTACCTACTATAGCGCCTGCACTCAATGGTTTCAGTTATATTGAGCTTGAGGTTAAGACCCATAATCGTACTGATTATGCCAAACTCACAAAAGCTTTAATACGTGACCTCATTGACAGTCCACTTGCCAGCCTACCTATCGTACTGACCAGCTTTGATATTGAGCTGCATGCACGCTTGCAACGTACCACTGTATTAAGACACATAGCGCGTGGATTACTTATCCGTACGCCTGAATCATTAGCAACTGCGCCCAATACGGCTATGCAACTGGGCTGCACGCGACTCGGTATTCACTACCCACTGCTAAACCAAGAAGTCATTCAGTATTGTCATCGCTATGATTTGCCTGTTAGTGCTTGGACGGTCAATGATATTGAAACGATTAAACAGCTAATAGCTTGGCAAGTCGATGTCATCATTACCGATTATCCATGTTATCTGCTGTGCTAAACATATTATCAGTACTTAAATAGGCATGCTTCTAGCCTACATATTTAGCGTCCTACTTACACTCTCGCACAAGAACTGATAAGTCACTGCTTATTTAGGGTAATACAGCGCATAAACGATACAAGTTATTGTTATTTAGCAATATTTTTATAGTGTATAAGTGTTCACTTTACTAAGTATTTAAGGTAATATAGAGACTTAAATTAATACCGTTAGGGATATTATATGATTGCAAAAAAAGCACTTGGCTTACCGCTTAAAGGCTTACGTTTCGCTATCAAATCTGGTGACACATTTGTCAAAACCGCCAGCACTCAAGTCACACGTTTTAGAACGCGTTTTGATGAGAATAAAGCGAAGAACTCACTTGATGAGACACCAGTTGCCAAACGCAACTATGCTCATGCTGCAGGAGAGCAAGATGTCTCTACCAGTGCAGACAGCATCGATATGCGTGAGTTTGAGTTTACCAAAGCACCGATTAACTGGATTCCAGCGACTATTCTGGTAGCCACGCCGATTGCTGCTGCTATCATTACGCCATGGTATCTGTTTACCCATCAAGTTAGCGCACCAGTTTGGGGCGTGTTTGGTGCTTTTATGGTTTGGACAGGTATTAGTATCACAGCGGGTTATCACCGTTTGTTGTCGCATCGTGCTTATAAAGCGCATCCAATCGTCAAAAACTTTTTATTGCTAGGTTCTACCTTTGCTGTACAAGGTTCAGCTTTTGATTGGGTTTCAGGTCATCGTAGCCATCATCGTCATGTTGATGATCGCTTAGATGACCCGTATTCAGCGAAACGTGGCTTTTTCTTTAGTCACATGGGCTGGATGCTACGCAATTATCCTAGTGGTAAGTTTGATTATAAAAATATCCCTGACCTAACCAAAGATAGAACGCTGCAAATTCAGCATAAATATTACGGTTTATGGGTTGCGGCACTGAACATCGGCGTGGTCGCTGCGATTGGTTGGTTACTAGGTGATGTTTGGGGTACTTTAATCATCGTAGGTCTACTACGCTTGGTATTGACGCATCATTTTACCTTCTTTATCAACTCGCTATGTCATATGTTTGGTACGCGTCCTTATACCGATACTAATAGTGCACGTGATAACTTTTTCTTAGCTATCTTTACCTGGGGTGAGGGTTATCATAACTACCATCACTTCTTCCAATACGATTATCGTAATGGGGTAAAATGGTGGCAATATGATCCAACCAAATGGTTAATTGCAGGCTTATCGAAACTTAGCTTGACCAGCGAGCTACGTACCGTTGATGACACCACGATTAAGCATGCTGAAGTGCAAATGCAATTTAAAGCAGCACAGCAGCAGATTGATACGGCAACATCGAGTGGTATCGATATTCCTCATGCTATGAAAAGCTTCCAAGAACGTATCAAGTTTGAATATGATGCCTTTACGCAGACTGTCGAAGAATGGCAAGCCCTTAAAGCCAAAACGATTGAGCTGAAAAAGACTGAGTTTGCGGATCGCTTACATGAAGTTGAACATGAGTTGAAGCAAGATTATGCTAAGATTGAACAAAAAATATTGGCACATAATAGTAATTTAAAAACAGCGTTTCGCTCTATCGGTGAAAGCGCGAAAGCGGCTTAAGCTTAACGATTTAGTATTTCTATTGTGACGGTTCTCCTTCCCTCTATCTGTAAAGATAGGGGGATTTTTTTATGCGGTATTAAATTATCATGTCTATTGATAAATAGTGATGTATAACCAACCATGTAATAAATAATCATGATTTACAAGAGATTGACAGAGTGCAATGCTGCTATATCAAGGCTATGCTATAGTGAGTTTATTCGGTCTATATCTTAAGTCTTATCTCCTAGCTTTCATCTCTCAATTGGAACGGCTTCTATGCGCTATCAAAATACCTACGTCAAATTAGACACTCGCCTTTATCATGAGCAACTGCCAACCCCACTAGAAAACCCTCGTACCGGTCATTTTAATATGCAGGTTGCACAGCAACTAGGCTGGACAGAAGATGAATACTTAATGGCACGCTGGGTTGAGATACTTGGTGGGCAGTATGTGCCTGAACAATTCAAGCCTTTATCAATGGCATATGCTGGTCACCAATTTGGTCAATGGGCAGGTCAGTTGGGTGATGGACGTGGATTATTGATGGCGCAAGTACTTGATAAAAATAATCAATTACAAGATTTACATCTGAAGGGTGCAGGTTTAACGCCCTACTCACGCATGGGTGATGGCCGTGCAGTCTTACGCAGTACCATTCGCGAATATTTATGCGGTCATGCCCTCACTCAGCTTGGTATTGCCTCATCTAACGCCTTGGGATTTGTGGTGTCTGATACGCGCGTACGCCGTGAACGCCTAGAAGCTGGTGCGGCGTTAATGCGTGTCGCTGACAGCCATATTCGCCTTGGTCATGTTGAATGGATAGCAAGCTTTGCTCCTGATTTGCTCAGCGAATTTACCGATTATATGATTGATACTTATTATCCAGAATGCCGCGATAGTGAAAAGCCAGTCCTAGCATTTTTACAGGCTGTGGTTGAACGGACTGCGCGCATGATAGCCGATTGGCAGTTGATTGGATTTGCTCATGGCGTTATGAATACGGATAACTTATCTATTACTGGTAGCACCTTAGACTTCGGTCCATTTGGCTTTATGGAACGCTTTAATCCCGCTTGGATTAACAATCACTCCGACCATAGCGGACGCTATGCTTACCAGAACCAACCTGCCATCGGTCATTGGAATCTAAACATTTGGCTGCCGCACTTTATGCGCTTAACGCAGGCTGGGGTCACACGCGATACGCTGGCAGATTGTTTAGCACCTTATGAAGCGACCTTTATGCAGCACTATCAGCAAGGGTTATGCCGCAAGCTTGGATTGCCGCATGCAAAAGAGAGCTTAACTTTGGCTTTTGAATGGTTAACCTTATTAGAAGATAACTTACTCGACTATACCAATAGTTTCCGAGCATTATTGGCTTTAATCGCCCCAAATGAGCATCCTTATGAGCAGAAATTATTGACAATAATGACTGCTGAGTTAACCAATGAAGCAGCACAAGTCTTGCAAGATTGGGCAACACGTTATTTAGCACAAATACAGCAGGTATCTATTGCTCAAGCGATTGACGACATCACAACCAATAATCCTATTTATGTATTGCGTAATAGCATGGCTCAACGTGTTATTACTGCCGCAGAGCAAGGACAGTTCGATGAATTAAATCGGGTATTCAACTTACTAGCTAACCCTTATATTATAAATGATAGCGCCATCGAACTTGATACCATGCCGCCCGCGCCTCATGCACCGCAAATGCCAATTAGCTGCTCTTCTTAATGGTTAATTTTTCTGTAATATTTTGAATATATGCTACATTTAAGGTTGATATTTAGGTCGGTTTTTTGGCATTATCAACTAGATAAATAACGAATATCATTTTATTATATTGTTTAGGGGTTACACGCTGCTTGCTAGGCAAATAATTGGCAATAATGCTAGAATCATTCTCGCACAATATTGTTTTATTTTGACGTCTAAGCACCCCACATCATTCTTTAATGATCAATATACACTCATGATCATCTTTTATGATTTTTGAGCATTAGGCATTAGTTTTTATCACCATTTAATTTATTCCAATTTATCCTAACCATGGCAATTATTATGAATGACGATATCACTTTGAATACGGACACCCCTACGGAAAAAGAGCAGTTTGAACAGGCTGCCCTACATTACCATTCACATCCACGACCGGGTAAGATTTCGGTTACCCCTATCAAGCAATTGGCTAACCAACGTGACTTGGCGCTTGCCTATTCGCCAGGTGTTGCAGTACCTTGTCTTGAGATTCAAAGAGATCCTTCTTTAGCGGCTAAATACACCGCGCGTAGCAATTTGGTCGGCGTTATTACCAATGGTACTGCAGTATTAGGTTTAGGAAATATTGGTCCATTGGCATCAAAGCCTGTAATGGAAGGTAAAGGGGTTTTATTCAAAAAATTTGCTGGTATCGATGTTTTTGATATTGAAATTGCTCAAAATGATCCAGACAAATTCATCGAGGCGGTTGCCTCTCTTGAGCCTACCTTTGGCGGTATTAACTTAGAAGACATCAAAGCACCAGAATGTTTCAAAATCGAGCGCGAATTGCGTGAGCGTATGAACATTCCGGTATTCCATGATGATCAGCATGGTACGTCAATCATCGTTGCCGCGGCGATGCTCAATGCCTTGATTATTACTGGCAAAAAAATTGAAGATATTAAAATTATCTGTTCAGGTGCAGGCGCAGCAGCCATTTCATGCTTGAACATTATCTGTGCGCTTGGCGTTAATAAAAACAATATTTACGTTTCTGACTCACGCGGTATTATTACTACTCGCCGTGAGAACCTAGACGAAACCAAGCAGATGTATGCGCGTGACACCAAAGCGACGACTATTGAAGAGCTCATCGATGATGTCGATATGTTCCTAGGCTTATCTATGCCGGGTACATTGACAGAAGATATGGTTCGCCGTATGGCAAAAGATCCTATTATCTTTGCGCTTGCCAACCCAACCCCTGAGATTATGCCAGAACTCGCCCATGCCGTCCGTCCAGACGTCATTATGGCGACTGGTCGCTCAGACTATCCTAACCAAGTAAACAATGCTTTGTGTTTTCCGTATATCTTCCGCGGTGCGTTAGATGTTGGTGCGACCACCGTTAACGAAGAGATGAAAATTGCTTGCGTACGTGCGATTGCTGCGATGGCACACGTTGAAGCAACGCCAATGAGCAACTTGCAAAACGTTGAAAGTACGCCAAGTTTTGGTCGCGAATACTTAATTCCAGGACCACTTGAGCCAAACCTAATCATTGAAATTGCTTCTGCAGTCGCCAAAGCGGCGATGGATTCAGGCGTTGCAACCCTTCCTATCGACGACATGAAAGCCTATCGTCAGCGTCTATCTGAGTTTGTCTATAACTCAGCGTTTGTGATGAAACCTATCTTTGCTCGTGCAAAAGCCGATCCGAAGCGCATCGTTTACTGTGAAGGCGAAGATAGCAATGTATTGTTAGCTGTGCAAGTGGTCGTCGACGAGCAATTGGCTTATCCTATCTTGGTCGGTCGTCCTTCAGTCATTGAAAATAATATCGCCAAGCTAGCACTACGATTAAAAGATGGCGAAAACATTACTATTGTCAATATTGATGATGACCCACGCTACACCGATTACTGGAAAGGCTACTACGAGAAGAACAAACGTAATGGTGTCAGTATCGAGCTTGCTCGCCGTGATTTACGCCGTAAAACTTCTTTAATCGGTGCACTTTTGGTTGAAAATGGCGATGCGGATGGCATGATTTGTGGTACATTCGGTCACTATCAGCTGCATTTAAAGTATGTCGACAGAGTGATTGATAAAAAAGAAGGTATCAATGATTTTTATGCGATGAATGCAGTGCTCATGCAAGATCGTAATATCTTTATTGCGGATACTTATATCCATGAAGATCCAACTGCTGAGCAATTGGCTGAAATGACTGTATTGGCAGCAGAGCAATTGCGCCGCTTTAGCATCACTCCGCGTGTGGCGTTGGTATCACATTCAAACTTTGGTACTTCTGATCGTGCCAGCGCAGTGAAAATGCGTAAGGTACATCAACTGCTCACAGAGATGAATGTTGACTTTGAATTCGATGGTGAAATGCAAGGTGATGCTGCACTTGATGAGCATATCCGTGCTCATGACTTACCTTCGAGCAATTTAAAAGGTTCAGCAAATCTGCTTATCTTGCCGACGCTAGATGCGGCAAATATTGCCTTTAACTTGCTTAAGACAGCAACGGGTAGCGCGTCTATTGGTCCTATTTTATTAGGCGGCAGTAAACCTGTTCATATCTTGACGCCATCAGCAACAGCACGCCGTGTGGTCAATATGACAGCGCTCGCCGTCACTGAAGCTCAAGACTTAGAAAACGAGCAGCAGTAACTAATTATGCTCTTTAAAGTGCGTAATTAAGACCGTCTCGATCGTTTTTTGTAGAGACCGTCTGCTATACTAAAACCGGCCAATGCTCATAGCGTTGGCTGGTTTTTTTTGGTAAAAATTTGATTAATTAGTAATAAGACAAAGAGAATATTATGCAAGTGTATCTCGTCGGCGGTGCGGTACGTGATCAGCTATTAGGGCGTCCTATCAAAGATAAAGACTTTGTTGTCGTCGGTGCAACCATTGCAGAAATGCTGAATGCAGGGTTTCAACAGGTAGGCGCAGACTTCCCTGTGTTTTTGCATCCAGTGAGCCGTGAAGAGTATGCGCTTGCACGCACTGAACGTAAACAAGGGGTTGGCTATCAGGGCTTTAGCGTCCATGCCAGTCCAAACGTTAGCTTAAAAGAAGATTTACAGCGGCGTGATTTGACCGTCAACGCCATGGCAATAGAAGTTACTAGCCTAACCGACGATACACCAATAAATGGTGAGGTGATAGATTATTATGGTGGACTGGCTGACATGGAGAACAAGACCTTGCGCCACGTCTCGAGTGCCTTTAGCGAAGACCCTTTAAGAGTCCTAAGAACGGCACGCTTTTATAGCCGCTATTATGATCTAGGTTTTACCATCGCCGATGAAACCTTGCTATTAATGCGTCAGTTGGTGGCATCTGGCGAGCTTGCTCATTTAAGTAATGAACGTATTTGGCAAGAATCGAGCCGCGCGATGATGCAACTATCTCCGCAGGTATACTGGCAGCAGCTATTTGATATAGGCGCGCTCACAGAGTATTTTGCTTCATTACATCAAGCCTGGAATGATGGTCAGATACGAGAAACAGTACAGACGTCGCTATATTTTGCCGGTCAAATGCAGTTAAATTTATCACAGCGTTGGGCAATCTTAATGGCTAGCCTCAATTCGTCGTTATTTAATCTTAACGCCAATGATTTAAAGCCTGATGAATCGGTGACAGCTGCCAAAGCAATTAATGAGATAGGCAATACTACTAAAGTTCCAAAAGTACAGACCCAGTTTGCGACTTTATTCATACAACAGGCTGAGAAATTAAACGTGATCAATCAGCTTAGTGCAGCAGAAAAAATTGACCTTATTCAAGCTTGTAGTGCCCATAAGGAGCCTGAAAAACTCTCGCAGCTCTTGGTCACAAGCCAAGTCTTGCAGCTAGCGATACAACATCGACAAATGATGTTAGCGTTAAATAGCTTCCACGCTATCGGTATGAATGATATCGACCAAAATCTCAAGGGTCCAGCGATTGGTGAAGCTTTACGTCAATGCAGAATTGAGCATTTAGAAACTCAAATCGCCTGACTGAAAACAGATTCGATCCTTTTTTATACATTTTGACCCTTTAAAATCATGTTCTGATTAAAAGATTACTATGACTCAAACTCTTAAAAACATTCAGCCGGTGACGACATCTGCACCTGTTATGCTTGTTACGGGCAGTGCTAAGCGCATTGGGGCTGCGATTGTTCGTGCAGCTCATAAGCAAGGCTATCGCGTCATTATTCACTGTCACCATAGTGAGCAAGAAGCAAATGCTCTTGCTAACGAGCTAAATGAGACTCATGCTCATAGCGCTGTGGTTATTATGGCCGATTTGGCAGTCGTTAATAACAGTGAAACTTTAGAGCAGTTTACTAACAATATTATGCAAGCATTTGGACAATTAGATGTACTGGTACATAACGCTTCTCGCTTTTATCCTACTCCACTTGGAAGTATTCATCATGACCAATGGGATGAACTGATCTTGAGCAATGCTAAAGCGCCTTTGTTATTAAGCCAAGCGCTATATCCTTATCTAAAAATGCAGCAAGGCTGTATTATCAGCCTACTTGATATTCATGCGCATAATAAACCGTTTGCCAATTATACCGTCTACAATATGGCAAAGGCAGCACATCGGATGATGGTACAGTCTCTAGCGCTTGATATGGCGCCTGATGTACGCGTTAACGGCGTCGCTCCTGGAGTGAATATTTTACCCGAAGCGGATAGCGACCAAGCGCTTGATAATGAGCAACAAAACAAAATTATAAGCTCTATCCCTATGCAGCGTATAGGGATACCTCCTGAAATTGCACACAGCGTGCTGTATTTGGTACAAGCCAGTTATGTTACTGGCGAAATTATCACAGTGGATGGTGGACGAAGTTTGACACTGGCTGGTGGTCATTAGTCACATTTAATCAAATAGTCTGCTATATCTGCTAAGTTTTACTTGAAAATATATAAAAATCAGGTATCATTGTGCGTCTAAAGGGCCCATAGCTCAGTTGGTTAGAGCAGAGGACTCATAATCCTTTGGTCGTAGGTTCAAGTCCTACTGGGCCCACCAAATTTAAACCCCGCAAACTCAATGTTTACGGGGTTTTTTGTTGCTTAAATTTTATGCGTATACAATGATATATTTAATTTTTTGATACTATCTTGATACTTTGACCCTTGTAGTAATTAAAGTATGACGACTACTAACACTATGGTTATGTACTACTGCATGGGTGATATATGAAAGTTAAACTTACCAAAAAATTTATCGATTCAGTAGACTATACCGCTAAAGGTACTGAAATCTATATGGATGATGTATTAACTGGATTTACACTACGTGTAGGCAAGTAGTCTAATCTATAGTGGTCAACTAATTTAGGACACCTGATAAGAGGTTTTGATTAAAGTAACGTTTCTCTTTTTCTAGCGGTGACAAATAATCATTAAAATGGTGCGTTCTCACGGATTGATAATACCCCCAGATATAATTACTGATGGCGATCTTAGCTTCAGTAACATTCCTATAACCGCCCTAATAGCTATGTAGAGTGGGTAGCAGTAACTGACTCAGCCAGCTGTGAAAGACATCACTTTTTGTACTGCAATTGCATAGCCCCACTGCAAATAGATCATTATTTAAAATAGCATCGATAGCATTGGTTTTATTTTTAAGTTACCAGTGGTATTTACATAAGCATACTTGGCCTTTAGTACGGTAACCATGTGATCTATATCTCCCATTCTGCCATAGAAGGCAGGACTATTATTCTCTTAACCTTATAAAAAAAGCTGTTGATACTACAAAATATGTAGTATCAACAGCTTATCGAATAAATGTTTTTTTAAATGAAAGCCGAAATATTGCTTAATTAGTCAATCAAACCGCGCTCAATAAGGTGATTACCATACTGCTCGCGTAAGTCTTTTTTGAGCATTTTTCCAGTACCATTTAGCGGAACTGCTTCTACGAAGATGACAGCATTAGGAAGCTGCCATTTTGCTACTTTACCTTCGTAATGAGCGAGTAGCGCTTCTTCGCTTACCTGCTCGCCAACCGCCAGTTGGGTGATGATAACCGGACGCTCATCCCATTTTGGATGTGTGGCGCCAATAACCGCTGCCATAGCTACCGAAGGATGCGACATAGCAATATCTTCTAGCTCTACTGATGATATCCACTCACCACCCGACTTGATTAAGTCTTTGGCACGATCTCGAATTCTTAAATACCCATCTTCGTTGATGGTTGCAATATCGCCTGTATCGAACCAACCATCGGACTCAAGCGCCGACTCTTCACTATTAAAGTAAGT
>NZ_CBCPJH010000023.1:0-56625 GCF_965118485.1 Psychrobacter glacincola | reverse complement strand
AAAATAAGTAGTTTCTCAAACCTTTATACAGCATAACACCTAAGATAAATGTGAAAAAACTTAGAAGTCATGTTTTATTAGCATTGAGCAAGATTTATTTTAGCATAGGCATGGCAATCACGCGGTCGCAACAATTTATCACTACGCAATTACTACATTTTTGTACCCTTTATTTATCACGCATCCGTAGACGCATTATTTGCAGTTTTTATTGATTCCGCTTCTTTTTCAGTTTTGACACGTTTAGTCAATGCAGAATACAGCGATGGCTGCATATTATGAATATTGCCCAGCATCCATTTTACATAGCTAATTGGTACATCTTTAATCGGCATGCCTTTATGTTTACCAAACGGCATTTTACTGACTGGATTGGCTTTATTAGCGATAGCATGCGCTGCTACAAAATCAGTCGGTGCAATCTCTAAACGCTCACAGCAAGCCTGATAAAGCAGATAGCACATACGGGCATCGCCGAGCGCATCATGAGCGGCAATTGTCATTCTACTTGCCTCGCCCTTGCCCAATAACTGCTCAATACATTTGGACTGACCGTAGGCGCTCCATTCCGGAAAGGCGACGCGCGCCAGCCGAACGGTACAAATTAGCTTAGCAGCAGGGCTGCCAATTACTCGCCAATCAAAGCGGACATTATGCCCAATAAGATACTCAGGCAATTCAAACTGCTCAAGCTCAAAACGCTCAAGCCCAGCCACATCTTCATCGGTAATGCCATGAATTCTAATCACGACTGGTGATATCGAACGTCCACTATTAAAGTATTTCATCCACTCAAAGCCTGTAGCTACATTAATCGTTGCCACTTGGATAGGTCTTGGATCTTTACCTTGGTCGGTTTCAGTATCGATAATCAGCGCAGTGTCAAAATCAGTCGTAAATTGAGTCATAATAATCAGTCAGAAATGGTGATTTATAAAATAAAGAGCCGTTATAGATAATCGCTTTATTCATATTAAAATATTCAATATAACAGCAGACTATGTTTACTACCTTGATATTTATGGGGATAAAAGTTAGATATAACAATACTATACGAAAGGTTAATAGTTGAAGGCCATATAATATAAATTAAAGCAATAAAGAAAAAGAGATGTCAATGCGACCAAATAGCAATCATGAACAAACCAAGCCTACGTTTATCAGCCGCGTAATCAGCGTACTTATTAAGGCTGCGATATTGCTGATGTTATTATTCGTATTTGACAGATTACTGCCAACTATCAGCCAGCAAACTCAGTCATTTTTCATAGCAAAATGGCAGCAGCTCAGCCTCTTGCAACAACCGCTGCCGACAGAGAATAGCTTGCCAAATCCGCTACCCAAGCAGCATCTAGCAGACACATGGGGCGCTGCTCGTAGCCAAGATCGCTCTCATGAAGGGATTGATATTTTTGCCAAGCGCAGTACACCGATACAAGCAACGACCCAAGGTATCGTTAGTAAAGTAGGCGAAGATGCTTTAGGAGGTCGCGTTGTTATGATAATTGGACCGGGCGGCGCCAGACATTATTACGCACATTTGGAAGACTATGCTGATATCTCTGCTAATGACTGGGTAAATACTAGCGATACCATCGGTTATGTCGGTGATAGCGGTAATGCTAAAGGCACACCGCCGCATGTTCATTATGGAATTTATATTAATGGTAGCGCCGTGAACCCTTATCCATTTTTGCAAAAGGATTAGAAGGTATTAGGCATTAATTCAGCGCGGCAGAGCGCACATAACAATCTGGGAATACCGCACTAAATGTCGAGCCAGCCCCTTCTACTGACTCGATTTGTAAGCTCGCTTCATGCTGATATAAAACATGTTTTACAATTGCCAATCCAAGCCCTGTGCCACCTGTCGCTCGGCTACGCCCACTGTCAACGCGATAAAAGCGCTCAGTCAAACGGGCAAGATGCTGCGGTGCAATACCAATACCGTTATCCTCAACCGCAAAACGGCAGCCCTCAATCGTCTTAGTCCAGCTAATAGAGATATTGCCACCTTTTGGTGTATATTTTATGGCATTAATCACCAGATTAGACAATGCGCTATTTAAATACATCTCTGAACCATATAGCCCGTCATAGGTATCAATATGTAAATGAATAGTATGTTGATATTCTTGATTGTACGCCTGCGCATCATCATAAACATGAGTGAGTAGCTTGGTCATATCAATATCATTAAACGCATGGGTTTCTTCAATTTCGATGCGTGATAGCAGCAATAAGTCATTGACGACTCTATTCATGCGCGCCGTTTGCTGGGTCATCAGCTCAAAGCCGCGGCGCCAATGCGACGGCATATCTGGCTGATCGGAAAAATTCTCCAAATAACCCATCAATACTGTTAATGGCGTACGTAACTCATGCGAGACATTTGCCACAAAGTCACGGCGCATTGCTTCTAAATGCTGCAAGCGGGTTACATCATAAATAATCAGCAATTTTTCATCACCAAACGGCGTTAGCTCACATTTTAGATAACGATTTGGGTCTTGCCATGAGATGATATGTACGCTCTCATCGGCATCCATATTAAGCGTTGTTGCGGCTTGATAATAGTGACGAAACTCAGGCACTTGGATAAAATCAAAGATACATCTGCCTTTATCTGTGGATTGCAAAAATAATAAATCCTGCGCCGCTTGGTTCCACCATTCAAGCCCATCATCGTCATTGAGTAAAATGACGGCATCACGTAATGCTCGTAAGGCACTTCTAATTTTTTTAAGTTGCTTGGTGGCACCCTGCTCATTATCTTGGATAGGCATTTTTATTTATCCGTTATTTTTTACTGTTTCTCTACTATAATCATATTACTAGCGATTAACCTTTTTCGATACGGCTAGAAAATCGGTAACCCGTACCGCGTACCGTTTGTATCAAGGTATCACAATCATGTGGACGCAGTAATGTGCGCAAACGCTTTACGTGAACGTCAATCGTTCTATCTTCGATATAGACATTGCCACCCCATACTTGGTCGAGAAGTTGGGCACGGGTATAAGCGCGCTCTGGATGACTCATAAAAAACGCCAATAAACGATATTCTGTTGGACCCATATCGATAATGTCATCACCTACCATAAAGCGATGGCTTTTGGCATCTAAAGTGAGCTTACCTATATTGATAGGTTTGTCGCCGCTTAGCGCATTACTACGGCGTAAGACTGCTTTGATTCTTGAGATGAGTTCACGGGTCGAGAAAGGCTTGGTCATATAATCATCGGCGCCTGCATCAAGACCATGTACCTTACTGTCCTCCTCACTTTTGGCGGTCAACATAATAACCGGTATCTCAGCAAGCAGCGCATCACTTTTTAGCATACGGCAAAAATCAATCCCACTTTTATCACCGGGCAACATCCAGTCTAATAAAATCAGTGCTGGACGGTGATCTACCACCTGTTGATGCGCCTCTGACACATCAGCTGCCTGCAAACTATCAAAGCCTGCCATCTCTAGGGTCATGACGACCATTTCACGAATGGCGTCTTCATCTTCAACAATCAAAATTTGCTCTTTAGACATAGTGTATTCTTAGTGTTAGAGGACAAAATAGAGTTTATAAAAGCAGTAATAAACGCGGATAAGCGTTCCTTTATTAAAAGGCTTAATTATGACAGCTTGATGACATTTACTTTTAAATTTCATCATACTTAGTGGCAATTCTAACCACCTATTATACTTCTAATAAAAAGTTTAATGGTCCATCATTGACACTCAACACTTGCATATCAGCGCCAAACTGACCCGTTGCAACCGTTGGATGTTGCGTCTTTGCATAATCAACTAATTGTGCAAATAATGATTGTGCAATATCAGGTGCCATCGCACCGCCAAAGTCAGGACGACGACCTTTATCGGTTTTTGCCATCAAGGTAAATTGTGAAATGAGTAATAGCCCACCACCGACTTGTTGGACATTTTTATCGAGTTTACCGAATTTGGCTGGATCTTCATCATTTTCAAAGATACGATACGTGAGGATTTTATCGACCATTCGCTGCGCACTTTGCAAATTATCATCAGGTCCTAAACCAATATACGCCAGCACGCCGTGCTCAATAGCACCAACGCAGCAGTCATCAACGGTGACGCTAGCATGATTTACCCGCTGGATAAGCGCTCTCATTGCTTACCTCCTTTAACGATTATGCTCATACAGTCAGTGGCTGACCATGATAAAATACAGCCATCTGTTATTTTTTAGCACCGCTTTCTATTTTGAACATTAGTTTTCTATTTTAATACTTATCTTTTTAACCACTTTTTTGGTCATCTATTATGAATGTATTTACTACCTTACAACAGTTTGTTCCGCAGCAAAAAATCAGTAAAGCAGCTGGACGCTTAGCGGCGAGTCGTCACCCTTGGGTAAAACGCGTCTTTATTCGTAGCTTTGCCAAAGCTTATGATGTTAGCTTAGATGAATATGAGCGTCAAAGTTTAAACGCTTATGAGAGCTTTAATGATTTTTTTACCCGTGAGCTACAAGACGATGCCCGCGCTATCGATACTACTATCAACGGTATCGTCAGCCCTGCTGATGGAATGATATCTCAGCTTGGACAAATCAATGACCAGAAACTATTGCAAGCCAAAGGTCGTGACTACGATATCGGGCAATTACTGGCTGACAGTAGCGACGGCGATTATTTCGCGGATGGTAGTTTTGCCACTGTTTACCTTGCCCCAAGCAATTATCACCGCGTCCATATGCCATTTGATGGTACATTGACCAAAACCCGTTATGTACCTGGTACTCTGTTTTCGGTCAATAATACCACGGCCGCAAATGTGCCAGATTTATTTGCTCGCAACGAGCGCTTAGTCTGTTTGTTTGATACCGCTTATGGTAAAGCAGCAGTAGTGATGGTCGGTGCCATGATTGTCGCTGGGATTGAGACGGTCGCGACAGGTAAAATTAGCCGTACCGATGATATTCAAGAAGCAGATCATGATATGAGCTTTAAGAAAGGCGCTGAGCTTGGGCGTTTTTATTTAGGCTCGACCGCGATTGTGGTACTGCCAAAAGCAGCAAACACTGATTGGCAAAATACTATGAAGCATGGCTCAACGGTACAAATGGGTCAGTTACTAGGTAGCGCTAAAATTTAGTCCCATTTATCTAAGTACAAAACGCTTTTAATAAGCGATATTAGCAAATATGAGCATAGGCAGTAGTGATATCACTGCCTATGCTTTTTTATTTGCCTTATATAGTGAAATTCTTTTAAAAACATGTGCTTAAACGCTTCTCCACTTTCCTATCTATAGACATCTCTTCTCGTAAGCCGCTATTCTTTTTTAATAGTAAGGCTTTATGTCATCAAACTGTCATATTCATTTGGCAAACTCTACTTATTAACCGCACAGCATCATTTCAGCAAACTTTAGAAAACCATTGTTATTGTTATTTGTAAATGCTTGATACTCAAAATTGATTAATTTTAGGAGAAATAATGCGTTATTCATTCATGGCAGTAGCAATCGCTAGCACGTTGGCATTAGCCGCTTGTAACCAAACGACCAGCAACAACGAGAGCGATAAAACCAACGAAACAGCCAACGAGTCTGCCACAGCAGCGCCATCAAACGCCGCTGCTAGTGGCGATGCTAATGTTAGCTCAGCTGAAAATGTATCGATGAATATTACTGGTGCTGGCGCCTCTTTTCCACAGCCTATCTACGCTAAGTGGTCAGACGCCTATAATAAAGCCACAGGTGGTCAGGTGAACTATCAGTCTATTGGCTCATCGGGCGGTATCAAACAAATCGTTGCAAAGACTGTAGATTTTGGGGCATCTGATGCGCCGATGACACCAGAGGAATTAAACGAAGCAGGTCTGATACAGTTCCCAACTGTGATTGGTGGCGTAGTGCCTATTGTTAACATCGACGGCATTAAGCCCGGTCAGTTAAAGCTAGACGGCAAAATGCTAGCTGACATCTATCTTGGCAAAATCAGCAAATGGAACGACCCTGCTATCGTAGCGATGAATCCAGAGCTTAAACTACCAGACGCTGCGATTACTACAGTTTTTCGCTCAGACGGTTCTGGGACGACGTTTAACTTCACTGACTATCTAGCAAAAGTTTCAAGCGATTGGAAAGACAAAATTGGCGTCGATAAGACCGTCAAATGGCCAACGTCGGCTACCGGTGCGGGTGGTAAAGGTAATGAAGGTGTGTCGAGCTATGTCACACGCATGAAAAACTCTATTGGCTATGTTGAGTATGCTTACGCTAAGCAAAACGGCATGGCACACGTCGCCCTTAAAAATGCTGCAGGTAATGTTGTACAGCCTTCTGCCAAAACCTTTGCAGCAGCTGGTGACATAGACTGGTCAAAACAAGAAGGTTTTTATAAAATCATTACCAACTCTGAAACAGCGCAAGCATGGCCAATCGCCGCGGCAACTTTTATCTTAGTACATAAGCAGCCACAAGATGCCAAGCAAGTCGCTGGTGTATTAAAGTTCTTTGACTGGGCTTATGCGCAAGGTGATGACGACGCCATGGCGCTTGATTACGTACCGTTTTCTGATACTGCCGTTGCTTTATTTAAAGCAAAATGGAATGAGGTCAAAGGCAGCGACGGCCAACCTGTCTATAAGCCTGCGCAGTAAGCTGTTTATCCTAGTGATTGCATAATCACTGTCGAGCTTACCTCTCAAACCACTATTCTCCGGTATGGGTTTGAGAGGTTTTATCACAGAAAATTTAAAGATCTTTTTAAGTTTTTTGTGATAAAACCTCATCGACTATTTTGACTCTTTTACTATTTTGACTTGATTCTATTCAACGCTGAGACACTTATGAATAATTTAAGGTCCCAACTGGCAAAACAAAAACGCTACGATGCCATCTTTGTCAATGCGACAAAAGCCTTTGCAATCTTGGTGCTGCTGTCGCTTGGTGGCATTCTCCTGTCATTAATTGTAGGCGCTTGGCCAAGCATCACTGAGTTTGGGCTGGGGTTTTATACCAGCAATAACTGGGATACGGTGAACGATCAATACGGTGCACTGGCCCCCATTTACGGGACGGTTGTCACCTCTCTTATTGCGATCGCTATAGCGGTGCCAGTTAGCTTTGGTATTGCTATCTTTTTGACCGAACTGTGCCCTAACTTCTTAAAAAAACCGTTAGGTATCGCCATTGAGCTGTTGGCAGGTATCCCTTCTATTATCTACGGCATGTGGGGCTTGTTTGTCTTTGCACCTTATTTTAGCGAACATATTCAGCCATGGTTGATTGAAAATATCGGTCCTCTGCCTATTATCGGGCAAGTATTCACTGGTGCACCAATGGGGCTTGGCATGTTTACTGCCTCCTTGGTATTGGCGATTATGATTATTCCATTTATTGCAGCCACCATGCGCGATGTCTTTTCTGTGGTGCCTGATTTATTAAAAGAATCTGCTTATGGCATGGGTGCGACGACGTGGGAGGTCATGTTCAAAATCATCTTACCTTATACCAAGGCGGGCGTAGTCGGTGGTGTAATTTTAGGGCTTGGGCGCGCATTGGGCGAGACGATGGCGGTGACCTTTTTAATCGGTAATGCCTTTAATATTAGCCCGAGTCTGTTTACCTCTGGGGTGACGATTACCTCGGCACTCGCTAATGAGTTTGCCGAAGCATCCAGTGAATTGCATTTAGCATCGCTATTGCATCTGGGCTTAATCCTATTTGTCATTACCTTTATTGTGTTGTCCATCTCTAAGCTGATGCTGATGCGTATTGACCAAAAAGCCGGTCATTAAATAGCACTAGCATCCTGTTATAAGGCAATCATGTTAGCCAACTACTTAACCCAATCCTTCGACCAACAAAGGACAAACGCCTAATGACTTTAGCGACTGTCACGCCTGACATTGAACAAACCAACCAGCCAGCTTTGCGCTTTGAAGACCGCTATAACAAGCGTTTATATCATAAGCGTCGTCTGATCAATAGATTGGGACTTGGTTTTGCTATCTCAGCCATCGCTTTTGGTTTGTTCTGGCTGACGTGGATTTTGATAACGCTTTTTGTTGAGGGTTTTCAAGGGTTAATTGAGATGCCGGTATTTATAGCAGATACACCGCCACCTATGGGTGATGGTGGTTTACGTAACGCCATTATTGGTTCAATAATGATCGCATTGTTAGGTCTCGCGATTGGTACACCGATCGGTATGATGGCGGGCATCTATTTAGCGGAGTTCTCACAAGGCAGTCTATTGGGTAAAGTGACCCGCTTTTTAAACGATATCTTGCTGTCGGCACCTTCTATCGTTATTGGTTTGTTCGTCTATGCACTGATGGTGAAAGGTCAAAGTTTCTCCGGTTGGGCGGGTGCAGTCGCGCTTGCTTTGATTGTGATTCCAATCGTCGTCCGTACGACTGAGAATATGCTAAATCTGGTACCAAACACTTTACGTGAGGCAGCTTATGCACTCGGTACACCAAAGTGGAAGCTGATAAGTACGGTCACGCTTAAAGCTGCTAAAGCAGGTCTGACCACAGGGGTGCTACTGGCGTTTGCCCGCATAACCGGTGAGACCGCGCCTTTACTATTTACTGCGTTAAACAATCAGTACTTTAGCACCAATATGAGCCAACCGATGGCAAACTTACCGAACACTATTTATCAGTTTGCTATGAGCCCGTATGACAACTGGCATGCACTGGCATGGGCAGCAGCATTATTGATTACTGCGACGGTATTAATGGTCAATATCCTCGCGCGCTTTATTGGCGGCAAAGATCATACCAGATAAATTAAATATATTGAGCACTGAGCTCTCACTACTTTTTTAACGATATTTTAAAATGGCTGGATAAGATTATGACTAAAGTACTAGAGAGAAAAACTGCTAAGCAGAAAACACACAAAAGCATTATTAAGGGTAATTTTCTAGGTCGAGCAACCTCTAATAACAACCAACAGCAGCAGCCAGATAGCGCTCATCTGACTAAACAAACCATAGCAGATATGCCCGATAACATGCCTCCTGCTAAGATTACCATTCGAGATTTAGATTTTTATTACGGGGATTTTAAAGCGTTAAAAAACATCAATATCGACATCCCAGAAAAGAATGTAACCGCTTTTATTGGTCCATCAGGCTGCGGTAAGTCCACCCTACTACGTACCTTTAACCGCATGTACGATTTGTATCCGAGCATGCATGCCGAAGGTCAAATCATCCTTGATGGCAACAATATTCTGGCAAAAGAGATGGATGTCAATTTGTTACGTGCGCGTGTAGGTATGGTTTTTCAAAAACCGACCCCATTCCCGATGTCAATCTATGACAACGTGGCATTTGGCGTTCGTCTATATGAAAAACTGAGTAAAGCAGAGATGGATGAGCGTGTCGAATGGGCATTGAAAAAAGCGGCATTATGGCTCGAGGTAAAAGACAAACTTAAAGCCTCAGGATTGTCATTATCAGGCGGTCAACAACAACGACTTTGTATTGCTCGTGGTGTGGCAACGAAACCTGAAGTATTGTTATTAGATGAGCCAACCTCAGCGCTTGATCCTATTTCGACAGGCGCAATTGAAGACTTAATCACAGATTTAAAAAGTGATTATACGATCGCTATCGTGACCCACAACATGCAGCAAGCCGCGCGCATTTCCGACTACACCGCTTATATGTATTTGGGTGACATGGTAGAGATGGGTGAAACCGATCAAATATTTACCAATCCGGCCCAAAAAGCGACTGAAGACTATATTACCGGTCGTTATGGCTAAGTTGCTTTTGCTTAAAAAAATGATTTAAAGAAGTTGTTTAGAGCATTCATTTAGAGCAGTGACTTATAAACGATCATGTATCACCATCATCATTTTGGCAGTATTTTTATGACCAATATCCATAGCAATGCGATTAAGACTGATACGATTAAGGAAGTGACCATGCTAGTAACTGAAAAGCATTTATCAAAGAGTTTTGATAATGATCTAAACGAAGTTATTGAGTTGTTTATGCAAATGGGGCGTATGGCAGCAGAGCAAGTCATGATTGCAACCCGTGCTTTGATAGCAGCAGATGAGGCAACCGCAAAAAAAGTGATTGCTGATGATGACTTAATCAATCAGTTAGAAATTAAAATCGATGAGCAAATTATTTTATTGGTTGCCAAACGTCAGCCAGCCGCCAATGATTTGCGCTTGGTGATGGCCATTAGTAAAGGTATTGTCGACTTTGAGCGTGTGGGTGATGAAGCAGAAAAGATAGCACGTATGGCATGTCAATTGATTGAAGATGGCGCATCACCAAGAGGCTATTCAGAGGTTCAGCATCTATCCAATCAAGTGCGTTTAATGCTGCTTGAGGCGCTTGACGCATTCTTATGGATGAATCCGCAGCAGGCATTTTCGGTATTGCAAAGCGATGCGTCTGTCAATGAAGAGTATCAATCTGCCACGCGCTCATTGATGACCTATATTATGGAAGACAGCCGCCATGTATCCAAAGTGATCAATATATTATGGGTATTGCGCGCACTCGAGCGTGTCGGCGACCATGCACGCAATATCGCTGAGTTGGTCATTTTTTGTACCAGTGGTAAAGATGTGCGGCATACGGATTTTTTACGAGTAGAACAAATTGTACAACAAACCACCAATGCCAGCATGAATACTAACAAATAGCCTGTTTTATATTGACTCACATCTATAAAGGCTGGCAGCTTAAAACAACCAGCAACCTTATACAGAATAAGCGTTAATTTTAATAACGAAAATGCTTAGCAATAGGATAAGCAAACAGAATGTTTTCTTCTTGCGTACCGCGTCCGATATTATGAATAATCAGCGGTGTGCCATCAGCAGCTGCTTTGTCTGATACGATACCTGTGTGCGGCAAATTGCCATTGGGTAAGCGCCACGTCACCACATCTCCCGCTTGAAAGCTGGATTTATCAGTGAGTGATAACGATTGCCCATGCCGCGCAAAAAACACTTCAAGATTAGGTACACGGCGATGGTCGATATTTTTATCGGTTGATTTCAGCCCCCAAATCTTTGGATAGCTTGACCAGTTGGATTTCATATCATGATTGACCAACTGCTGTAGATCTATATTTTGCAAACGATAAACACGAATAATCACATCGGTACAAACGCCAGTGTTTATTGGCACATCGCCGCGCGGAAAATCCAGATTACGATAAGTAGGATCATAGCTAGTGGTAATACCGATTTGTTTTTTGGCATCATATGCTAACTTACTGCCATCGCTGATAGGAACAACCGCTTGAGTTATTTGTGCCAATCCTAGCAGACTGATAAAGGCTAGCGATTTGCCTAGATTTTTATAACTATCAGATATTCTCATTTATTATTCTCTTTCTTTTGAATCTAACTATAAATGCTTTAGCACATGACAATTAGCATTTGAAAGACATGAACGGACTATAAAGCATTTAAACAATCAAACCATTCCTTATCCGTTTACGCATCAATCAACCAGCCCTGCGCGGTCGCAAATTCAATCTGCTGTACCTGCCAATTATAAATACTTGGAAAGCTGTCTTTAATAAATGCCAGTGCCCCTGCCACTTGCGAGCGTGTGACCCCACCATCAATCCACGTTTTCCCTTCGGTATTCAGGTTAAGCAAAAACGGTAGTAGACGATCTACCACTTTTAGCAGCTGGGTTTCTTTGCTACTACCCGTCTCTTGCTCTTCCCAAATCTCAGTTAGATTAGTAATACCATTACCACGCTCCGCTTGTAATCGCGCAATGCCCGCGCGCTCTTCGATATGCGCATCATTACGTGCATCGGCAAATAAAAACGTATCGCCAGCATCGATTTCACCCAAGTCATGTAACAATGTCATCTTAAGCAACTTTTCATGATTGACATCAAGTTCAAACAACTCAGCAATTGACCAACATGCCATCGCTAAATGCCAAGAATGTTCGGCAGAGTTTTCTAGACGAGTCGTACCCGTTACATAGCTACGGCGATTCACTCGTTTAAGGGCATCAAGCTCTAATAAGAAATGAGTGACATGATCTATGTCAATGTTTGAAGCAAGTGTTGGATTGGTTAATAAAACGGGTTTGGCTGATGGCATGGTTATGTTATCTCTAGCATTTAGCAGGTAAATTTATAGTGCTCAAAACTACCTTTGAGCACCGATATACATTATACCTTTATGAGCGCTATAAAAGAGGATGCCAACCTGTAATTAATGAGCGTCAATATGATAAAAAAATAGCGCTTATGTTAGTAAGCGCTATCTGCTCTAAATCTAGTAAAAAACTACTTAATCAAATTGCTAATCGTTTTAAAGGCAGGGTCTTTACTACTGCGGCAAAGCTCAAACAGAATGGTTTCAACCGTGGTAATCACGCCACCAGCACGGCGAATACGGCGAATTGCTTGCTTTTTATCATAGGGAAAGCGCGAACCGACGGCATCACCAATAATAACCGGCTGCATACCATTATCAAGCAAATCAAGTGCCGTTTGTAGCACGCAAACATGGGTTTCGACCCCGAATAATAAAACAATGCTACGGTTTTGCTGTGCCAGATGGTTCCATGAATCGTCGTTATCACAGGCACTAAAGGTAACTTTTTCAAAACCTTTGGCATTATCGCCTTCTAATAGCTCACAAATTTCAGGTAAGGTTTCGCCTAAGCCCTTTTTATATTGCTCATTGAGCATAATCGGTACATCAAGCGCTTGTAGACCTTTAATCAAAGTCGTTATTTTTTTGATAATATTTTCATGGTCATAGATATGCGGGGTTAGACGCTCTTGGACGTCGATTAGCATCGCTTGGGTATTTTCGCGAGCGATTCGATAGGTACGATCGGTAATCATAGTATTAGACATTGCACACTCCTTGTACGGCTGACTTTATTGTCAAAGGCTATGTTAATTTTATCATTAATATTGTCTTTATTAGCCTTACTCTCATTTAGTCACAGTTTAGCGAATGCGTCAATGGAGATAAGCGATATAACACTTTTTGATGTTTGAATTTTTATAAAAGCCCTGTGATTCATAAATCAAAAAACCCCCAGTCATGATGACTAGGGGTTTTTATTAGAGCACTTAACTATTTTAAAATTGGTACGATATTACAGGCTTAAACACGCTCAATAATCGTGGCGATACCTTGACCAAGACCGATACACATAGTGGCTAGACCGATTTCAGTATCTGATTGCTCCATAGCGTTAAGCAATGTCACTGTGATACGCGCGCCTGAACACCCTAGTGGATGACCTAAGGCAATTGCGCCACCATTGATGTTGACGATGTCTTGCTTATCCGTCAAGTTCAATGCTTTTAGTACTGATAAGCCTTGCGCGGCAAACGCTTCGTTTAGCTCGATAGTTTGCATATCATCGATGCTCATGCCAGCACGTTTAAGCGCTTTTTGCGTCGCAGGTACTGGACCGTAGCCCATGATAGCTGCATCACAACCAGCAATTGCCATACTACGAATACGCGCACGTGGCTTTAGACCTAGCTCTTTAGCTTTTTGGGCGCTCATAACCAGCATCGCTGCTGCACCATCAGATAATGCAGATGAGGTAGCAGCAGTCACTGTACCGCCTACTGGATCAAAGGCTGGACGTAGCTTTTGCATTTGTTCCATCGTCGCATCTGGACGAATCACTTCATCAACAGTACATAGTTGCAAGCGACCCGCTTCGTCATGGCCTTCGATACCGATAATTTCATTATCAAAACGACCTTCAGTGGTTGCAGCCCATGCACGGCGATGCGACTCAAGACCAAAGGCATCTTGCTCTTCACGCGTGATATTATTCATGCGACCTAGCATTTCAGCGGTCAAGCCCATCATGTTTGACGCTTTTGCATAATGCTTTGACGCTTCAGGGTTCAGATCAACGCCATGCATCATGCCGACGTGACCCATATGCTCAACACCACCGATGATGAATACATCACCTTGACCGGTCATAATTTGGGCAGCAGCAGTATGTAGCGCTTGCATAGAAGAACCACATAGACGGTTAACGGTTTGACCGCCAGCTGTCTTAGGGATATCAGCAAGTAGACCGATGTTACGACCGATGTTTAAACCTTGCTCTAGCGTCTGGTTTACGCAGCCCCAGATGATGTCTTCGACGTCACGTGGGTCAAAGTCATTACGCTCAACCAATGCACGAACCAATTCAGCAGACATGCTATCAGCGCGGACATGACGGAACATACCGTTTTTGGTTTTACCCATCGCTGAGCGTACGCCATCTACGATGACCACGTCTTTTGGACTTAAAATTGTCATACTATCTTCCTTTTCAATTTTTATTGTCAGTGTAGTCAGTTCATTCAGTTCTATTAAATTGTCAATCTCGCTTAAAATACAATATGTACCTCTGCGCTCGATTTCCTTGTACTAGCATCAAACTGAACCAACTATAATCGTACGTCTGCTATCAAAGATTTGTTATTGAAGAACAATGCCATTAAATATAAATACTTTAATTGCTCTCAATCTCAAACAGCAAACGTACGGCACTTCATTCTAGTAATGACTGCCGATTACGCGGTGGCGTAAAAGGTCTCGCCTGCTGCTGCCATGTCGCGAATCTTTTGCGGGGCTTCATAAGCTTTGCCAAGATGGGCGTATTTTTCACATAGTGCCAAGTAGTTATCTAGACCCATTTGGTCGATATAACGGCAAGGTCCACCGCGGAATGGCGGGAAACCAACGCCCATAATCATCGCCATATCCGCTTCTGATGGCGTGCTGACGATATTATCTTCTAGGCAACGGACAGTTTCATTACAGAAAGCCAGCATAGTGCGGTCGATAATCGCTTGATCATCAAAGGTTTGCTTGTCGCTATCAGTCGTGGCTTTTAATAGCTCATAAGTGGCTTCATCAGCTACTTTCTTCGGTTTGCCACGTTTGTCCATTTCATACTTATAGAAACCAACGCCGTTTTTCTGACCTAAGCGTTTGTTTTCATATAAAAGCTCAATCGCGCCTTTATAATCAGGTTTCATGCGGTCAGGGAAACCTTCTGCCATCACTTCTGCGCCATGAACACCAGTATCTAAACCAACCACGTCGATTAGATAAGCAGGACCCATTGGCCAGCCGAATTTTTCCATGACTTTATCGACATGAGCAAAATCAGCACCTTGCTTCAATAGCAAATCAAAGGCGCCAAAGTATGGGAACAGGACACGGTTGACTAAGAAACCTGGGCAATCATTAACCACAACTGGCACTTTACCCATTTTAGTAGCCAAGGCGACCGTAGTAGAAATGGCTTCTTCAGAGGACTTTTCACCACGAATGACTTCAACCAATGGCATACGGCTTACCGGATTAAAGAAATGCATACCGACGAAATTTTCTGGACGCTCAAGTGCTTCAGCCAAGAAAGTAATAGAAATAGTTGACGTATTTGAAGCTAAGATACAATTATCTTTTACCAAGCCTTCTACTTCTTTTAATACCGCACGCTTCACGTTTGGATTTTCTACGACTGCTTCGATAACGATATCAGTTTCAGCAAAATCACCATAATTCAAAGTAGGACGGATACGGCTTAACGTCTCACCCATTTTTACTGGGGTCATTTTGCCGCGTTCGACCATTTTGCCGAGTAACTTGCTGGCTTCACCCATACCAAGGTCTAATTGCTCAGACTTGATGTCTTTCATGATGATTGGCAAGCCTTTGCTGGCTGCTTGATAAGCAATACCACCGCCCATGATACCAGCGCCTAGTACGGCTGCTTCATTGATTTCATGTGCTTTTTTGCTGTGCTGCTTAGCTAATTTTTTAACCAATTGATCGCTTAAGAACAAACCAACCAAGCTTTCTGCTTGTGGGGTTTTCGCCGCTTTAGCAAAACCAGCGGCTTCTACTTCGATTGCTTTATCACGTGGTAAATTAACGTGTTTTTCCATCGCCGCGATAGCAAGTGCTGGCGCAGGATATTGCTTTGGATTGGCTTTGGCAAAGATCATACCTTTTGCGCTGTTAAATGCCATCGCTTGCTCAAGCTGATTTAATTTAACTGGAACTAGCTTCTCTTCACGCTTCGCTTTCCAATCAAGCTCACCTGAGATACATTTTTTGACCAAATCAATGGCCGCATCTTGCAAGTCATCAGCAGCAACGGTTGCATCAACTAAGCCTAGTTTTAAGGCATCGAGTGGTTTCTTTGGTGTACCAGTCGCGATAAGCTCAAGCGCATTGTCGATACCGATAACACGCGTCGTACGAACCGTACCACCAAAGCCTGGGAAGATACCCAGCTGGGTTTCTGGTAGACCAATGATGGCCTTGTCGCTCATAACACGGTATTCACAAACCAAGGTCATCTCACAACCACCGCCAAGCGCCGCACCATTGATGGCAGCTACTTTCGGGAATGGCAAATCTTCAAAGCGATTAAAGGCGTCATTAATATTAATAACCCAATCTTTAATCTCTTCTTCTGGCTGCTTAAAAGAAGCCACAAATTCTGTAATATCAGCACCAGCGATAAACACGCCTTTGCTTGACGTTACGATTAAACCCTTAACGTCATCCGTTTTTTCTAAAGCGCTAACCACTTCAGCAAATTGCTTATTGGTCTCAGCATCAAACTTATTCACGCTCTCATTTTCGGCGTTGTATTGCATGTTGGCGATGCCATCCTCTAGCATTGTCACCGTAATGCGATTTCCTTGGTATACCATTTGGAACTCCTTGCTATATAACGAAAGCTACGTTTTAAAATTAAAAGTTTTAAAATTAAATTACATAGTCAGTTATTGTTAGAAAAATGGGTAATAGCACCGCTAACCTGTACTTTTATCAAAATTATCACAAACAACATCGTCATGATGTTGTCGTAATATTGCCTTAATAAAAGCCAGCCAGATTGAACAGTACAGATATCTTTATTATCCAGCGCTTATGCTTGTACATTTATAGCTATGTACTGATGTTCGTTGTACTTATATTATATTACTGCGATTGACTGAGACTTGATCTTAAGTCATTTTTCGATTAAATAATGGTGTAAAACCACACTCATTAATCGCTAGACCAATTTCACGCCAATTAGTGTAGGGGATTATGCCCCCGACTGTCACAAGCTAATACCATACTCGCAAGTCACTCTTAAATCGACAGCAGCCCTTTACCTGACTAGCAATCTGCCCTAAGTGATTGTTTGTATACTGGAATTAGCACGTGAAACCCAAACGCTTAACCTTACCTCTTATCAAAACATATTCAGCCGCTAAGTTAAGTCGCCAATACGTAACAACGGCTTGTTATCGTCTTTCAGTGTTTCAAACGGCTTTTTTAACAATAAAGCGTAAAAATGATTCATGGATGCGACGTGTGGCATAAGGAATATAATCTATCATGCTACACTAACGATATTTTTATTATTCACCTGATAGATGGTTGGATTATGACTGTTTCTTTTACGCCAAACCTTGCAGATAGCTGCTTTATGCCTTTTATAAATACCAAACAGTTTCATCATGATGTGCGCACGCAACTTACCCAAGATATTGACGTATTATTTGCTTACGCTGAGCTGCCAAGTCCGCTGCTTGACGCCTGCAGTTATGTGATGACAGGTACTGGTAAATTGGTGCGTCCGTTATTGGTTGCTAGCGCCTTTGCTAGTACTAATGCTCATAATGACATTGATAATGCCACTCATAATAAAAACAGCATGGCTAACGCTGATGGTTTAGAAGCTTTGTTAGAAAACGACTCAGATTATGATATGTGTCGACGCGCTGCGTTGGCGGTGGAGCTACTACATACCTATTCATTGGTACACGATGACTTACCCTGTATGGACGACGACGAGCTGCGCCGTGGTCAGCCAACCGCTCATATCGTCTTTGAAGAATCTACCGCACTACTAGCAGGTGATGTATTACAGACGCTAGCCTTTGAAGTGCTGACTGCTGAAATGCCGACCTTCGCACCTTTTGATTCAGCTATCGCCAGCCAGCTATTTGCTATATTTGCCCCACGTGCCAGACGCATGGTCTCCGGTCAAATGCTTGACCTCAATGCCGAAGCGACTATTTGTATTTCACAAAGCAATTTAGAAGCTATCCACCGTGATAAAACCGGTGCCTTAATTGAAGCGGCAATGCTAATGGGCGGTATATGTGCAGGTGCGACGGCTCCTCAGCGCATGGCATTGCAAGAGTGTGCGCAGCATATTGGTCTTGCGTTTCAAGTCCAAGACGATATTTTAGACGTCACCACCTCTACTGATACGCTTGGCAAGCCAGCCGGCAGCGATGAAAAATTAGACAAATCTACTTATGTAAAATTAATGGGCGTTAATGAGGCAACCAAATACGCACAATCTCTATTTGATGATGGACGTGCCGCACTTACTCGCGAACTGAGTGGTAATAAAGACAATGATGCGCTGATGGCACTTATCGAATGGCTTTGGGCTAGACAAAAGTAAGTTTGTGCGTGCTAAACTGTCCGCTATTCTATAACGATGATTGAGAGTTCTATATGAGCGACCTTAAACAGCCAAACTCTGACCAACAGCCTATTTCTCGCTCGCCTAAGCCGCCCAATCATCACGAGCATCATGACCATGCTGCTCATACGCCAGATGCGGGAACGGAAGCCGCTGCAAGCTTCGCTGATAATGCCAAAGGCAAAGCAGGCTTTGGGCGAATCGTTAAAGCAGCTGGCTACTCTGCCGATGGCTTTATGGCGGCCTATAAAAATGAAGCCGCTTTTCGACAAGCATTTTGGCTCAATTTAGCGTTGCTCATTGCGCTCGTATTCATCCCTTTAACCATTACTATAAAAATGATTCTGCTTATCGCCTCCTTTTTATCTATTATCGTTGAGCTATTTAATACAGGGTTAGAGGCCAGTATTGACCATACCTCAACGGCGCAACATCCATTAGCTAAAATAGGTAAAGACGTAGGATCAGCAGCACAATTTCTATCATTAACGCTGCTATTTATCTTATGGTTAATGGCTTTATCTACCTTGCTATTCTAACTTTGATATTTTAAATGATGCGTGGTTAATTTATGACTACTGGTAATTCTACTTCTTCCATTCCTTCAAACCAAAATATTTCTAATCAACTAGTTAATGCATCGCAGACTATTTATCTCGGCACTGGCGGTTATAGCGATACCGACTTACTCGGCACGCTCTACCCTACTGGCACCAAAAAAACTGACTTCTTACGTGAGTACGCCAAGCAATATGGCGCGGTCGAGATTAATAGCACCTTCTACGCACCTATCGGGCAAAAAGCCTTTGCAGGCATGGTCAATAAAGCCTATGTGCAAGCAGACAGTGAGTTGAAATTTGCCGTCAAACTCCATCAAGACTTTACTCATGCGCGTAAAGGCACTGCCGAACATGCGCAAGCTTTCCTAACTGCGCTAACACCACTTATCGAAGCCAATGCTCTCGCCCCACTACTACTGCAATTCCCACACGGCTTTGACCGTACTCGTGAGCATCGTTTATATCTCGCCAATCTTGTCAGCTGGTTTAAAGATTATCCGTTAGCCGTTGAGTTTCGTCATAACGGTTGGCATACGCCGCAAGTAGTCGATAGCTTTATCAAACAAGGTTTGATTTGGTGTAGTGTTGATTACCCAAAAGTCAGCGGCTTACCGCCGTCACGGCTGATATTTACCGAGCGCACTGGCTATCTGCGCATGCATGGTAATAATCTAAACTGGTGGGATGCGATGAGTGCTGCCGACCGTCATGATTATCGCTATAGCGAAGCAGAAATGAATGATTGGGCGCAAGCGATTGCCAATCAGCGTCAGCATTTTGATACGTTATATATTTTCTTTCAAAATACCGTCAATGCGCATGCATATTATAATATTGCGATGTTAAGAGAGGCGTTGGGTAAGTTTGGGTTTGAGGTTTTGTGAATTGCATTTATCACCACACGGTTCGTCACTTAAAGATGGAGCAAGGTCATTAATGTTTTCTTTAAATTATTACTAAACCAGAATAATTTGATCTCCTCTTGATTGGTAAACTATATTTCTCATATACGTATGGACTACAGTATATAAAGTCATATAAATATGTGAATCAAAACATTATTAGAGGAGTACTTATTAAATGATGCTAATGGATATATCATTTTCATGTGAGTGTGGCGAGAGGATAAAAGAAACAGTTTATGTACCAGCACCTAATTTTATGGCTGAACAGAACAAAGATAGTGCCAGTCAACATTATGAAGAAATCAGCTGTACATCTTGTGAGAAAGAACATGAAGTACTTGTAGTAAATACCTTTTCAGCAGCTGATTGTTATGTAATAAGCGATGGAAATACCGATGTAAGTTTTGGAATGCCTTACTTCCCAGAATCAGATTATGATGAAGATGAATTGGCATGGTTAATTCAAAGCGAAACTCAAATTGATATTTTTCAGAATCATATAAAAAGTGTTGAGAAAATTCTTGAAGCTGACATTGATTCAGAAGCTTATTTTAGCTTATTAGTTATGTTATATGGTCATGTAGTTGCCGCAGTAGAAGCCTATCTATCTTCTACCTTCATACAGAAGGTAACTAACTCTGAAGAGTTAACTAGGAAGCTTATTGAGACTGACCCTACTTTTTCAAAAATGAAATTTACCCTTAAAGAAATTTTTGAAGAACAAGAAAAGCTGAAGATCACAGTTGCTACTTACTTAAAAGACTTAATATTTCATGATCTTAAAAAAGTAAAACCTATGTATAAGGATGTTTTGGATTGTGAGTTTGGTGATATTAGCTGGTTATTTAAGGCTGTTGTAATTAGACATCATTGTGTACACCGAGCAGGTTATGACAAAGAAAATACTAAAGTTAAGTTATCAGTAGAGGTATTGAGGGAATTAGTTACTAAAGCACAAGACTTGACTTCTCTAATTGAAAGTAGAGTGCACCCTACCTCTCTTTCTGAAATGGAGATTTCTATGCTTTAAAATATATAAAAATCAAAAAAAGGACGCCTCTCAGCGTCCTTTTTTATCAATCAAAACATTAAGTTTTAAAGCTTACGCTTCAACACCAGCATCTTGACCTTTATATTTCGCATTGGCGTAGTCCCAGTTCACTAGTTTGTCTAGGAACGTGTCAACATAGTCAGGACGACGGTTACGATAATCGATGTAGTAAGCATGTTCCCATACGTCACAAGTCAATACCGCTACTTGGTCATGTGCAAGTGGTGTATCAGCGTTAGCTGTTTTAGCGATAGACAGTTTGCCGCCAACTTTGTCAGCAACTAGCCACGCCCAACCTGAACCAAACTGAGTCAATGCTGCGTTTTTGAACTCTTCACGGAATTTATCATAGCTACCGAAATCTTCTTCGATTTTAGCTTTCAAATCACCAGTAGGTTCGCCGCCGCCATTGTCTGGGGTCATGCAGTTCCAATAGAAAGTGTGGTTCCATACTTGGGCTGCTTGGTTAAACATACCTTGCTTGCTGTCATCTTTAGCAGTCGCTACGATGATTTCTGACAAAGTTTTGTCTTCTAGACCAGAACCTGGTAGCAATTCGTTTAATTTAGTCACATATGCATTGTGATGCTTGTCATGATGGTATTCTAACGTTTCGGCACTGATATGTGGCTCTAACGCGTCTTTTGCATATGGTAATTCTGGTAGTGTAATCTTTGACATATTATTTTATCCTTGCTGTTTAGCCGTTGATTTATAGAAACTAATATTATATGAACTAATCATAGAAATTGGATTTTACGCTATTTTTACCGCGCAAAAAACCCTATAAAATAGCGAGCTAAATTGGCTGAGTTTATTGTTTGAAATGAATTTTATCGTTTGGTACGTGTTATTCCTTAACACAATATCACGTATTATTATGAATCCAAAATGAACTTGTTGACTGTTATTTTTTTCTTGCTGCACAACCAAAAGCCAAATACTTGACTTTATAAGCATTTATTAACTTAATATTCACAAGCTATAAGCTATAATTCACGATAGCTTGGCAGCTATTATAGCAATAGTGGCGACAAATATCAGTTACCAAATGTTATGAAAAATGCAACTAGCATAGCCAGTCGTTATTTATCAACTATCCGCGTAGCAATGCTCAACGTCAGGTTTAGTAAGTATTTGCGTAAATGACAAACCCATAAATAATAGCATTAGAACAGAGCTAACAGTTAAAATCAGATCATAATTTTTATCATTATATAACGGGACAGACCCAATGAGCGCTATCAGTACTTCGCTATCTTCTAATCAACCGACAACTCATAATCAGTGGGTACTTGCCAGTAATAACAAAGGCAAGTTAGCTGAGTTTAAAAGATTGTTTGCCGAAGCAAATTTAGATGTGACGGTTGTGCCGCAAGGACAGTTGAATATCGACGATGCGATTGAAGATGGCTTGAGTTTTATCGAAAACGCCATCATAAAAGCGCGACATGCCAGTCGTATTAGTGGATTGCCTGCGATTGCTGATGATTCTGGACTTTGCGTACCCGTATTAGGCAATGCACCAGGGATTTATTCGGCGCGCTATGCTGGCGAGCACGGCAACGATAGTAAAAATAATGAAAAGCTTATCGCTGATTTGCAGCCTATTCGCGACGAGCACCCTAATGAGTCTATTAAAGGCATGTTCGTTTGCGTATTAGCAATGGTTCGTCATGCCGACGATCCGCTACCGATTATCGCGCAAGGCTTATGGCAAGGTGAGATTTTAGAATCTCCTCATGGTGATGGCGGTTTTGGTTATGACCCGCTATTTTGGTTGCCAGAGTTACAAGCAACAGCGGCAAGCTTAAGTGCTGCCGATAAAAACCGTATCAGTCATCGCGGTCAGGCAATTGAGCAATTATTGGCGCAACTGGCGTTATAGTTATATTTTCTAAGCAGATATAGTCGATCTACTATAAAACAAGCAAAGTGCCACTGACATTGGTACTGGGATAAGTTTTGCGCCGCCTCTGTCTGCGCAGGCACAGCAAGCAAGAAAAACTTATCCCAGTAGGGCGTTGTAAGATTTATACTTATTTTACCTAGGACTGACTATGGTAAGACTTGCAAAAATCGTGCATGCCCCTATTAAAGAGATAATTTTTACTTTAATAATCAGATAGATTATACTGTTCTACTTTTAAAATTTTGTTGAAAGCCGTTATTTGTCTGTATTATTCGTCAAAAAGCGTTATTATGCGACCTATTAACGGTTTAATATTGATATTCGATAGCGTCCATTAAGATTTATCATTTTTCATATCAGTGCCAAAGGCGATTGCTCAAGGTATTGGTGGTAAAATAGCTATCACTATCCCCTATTTATTCCAGCGGCAACCAGTAGCACACGCGTATTTTGCAGCATGGTTGTCTATTACTATTTAACCCTAAGTACTCTTTTATCCAAAGTACTATTTAATCCTAAAGGTGTAATCAACATGGCTACAGATTTACAAGTCACAACCAACAAGTTATCTAACAAAGAAACTCAGCTAACGGTTAAAGTACCCGTTGAAAAGATTCAAAACAAAGTTGAAGGTCGTATTCGTCAAGTAGCGAAAACTGCCAAAATTGACGGTTTCCGTAAAGGCAACGTCCCTATGACCCATATCCGTTCACAGTACGGTGCTGGCATTCAACAAGAAGTCATCAACGATGTCATCCGTGATACCGTTTTTGAAGCAATTAAATCTGAAGATATCCGTGCTGTTGGCATGCCTAACATCGACGACGTAAAACTTGAAGATGATTTCTTAGTTTATCAAGCGACCGTTGAAATTTTCCCAGAAGTTGATGTACAAGGTATCGATGAAATCGAAGTTGAGCGTCATACTGCTAAGGTTGATGAAGCTGACGTTGATACGATGATCGAAAACCTACAAAAACAACGTGAAGAATTCGTTGAGAAAAAAGGTAAAGCGGACAAAGGCAATCAAGTAACGTTTGACTTTGAAGGCTCTATCGATGGCGAGAAGTTCGAAGGCGGCTCTGCTGAAGACTTCAAACTGGTTATCGGTAGCAACCAAATGATTCCTGGTTTTGAAGCAGGTATCAAAGGCATGAAAGCTGGCGAAGAAAAAGTTATCGACGTCACTTTCCCAGAAGATTACCAAGCTGAAAACTTAGCGGGTAAAGAAGCGCAGTTCAAAATCAACGTAAAATTGGTTGAAAAATCTAAGCTACCTGAAATCGACGATGCGTTCCTTGAGCTATTCGGTGTTAAAGAAGGCGGCGTTGAAAAGTTAAAAGACGACGTTCGCAAAAACATGGAACGCGAAATCAAAAATGCAGCGCGTAGCCAAGTAAAACAAGCAACATTTGATGCCTTGCTAGAAAAGAACGAGTTTGATGTACCAAACGCCATGCTAGAGCAAGAAATCGACCGTCAACGCAGCATGATGATGCAACGTTTCTCTCAGCAGTTCGGTGCAAACGCTGATAGCTTCGATAAAGGTATGCTACCGAATGAATTGTTCGAAGAACAAGCATTACGTGCTGCACGTCTTGGCATCATCGTTGCTCGTGTTATCGACACCAAAGGTCTAGAAGTAGATCAAGAGCGCGTTGAGACTTTCATCAAAGAAGCGGCTGAAAACTACGAAGATCCAGCAGAAGTCATCGAGTACTACACCACTGATAAGCAACAACGCGCCAACATTGAGTCTGTGGTTCTAGAAGACCAAGTCGTTGATTATCTAATCGGTCAAGGTAAAGTGACTGATAAAGAAGTGAGCTATCAAGACCTATTGGCGGCTCAGCAACAACAGCAACAAGCGATGTAATCTAGCGAGCCTTTGCCATTCATTGGCAATGACTGCTAAGATTGCACTAGAAATGCTGTAATAGAGTGCCCTAACAAAATTGTTAGGGCATTTTTATTTGCGGCTTATATGCTATCTTTATAAATAGTTTATAGACCACACCCTTGATAAATGGCTATAGGCGCCTTATTAATAGGGAGTCATTTATCATTTGTCACATTAAAAAGTTACTATTACGCTGATAAAAAAGTTACCATTAGCTCAATTATTTTCAGTAGCTAGCATTAACTTTGCCATTAATCGTCATGATTTCTCAGCTGCTTGTGCGATAGATAGTTTTACTTAGCCTAATAGGTTTTATTTGCTGATAGCTTTTATTACCAGCCAGCAATGCTTACAATGATAACCACCTATAAAAAATTAACGATTTGCTAGCCTCTACTCTTTTATATTTATAAACAGGATATTTTTATGACAGATTATGATCGCATCACTGCCAACCCGCATTTTGATATGCTGATGAGTGCGCACAACGATGTACAACACACCCACAGCGCGCCTCAAGCCGCATTAGTTCCGATGGTCGTTGAGCAGTCAGCGCGCGGTGAACGCTCGTTTGATATTTTTTCACGTCTATTGCGTGAGCGCGTTATCTTTTTGACCGGTCAAGTCGAAGATCATATGGCCAACCTTATCGTCGCGCAGTTGCTATTCCTAGAAGCTGAAAACCCTGATAAAGACATTCATTTATATATCAACTCACCAGGCGGCTCAGTCAGTGCTGGCTTGGCAATTTTTGATACCATGAACTTTATTAAACCTGAAGTATCGACTATCTGTATGGGTGGTGCGTATAGCATGGGCTCGTTCTTGCTGGCCGCTGGTCAAAAAGGCAAACGTTACGCATTAGCCAATGCTCGCGTCATGATTCACCAGCCTTCAGGTGGCGCACAAGGCCAGGCAACTGATATCGAAATCAATGCTCGTGAAATCCTAAAAACTCGTGCACGTTTAAACGAGATTTTGGCTGAGCGTACCGGTCAACCAGTTGAGAAAATTGAAAAAGATGTTGAGCGTGATTATTGGTTAGATGCGAAAGAAGCCAAAGAATACGGTCTGGTTGATGAAGTATTAGAGCGTCGCCCTACTTCTTTATAATCGCTACTATATTAGCAACCGTATCCATCTAGCCCTGCCGTGATGCTTAAGTACTATATCAAGCACTTAAGCATTGATGCAAATATCAGAATATTTATAAGTATAAAATTTTAGGAGCGCCTGTATATGGCAGAAGATAACACCCCGCAGTGTTCGTTTTGCGGCAAAGAAAAAAGCGAAGTAAAGCAGCTGATTGCCGCTGACGATGCCAATATCTGTAATGAATGTATTGAACTATGTACTGACCTGATTGCCGACACTGACGAACATGGTGATGACGATAGCGACATTGACACCTCTTGGGTCAATAAAAAGCTGCCAACGCCAAAAGAATTGCGCGCCAAGCTTGATGAATACGTCATCGGACAGGACGCTGCCAAAAAAGCCCTAGCCGTTGCCGTTTATAATCATTATAAACGTCTGAAGGTTAGTCAAACCTTAGCCAATGACAGCAAAAAAGCCAAAATTGGCGCTGATGATGCGATGGTCGAGCTAGCAAAGAGTAATATCTTGCTGATTGGTCCAACCGGTTCTGGTAAGACCTTGCTGGCGCAAACTTTAGCTCGTTTGCTTGATGTGCCTTTTGCGATGGCAGACGCCACAACTTTGACCGAAGCAGGTTATGTCGGCGAAGACGTTGAAAACATCGTGCAAAAGCTACTACAAGCATCAGATTATGATGTGAGTAAAGCTGAGCAAGGCATCATCTATATCGATGAGATTGATAAAATCAGCAAAAAAGGCGACAACCCTTCTATCACCCGTGATGTTTCAGGCGAAGGCGTTCAGCAAGCCTTGCTAAAACTTATCGAAGGCACAGTTGCTGCTATCCCGCCACACGGTGGTCGTAAGCATCCGCAGCAAGAGCTTATCCAAGTTGATACCAGCAATATCTTAATTATAGTTGGTGGCGCGTTTGCCGGTCTTGATGCGGTTATTCAGCAGCGTACTGAAAAAACAGGTATTGGCTTCAATGCTGATGTCAGCTCAAAAGACGATAGCAAACGTAGCTCAGAGCTGCTACAAAAAGTAGAGCCTGAAGATTTGATTAAGTTTGGGCTTATCCCTGAGCTAATCGGTCGTCTTCCTGTCCTTGCTGCTCTTACCGAGCTTGATGAAGAAGCGTTGGTGCAAATTTTGACTGAGCCTAAGAACGCTTTGGTTAAGCAGTATAAGTATCTGTTTGATATGGAAGGCGCTGACATTACCTTTACCAAAGAAGCGCTTGATGCCATTGCCAAAAAAGCCATGGCACGTAAAACGGGTGCTCGTGGACTGCGTTCTATCGTCGAAAACGCACTCCTTGAGACGATGTATGAGCTACCGTCTATGAAAGATGCGAAGACTGTGCTCGTTGATGAGCAAGTAATTAACGAAGGCAAAACGCCAGAAATCGCTTAATTTGTTTAAATCTGAAAAAAAAGGGTATCAAGCCAATCGCTTCGATGCCCTTTTTTATCTTTTAACTTTCGTCAAATGACAGTAGCGTATATAGATGATAAACCGAGCTATGAGTAATTCATGTTAAAATAAGGTCAACAAACACCCTCAATAATACAAAGGATTGTTCATTATGATTGGTCACTTAACTGCTACAACTCATGCTCTACGTCAGTATCTGCCTCCCTCTTTGAGAGCTTACTCTTCTAATACTAACGAGAGCAAAGATATTCATAATTTCTACAAAGGTCATGTTGCGGCTATTACAGGCGCAGGTTCTGGTATGGGACGCGCTTTAGCGCTACATTTAGCACAGATGGGTTGTCACGTTGCCTTAGCAGACCTCAATCCAGAACCACTTGCAGAAACGCAAAAATTGCTTAGCGGTTATGATATTAAGAGTACAGTTACCGTGCTCGATGTCTCTGACCAAAAAGCGGTCTATGAGTGGGCTGACAGTGTGATGGCTGATCATGGCAAAGTAAATTTTGTGTTTAACAATGCTGGGGTAGCTTTATACTCGACCGTTGAAGGTAGTAGTATCGATGAGCTTGAATGGGTCATGGATATCAATTTTTGGGGCGTCGTTTATGGTACTAAAGCCTTTTTACCGTTGATTAAAAACAGCGTTAAGCTTAGCGAAACCAGTAGCAGCGCTGCTAAGAGCGATAATAAATCACGTCAATTCGATGAAAACGGTCATATTATCAATATCTCAAGCTTGTTTGGTTTGACCGCACAACCTTCACAATCCGCTTATAATGCGAGCAAGTTTGCGGTACGTGGTTTTACCGAAAGTCTGCGCCAAGAGCTTGATATTCAACGCTGCGGTGTCTCAACGACTTGTATCCATCCGGGCGGTATCAGAACCAATATCGCCAATAGCGCACGTGGCAACGAGAGTATTAGTGATATCGGTATGCGTGCTGGTCCTAACGCCATCAGAAGTTTTAATAAATTCTTGAAGTTCGATGCCAATGATGCGGCGTGGGTCATTTTGGCAGCAGCGGCAACCAATCAGCCGCGCTGCTTGATCGGTAATGATGCTAAGATGATTGATGCGGTTCAACGGGTTTTCCCAGCACGCTATAGTAAAGTATTGAATGATATTACGAAGCTGACTCGTCAATTAAAAGGTAGCAAGAAGCATAAAGGTAGTAAAAAAATCGTCAATGAATCGGCGTAAACTGATCTTATAGTCGTCATATTTATTTGTGTAAAAGCCTAGCAATTGCTAGGCTTTGTTGTCTCTATCGTTATAACATTTTAGCTATTAAGGTAATTTCATATCACCATCAACCAGCCAGCCCATACGGCGCATGATATGGGCGACTGCTCCTGCAATCACCGCTGGTAGTACAAACATCAATAATATAATTGCCGTCCATAACTGTACGGGACTCATAAGTGCTTGCGAGGCTTCAATAACGCCGAATACGCCTACTAGCCCTGCCGTTCCCATACCGGCTCCTGTCGCCGTACAAGCTAGTTTGAACACGACTGTCGCTATGGGACCGACAATAGCGCTAGCAATGACTGCCGGTAATAAAATCACCGGCTTTTTGAGCACATTAGGGATTTGTAGCATGCTCGTCCCTAGCCCTTGAGAGATGACCCCACTAAAACCATTATCCTTATAACTGGCAACAGCAAAGCCAATCATATGTGCCGCACAACCGACCACGGCAGCACCACCCGCTAGACCACCGAGTCCAATGGCAATACAAATCGCCGCACTAGATGTCGGCATAGTGAGCAATATACCTACCACTACCGCAATCACAATACCCATCAATAATGGCTGAAGGGTCGTTGCTGCTTGAATACCTTGACCAATTGCATTTACCGCTGCGACGACTGGTGGATTTAATAGCATACACACGACCAATGCCACGCTACAAACCATCAGCGGCACCAACAAAATATCAAGCTTGGTCTTGCCAGCGACCCACGTGCCGGCTCGATAAGCAAAAACGGAGGTCAAATATGCCCCAATCGGATTACCCGGTAGCGCAACAAAGGTGGCAGGACCAGCTTCTTGCGCGATAAACAGATTACCTGCCATCAAAGCTTCAGAATGTGCGCCTAGCATTCCTGCGACCAAGCAGCTGAGCATCACTAATGTTGGTGCTTTTAAATAATAGGCAATGCCGACGCCGATACCCGCGCCCATGAGCACTGATGCCAGTTTACCAACCGCAATCAATGCTGGTATATTTAACCAGCCACCGATTTGCGAGATAATCAGACCGGCAATTAAGGTAACAAATAGCCCCAATGCCATGCCAGTAAAAGCATCAATAAAGTATTTTTGGAAAAATCTTTTAATCGGCGTTGGCTTACCTACTGCTGAATCAGATACCGTCATAGCAATACTCTTCTTTAAATTTTTAATAAAATGGCGTTTGAAAAAGCTTGATATAGTGGATTGAGCTTAAAAAAATACCCTACTATTAGCAAAAAAAACGTATAAAAAAAGCGCCATTTTGACGCTTTTTTATAGACAATAAATCAATTTAAAACTAACGACGCTGTTCAACGATAATAGAATCAATACCGTTATTTTGCAGGCGCTGCTGAGCAGTAGCTACCGCTTGGCGACTATTCATCGGGCGTGAGATAACCTGATAGATAGGCAAGCCATTATTGGTAGTATTTTTGACGACCTTGGCGTCAACACCCGCCATCAATACTTGTGCACGGCGACGATCGGCTTCATCAGCATCGCCAAAGCTATTGATTTGCAAAATATAAGTTGCAGCAGGTTTGGCCGCTTGAACATTAGCTGTACCAGTGTTGGGTTTATTTGCACTTGTACCAGTATTACCCGTTGCTGGCGCTCCATCATAGGTCGAGTCTTCTTCAACGACAACAATGTCATCATTACCGGTGGCTTCACCAGTATTTGGCTCGCTATTGCTACCTTCAGAGATATTACCTGCACCATCGTTACCACTCGGCGCGTCACCGTCAACCTGATTGACAATCACATCGGGTTCAAAGTTTGTAATTTGACCCAATTGATCGCTATCAGTCTTGTCAAACTCTTCATCAGGGATGGTTGCCATCTCTTGATTGGGTAAAATGTCATAGAACTCGTAATCGCTATTATCGGCATCAGGATCCACTCTTTGCTGTATTTGCTTATTGGGATCTGCAGCACTACCAGTAGGACTAAAATTAAACCATGGTGATAGGTATAAGAACACCCCAATCATCAGCGTCAATACTGCGCCAACAAACATCCATAATAAGCCTGACGCACTACTTTTTTTGCGCTTTTCAGTGGCACCTCTTGGTTTTTTGGCTAACATGGATCGCATTCTCCCTACGGAATCTATCTATCATTATCGAATTATTACTATCGGTTGCCAGCTTTATATTACATGCTAGACGGTGCAGACAAGCCTAATAAACCAAGCCCATTGCTCAATACCTGACGTACTGCTTTAGACAAGCGTAAACGAGCTTGCATCATAGCCATCTCATCTACGCTCGGTGTCTCACCTGATGTTAAGCTCACTGGCAGGATACGATTGCTGTCATACCAGCCATGAAATAACGCCGCCAATTCTTTTAGGTAATTGGTCAAGATATGCGGCTCATAACCGGTCGCGGCACGTAGTAAGGTAGCCGGATAAGCAGCAAGCAGCTTAATCAGCTCCTCTTCATTTGGCGCAATAAGTAGCTCTTGCTGCGCAGCACCAATCGCATCATCCACGCTCAAACCGCTCGCTTGTAGTTTTTCTAATACACGACAAACACGGGCATGCGCATATTGAATGTAATACACCAAGTTGTCTTTACTTTGAGATTTTGCCAGCTCTAAATCAAAATCAACGTGCACTTCAGGCTTACGTGCGACATAATAAAAGCGCGCTGCATCGTTACCCACTTCATGACGTAGCTCACGTAAAGTGACAAACTTGCCAGAACGCGACGACATCTGCACTTTTTCGCTACCGCGCCATAAGGCAACAAACTGTACGAGCACCACATCTAGACGCTCAGCATCGATACCAAGTGCCGTCAATGCCGCTTTTACCCGTGGCACATAGCCATGGTGGTCGGCACCCCAAACGTTCACCACTTTATCAAAACCACGATCAAATTTATTTTTATGATAGGCGATATCAGAAGCAAAATAAGTAGATTGACCATTAGCACGGCGTACGACACGGTCTTTTTCATCACCAAAGTCAGTCGATTTGAACCAAATATTACCGTCTTTTTCGTAAAGATAGCCTTTGTCATCTAAAATCTGCAAGACTGGCTCAATCTCACTATCGATTGATTTTTCGCTAAACCAGCACTCGTAACTTACACCGAAGTCATTTAGGTCATCTTTGATATCTGCCAAAATACTATTCAATGCTGCATTTAAAAACAACTCATAGTCGTCACCTAGCAAGGCTTTACTATTGGCAATCAGACCATCGATATGGGCTTCTTTATCTCCTGATAACAGTACTTTTTCGCCTTCAGCATTTATCTCATATTGCGCATCTTCTGGTACGTTTTTAGCAACTTCTGCGAAGCTATGTACGTAGCTATCACCATGCTGCGCTTTTAACGTTTCTGCGATATCGCGGACGTAATCACCGACATAGGCGTTCGACGGGAAGATAACCGCTTCGTTATTGAGTTCTAGATAACGCAAATAAGTACTGGTGGCTAAGATATCCATCTGCCGACCAGCATCGTTGACGTAATATTCACGCGTGACGTCATAGCCAATCGCTTCAAGCAAGTTTGATACGCTCATACCCAATGCAGCACCGCGTCCATGCCCAACATGTAAGCTTGAGGTTGGATTGGCTGATACAAACTCAACCTGTATTTTTTGCCCATCAAACTGCTTACTTAAACCAAAGCTTTCTTGCAGATTAAAAATATCATCTAAAACGGCAAACTTGGCGTCGCTATTTAAGAATACATTGATAAATCCTGGACCCGCGATTTCTACTTGGCGGATATCTTGATTTTCAGGCAAAGCATTAACTATTTTTTCAGCTACTTGACGTGGATTGACTTTTGCTGCTTTGGCAGCGGTCAGGGCGATATTGCTTGCAAAGTCACCATGGCTGGCATCTTTAGTACGCGTAATTTGGCTGTTATTCTGCCAATCAGCCGGTAGTTCGCCGTCAGTTTTTAGGACTTGAATCGCACTGTCAAACAGTGAGGCGAGCGTATCGATTTGGGCTTGTGACATAGGACTATAAACTCAGATAAATAAACAAAAAATTGATGGAATATAAAATAAGACGAAAAGACAAGTAACCTATAAATATAACAACCTTTACAGGCTATTGCACTATTTGAACCAAAAATACCCATAAAATGCTAACTATTATAGTTAATGGGTACGACTTTTATTTGATGACTGTTTTTTGTGACTATTATAAGCGCCAAATGACTTTCGGGTCAGAGCTATTGTAGCGTTCCTGTTGCTTAAGGTTTGCGAAACATTTATACCCACTCTATTCCGCGTTATAATAACCCTATCTATTGCCTACTTCTCTACATATCGTGACTTTTGAAGTCCTATTCAAGCATTTATAAGTGTTTTATTAAAAGCTATAACAATAAATAATAGAGAACTTGGTAATTCACCATTTTATATACAGGATAAAACCATGTTTGCCATTGCTGCTAGTACCGTCACCAGTTGGGGACTTTATATTTTATTGCCCGTTTTTATTGCCTTTTTATTCTTTATTATTTGGGACTTATCTAAACAATCTGGGGCCGGTCGCGCAGGTACTTTTTGGATGTTTTTGGCACTTGGCGCTGGTTTTATTGGTTTTATATTAAAGATTTTATTAGAAGTAGCATTTAACAAATGGTTCATCTAGGTTAGCCTATGAACCCTTATTGATAGCATTACCGACGATGATAACCTTACTGACATAGATCGCTCAGCTTCGAAATCGTCCGTATCGTTATCGATGCGATTTTTTATCAAAATATTACTTAGTAACGTCGCCATTGGTAGCCTGACTATTACTTCTTATGACTTCACTGGTGTAAGTTGGTAAATTCCATGCGCCACCGGCGAAGCCTCGGCACATTCCTGTACTGGAATCTTCCGTCATTGCAAAGTTTTTGCCATTCCATACCCATGTTTTGCTATTCCAGCAGTCACCTACTCCTCTATCCTTATGAATAGCGTAGATTTCACCATCAGAGTAATCACTGCCTGACGTGGTGATTAGCTTGATTTGGCTTGGTTTATCATGATTAATTAGCCAATACCCTGCGCCCATATTATAAGCACCTTGCCAGCATAGATGGCTAGCAAGCGTATGCTTAGCATCTACGGGTATGAACTCCCAATTAATATTATCACCAGAATATTTTTCTAGGTTAATAGAAGACTCACTTTTAGGATTTATAAGCTCACAATCACTGGTATTAGCTTCAGAGCCTATAAACTGCTCAGAATCAATATCAATCCAACGACTTATATTTGCTTGGAAGTACGCCAGTTTTTTCGGATCGAGCACTTGCTTACCTTCTTTTAGCGCGGCATCGTCTAGATAGCCATAGTCTTTTTTAACAATAGGTATTTTCAGTGCTTTTTTAAGTATTTGTCGACTGGGGTTATTTTTACTGATAAATGCGAGCGATGTACCAACGCGACCTTGTACTTCGTCAAGTTTTAGCAATATCGCCGCCAATCCTTTGTCTGATACTTGCCATTTGTAAATTCCTGATGTGAACTGTATTTTGGTATTCTGTTTAGCAATTTTGAGCAGTTGCTGTATTTGAGCACGACTTAACTGCCGTCTGCCGTCAGATGAAAACTGCACCATACCATAAGACTTATCATTTAATAGCAAATCAACTTTATCAGTATTTTTTGATAATTGATCACTCACCAATTTTTCTTGCTCATCATATTCCTCGCTACTCAAAATAACTTCTGCACTAGGCAGCTTTTCACCAGCTACGATCGTCAACAATATACTGGCTGACAGTATTTCTTCAGATACCAAGCTTTCATCTGCATAACCTGCTGCTCGGCAAGTCAAAGTATTATCACAGACCAGTTGCCAATCGTCTTTGACAAAACCCCAGCCATCAAACGGCGTGCCATAAGCATCATACGCCATTGTAGGTAGTGGTAACAAACTGACAGCAATCATAATCATAGTAGGCGATATTTTCATAATCTCTTCTCCTTGTTTTTATGACCGCTTGCCGTCATAAATGCTATTTTTTTGCAATAATCGTGGCACGCATCGGTGCAGGATAACCTTCAATGGTCTTCGTTGCATCAGTAGAATCTAAAAAGTCTGCTAATGAATGGTAGTTCATCCATTCCGTTTTACGCTGCTCATCGGTCGAGGTCACTGCCACATCGACGCAGCGCACTTCTGTAAATCCAGCCTTCTCTAGCCAACCAATTAATGCCGCTACCGACGGTAAAAAATACACGTTATTCATCTGAGCATAACGGTCATGCGGCACCAGTACAGTATTGGCATCGCCTTCAATGACCAAAGTTTCAAGCACCAGCTCGCCACCTTTGACTAATTGTCCTTTAAGCTGTTGTAAATGCTCAAAGGGCGACTGACGATGATAGAGGACGCCCATACTAAACACAGTATCAAATAACTGGCTATTTTCAGGTAAAGCTTCCAGTGGCACCGGAATATAATGGGTACGATAGCTATCTGCCGCTCCCACAAAATGACGAATCGCCATAAACTGATGATAAAACAAGCACGATGGATCAATAATAATAACCGTATCCGCTCCTGCGCCTGCCATACGCCAGCCGTGATAACCAGAACCGCCGCCTACATCTAGAACGCGACGTCCTTTTAAATTGCCCAAATGCGGCGCAACTCGTTGCCACTTCCAATCACTATGCCATTCAGTATCGATAAATATCGGATTACTCTCGTTTTTACCAATTTGAAAAGGTCCTTTACGCCACGGCATCAATTGCTTTAATAAGGCAGTTGCTTGTTTACGCTCAGAGTCACTCAACTGAGCATTAATCTTCAATATATCGCTATCTAATTGCGCATTATCGACGGCTAGCTTTGGCAATCGCGCGACCGACGCTTGATAAGCAGGCGCATGGGCATAGTTGGCTTTGTCTTTTATATCATTTAACCACGTTGGTAATTGTTTTAGCCACTCATAAGCCATTGGCTGCTGCTGCGCCAACGTCAACAAGGTTAAATACAGTTCACGTTCAGCGTGGAGAATAGTGTCGTTAAGCATAAAAGCGGATTACCGTATTAATCAAAGATAGTGTGAAAGATGTTTTTTAAAAAGCTCAGCGTTATTTATATGTCGCGTAAATATTATTTAAACGCCACAATAGAGACAAAATTTAAGAACTGAAACCAAGTCAGATGACGCTCGAAACCAACTTGTGCCAAACGCGCGTGATGCTCGTCTAAAGTATCGGTAATAAGGACATTCTCTAATGCATTACGCTTGCCGCTAATTTCCATCTCGGTATAGCCGTTAGCACGTTTAAAATCGTAATAACGCTCGACCAACCACGCATCGTACTGCTCATCAAACGCATGCGTCTTTTCAGTCAATACTAATATGCCGCCTTCGCTTAATGCCGCATAAATCTTATCTAATACCGCCACCCGATCGGCTGCTGGCAAAAACTGTAATGTTAAATTTAAAATCACCATATCGCATGGCTCAAGCTCTACATCGCGAATGTCCGCAGTGATGACTTCTATATCGTGCTCAGGATAATTATCATTCAGTAAAGTAGTCGCTTCAGTAGTCATCGCCGGTGAAATATCAATCGCTTTGATTTGCAAATCTTGCGGCTCAAATTCGCCAGCTAAGGTCATACTTGCCGCACCAAGCGAGCAGCCCAAATCGTAAATACGGCTCACACGCTGACCATTATCACTCTGTTGGCGATATTTACAGTGACGACGAGCAAATATCGGCAGCATCGCTAGCACCTGACCATAACCGGGAACACTGCGACGAATCATATCGGGAAAACAAGCCACCACTTGCTCATCAAAAGAGAAGCGCGCCGCCTTATCGAGTGGCGTGGTAAAAAGGGTGTCATGTTTAATAATTTTATTATTAAAAGTAGCAGGCTTAGATTGGCTCATGGTAAGACTCATTTTTGGATAGTAGAACTTAGATTAAAAGTATTTAGCGGTTTCTTTGATACTATTTATTTTGACGATATTTATAGAAAATTAATAAGAATAGCAAAAGCACATTATAACATTACTGTTTGTTACTAATAGCTAGCTTCTCGACTGATAAGCTAAATACATCGTATTAAAATCTATTCATTTCTAATCTTTAACACTTATAACAATAGGAAGATTTATGCAAAATATTATATTAGGCGGTGGCTGTTTTTGGTGCACCGAATCTGTTTTTTTATCTTTGAAAGGCGTTCAGTCTGTCGTATCAGGTTATATGGGTGGCGAAGCTACTACTGCTAACTATCAAGCCGTCTGTGGCGGTAATACTGGACACGTCGAAGTGATTAATATCACCTTTGATGAGTCTGTTCTACCCTTAGAAGTATTGCTTGATGTATTCTTTGGCACCCATGATCCTACAACTAAAGACCGTCAAGGTAACGATGTCGGCAGCCAATATCGCAGCGTCGTCTATTACACCGACGACAATCAAAAACCAACCATCGACCGTACTATTAATAAGCTACGTGATATGGGTCTCAACATCGTTACTGAAGTGCATCCTGCGGTTGAATTTTATATCGCTGAAGAAGCTCATCAAGACTTTTTTAATCGCAATCCAGGCCAAGCCTATTGCAACTTTGCCATACCACCAAAACTTGCCAAACTGCGTAAAGAATTCAGCCAGTATATGGTGAGCTAAATCGCAGCTTGCCTAGTAATGAGTCTTTGAATTCAAAAATAAGTGTGTAATCTAATAAAAGCCAAACACTCTTCTATGAGCGTTTGGCTTTTTAATGGCTTTGATAGCATTGCCCTTGATAACATTAAAGAAAACGTTATGATAATGAGTTAAAAATAACCGATAAAATAAATTCTTATAAACAAAGGCTAGAACAATGAACCCTGAATTTTGGCAAACACGTTGGCAAGAAAAACGTATCGGCTTTAATCAATCTCAAGTTAATCCGCTATTAGTAAAATATTTTTCTGAGTTAAACTTGTCCGTCGGTAGCCGTATTTTTGTTCCTTTATGCGGTAAATCAATTGATATGGTATGGCTAGCCCATCAAGGTTTTGACGTGGTTGGTATTGAATTGGTTGAGTCAGCAGCACAAGAATTTTTCATTGAGCAAGCTATCTCGTATACGGTCATTGAACATAGTAAACAGACAGATATCAAATGCTATCAAGGCGAGATTGCAGGTCGAACTATAGACTTATGGGTTGCTAACATCTTTACACTATCAGCCGATGATATAGGTCACGTTGATGCAGTATATGATAGAGCGGCATTGATTGCCATGCCAGCAGAGTTGCGCCCACAATATAGCGAGAAAATACGTACGCTCAGTTGCAACGCTTCTCAGCTATTGCTAACCCTCAATTACGATCAAAATGAACGATCAGGACCGCCCTTTTCAATCAGTCAGGAACAAGTCCAGCAGTACTATGGCAATGACTATCAAATGAATAAGCTTGAGGAAGAACCATCAACTCTGAATGCCGCACCAGAGATGGCAGTAACAGAGCCTGTTTGGTTATTAGGTCAGAAATAAACATAATGATTTGATACTCCACTTATATCCTAGTAATTTCAAACCCTCTCCCAACCTCACGCCATCGTCCATTTATAGTAACTGAGTACTTCGATACCTTTTCTTTATTATGTAGATTGGTTACTCTAAGTCAATACTGGCTTTATTGCTTTCTTCTACCTCTCAATGACTATCTCGACGTTTATAGGATATTTTCATGCGCTTGACTCGTTTGTCCACTTTATCTTTATTGACTGCGGCTATTGGTTTAAGCTTTGCCAGCACTGCTCAAGCTGCCAAGCCAGACGCACCAAATTTGTCTAACGCTCAGTTTCAGCAGTGTCTAGATGGACTAAAAAACTCTAGCAAATTCCGCGGTGTTGATAGCTATACTTTTAATAATTATCGCCCTTCTCAGCCTGACCCGAGTGTGATTCAGTCGCTCAACTATCAGCCTGAATTTCAAAAGGATGTCTGGGATTATTTATCTTCACTCGTTGACACTGAACGAGTAGAAGATGGTATCCGTGCCAAGCGTCAATGGGCAGATACATTGCGCAAAATTGAATCGCGGTATGGCGTCAAAGCCGAACACGTATTAGGTGTTTGGGGCGTGGAATCTAACTTTGGGCAAACACTAGGCAAAAAACCTTTATTCGAATCTTTAGCAACTTTGTCCTGTTTTGATCGCCGTCAAAGCTATTTCCAAGGTGAATACGCTAACGCCCTAAAAATCGTTCAAAACGGTGATATTGCTCCAAATGATATGACAGGGTCATGGGCAGGTGCCTTTGGTCAGACACAGTTTATGCCCAGCACCTTTTTAGAATTAGCAGTGGATTTCGATGGTGACGGTCGCCGTGATTTAGTGAATAGTGTTCCTGATGCGCTCGCCTCTACCGCGAACTTCTTAGATAAACGTGGCTATCGTTCAGGTGAGCCATGGGGTTATGAAGTGAAACTGCCTAGTGGATTTTGGGCTGCCTCTAATCGTAAAGATAAAAAATCAATCAGCCACTGGCGCAATCAAGGTTTAACCCTTGCTAATGGTAGCCCACTTCCTTCTGACTTGAATAGTGCTGGATTATTATTGCCCGCTGGTAAAAACGGCCCTGCATTCTTGGTGGGTAAAAACTTCGATACGTTTTATTCCTACAATGCATCAGAAAGCTATGCACTAGCGATTGCTCATTTATCAGATCTGATTACTCGCGAGGACAGCAGTAAAACTGACTTTATCACAGCTTGGCCAACCGACGACCCTGGTATTGGTCGCCAAGAATCCAGAGCGATTCAGCAAGCGTTATTAAATGCAGGGTATGATATCGGTGCAGTCGATGGCATCATCGGTGATAGTACTCGTACTGCGATTCAGCAATACCAGTCTAGCCGTGGTATTTTTCCAGCTGATGGACGCGCAGGACAGAAATTTTATCGTACCATCGTTGGTAATGCCGCTCCTAGTAACTCATATGGCAATCAATATAAACAGCCAGTAAGTAGTCGTCCTTTGAATCCAGCGTCTGCTGATCGTATGGGACAATTGATTCAACAACAAACCACTACGCCTAACAGTTACGCGCAGCCTACAGTAATCAGCCCATCAAGCTCGAGCACAACGCGATATCGCCGTGTGACGGGTGCTGATGGTGCTATAAAGCTAGTACGTATCGATGAAGGCTCTTAATTAGGTAATATCGTTAAGTTATTACTAAAAATAAAAAAGCCACGCTAAATAGCGTGGCTTTTTTATCATGTCAGCTCTATAACTCTTTATGAATTGATACAGTTTACATAATATCTTTAATCATATAAGTGACTTCAGATTTAAACATTAAACAATGGGTGGTGGGTTCGGTTTACCATTTTCACCATCCCAGTTTTCACGCGCTTTATCATCCAAATCAGCAGGGGTTTTCGGTTCCCACTTGCCGTTTTCTTTCCACGTCGCATCCCCCCAATCAGCACTCTCTTCCTTTCTATCTAAATCTTTGTAAGCTTTGGTAGGGTCGATACCGCGGCGCTTCATATCCGCGACCTGCTCTTCTAGTGTATGAAACTGGCTAGCATCATGCATGGCTTTCTCTAAGCTCTCTAATTCACTTTTTAACGCATCATTTTTAGAATTACTCATTGTTTGCTCTCCTTAATTACTCGGTATTATTATGTGTTTGTTGTAGTTATTATTACGAGTATTAAAGATATGCACAACCAGTACGACGTATACTTTGTATTACAAAACGTAGCCATACGCAGAATCATGCTTATAAGGTATGATTTTATAAGCAACTTTAAGATTGAAAATAAAGATAAATCGTAATTATAAAGGTTGCTAATATTTAGCCGTTTGACGTCAGCGTAGAGGGGATTTCTGTCACTGATTTTTTAGTAGCAAGCAAGCTTTTTGCATAAAACGTCAATTTCCAAAGCTCTTGCGTTACTCTGGTGCCATAGGTAGCCAGTTGTATCCAGTTAGCAGCCACCAACTGCTGCTGTAGATGATTGAGATCATCTTGCGAGATTTGGCATCGGGCGACAGCATGAACATTTGGCATCTCACGCTTGATATCAATCTCAGCTCGAGTACTGATCAAACGGTTGATGCCGCTTTGTAAGCCATAGCTTGAAAAGGTAGCTGGCATTTTTATCAGCGTAATTAACACCTCTTGCCATGACAAAACCATAGGTCTTGTCAAATCAGTCAAATTACCACCCTCATAAGCTTGGGCTTTATAATTAATCTCAAAGGTGTCGGTCAAGACGATTTTCTTACTGACGTTATCATCCATCAGTTGAGCGGGCAAAGTGGGATTTTCTTGCTTGGTGGTTTTACTACTGGATAAATTAGCCGTATCAGACACTGATAGCTTGCTAGCCTTCAACACCTCATCATCTACTCTTACCCATCCAGCACCTACTTGGTTACTAGCAACCATTTTATAGTACGCTTGAATCAGTAATTGCTCGATGTCATTTTCTGTTTCGTAATAAAAAATCTTATCTGCTTTTGAGGTCACCATACTGCTAAATTCTTGCAGCTGCCGACTGATATTAGCATCGTTATGATGTTTTTTTACCAGTATTAATAAAGGCTTTAGTTTTGCCTTGGCATTGAGATAGCTTAAATGCATTTGGCTCACACCCGTATTTTGCTTGGTACCGTAACTATCGCCAATCACCATCAAAGCATAATCACAGCTATCAATACATTGGCGCCCATATAATGAAGCTTTGGGTAATTTGCTAGACACATCATAAGTTAAAAAGGCACGCGCTTGAAAAAATACCGCAATACTATCTAATACCAGCAACTGGTCGTTGTCAGCACATATAACATGAATGTGGTAGCGACGGTTCGGCACAATCACCTCTAATCTTAGTTAGCTGATCACAAAAAGTAAGTGTTCAAAGAAGTATAACAAAATGCGACATCAATATTCTTTTTAGTAAATATAATCCTAGCATAATATTGCTAGAATACGTTCAATTTTTATCTAATGCCACTGTTATATTGCGGGATTATAACAGTTACGCCAATATTAACCTATAAGCAAGCAATATTAGCAATCAGGGTAAGAATAGTATCGTAAAGGAGTATGCTTACCAAGTAAGCGTGGTAGCAGCATATCTAAGCTTGTATCATATTTAGTCGCATAAAAAACTAATGGTTGTCTAACATTTTTAGCAATTGCATTCGTCTCTAATTCATTGTTATCTAAGCTAGCATGAGTCTTTGCAGATAGCTGATTAGTTATTAATAACTGTTTAACACGCTCTGCAATTGCCTGACCTGAATCAACCACCTGCATTGACAATTTTTGCGCTTCAATCTCTTGCTGCACAAAATCTTTAAAAAATGGATAATGCGTGCACCCTAGTACCAGCTGATCTATCCCATCCTTTGCAAACAGCTGTAATTGCTGTCGCAGATTTTGAGCCGTTTCACTATTATCCGGCATACCCAATTCTACCCAAGGCACCAGTTGCGGGTCAAAATATTTGGTCACTGTAGTCCCGCTAGGGCTAGCAACAGTCGCAATCACATCGTCAAGTAGCGTACCGTTTAAGGTCGCTTTGGTTGCTAGTACCGCAACATGACCACTTTTACTTGCAAGTACCGCGGGCTTTACTGCAGGCACTAAACCAACAATAGGTAGCTGCGGATAATGTTGCCTTGCTATTTCTAACGCATGGGCAGACGCGCTATTACAAGCAATAACAATCAGCTTGCAACCTTGCTGATACAGCCACTCTACTGCCGTCAACGTCAATGCCTTGATATCTTCACTATCGCGATTGCCATAAGGCACGTGCAAAGTATCTGCATAATAAATATAACGCTCATGCGGCAGCTGCTGGGCTAAATGCAGATAAACGGACAGTCCACCGATGCCAGAATCGAATAAACCAATGGGAGCATTATGGTCTTTATTAGCGATATGATTCAACCTATCACTATTGACCATCGCTTTTTCTATAGTATCGTTATCAGAAAATATTGAGCTGCTGTGGATCCTACTGGTGGCTGTATTTGCGGCAATTTTCATTTTTATTTTACCGCCGTTTTCATATAAATATTGTCCTACTCATACTATTGCTAACGTTGTTATTTATTTAATCACTAGCAACAAATACTAAAATTGGAATATAAAAGCTTAGATAGATAGCTTTAATGAGCAAACGCTTATTTTCAACCAACTGGCATTGATAGCTCATAAGATTTACCACCACTTTGTAAGGTTAGTATCGTCTCACCATCGTGCTCTGTCAATTCACCAATTTCAGTTAAATGATAAAAAGCATTACGACCGATAAGCGCTGTCAGATTATTACGAACTTCCATATAAGGACGTATTTGTGCCGCTGCTGTTACATACTGACTTGCTTCTTCTCGGTTATTGTTGTCAGTGATATCTTCTTTATTTTTAGAAGTGTAGCTACGTAACGTAATCGGATGCTCATCATCTAAACGGACAACATCACCCGTTGTGGTGGTAAATTCCAGCCAGTTCTCATTGCCTTCATTGACAATACCGACATCATTAATCAGAAGTGGCGCATCTTCGACATGAATACGAAGTTTTTGCACGGGCGTCTTTAAAAAATACTCAACGGTGCCGTTATTCTCTTCTTTCCATAAGATGGTAGCAAACAAGCTGACTAATGACTCTCTAGTCATATACCCACCTTCATGCCACCATTCACCATTCGCTTTAATGACCAAATCCATATCAGTAGTCTGCTCTGGATGCCAATTTTCTAAAGGTGGTATGGCACGTCCTTCGCGGGTTCCTGCTTCAGACTTTAGATACTGGCTCAAGCTATCTATAGTATCTGTCTCTGATGCCTTGCTCTCTGCCGCCTTCACATCTTTTACGGTCATGGTATCGATGGCTTTATTATTACTTATCATCGTAAAATCCTTTACTTAGTAATCAAAGTTTGGCAAATCTGTTATTACTATAAATTTTAGTTTCGGGTATGATAAGAGTATATCGTCATTATACCCCCACAGCCTTAATCTTACCTTAACACTGATGCTATGAAATGCGTATCGTGTTTGTAGGACTTTTCTTTTATAATGAGTAACGATTTTTTATTTGAAATAGTCTAGTGGGTGTTGTATTAACGGCACATTCTACGTTATGCATTCAGATTTCTTAATCAAATGTTTTCACTATAACGTAATCAACTGATACCGGAAAAACCCTTTTTATCGGGCAGCCATATGTCTGAGTAAAGTTAGCGCTGCAAGCCTTATTATTCAATTGTTAAGCTAATGATGCCCTGAGATAAGCCACTAAAAGTTTAGGAGTAGGTATGCAAGAGCAAGACAATCAAACACCAGTTATAGATAATGATACTGTAAATACGAACACACCAGCCATGACAGAAACAGCAAAACTTGAGACAGCAGACACAGCCGTTGTCTCACCAGAAACAGCCGCCGAAGTGCTAGAAGTTGCTGTAGATACACCTGCGACTGAAACGCTAGTCGTCGAAACACCAGTGGTCGAAACTGCTCCAGAACCTGTGGTTGAAACTGTCGCAGCAGAGCCTGAAGTTGAACGCGAATCAATGGAATTTGATGTCATCATCGTTGGTGGCGGACCTGCCGGTCTGTCAGCAGCTATCCGTCTGCGCCAGCTTGCTATTGCGGCCGGTAATGATGAGTTTATGGTGTGTGTGGTCGAAAAAGGCTCAGAGTTTGGCGCGCATACGCTATCGGGTGCAGTCATGGAGACACGCGCTTTAGATGAATTAATCCCAGATTGGAAAGAAAAAGGCGCGCCGCTGAATGTCCCTGCGATTGAAGACCGCGTTTATATGCTCGGTTCAGCGACCAGAGCCACCAAACTGATGGATTCAGTTATTCCTGCCAGCATGCACAATAAAGGCAACTACATTGTCTCATTGGGCAACGTCGTTCGTTGGTTGGCTCAACAAGCTGAAGAGCTAGAAGTCATGATGTTCCCAGGCTTCCCTGCTGATGAAATCTTATATAATGATGATGGTTCAGTCAGAGGTGTATTAACGGGCGATATGGGCGTGGCCGCTAATGGCGAAGCCAAACCTAGCTTTGAGCCAGGCTATGAGCTGCTTGCTAAATATACTATCTTTGCCGAAGGTTGTCGTGGTCATTTGGGCAAACGCTTAATCAGCCGTTTTGATCTTGATAAAGACTCAGATCCACAGCATTATGGCATCGGTCTAAAAGAGCTATGGGAAGTGACGCCTGAGAAACATGAAGAAGGCGTCGTGATGCATGGTTCAGGCTGGCCATTAACGGACACTGGCTCATCTGGCGGCTGGTGGTTATATTTCGATGAAAACAACCAAGTAAGTTTTGGTATGGTCATCGACTTATCATATTCAAACCCTTATATGTCACCGTTTGATGAGATGCAGCGTCTAAAATTACATCCTCTCATTCGTAATGTCTTAGAAGGCGGCAAACGTCTGTCTTATGGCGCGCGTGCGTTGACCAAAGGTGGCTTAAACTCATTGCCAAAATTCACCTTCCCAGGTGGCGTATTAGCAGGTGATGAAGCAGGCTTCTTAAACCCTGCCAAAATTAAAGGTACGCATACCTCAATGAAATCAGGTATGTTGGCTGCTGAAGCGATTTTTGAGGCAGTACAAGCGGGTCGTCAGCATGACGAAGTTGAAGCTTTTACTACCATGTATAATGAGTCGTGGTTATATCAAGATAACTATGAAGCACGTAACTTTGCCCCAGCGATGCACCGTATGGGTCAATGGATGGGCGGCGCCTTTACCTTTCTAGAGCAAAATCTGATGGGTAGCAAAATGCCATTAACCATCCATGATAATCAAAAAGATTATGATCAGCTTGAGCGTGCGGCTCATGCTTATCAGCCAACCTATGCAAAACCGGATGGCAAATTGGTATTTGATAAATTATCGTCAGTATTTATCTCAAATACTAACCATGCTGAAGATCAGCCAGTACATTTAAAATTAACTGACCCAACAGTGCCTGTTTCGATCAATTTACCACTCTATGCTGAGCCAGCACGTTTGTACTGCCCAGCCGGTGTTTATGAGATTGTACAAGATGCCGAAGGTGCTAAGTTTGTCATCAATGCACAAAATTGTGTCCATTGTAAAACTTGTGATATCAAAGACCCGTCACAGAACATCACTTGGGTAACGCCAGAAGGCGGCGGCGGTCCTAACTATCCTAATATGTAAATTTTTATTTAGATATTAGGATAGTTATATTAAAAAATAAGCTGCAATAAAAAATCGCCCTCAAGAGGGCGATTTTTTATTGTCATACTAAATACGATATCGCTAAAAGTTCAGCTTAGTCTTTCCACGCATCACGATTGGCTTCATCTTTTAATTTCACAAAGTCATCAGGATTGAATTTGATTTGATCAGCGCTTTTGCCTTCTTTGATTTGACGTTCGTAGTCACGTAATATTCTCAGTGCTACCGGTGACAAGATGAGAATAGCCGTCAAGTTGACTAATGCCATTAAACCCATGGATAAATCCGCAAAGTTCCAAATAGCCGGTAAGCTTGCAACAGAGCCGACAAAGACCATGCCTAAGACCATAAAGCGGAAGATCATAATCATTACTTTGGCGTTTTTCTCACCTGAGATAAATTCAAGATTGGACTCACCATAACTGTAATTAGCGATGATAGAGGTAAATGAGAAAAAGAAAATCGCAATCGCAACGAAAATCACGCCCATATCACCCACATACTGAGACAATGCCAACTGTGTTAATTGAATCCCTTCTTGCTCGACGCTAGGGTCGACCACGCCAGAAAGAATAATAATTGAGGCAGTCGCTGTACAGATAACCAATGTATCCAAAAACACACCCAGCATCTGCATAAAACCTTGTACTGCGGGATGGTCAGGATGGCTTTTTGCCGTTGCGGCGGCATTAGGCGCTGAGCCCATACCCGCTTCGTTCGAGAATAGTCCGCGCTTGATACCATTAATCATTGCTTGGGCAATACCATAACCAATGACACCGCCTGCCGCTTGCTCAAAGCCAAATGCCGATTTTACAATCAAGGCAATCGCGGCTGGCACCTCACTAAAATTGGTCACGATAATATATAGAGCCAATAAGATGTAGAGGATAGCCATCACTGGCACGACTTTACCCGCGATACGCGCAACCGAACGCAAACCACCGAAGACCACTGGCGCAACCAGCACCACCAATATCAAGCCTGTCATCCACGTTGGAATACCAAAGGCTTGATTGGTCGCTTGGGCGATAGTATTTGACTGCACGCCATTGAATGCCAAACCAAAAGCCACGAGTAAACAAAGCGAGAAAAATATCGCAAGCCAGCGCTTACCCAAACCTTTTTCGATATAGTAAGCCGGTCCACCGCGATAAACATTATCATTATGCGGCACTTTATAAGCTTGCGCTAAGGTTGACTCAATAAAACTGGTCGACATCCCTACAATAGCGGTCATCCACATCCAAAATACTGCACCCGGTCCACCCAGATAGATAGCAATTGCCACCCCTGCTAGATTTCCCGTACCGACTCGCGCAGCAAGGGAAGTCATTAGTGCTTCAAACGAGCTGATGCCACCATCTTTGCGCCCTTGATTTGAGATTCGTAATAACTGCCACATATGACCAAAATGACGAAACTGAATAAAACGCGTTGCAACGGTAAAGTAAAGACCAGCACCAATTAACACAAACATCAGTAGCCCGTACCATGGATTGCTAGCAATCAACCAATCATTATTACCCCAAATGATACTCACACCATAGTTGACGATGTTATTAAACCAACCGGCTATGCTCTCATTCATACTATCTTCCCCTCACTAACTTTCTCTATCTTTAGCATATGTTGTTTATTGATGTGACCATTTACCTTTTTATGACAGTTTGCTCTCTCAACACCAACCTCAATCTAGCGGCATTAGAAAATCAAGCCATAAAGTGGCAATAAAATCACCCATATTACGAGGTCGTATTTTAACTGACTGACGGTTATTTAACTATTTCAATCCATTATTTCAACTTTATTTACTTATGAACTTTTGATGAGTAGAACACCAAATTTAATAAAATTATTATTATAATTTATATTTTATGAGAAACTTTTAGGACTGATTAATGTTTGTGATAGTGAAACTATATTCATATCACCCTTATTTGTTATAAAAAAGTTATTTATATAACCGTTATTTTTAAAATAAATGTCATTTTTTGATTTTAGCCATTAATCTCACTGCTACAGCAAATCCTTAATATAAATAAGGCGTTAGTATGGTATTGTGTCAGAGGTGTGATAATTACTGGGTTTTGCTAACATAAGTTAGTAAAAGTTTCTACGAAACGAATATTTGGTTACACAAAGTAAATAAAATTTATTTATTGTTAATTAAGTCAATATTGTATATATTCCTAATAAGTTTATAAAAAGTGCTTGCAATACTTATTAGCATGAATACTTTTTAAGTATTAAAGCCATATCGTCGGGAAGAAGATATGAATAATAAGACAGAGGATTGTCAGACTATACCGACCCTCCTCATTAAATATCCTTATTTATATCTGCTAAATTTAATAAAACTCTCTCTTATTGTCGTTAATAGACAATGAGCGGGTTGAATTTAAACGATTAATATTGATTTTTATCTAGCAAATTTATGGTGATAATGCCGAGTAAATTAATATCGGTGTAGGTATCGCTAGCATTGAAAAATTTGCTCATGTATTTGATAATTTTGGGTTACTTATCCTGATTGGTCATTTTGCTTTAGCAACCTATATACATATTTTATGATTGTAATATAGACAGCGTATCAAGCTGTATCGCACAGTAGGATAGACGCTAAAGAAAAATGACTTGTTAGACTTAAATTAGTAACCTTCTTTTTATGTTAGGCAAAAGGAGTTGTCCTATGGAGAACCACAACGATTCATCCGGTTATTGGAAAGCCAATCTCCGTCTCATTAAGATTAGCCTCGTCATTTGGGCTTTAGTCTCTTATGGTTTTGGCATCTTACTACGTCCATTATTGTCAGGTATTAAGATAGGTGGTACCGATATCAGCTTTTGGTTTGCACAACAAGGGGCGCTTATCGTCTTTATCGCTTTAATCTTCTTCTATGCATGGCGCATGAATAAACTCGATAAACAATATGGTGTAGACGAGGAATAGTCCTATGAGTCAATTTACGATTAATATTATTTTTGTAGGTCTATCCTTCGCTTTATACTTCGGTATTGCTTGGTGGGCACGTGCTGGTTCGACCAGTGAGTTCTACGTTGCTGGCGGTGGTGTGCATCCAGTAGTGAATGGTATGGCAACAGCTGCTGACTGGATGAGTGCTGCGTCATTTATCTCGATGGCAGGTATTATTGCAACAGGTGGTTATGCCGCATCAACATACTTGATGGGCTGGACAGGCGGTTATGTTCTATTAGCCATGCTCCTAGCACCTTATCTACGTAAATTCGGTAAATTCACGGTTCCTGACTTCATCGGCGACCGTTTTTATTCCAAGACCGCTGCTATGATCGCAGTCGTTTGTTTGATCATTGCATCAACCACGTATGTTATCGGTCAGATGACCGGTGCTGGTGTGGCATTCTCTCGCTTCCTAGAAGTTGAGAGTACGACTGGTCTGCTTATTGCTGCGGTTGTTGTATTCTTCTACGCCGTACTTGGTGGTATGAAAGGGATTACGTACACGCAGGTTGCGCAGTATGTGGTTCTGATGATTGCCTATACGATTCCTGCAGTCTTTATTTCACTTGAATTGACGGGTAACCCGATTCCAGGTCTTGGCTTGTTCTCAAACCATGTTGAAGCAGGTATTCCTATCCTAACTAAGCTTGATCAAATCGTCGTTGACTTAGGCTTTACCGCTTATACCGCTGACGTACCGAACAAGCTAAACATGGTGCTATTTACCTTATCACTGATGATTGGTACTGCGGGTTTACCGCACGTTATCATTCGCTTTTTTACGGTTCCTAAAGTGGCTGATGCCCGCTGGACAGCTGGTTGGACGCTAGTTTTTATCTCGCTATTATACTTCACTGCGCCAGCAGTAGGTGCTATGGCGCGTTTAAACCTAATCGATACCATTTATCCACAAGGTGTTGACGCCCCTGCTATCGAATATGATAATCGTCCAGATTGGATGAATACTTGGGAAGATACTGGTCTTATTAAGTATAAAGATCTCAATAACGATGGTCGCATTCAGTTATATGCCGATAGTGGGCTTGGTGCAGCAGAGATAGCATTGGCTGCCGCAACAACTGACGGCGGTGATGTGGCTGCTGCAACGGCTGCTGTCGAAAAAGCAAAAGCAGAGCATGCTTTAGAGCGTGATGGCATCTTTGTTGACAGAGGTTGGGCAGGTAACGAGCTTGACGTGAATGCTGATATTTTAGTATTGGCTAACCCAGAAATTGCACAGTTACCAGGTTGGGTTATCGGTCTTATCGCCGCCGGTGGTTTGGCAGCAGCGCTATCAACGGCAGCTGGTCTACTACTCGCCATCTCATCAGCGATCAGTCATGACTTGATCAAACGTAACTTAAATCCAAACATTACTGATGCGCAAGAATTGAAATATGCTCGTATCACGATGGCGATTGCGATTGTGGTGGCTACCTACTTAGGTATTAATCCACCAGGATTTGCTGCACAGGTCGTTGCATTAGCCTTTGGTATTGCGGGTGCATCACTGTTCCCAGTATTAATGATGGGTATTTTCTCTAAGCGTATTAACAACCTTGGCGCTATCGCTGGTATGTTAACGGGTTTGATTAGTATCTTAGTTTACATCTTTGTCTTCAAAGGTTGGTTCTTCATTACGGGCACTGCAAACTTCCCTGATACTGAAGAGTACTGGTTGTTTGGTATCTCGCCACTATCATTTGGCGCGGTTGGTGCATTGCTTAACTTTATCGTAGCATTTGCAGTATCTTATGCGACTGCTCCACCACCAGTTCATATCCAAGAGTTGGTTGAAAGTGTCCGTTCTCCACGTGGGGCTGGCGGCGCAATCGACCACTAAGCTATACAAGCGAACAAGTGAAGTACATGCTTTTTTACGATAATATATCACTCACAGGCAGCAGCTGCTTGTGAGTGATTTTTTTATCCCAAGATGATGATAGAGTATTTTTTAAATATTATTTGTCCAATTATGATGGCTTTATTCATCCCTTTTTAAAGTAAAAATAATGAGAAAGATGAGCATAACTGCCATAATAAATACGCTTAAAAAACTTGAACACGTTATTTTAATAATTGGTATTAAACGCGCTGATGGCGTTAAGGAAAGGTATTATGCTTTTTGAGTTTATCGCGACCATAGCGGCTGGATTTGGCTTAGCTGGGATAGCACTGGTCATCACTCACCTCAGTAAACTGGCAGGTAAGAAAGCGCCAAGATGGCTTATTCCCTTGTTTGGCGCTATTGGTATCTTTGGCTTTCAAATAAGCCAAGAATATAGCTGGTTCGGTCAGCAAGTTGAAAAGCTCCCAGAAGGCGTTCATGTCGTTAAGAAAGTTGAAGAAGGGACTTGGTTTCGCCCGTGGTCATATATTAAACCACAAACTTTGCGCTTTATAGCAGCTGATAGCGGACACGCTCGTGCTAACGCCGGCAACCCAGATGTTTATTTGGTCAATTTATATTTGTTTGAAAGACGTAGAAGTGTGCAGCAAGTACCACAAGTGATTGACTGTGCCGCCCCTGCCCGTGCCGACTATGTGCTACAAGAAAAAGATAGTAAGCTGAGTATCGATGAGCATGTGAAACAAACAACTGCTTGGCGACCTTTAGAAAAGAATGACCCGCTATATATCAATGTTTGTATCAATAAAAAATAACTCAGTCATTAAACTATCTATAAGCGGGTTTATAAATCTCTCTATAGTTTATTGAACAGGCTCTACGAACAAATTTACCGAAAAGTAAAGTTAATAACGATTATTTATTTTTGTATAGGCGTGTTTAGAATTGGCACCCAACAACAAGCCGGCGCATAGACCACCAAAATGCGCCGCAAATGAGATCCCTTGCTGTGGTATCAAGCCTTGTTTAATAGTAAGCCAATATCCTGTTCCCATCACAATACAAGCGAGCAAGTAGCCCCAACGCCTAGCGAATACTGCCCCACCTATCATGAAACCGAGCATCGCAAAACACAGTCCTGAGGCGCCGATATGTATTGATAACGGTGAAGCTATTATCCAAGTCATTATACCTGAGGCGACAATCAACTTAATCACAGTACGATAAGCATTATTCTCAAATAAGCCAAATAAGAATAAAATCTGCATGAGTGTCAGTGAATTTCCCACTAGATGTGAGAAATTACCATGCATTGTCCATGATGCAAATACCCCTATCATACTGCCCATATCTAATGCTCGCGGTACGATACCGAAGATATTCCATAAACCAAAAAATACGGTGTCATTAAGAAAAAACATCACCCACATCGGCAGTAGCACAAAAACATATAGACCGATCACTTGTTTGATACGGCTAATCACCACCGTCATCACTTGCTGCCACTTCATCGGCTGTTATATCCTTTTGATCTGACTAATTGCCTATTAGTGGCTTGCAGATAATATCTTTTTTTTAAGTGGTTTAAAAGATAACGATGACGCATCTTTATCCGCATTCATTACACTATTGGCATGTAATAACGAGGTTGAATGATAAGGTACCAATGCCGTCGGTACGAAGCCACGCGCCGCATCGATATGTTTGACAGAATCATCAAAGAAAATATGTGGGGCAAAGGTTTTTAGTATCGAAGTCTTTTCAAGTCCGCCTAAAAAAAACGCCATATCAAGATCGACGCCCCAATCACGCAATGTTTTGATAGCTCGCAGGTCAGCTGGCGCATTACGTGCCGTGACCAACGCTATCTTCATCGGACAAGAATCCAAGCTTGCAGGAAGACGCTCTTGCATTTTTGACAGCTTAATCAATAGCTCAGCATAGGGACCTTTTTCTATCGGCAAATCGCGCATTTCGGCTTCACGGTCATGAAAGGCCTGCAAGCCTTTTTGCTTATAAAGCAGCTCACCTGAATCATCAAACAATACCGCATCACCGTCAAAAGCTATACGCAACTGCTTGGTATCAAGCTCATAAGTATTGACGGGTGTGGCATCCAATATCGCACACGCACAGATGTTAGCATCGGCAACCTGCTGCGCGTCCTCACGATTGGTCGTCAAAAATAAATCTACATTAAAGTCTTTGATATAAGGCGCAACCGCACTGCCTGATATAAAAGCTGAACGTGAAATAGTTAGATCATGCTCACGTATTGCATTGAGCACTTGAATGCCGGTATCAGGGCTGCTTTTTGAGATAATAACGACCTCGACCAAAGGCGCATCGATACCAGATTCTTTGCCATCACAGTCGTCACAATAATCATTTAAATTCAACAACGCTTTGATCAGCGGATGACCTGCGCCAATGCTCAGCGGGTCATTTTCACGCTCCGCCATATAATCTCGAAACTCCTTCACGGCATCATGAGGACACTTTTTTAATAGCGACAGGAGATGATTTTCGGACTCTGACAAATCAAATAAAGCCGTTGCCGATATAGCAACAATTAGGGTGTTGGTAAAATCAATGGTCATGGTTCTTCTACTTAACGATTTTTTATAAATGAGTGAATAGTTTGAAGATTACTATAGCCATCACTACCCATAATAACGAGACCCGTTATGTTAACGCCCCCATATTCATAATCATTATTCCAACAATAAAACGTAAAAAAAGCCATAGTATCATCACGATAATATGGCTATAAAATCGAACTGCTATTTTTGTTTTCTAATTTAGATAAACTTATATAAAAGCCTTTCTCGACAATTTGGCACTATTGATATTAATTCAAAAGCACCAATGATATCGCTGGAAACGCGACCAAAATCACTAAGCGGATCAAGTCAGAGACAATAAAGGGCATCACCCCCTTGAACATATCAGACAGCTTAATATGCGGCGCCATCGCCTTAATCACAAAGATATTCATCCCCATTGGCGGTGTAATGAGTCCAAGCTCTACCGTTAATACTGCAATGATACCGAACCAAACCGGATCGTAGCCCAAAGCAACAATGATTGGGAACACGACCGGAATCGTAATTACTAGCATCGCTAGGGCATCCATGAATAACCCTAAGAGAAAGTACATGATCAAGATACAGATCAATACTATCATTGGGCTGACCGCTAATGTACCAATCCATGTCGCTAAACTATAAGATAAGCGCGATACTGAGATAAAGTAGCCTAGTGCTTCTGCACCTAGTAGCATAAAGAATACTACCGCAGAAAGTGCGAGTGTCTCAATCAATGACTGTTTAAGCCCTTTCATGCGCATGCCTTTAGCAAAAGCATAAGCCCATGATACAAAGGCACCCACTGCCGCACCTTCTGTTGGGGTAAATAACCCAAAGAAAATACCAGCGATAATCACAATAAAGATAAAGCTAAAAGGAATCAAACCTGTTAGAGAGATTAATTTTTGTTTCCAAGAAGTAGGCTCTCCGCGCTGTGCTAAATGTGGCTTCCAACGTACCATAATCATGACTGTTATCGAATACATCACCATGCCTAACATACCCGGTAAAAAACCAGCGATAAACATATCACCGACCGACTGCTGGGTTAAGATGGCATAGACTAATAGTGCAATACTGGGTGGAATCATAATCCCCAAAGTACCACCTGCAGCTAGGATGCCACAGGCAAAGCCTGGTTGATAACCATACTTCTCCATTTGTGGCAGTGCCACTTTAGTCATGGTCGAGGCAGTTGCTAACGATGAACCTGAAATGGAGGCAAAAATACCAGATGAACCAATACCCGCAATACCTAAACTGCCTCTTACCCCGCCAAAGATGGTTCGGGTAGCGTCAAACAACTTTCCTGCCATACCTGAATGAGAGGCAAACACCCCCATGAGTATAAATAACGGAATGGCACTAAAATCATATTTCGCTAAGACATCGACCGGTAAGTCTTTTAGCATCTGTACAGCACCAACAGGCGCTGTCACGGCACCAAAACCAACCAGACCCACACCTAACATGGCAAGTGCAACAGGAACACGCAGCATGACCATCGCAATCATACATAACAAACCAATGGCACCAATAATTTCTGGACTCATGCGCCTGTCTCCTCAGCGTCAAAGAACTCGCCTGTTTTAAAGATATTGATGGATTCAATCAATGATCGAATGGCAAGTAGAATGCTTAAGAAGGCGCTAATAGCGTAGATGGGCATCATGGATATTCGAAGGTCTTGAGTGACTTTGCCATACTGTATTGCATCAAAGGCACTCTCATAAAGTCCCCATGCAAATACGATACCGATGATAAAGAAACCCATCATAAAGGTGCCCATCATGTAGCCTTTGACAGCTTTTGACATATTTTGAGTAAATACATCAACGATGATTTGTGAGCGCTCAACAAAAGCGGCAAAAGCACCCAGCAAAGCAAAGAGCATAAAATAAGAGACAATCTCAACGCTACCTTTTACCGTAAATCCAAACTCGCCACCGGTGAGTTTGAAAATATAGCGTGCGACAACATCCAGCATGGTGGTCAGTACAATAATAATGAGACTGACACCACCAATAAACTGACATAACCTTGAGATGAGGGTGCTAATTTTAACTAAAAATGCCATGTGACAACTCCTTTAGGTTAAACCTTACAGGCTGCACTGGCGGCTTTAGCTTTTGCATAAACACCATCTGCGTCTAATCCTAGAGCAGTGACATCAGCTAGATATTTTTTGGTACCTTTTTCGAGCGGTCCTTTCCAGTTAGGATCATTCAGTGGATCAGGAATTTCAACGATTTCATCACCTTTATCTCTAGCCGCTTGTATGGCCATGTCATCATGCTTATCGAATACTTCACCAACTTTGTTGGCAAGCGCCATACCAGAGTTTTTATCCAATAATTTTTTCAAATCATCAGGTAAGCTTTCATATTTCTCTTTATTCATAGTCACCATAAGTGCTGAACTATAAAAAGGAATATTGGTATGGTATTTGGTGATTTCATCAATCTTAAAGGCGGTGACTGCCTCCCAAGGAAAGCTTAGTCCATCAACAACACCACGCTGTAAAGAGGTATACATATCATTGGCGGGTAGTCCTACCGGTGAGGCACCAGCACTTTCAATAATGTCACCGGCGACCGCGGAAGGACGGCGAATACGCATACCCTTCATATCTTCAGGGGTGCGAATTAACTTGTTGGTCGTATGCAGTGAACCGGGTCCAGCACCATACATAAACAATAGATGTGAATCTTTGTATTCGCTAGCAAGAGTGCCATCTTCATATAAGGTTTGCAGCATACAACCCATCTGAGTGGCCGAATTTGATAAGCCAGGAAGCTCAGTAATTTGGGTCAAAGGAAAGCGTCCGCTAGTATAGCCATGTGCTTGTGAGCCAATATCTATCGTCCCTTTAGCAGCGGATTCATAGGTAACATCTGCTTTGGCAAGACCTGCCGAAGGATACAACTCCACTTTTAGGCGGCCGTTAGAATCTGCTTCTATCTGTTTGGCCCAAGGCTCAAAGACCTCTGTGCTAATAGAGGAGGTTGCTGGCCAAAAGTGTGAGAAGCGTAATGTTGTTGTTTCTTGAGAATTGGTTGCGGAAGCATCAGTACGGTCAGAAACTTGATTAGAACAACCTAAAAGACTAATAGCTGCTAAAGCACCTATTGAAAAAAGAGGAGCTAACTTCATTATCAATTCCTTTTGATAACTATTGATAGGGCGTGAACTCATACTGATCAATGCAATATAGTGCCAAAATCCGTATCAGCATCACATATAGTTTTAATTAACTAAAGTTGAAACACTCTTTAAAATTAGCAGCTATAACGATATAAGTCAAATCATTTTAGATTATAATGTAGAATATATCTAATACAATAAATGATGTTGTAAAAAGAGGAAAATCTTATTGAATAACTCAACTAAATACCACC